>NZ_LZJI01000041.1 GCF_001667775.1 Mycobacterium sp. E1747
CCCCCTACAGCGGTGAGGTCGTCTTCTGGGGTACCGGCCCCACCGCGGCCCCCCTGACCGCATGCGGACCACATGCCTTGGCCAGCGGCAGATAACGAGTGTCCCGCAGGCCCAGCGGCGCGAATACGTGTTCGCCGACGTAGACGTCTTCCGCCTCGCCGGTGACCTTCTCGACGAGCGCGCCGAGCAGGATGAAGTTGATATCCGAGTAGCGGAAAGATGCGCCGGGACTCGACTCCAGCGGAGTCGTGAGCGCACGATGAACGCCCTCGCCCTTGTCGGGTGTGTCCAGTCCCCACGGATCCTTGAGTTCGACGTCGCCCGTCTCGCCCGAGGTGTGCGTCAACAAGGTTCGAACCGTCACGTTGGCGCGCCGGGGATCGTTGGCCGGGTTGAACTCCGGCAGATACCGCTGCACGGGATCGTCGAACTGAACCTTGCCCTGCTCGTAGAGCTGCATGACGGCGGTCGCCGTCGCGAGGCTTTTGGTCAACGACGCCAGGTCGAAGATGGTGTCCTCGGTCATCGGCTCGGCCGGCGCGGGTAATCCGTCCAACCCCGGTTCGCCCGGGAGCTTGCGCGAGCCGAAAGCCTGATCGAAGACGACGGTGCCGCCGTGGCCGATCTGGACCACCGCGCCGGGCAGCCTGTTGGCCTCGATAGCGTCGTCGATCAGCTTGACGACAGGCGCGAACTCGGGTCCGGGCGGCTTAGCGGCCGGGGAACCGGGCGGCTTTGTGGCCGGCACCTGCGCGAGCTGCCGGGTGTCGGTGGCCACCGGGTGCGACGCCTGCCCACGCCCGCACCCCGCCACGAGCGCGAGCACGACGGCTCCAACGGCGACGACCTTCCGCCGACCGAAGGGCAAGCCGTCAAGCGAGCTGTCGCCAACCCTGCCGGCCGGTCCCATCGCCACGCCTCCCGACTTGTTCTCCTACCGGCAAAGCGTAGTGCGGTTCTCGGCGAGCCATCCAAGTTTGCGCGGACGGTTCCAACGCAATCGGCCCCACGAATACACCTGCTAGTCAACAACTCTCATGGGCCTCGCGGCCATGCGAACCGTTTCAGGCGGCGAAGTCGCCGACCACTGTCATCTTGTTGCCGTCCGAGGCGGTGGCGAAGCCGGCCGCGGTGTAAGCGCAGTTCAGAATGATTCCCCGGTGTGGCGGGCTTTGCATCCACAAGTCGAGCGCTTGGTTGGGGTTCGCGGCGGACCCGGTACCCCAGAAGACGACCTCACCGCTGTAGGGGGTGCGGTAGCCCGCGTCCGTGATGCGCGTCTGCGGTGAAGAGCCGTCCGAACCCATGTGGCCGTTCACCCCGTTTCTGAGCATGTCGTCGGCGTGCCGCTGCGCCGCATCGGTCAGACGCGGGTCCTGGGCGATCGGCCCGCAGTCCTGACGAAGCCGGTTCACGCCGCTGTACAGTGCCCACCCCGATCCGTCCGCGCGGGCGGCGACGCCAACCGTTCCGGGAGTCGTTGCGAACAAGGCGCCGAGCGAGACCACTGCGACAACCTTGACTTGCCTCGTCATGTTGCCTCTTGCCACACCGTGTCTTTCGGGCTGCGGCATGCAAGCGTTACCGTCTCGTGACCATGGGTGGTCGCCGCGATCGCCACGTTGCGCAGCCGCGATCCCCGTATCGTGGTGAGGCGTGTGTGAGCCCGCGTCGAGCCGGCCGGTCGTCGTCAGCCGCCGCCGGATGCTGGGGCTGGCCGGCAGCGTCGGCGCGGCGGCCGTGGTCGGCACGCGCGCGAAGACCACACCGACGGACGTGGGGTCGACGGCGGATGCCCGCCTGGCCGCTGCGAGTTCGGCCCTGTTGCTGTGCCGGGAGGCGTGGGGCGCCCGGCCGGCCCGCGCCGGGGGCAGGCCGCACACCATCACCCGGATGACTCTGCACCACGAGGCGGTCGTCCTCGGCGACAACCGCAACGCCCCGGGCCACCTCCGCGCGGACCAGCGCTACCACCAGGATCAACACGGATGGATCGACATCGCGTACCACGTCGGGGTCGACCGCAACGGCAACATCTACGAATTGCGGAGCACCGAGCTTGCCGGCGACACGGCGACGGACTACGACACGACGGGCCATTTCCTGGTCCTCTGCGAGGGCGACTTCGATCAAGAGGTTGTACCCGAGGCGCAGCTCGTCGGAGCGGCGCGCGCGTTCGCATGGGCCGCCCAGACTTTTCGCGTCGCAACCACCACGTTGGCGGGCCATCGGGACCTCGCGTCGACCTCTTGTCCGGGCGCCAACCTGTATGCGCACCTGTCGTCGGGCGACCTCAAACGCCGCATCGACGATCTGCTGGCCGCGGGCGGGGTGGACCTGCAGCGGTTCTGCGGACCCGACGCGGCGGCAAGAGTCGCGGCGATCGAGGCCGGGAACTGAGGTTCGCCGGCGCGTCTGATTGCGCTGCGCGGGTTTGCTGACGGTGCTACGTTGCTGACCAATCGGTAGTTCGGCCGATCTTTGCGAGGCAACGTGTTGGGTTCTCGGTCCGCGACTGCGCTACCCGGCGCCCTGGCGGCCGTCTGCATCGGTATCGCGAGCTTATCGACGTTGTCTTCGTGCAGTGCCCCGTCGTCGTCGATGCGCGCGGCGGCGACGTCAGCTACCGCTGGAACTGGCCGGACTGATGCCGGCTCGCCGAGGGCCACGGCGGTTGCCAGCGGTGTGTACGGCGACCCCGGCGGCGCCGCCGAGTTCTGGCAGCAGCAGTCGTACGAGGACAACTGCGGGCTGGCGTCCGTGGCCGACGTGGTCGGGGAGGTCACCGGCCACTCCCCGACCGAGCAGCAGATCATCAAGCTGGCACAGCACACGCCCTCGTCGATCCGCGACGGCCCGATCTACGCCCCCACCGGCGACCCCGCCCACGATGGCCCGAACGGCGGCATCGAAATGGCCGACACGGTGGTGCTGCTCGACCACTACGGCATCAAATCGCGCATGACCTACGACAAGCACCCCGAAGAGGTGGGGATGTCGTCGCTCGAGCAGTACCTGGGTGCGAACCGGAAGGTCATCGCCTGGGTCAACTCCGGAACGATCCTGAGCTCCAACGACCAGCGCACGTCGGCCGATCATCTGCTGGTGGTCACCGGGATCGACACCAACAAGGATGTCGTTCACCTGAACGACCCCTACGCCGATCACGCCAACACGGAGGTCAGCGTCGATACGTTCATGACCGCCTGGAAGATCGGGCAGGAATCGATCGTCGTGACCGCGCCGCCGGGTTAGGGATTCGTCACTGTGTATCGCCCGGGCCCGCCGTTTTCAGGGCGCCCGGCGCGGTGGTGGGGGCCGTTGGGGTCGTCGTCGGGGTCGCGGGGCTCGTGGGGCTTGTCGTGCTCGTCGGCTTCGTCGTGCTCGTCGGGCTCGTGGGAGTCGTCGGGCTCGTGGGGGTCGTCGGGCTGGTCGGAGTCGTGGGCGTGGTACTCGCCAGGCCCGGCCCTTCGCCACACCAGTCCGCCACGTCCTTCGGGTACTGCTCGAGCGGTGGTGGGCAACGCTGCCCCGGCGGGAAATTGGCGCCGGCGTTGAGCAGGTCGCAGGGCACGTAGACCTGCTTGCCCGTCTGGGTGTTGGTCAGGCACTTCGTCGGCGGCTCGCCATGGGCCGCGACGGGAATGACGGCTGCCGCCGCCGCCACCACCGCGCCGAGCGGCAAAGCCAGGCGGCGATAGGTCATCAAAAGCTCCTCGTAGTTGCTGCGAGAGTTCATCACGATTAAAGCCGCCCACCCCCGGCGCAACGCAAATTACCGCTGTGACCGGGACATTCTCCGACCGAGGGCGCCGGCACCGCCTCTCATTGCGTGCCGAAGGCGAAAACCGTCGTCGAATCGTAGGTCTGGCCCGGGTTGAGCGTGGTCGTCGGGAAGTTCGGGTGGTTCGGCGAGTCCGGGTAGTGCTGGGTCTCCATCGTGAATCCCGCGCCCTGCCGGTAGGCGTGCCCGCTGGTGCCCGTGAACGCCCCCTCGATGAAGTTGGCCGTGTAGAACTGCACACCGGGCTCGGTGGTGGAGACCGTCAGCGTGCGCCCAGACTTCGGGTCCTCGGCCCTGGCCGCTTGCACCAGCCCGGTGTTGTCGCCGCGGTTGATCACCCAGTTGTGGTCGTAACCGTTGGCCAGCAACAGCTGCGGGTCGTTGGCGGTGATACGCGCGCCGATCGCCGTCGGTGCTGTGAAATCGAACGGTGTGCCCCGCACCGGGACGATCTGGCCGGTCGGGATCTGGGTGGGGTCGGTTGGCGTGTAGTTGTCGGCATCGATGGTGACCTTGTGGTCGTAGATATCGAGCGCGTCCTCACCCGCCAGGTTGAAGTAGCTGTGATTGGTCAGGTTGATCACGGTCGGCGCATCGGTGGTTGCGTGGTAGTCGATGCGCAGTTCGTTTTTCCGGTTCAGGGTGTAGGCGACGGTTGTCGTCAGCGTGCCGAGGTAGCCCATTTCGCCTGCGGGACTTACATATTGGAGCTTGAGGCCCACGCTGTCGCCATCGTGCTGCTGGCCGGCCTGCCATACCTTGGTGTCAAAGCCCGCGGTGCCGCCATGCAGGCTGTTGCCGTTATTGTTAGTCGGCAGGTGATACTCGTTGCCGTTCAACGAAAATGCCCCCTTGGCGATCCGGTTGCCATAGCGGCCGATGATCGCGCCGAAGTAGGTCTTGGCGGATCCCGTGTTGTTCAGGTAGCCGTCCAGGGTCGGGAAGCCCAGCACCACATTCCCGACGTGTCCGGCGCGGTCGGGGACCTCGATCGACTGAATGATGCCGCCGTAGGTCAGGATTCGCACGCGCATGCCGTACCCGTTGGTGAGCGTGTAGCGCATCACCGGGGTCCCATCCACCTCACCGAACGGCTCGCTGGCGATCGAGGGCGGCTCCGCGGGTGCGGTGGTCGTGTTGCCACATGCCGCCAAGCCCGCGACGCCGGCTACGACGATAAGCAAAAGCAATCGTTTGCCCTCCACGGGCCTCCTCGCACTCGTACCTAACCCACCTTTGCACCAGAGAAAGGGCCCCGTCTCTGCAACGTTCGACGCCCGGAGCGGGCGACTCGCTCAGCTGGAGTGCCGGGCGGCCGGGTGACGTTGGTGCGCCGAGGTCGATTCGAACGCCACAACTTCGTTCTACGGTGCGGAGGTTCGCGCCGGTTCTGTCGGGCAAGGTGGCCCGTACGCCCGGTATGCGGGACGGGTGAGGAGCTAGACATGCTGCGGCCACAAATTTCACGGTGCTCACCTCAGAGTATGGGCGCACAATTGAGGAGTCGGTCCAAAACCTGGGAGCTGCGATGACCGAGCAACGGCACGACTTCTTCGGCGAGATCTTCCAGCGGTTCTTCAGACTCGCTATCGATGCATATCCGCGAACGGGTGGAGCGCTCGTCGAAAGGTTGTTCACTCTGTCTGACGACGTTCCCGACAAATTGGCACAGACCCGGTGCGCCGCAACGGCATGGGCCGAAGCCGAAACCACGAACGCCACGATCACCTCGGAACTCTTCGTGATCACCCAACACGGGCTAATGTATGCCGCGGGGTTGAGCCAGTCGCGCCGGGCGCTGTATTACCTGGCTACCCCGCCCGCATTGTTCGATCCGTTCGTCGATCAGGTCAACACCGCCGAACTGCATGAGGGCTCGGTAGCCGCGGTGGACAGCCGATTGGGCCGCGACCTCGCGTCCGCACATCCGATGGACGCCGCCCTGCGCCGAATACTCAATGAGCACCTGGCGCTGCGGGTGGATCTGACCGCGTGACCGTGCCATCACATTGGGTTGCTGCGACTTGGATCTGCTCACCGTGCGCTCACGTTCAACGCCTGTCCTGATCGTCATCCCGCCGAACCGCGGTCGATCCGCTCAACCGTGGTGTTGAGCCGTAGATCGACGCCGTCCTCGCGCGCGTGCGGGTCAATGTGTTCGACCACGGGTCGGAAAGGCCGGGCGCCTCTCGACGCAGCCACCGCATCAGCTCGATCGACGAGCACTGGCCGAATCCCCTTGTCCTTCAGGCTCAGCGCGGCAGACTTGTCCGGCCCGGGCCGGCACCAATAATCACCACTCCCCGGTCATGCATCGCTAGTGACTTCCCGCGTAGTCAAGCCGGGGATCGCATTGGCCATTGCCTTCACGGCGAACAGCCTAGCCCGCGAGATCTCCGGAGCAGCATGCAACTTCACGCGACGGAGGCTGCGCCGTACTGCTGAATCACAGCACCTTCCCTTGGTGTCAGACAAAGGGGCTGATCCGATCCTCGATGCCCAGTAACGCCTTGCCATAGACTTCGTAGCCAACAATGGGCTGCAGACCGGCATGCCGAGCCGCAGTGTTCGCATCACGCCAATACTGTTGCATGCGGTTTGATTCCGCGAAGCTTCCCGCACCGTGCACGTTTACCAATATCGATATGGCATCAAGAACCTGCTGGGCCAGGTATCCGGCCCGCGCCCGTACCTCCGCACGCACAACGTATGTCACGAGTTCCCCTGCCGCGGCGGCGGCATCCATGGTGGCGGCGATGTCGTAGGCGTGCAGCTGCGCAGTCTGCAATCTCAAAGCCGCTTCAGCGATCTGGATCTGTACCCCAGCCGACTCGCTTTGTCGCGAAAAATACGTGTGATGCATTGCCTTGGCCGGCGCCTTACCGATAACGAGTTCCAGGGCGGCCTTCCCCAGCCCAAGCAACGGTCCAACCACTAACAGTGTCGCGACCGGTGCGAACGGCAGCCGGAACATCGATCGGTTGCCGGCCACCCGCGGTGTCTCATCGGCTACCGCGCTCATCGGAATCGTTCGGTAGCCCGGAACGAACACCTCCTGGGCAATCCAGGTATCGCTGCCCGTTCCACGCATTCCCACTGTGTTCCAGCTCTTCTCCAGGTCCAGCTGTTCGGCTGGGACGACGCACAACATCGCATCTATCGGCTCGTCCGATCCGTCGGCGACGACGACTGCCAACACCGCCCAGTCGGCGTGGTAGGCACCCGACGCATACGGCCACCGTCCGCTGATGCATAGTCCGCCCTCTACGCGCCGCGCCGACCCAGGAGTGTTCACCCCAGCCAACCGAATGTCCGGGCAGCCACCGAAAATCTCCTGCTGAACTTGCGGCGAGCACAGCTGCGCCATCACCCAGGCCGCGGCCGCATCAACCGACACCAGCCATGACGCTGACCCGTCCGCCATGCCTATCGCTTCCGTCACTTCGATCACCGTGCGCAGGTCGACGGCGTAGCCACCGAAGTGCCTCGGCGTGAGGAGCCGAAACATGCCCGCCTCGGTCAGCGCATCGCTCACGGGATCCGGCAGCCGGCGCAACACCTCGCCATCGGCGACATGCGCATCCAACAGCGGCTGCAAGGCATGGGCTCGGGCGACAAGCTCACGACGCGATGGCTGATCTTCTTGCTGTCGAACGGCTGGGCCAGTGCTCATCAAATCCCCTCGTGTACATAGTTTTTCGCTGTCGCGACAACAGGCGTTGGCGTGAAAACCACCGGCATCGATTGCGGACCGGTGACGAAGTTGGCAGCACGCAAAGGTGCTTCAGGGCTGTAAGCCAAATGGAGGTCGGGCAGTCGCTGCAGGAGGCGTTTGGTCATGATCGACAGCTCCAGTCGCGCGAGCTGGGCGCCAAGGCAAAAGTGAGTTCCAGAACCAAATGCCAAGTGGTTGTTAGGTGTTCGTTCGATGCGGAAGTTGTCCGGGTCGCCGAATACAGTTTCGTCGAAGTTGGCCGACTCGAACATCAACATGATTTTCTCTCCCTTCCACAGACGTACACCGTGAAAGTCGATGTCGGCTGTCACGGTGCGGCACATGTTCTTGACCGGTGAAGTCCAGCGCAGCATTTCCTCGATCGCGCCGGGAAGCAGGTCCGGATCGGATGTCAGTCGGACCCATTGGTCACGATGCTGGAGAAGTTGTTCAAAGCCGCCCGACAATGTATGTCGAGTTGTCTCATCCCCGGCGATGAGGATCAATAGTGTCTCGTACACGATTTGGTCATCGGTCAATCGATGCCCGTTGACTTCGGCATTAGCGAGAACACTAAACAGGTCATCGGTCGGGTCGTCACGACGTTTGGCGATGATACCCATGGTGTAGGACGTGTACGCGCCGAACGCTCCCATCATCGCCCGCATTCTCTGGTCGTCTGCAGCTGAGCTCAGCCCCGTCATCAGATCCTCGGACCATCGCAACAACATGCATTGGTCCTCAGGCAGCACCCCGAGCATTTCACCGATCACCGCCATCGGTAACGGTGCGGCGATATCGCGGACGAAATCGCACGCCCCGCGTTCGCAAATTGTGTTGATCAGGTTGTCGCAGAGTCGGGTGATCGAAGCCTCCTTTCTGAGCACACCCCTGCGGGAAAAGCCGGTGCTGACCAGTCTGCGGCGTAATAAGTGCGCGGGATCATCCAGATCGAGCATGTAAAACATTCCCGGATACTCCGGTCGGCTCCCTCCCGCGCTCGAAAATACCGCTGGATTTCGTTCGGCGTCCGTAATCGTCCGATGTGTAGTCGCCGCCGCTAGCCCGTTGCGGTCGCGGAAAACCGGTTGATTGGCGCGCATCCACCGATACGCCTCGCGTGCCGATCCGTCGGCGTAAAACGTGCCGTCGATCAGATCGACGTTCGGCTTCGGTTGGCGAAAAAAGCGTTTCATATCGATTGCGTTTCGAGACAGGGTGTTTGGCGAGTCCTGGCGGTGGTTACCGTTTCTCCGTCGATGTGCCCGACGGGGGCTTCGGCCCACAGTTGGGTCTTGCTGGACCGGTTGAGCGCGTCGTCATCGTTCAGAAAGTTTTGAGTTGGCGATTGCGTGCGGAGAGGGGGGCACAGATCGTGCAGGTGTCGAGCGAACGGCCGGCCGAGTATCGGCGAATCCTGCACTGGTGCAGTCGTTTCAACGTCGCGCGAGAAACCATGGTGACTCATACTCCGATAGTGCGGCCGCCGATCGGCTTTATCCAGGACGCGTAACTCCTGGCTGCGCGGCAGCCAGGATTACCTACTGACCAGACGTCGAAGGCCGGCTTCCGATGCGGATCCATGCCCGGCCCAGCAAATGGTCAGCCAATCGGCGAACCCCGGCCTCGATAGTTACGACGCGAATACCGGAGTCAGATCGAGAAACACGCGGTAATTCGTAATCGAGCCGTCCGCCGCGGACCGCCAAATCGACACTGTAGGGACCGTCACCTCCATGCCATCGTGACGCGTATAGGTCACCCTCGCCTCAGCAATGGTGTCCTCACCGGCGACCCACTTGTTGACGATACGGTGGCGTAGCCCGGCGATGCTGCTGAAGAACGCGCTGCTGCCGTTCGCGATGGCGTTGCGGCCTTTCATAGGTTCGCCATTTCCGAACGTCATGGTGGCGTCCCGCGCGAAAAGCGCCGCGAACGCATCAGCGTCCCTCCTGTCGATTTGGGCGAAGATGGACTCTGGATTTCTCATGCCGGTTCCTCCACTTGCTCGTCGCTGGTTAGTCGGAACGTGGTCCCTCGAGCCGCAGATCCTCTCACTGGAGGACAATTCGCGATCCCGCCTCTCGCAGTCGGCTTTCGCGCTAAAGCACTGCCGCAGCATCTATCGAGCGCACGAACCTGCGTCACCGGAAGGGCCACGCGGGTATGACGTTTCGCGTGTCGGGGCGACGGTAGCGCGGCCCGAGCGCAACGGTTGAACAAACTGCTGGCGCAAAACCGCGGCCCGCGCGCCGGGCGCTTGGTAATCCGTTGCGACGTATGCGACTACGCCCCTGTCGTCGCGCAGGACCAGTAACACACGCCACCGTGTTTCTCCGGCCCCCGATTGCCGGGAGGCTCGCTCGCGGTTGTACCTGTCGCACGCCTGGACAGCCAGCAGCCCTATCGAACGCAGAACCCGGCATCCACCGGAAGTGTCACTCCGGTCACATATTTCGCGTGGTCACTGACAAGCCACACGACCGCGTCGCTGACGTCTGCCGGCTGAACTAACGGCACGTCCAGAAGATTCACCGTCGCTTGTTCTACTTCCGGGTTCTCGGCTAAGTATGTGAGAACGGCCTGATTCATGATCATCGGCGTTTCAACGCCCGTCGGATGCACTGCATTGACACGAATGTTGTCCTTGGCCAGCCAGTGCGCGAACGATCGCATCAGGCCAACAACACCATGTTTGGCCGCGGCGTAGCCGCTGATCGCAGCGGTGCCATCGCCACCCGCGCCCTTTAGCCCCTGCGTGGAACTGACGAGCACGACTGCTCCGCCATTTCCCGCTGCACGCATACTCGGCACGGCAGCGATAACCGTATTCCACACGCCAACTAGGTTGACATCGATGACAGTCCGGAACACCTTATCGAGATCAGGCTCTTTGGTACCCACAGCCGCTATCCCCGCATTGGCTACGACAATGCTAATCGGGCCGAGGTCATCGGTGGCTTCGGACACTACGCGCTGCAATCCTGATAAATCGCGGACATCGACCGCTCTCGCGAAGACCTTTCGCCCGAACCATTCGACCATTTTGGTTGTGCGCTCCAAGTCATCGAGGGTGCCCAACTGGTAGGGGACGCAGTCGATTTGCTCGCACACATCGATAGCGACGATATCCGCGCCCTCTTCCGCCAGCCGAATAGCGTGACTACGCCCCTGTCCTCGCGCGGCCCCAGTGACAAACGCCACCTTGTTCTCAAGCAGCCCCATTTTGGGATCCTTTACATCGGTTAATTGCGTTGTCGCGCGTCGCAGTTGTGGCGCACTACTGCCCGCTACGGTCTCGAATACTGCGGTTGTTATTTCGTCGGATAACTCTAATAATGGTGCGCGACAACCATATTGGCGCAAACATGCTCAACGTAAACACAAGCCCCTCGAAACGTAAGAGAGGAGACGTGTCGAAGGCTCCTAGGATGAAGACCGCTGTCGCGACGGGCGAAATCATGCAAGCTACAACGTCGCGCATCGGCCGGTTTGGGAGAGATCTTGGCTGGATTGTCTTACGCCTCACGTCATAAAGCTCCTTTCAACTGGGTGTGGACGCGAACGGGGGGTGGTCAGTCAAGGTATCCGTCACGTTGGCGGACCGAGCAAAGGATCCGTCGGCTAGCGTGGTTCGTTTCAAATCGCTCAAGTAAGCGGCCGATAGCAAACTCGCCCTCAACGGACGACCCGTAGTCCGACGCAGTGATGAACGTCGGGCCCAGCGGGTAACCAGGACCGCTTCGGCCCAGCCCCAACTGCGAATTCACACCGGCGGGCGTCATCGGTACTGCAGTGCAGGCTCACGGAGACGAGTTGGCCAGGAGGGATCTCGTCTCCGCGTGGATGCCCGAGGAACGATGGATCGAGCATCGGCGAGTTCTCATCTGACGCGGGTGCGTCAAGATGTCTCGCACGATCGTTGAGGGGCATAGCCCAATAGTGGAGCGGCTTAACGGAGTTATCCAGGACGCGTAATTCCTGGCTGTGCGGCGGCCCGGGTTATCCGCTAGCGAGATTCCGGAGGCCGGCATCGGATGCGGATCCCGGCTCGGCCCAGAAAACGAAAAGCCAATGGCCGGTTCCCGGTAGCAGCATCTGTTGATAGTTTAGATCCAGAGGACCTACCTGCGGATGGTTGATGAGCATCAGCGGGTCAGGCTGTTGGGTGACGTCATGTCGGGCCCAAAGTTGTTGAAACCACACGCTTCGCTCTGCCAGTTCATCGACTAATCCGATCAGAGCTGGATCCGGACGTTGGCCCAGTACGGCGCGTATGAAGGAGACAGACCACGCCGACAGCCGTTCCCAGTTGCGGTAGAAGTACCGCATCTGCGGATCGAGAAAGATGGCCCGCACGGTGTTCGCCCCGACTCCATAATGAGGGCTCAGTGCCTCGGCAAGCTTGTTCGCGCTAACTATCGTCATCCCGGGGTCAGCCACGAGTGCGCCCGTCAAGGGCCAACTGTCAAGCAGGACCCCAATCTTGGAATGAGGCCTCTGCAACAGGTCCATCCGCCTTCCAACGAGGCTGTGATGAACGAGGTTTCGCATATATGCCACGGCGTCGTCATCGAGTTGCAAAGCTTTACCGAGGGCATCAAGCACTTGATTCGACGGGTTGTCTTCTTGGCCTTGCTCCAGCCGTCGGTAGTAATCGGTGCTGATACCAGCTAGCACCGCCACTTCCTCCCTTCGCAGCCCAGCCACCCTGCGGCGCCCCCCTGCTGGCAGTCCGACATCAGTAGGTTGAACCAGGCTTCGACGAGCTCGCAAAAACTGCGCCAGAGTGATCTCGCCGAGCGGATGCGCATGATCCGTGTGCCCATCGCGCATGGTGTCGGGGTCCGTTCTGATTGATACTCGCGTGGTCGCGGTTATGGCAATAGCGATCAGCGCCGTATCGATTAGGCTCGCTAACGAGCGCGGCGGATGCGCTCGTCCTCGACGCAGCTATTGGTAGCGGGCGCGGCCGGGCCTGCAGGAGCATGCTGGACGACCGTGAGCTCGCTTGGGCTGTGCCGCTTTCCGACACGCAGTCCGGGATCTTTCTCCTGCTCGTCGATGACGGTGTGGAGTAGGTCTGCGGTCGAGGGATCTGACAGTGTTGTCGAGTGCTCCTTGGGTGGATGGGCTTTCGGGCAAGAACGGACCGAGCGGGCCGCTATACAGCGTGATTCGTCACTTCGATATGGAATACAGACTGCAACGTCGCGTCGATCGGATAAAGCGCCAATGTCGGATCGCTGTGATCGCCGACGCCGATTAATCGGGGCCGTCACTTCCTGCGCGGTCCGTATTCGCTGGCCCAGGCGCGTAGCTTGAGGTCTTTCGAGAGCGCGCGCCTATTGCGGCGTATGCGGATCCACATGCGCCCGCCCGTGGGCACGGATCCCCCTCGACCGGATTGCCCCCGCGGTCGCACACAATCCCGCGTCGACGCGATCAAGCTGTCGATGGAATCCTCATAGATCTCGATGTGCCAGCGGCCCAACCAGATCGCCACGCGCAGGTTTACGGTGCTGTTGGCCGGCGAAACCGTCATCCGCAGGCCCCGTATCAGGTTTCCAGCGCTGGATGTGCGCCATCATCGGTCTCAGAAACGTTTAGCCAGCCAGTCATGCCCTGACGCCCAATCCCGGCCACCATCATCGGTGTGTATAGGCGTAGATCCTTGTCGTCGAGGCGCGCAATAGCGGCATTCGCGTCGTCCTCGTGTACCGCGCCGATGTCGATGGCTGGTTGCAGCATGCTCCTGATCGTGAGCTCGAAAAAGTCGAATCCCAGGCAAGTGCCGTCAATTACCTGGACGCTGCCCCTGCCTCCGACTACCGCCAAACCCACTTGGTGGAGCGCAGGCAGGACGCGACGCCCATAATTGATAGCGACGCCGGCCTCCTCCATATAATTGAGGATTGCCGTGGTGGTTGCGTTTAGCGCGGGATGGGTTGTCTCCCAGGCGAAGTAGTTCCAATCGAATTCCTCGAGGACGATCCAACCGCCGGGACTTAGCGTAGCCGTCAACCGGTTCAGGATTTGCTCGCGATCGCTGAGGTGCTGAAGGACGAGACGTTCGTGGACGAGGTCGTACTTGCCGGGGGGAATATCGTCGGTGCGGATGTCGAGGCAACGAACGTCGACGGTGCCTGATCCCAGACCTTCGATGAACCGAGTGTCGATGTCGACGGCTGTCACAGCAGCTCCTTGGTCGGCCATCCACTTGACCAATGAACCACCGCCGGCGCCGATTTCCAGGCAGCGCCAACCAGCGCCCAGTCCGAGTTCGGTAAAGAGGGACTGACTACCGGAATCCCATAGGGCTTCGTTGCCCCTGAGGCGAGCGCGCTCCCGTTCTGCGTCGCCACCGAACATATTCGCCCGGAACAGGTAGTCACCGTTTGGCTGTGTCATCCCTCTGATTTTGTGTTAGCGAATACGCGGTTTCCAGGGCGTGGTCTTCCTGGCTGTGGCGCACCCCTGGCTTTGGTTGTCAGCGTTTATGTGGTCCGCGCCCAGCCCCATACCAAGCCCGCGCAGTCACTTGCCCGCTCCCAGCGGCCGGCGAACATGACCGCGTCGGCGCTACGGCAGGCGACTCTCACTCGTCATGGCAGCGACCGCCTCGGCCGTAGATGGAACGGCATGCGCGAGGAATGCGTAGTTGACCAAGGCGGCGAGGTAGCCGTCTCCGCGAGTCGGGTTCCGGGGGCCCGCGGTGGCATCGCGGACGGCGGCCACTTCGAATCCCTGTTCAAGCAAATCCCGCAGGTGCGACTCGACACAGATGTTGGCGAGCATGCCGCACAGAAGGACCTTAGTGATGTGCCGCTTGCGGAGTTGCAGCACCAGGTCGTTGGTCTGCGGTCCCCATACTTTGTGAGGGCTGGCAACGACGGTCGCCGGGTCCTCGATGAACGGCCTCAATTGGTCGAGCCAATCAGCACCAGAACCGGTGAAGCCGTCAAGCCTGAGCGGGCCAACCCGTGCAAACGTGTTGGTGCGCAGTTCATCTTCCTCCAGCGGCCCATTGAAAAACCATTGGTGGTCGGTTGGGTAGAAGTAGTGCGGGGAGATGAACGTGCGATAGCCGCCTGCCGCGGCGGCTTTGCAGAGTTCGATGAGGTTTTCGACTGTTCTGTTCTCAGTCACACTGGCGCCCAACATGTCCCAGTTCCTGCCTGAAGGTGACAGGACATCATTCTGCGGGTCGATGACGACGAGCGCAGTGTCAGCAGGATCGTATTTCACGCTATGGCTCCCCGGGTGAATAAGCTGTCGGTTACGAACGAACCAAGCCGGTGGTTATGCAGCTTGCTTCCCACGTCAACGAGTGAATACAGACTCCAACGTCGCACCCACCGGGTAAAGAGCCAATGTCGGATCGCTGTGATCGCCGAGACCGATTAATCGAGGCCGTCCAGTTGCCGCGCGGTTAGTATTTGCTGGTGGAGCTGCGTCAGCTTGAGGCCTTCGTTGCGGTGGCCACTGAGCTGCACTTCGGTCGTGCAGCTCAAAAGCTGTATATAGGGCAGTCAACGGTGAGCGAACTGATACGGCGTTTAGAGAGCGAGTTGGGTGCGCAGCTGTTGACGCGCAGCACCCGTCGAGTCGCCTTAACCCCGGCCGGACTGGAGTTGCGCGACCGCGCCAGACTCATTCTCGACGAGGTTGCGTCGGCGACGGCCGCCGTGCATCGAACCGTCCAGGGCGAGGCCGGCACCGTGCACCTCGGGATCACGCCGCCGGTCGGGCGGGTTCTCGCACCTCACCTTGCCGCAGCCCTGCATGTCGAGGCGCCCGAGCTACACCTAGTTGTCCGACGAATGTGGTTGACCGACCTTAAGCGTGCCGTCGCCGAGGGCGCAGTCGACGTCGCCATCACCTGCGGTCGAATATCTGACCCACCCGGAACCGTCGGAAAGGTGTTCTGCGGCGAGCGTTTGCTGGTCGCTTTGAGGCCCAATCATCGTCTCATCAACCGCGACACGATCGCTTTGGAGGACTTGGCGGGTGAATCCCTCGGCATTCACAGCGATGAGCTGTTTCCGGCATGGGCGCTAGCCGAACGGCAGGCCCTTGACGCCGCCGGGGTGTCGCCGTGCACGGTCGAGCTCGCAGACTCCAATTTATCCGCATGTTATTGGACGGCGCAGGCTGAAGTTGACTGGATCCTCACGACCGCATCGGTCGCAGGGACAGAGATGACCAGTCCGACGCGGCCCGTAGCGCCCACCCAATTCATTCCCTATATGCTGCAATGGAATCCCGACCGCGCCTCGACCGAGGCTGTGCCCCGTTTTGTGCAGTTGGCGCTGGCCGTCGATCCGCCTATCGGTTGGGCGGCCCAACCTGACCACTTGCAGAACGCCCGCGTTAGACGCGCCGAGACGACCTGAGCTCGAAGGGGGCATTGTCCCCGGCTCGAATTCATCAAAGCAAGAGTCCTCACGTTGAGGCGGGGGATCGCCCTTGTGCACCCTCCTGACCGCTAGTTGGGCGACGTGCCGATGGGTCACCCGAGCGCATCGGCGGAGACGACCGCTTCGGCTCTACAAGCGGCCCGCGGCGAATGTCGCTGCCTGATTTGTCATTCCCGACTGAACGTACTGACCATGTGGCGCCATACTCACACCGCGCGTGCAAATCGGATCCCCAGCCATACACATGTCGATTGTTTTCGCGACGTAAAGCGGGCCAATGGTGGGAAGCGCGCCGGCTGCCATTGCCCGCGCGAATGTGCCCGATGCCGACGGATTTCCGAAGACAGCGACGGCGGCGACATGATCGGCGACCCCGGGTGGCATCTGCGTGGTGATTACGTCGACCACGGCCGCACCCTGGGAGTACCCACCGAGGACCATCCTGGTGTTGGGACAGCTTGCCGCCATGGACTCGGCATGAGCGCTCGCGTCGTTGACACCGGCAGCGATGGAACTACGGAAATTGTTGGTGGCAGGGTAGTTGACCGGATATACGCTGACAGTCCTCCGTCCTACCTGCGAACGCAGGGAATCAACAAAAGACTGTCCGACCCCCCCAACGCCAGGAGGCTCGGATGTGCCCCGGGCGAACACCACGTCGACGTCGGAGCAGGGAGCCGCGGTAGCGGATGGCAGGGACGAGGCAGCGGTCAGCAGCGCCCAAGATGCAACGAAAGCCGCACCGAGCAGACCAGAAATCGGATGTGCGGTCACGGCGTGCGTAGCATGTTGTCGCTTAGCATGTTGTCGCTTCGAAAGGGGTTTGGGAACGACCCTTTGGGCCGCCTTAATGGCCCGCGCGCCGGTCCGACGATGAAAGCTCATGGTGGTTGCCCTTGGTGTGGTCGCCGCCCGGTCGGCAGCTCTCACAGTTGGGAGCAACGGGGCGGGTCCCGGGGGGACACTTTTTCCGCAGCCGGCGTCAGTGTCGTGCACGTAGGTGCTCCACCCCCGCGTGTTGCCGCGCCGAATGGCGCCCCAGGGTGAGCTCAGGCGATCGATCTTGATAAAAAGAAGACTGGCCAGACCCTTGTCGGCTCTGACCAGCCAGTTCCCAGTGGAGCTGCCGGGAATCGAACCCGGGTCCTACGGCATTCCCTCAAGACTTCTCCGTGCGCAGTCCGCTATGCCTCTACTCGGATCTCCTGGTCACGCGAACCAGCCAGGATGACGATCCCAGTCGCTGTTGGTGTCCCGATGAGTCCCGCGACCGAACTCATCGGTGGATCCCTCTAGCTGACGCCAGGCTCCGGGTCGAGGGCTTTCCCGGTCTGACGGACTAGCTGTCGCTTAGGCAGCGAGAGCGTAGTCGCGCTGATGTGAATCGGCGCTTAATTGGTTGCAACGACGCTTACGGTGGTCTCTTGCCTGCACCGGCACGCTTCCCTTGATTCGATGCGCGAAGTCGAAACCGTTCAGCCCCTCGCATCCCCGCCGATTTTCGGCAGGACAGTCAATGGTACGCCGTTACCAACGCGCGGCAACGAACTTGTCTTCCCGGCCCGCGCTGCGATCAGATCACGAAGTTCAGGTGCTCGACGACCTGGGCGGCAATGTCCTTGTCCCCGCCGAGGTCGACGGACCGCGACCGCGCGGCGCACATGGGCCGCCCGCCGGCCAGCCGGGTGAACTGCAGGCCGTCCAGGCGGATCGTCACGGTCGGCTCCTGGCCGCCGAAGTCGTCGACCAACTGGGCCCGGCCGTCCACGCTGACGCGGATCTCGCGGGACAGCGGCCCGGTCAGCTCGAACAGCACCCGCGAGCCCTCGGGCGCCTTGGCCCGCTTGCCCACCACGTAGCCCATCGTGGCGGCGATCTCGTCGAGGGACAGTTCCGACGCGGGTCCGGCGAGCTGATCAGCGGACGACGGCCACCGCAGCGCCTCGCGGATGTCCTGCTCGTGCATCCAGCAGTCGAACACCCGAACGCGCATGAACCGCCCGTAGCTCTCCGGGCCCACCGGCGTCACCGTCACGGCGTCCCAGTCCTCGGCGGACATGCCCGTCAGCGCCGTCCGCCGGTCGTCGGTGATGTCCTTGAACCGCTTGAGCACGTCCCCGCCCGCTTCCGCGCTCAGGTAACGCACCCAGCACTCGTTCATCGCGCCGATGTCGTTGCGGACATGCCCGAGCGTCGAGACGTCGATGTCGGGCTGCGGCGCCGGGACGCCGGCGAGGAACGACTCGGTACCGATCATGTGCGCGACCAAGGCCCTGACGTCCCAGCCGGGCAGCGGGCTGGCCGCCCCCCACTCCGCTTCCGGCAACCCGTCCAGCAGCGCGGTGATGTCGTCCCACACCGTGAACAGACCGGCGAGCACTTCGGACTTGTCGAGCTTGGTGACGGGGCGATCAGCCATGGTCGGATAGTAGGCCGATCATTTCCCGATGAAGAGTCCGATTCGAATAATGATCAGGGCGCTGACGGCCAGCAGTCCACCCACGACGATCATGACCTGGGGCCCGGGATAGACGGTGACCCACGCGCCCGCCCCGATGGCCAAGAGCGCGTGGACGGCGCGGGCCGCGGAGAAATGCTGCTTGCGTAGTACCGACAACAGCACGCCGCGTGGAATCGCGCGTAGCAACCACCACAGCACGGCGATCAAGGCCGCGGTGAGCAGCCCCACGACCACTCGCGCCAGGGCGGTCGGACGCCCGTCGTTGTAAGCCCCGGCGGTGATCGCGAGCAACACACTCAACAGACCGGCACCGATCGTCACACCGGTGAGCACCTTTCGCAGCACCACCCCGATGTTCCGGCGGGCCAGATCCGCCAGCTCCGGGTCGCTTCCAGCACCGAGAAATCCGCGCAGGGCGCGACCAAACTTGTTGCGGTCCAATCGGTGGACGGCCAGATCGTTGAGCGCCTCGGCGTTTCCCGGATCCAACTGCAACGCCTGCCGATAGGACGCATCGGAGTCGGCCAGCCGGCCCAGCCGGTGCAGGATCGCGCCCCGCAGTATCAAAGCGTCGACGTTATTGGGTTCGAGCTGCAGCGCTCTGTCAATCACGTATAGCGCCGTGGACAGTTGTCGCGAACGCAGCAACAGGCCAGCATAAAGGCGGTATTGGGCTGCCTGGTTCGGATGGGCGACGACTCCTCGCCACGCCATCCACATCGCGTCGTAATTGCGCCCCAAGCCCTCGAGCGCAAGCGCGTAGACCCGCATGGCAAATTCGTGTTGCGGTGCGGCCGACAACGCTCCATACGCGCTGTGGGCTGCATGCCAATAGTTTTGGAGTGCATGTTCGGTTGCGGCGTGCAGGGCCAGCAGGTCAGGGTCATTGGGATTTTGTGACAACGCGGTCCGCGTGACGTCTCGCGCCCGCTCGTAATTCTTGGTTTCGTAGTACGCGTGGGCTAGTCGCAGGGCACCGTCGGCTCGATTGACGCCGGCCTCCGAAGTCACTGGCAGCTACCGAAACTTCCTGCGGCGCAGGTACTTCGCCAACTCGTCGTAGGTGCCGTCACCGTTGGCGAATTCGACGACATTGCGCGCCGTGTCGAACCAGGGCCCGGTGCTGGGGCGAATCTGGGCGAGGGCGTTGTCGATGTCGGCCATCAGCACCGGCCGCACCTGGCCGCTGCGCATCGAATCCGCCATCGCTAGCTGCGTCGCGATCTCGCATACGTAGGCCAGGTCGGCACCGGAGAAGCTTTCGGTGCGGCTGGCGATCGTCTTGAGGTCGATACCGGAAACGGGCCGATCCTGCAGGTGCGATCGCACGATGCCCGCTCGGGCTCCGACGTCGGGCAGGCCGACGAAAATCATCCGGTCGAATCGGCCCGGCCGCCTCAGCGCCGGGTCGACATCCCAGGGCGCGTTGGTGGCACCCAGGACGTACACCCCGTCGTTGGCCGACCCCGCCGAATCCATCTCTTCCAACAGCGTGTTCACCACCGGGCGCATCCCCGAGCTACCGCTCAAGGCGGAACGCCGGTGTCCCAGCGCGTCGACTTCGTCGAAGAACAGCACGCAGGGCGCGTTGCGCCGGGCGGTGTCGAAGACGGCGCGGATGCTGCGTTCGCTGTCGCCGAACCAGTGGTGCAGAACGTCGGCGATTCCGACTTGGTAAAAGTTCGCGCCGAGTTCGCCCGAAACCGCCTTGGCGATGAATGTCTTGCCGCAGCCTGGCGGACCGTAGAGCAGCAGCCCGCCGCGCGCGGTCACCTTGTACGCCTTCATCAGCTCGGGGTTTCGAATCGGGCCGAGCAGAGAAAGGTCCAACTGGCGTTTGACGTCGTCCATGCCCGCGACATCATCCAGTCCGACGCGGACGCGCTGCACGACGTCGAAGTCGTCTTCGTTGACGGCGTCAGGAGGCCGGTCAACAAACGCGGGGTCGATGATGCCGGCGACTTCGCGCTCGGCGCTCGACCAGTCGAACCCCTCTTTGTCGGCAGACCGCTCGTCAGCCCGCGCCGAACCTTCCGACGGCGGTGCGCCCAGCGCCGCGCTGCACCGCTGTAGCAGGCTCAGCGCCTGGGCGTTGGCCGGATCCTGGGTCAAGGCCGTGCTGCAATGAGTCAGCGCCTCGGCGTACCGCCCTCTGTCCGCCAGCAGACTGGCGAGATGCAGCCGCAACTCGATCACGTCGGGGCTGCGTTCCACGGCCCCCAACAACTCCCGGATGACCGGGTCCTCGGTCTCGGATGCCGCCACCCTGATCTCCCCGCGTGTGCGTGCTGGCAGCCCAATACTAAGGGGGCCCCGCCGTCAGCTGGCGGCGATCATGGCGACTGATCCCATGGCCATCACCATCCCGAACCCCTGCCAGCGCGTCAGCCGCTCGCGCAGCACGACCATCGCCAGCACGACCGTGGCGGCCGGGTACAGCGAGATCAGGATGCTGGCCAGTGAGAGCAACCAGGTGTGCAGGGCCAGCAGCATGGTCACGTTGGCGCAGATGTCCAGCACGGCGACGGCCAACGCCAGCTTCAGCGGTTTGCCGCGCGGCACCCGGAGGTTGTCGCTGGCCGCGGCCATCACGAAGATCACCACGGTCGCCGCCAGCCGGGCGAACACCAGCGGCCACAGTTTGCACGCGTGCGGCGCCTGGTGCAGAAACACGAGGTTCAGCCCCATCGCCGAGCCGGCCAGCAGCGTGAGCCACGCCACCTTCGGGGTGAATCGATACGGCGTGACGCCCTGTGCGGCGGTGGCTTCCCGACTCACCAGCATGACCGCGATCAGAGCCAGCACGACGCCCACCGAAGCCCCCGGCCCCGGCCGCTCCCCCAGCGCCACTCCGACCGCGACCGGCACGGCCGCGTTGAGCACCGCCGCCAGCGGTGAGACGACCGAGATCGGCCCTGCGCCCAGCGCGGCGAAGAACGCCCACATGCCGACCGCCATTCCGACGCCGTAGAGGCAACCCCAGAAGACGGCCCCGCGCGAGATCGGGCCGCCCACGGCGAGGGCCAACCCGCCCAGCAAGAATGTCTCGATCGGATAGACCACCAGCATCACGCGCAGCGCGGCTACCCGTCGAGCGGCTACACCGCCCACGAAATCGCTGACGCCGTAGGTAACGGCCGACAGCTGGGCGTAAGCGGCCCCGATCAGTTCATGCCCTTGGCTCGGCGACCCAATTCACGGACCACTTCGCGCTGGGCATCGCGGCGGGCCATGTCCTGACGTTTGTCGTGCGCTCGCTTGCCGCGCGCTAACGCGAGCTCGACCTTGACCTTTCCTTCGGAAAAATACAGAGACATCGGCACGAGGGCGAGGTTACCATCTCGTATCTTTCCGACCAGACGGTCGATTTGTTGCCTATGTAACAACAACTTTCGGTTGCGACGTGGCGCGTGGTTGGTCCAGCTACCGTGCTGATACTCGGGTATGTACAAGTTGCGCAACCACACTTCGCCGTCGTCGACAGTTGCGAACGCGTCCGCCAAAGACGCATGGCCTTCGCGCAGGCTCTTCACCTCGGTGCCCTGTAAAGCTACCCCGGCCTCGAATTCTTCGAGGATCGAATAGTTGTGCCGCGCTTTGCGATTGGTGGCGATAATCTGTTTGCTGCCGCGCTTGCCGCCCGCCCCCTTGGCCCGGCCGGGATCTTTCGCCACAGCTACCGCCTGATGTAGAGGCGCAGCGTGGCGTAGGAAGTCAGGCCGGCGATCGACACGCCGAGCAGGAACAGCCACGGCGAGATGTACAGAATGTCCGCGTAGTCGACCTTGGCGATCAAATGCGCTTGGTAGAACTGGCTCAGCGCGTTGTCCAGGAACCACGCCCGCACCAGAACCAAGCCGACGATCGCGATGGCGACACCGATGGCCGCGGCCAGCATGGCCTCCACCAGGAATGGCAGCTGGGTGTACCAGCGGCTGGCGCCGACCAACCGCATGATCTGGATCTCCGTGCGCCGAGTGTGAGCGGCGACCTGGACCATGTTGGCAATCAGCAGGATCGCCCCGATGGCCTGCACCAGGGCGACGGCGAACGCGGCGTCGCGCAAACCGTCCAGAACGGCGAATAGCCGGTCTATCAAATCCTTTTCGTTGAGGATGCTGCGCACCCCGGGCTGGCCCTGCATCGCGGCGTCGAACTCCGCGTGCTGCTCGGGATTGTTCAGCTTGACGATGAACGACGCGGGGAACGACTCCTTGCCGGCCACGTCCTTGAACTCCGGGAACTTCTTGATCGCGTCGTTGTAGGCGTCCTGCCGGTTGACGAAACGCACCGATTTGACGTCTTGGCGCGCATCGATCTTGTTCCGCAGCGCTTTACACGGGCCGGACCCGCACGTCGCGTCGTTGGCGGAGATGTCGTCGGTGAGGAACACCTGTGTCTCCACGCGGTCGAGATAGATCTCGCGCGAGTTGTCGGCCAACCGCACCACCAACAGACCGCCACCGAACAGGCCGATCGATATTGCCGTGGTGAGGATCATGGCCGCCGTCATCGTGACGTTGCGACGGAGCCCGGTCAGGACCTCGTTGAACAGGAAGCCAAAGCGCACTTAGCGGTCCATCCCATAGATGCCGCGCTGCTCGTCGCGAACCAGCCGCCCCAGAGACAACTCCACGACGCGCTGACGCATCGAGTCGACGATGTGGTGGTCGTGCGTCGCCATCAGCACCGTCGTCCCCGTGCGGTTGATCCGCTCCAACAAATCCATGATGTCCTTACTGGTATCTGGGTCGAGATTGCCAGTCGGCTCGTCGGCCAGCAGAACCAGGGGCCGGTTGACGTACGCGCGCGCGATGGCCACCCGTTGCTGCTCGCCCCCGGACAACTCATGGGGCAGCCGGTTCGCTTTGCCCGACAGGCCGACCGTTTCGAGCACCTCGGGCACCACCCGGTTGATCGCGTCCGCCCGCCGGCCGATCACTTCCAGCGCGAAGGCGACGTTCTCGTACACGGTCTTCTGCTGCAACAGGCGGAAGTCCTGGAACACGGTCCCGATCACCTGGCGCAGCTTCGGAATGTGACGACCGCGCAGCTTGTTGACGTGGAACTTCGACACCCGGATGTCGCCGGTGGTGGGGTTCTCCTCGCCGAGCAGGAGCCGCATGAACGTCGACTTACCCGAACCCGAGGGGCCGATCAGGAAGACGAACTCACCCTTGTCGATTTTGACGTTGACGTCCTCTAACGCCGGCCGAGCCGACGCTTTGTACTTCTTGCTGACATGGTCAAGGGTGATCATCACGGCACGCCAGTGTAGCCGTGAATTTCGCTGGCAAGCCAAGTCAGCTGGCCGGCGGCGGCGAACTGGGCGACGGGCCTGGCCCCGGCTGCGGTAGCTGGGGCGGCGATGTGGGCGTACTCGTGCGGGGCGGGCAGAAGGGCGGCGGCAGCAAACAGATTATCGCCACCAATCGCAAAGCGCGGCACAACTATTCGATCCTCGAAGAATTCGAGGCCATC
>NZ_LZJI01000042.1 GCF_001667775.1 Mycobacterium sp. E1747
GCGCGCACCTCCGATGCGAAGGATGCCTTCTCGGCGTCGCCGGCCATCGGGCGTTGCGGCACAACGTATCCGGCCAACGAGGTGCCGCCGTGCACCTCCCAGGTGCGCGCCGCGATCGGCGCGACGCTGCCCGGCTATATGATCCCGTCATCGTTGACCGTCCTGGATGCGCTTCCCAAGACGGATTCGGGCAAGCTGAATCGCCCCGGGCTGCCGCGGCCCGCGGTCGCCACCGGCGGACAGACGGAGCCGTCGCGCACCGACACCGAGCGGGCGCTGGCCAAGGTGTTCGCCGAACTGCTGTCGACGCCCGAGGTGGGCCGCTTCGACGATTTCTTCGCCCTGGGCGGGGACAGCATCCTGTCGGTCCAGCTCGCCTCGCGGGCGCGGGCCGCCGGCCTGGCGGTCAGCCCACGGATGATCTTCGAGAACCCGACGGTGCAGCAGCTGGCGGCCGCTCTCGACGGACAGAACGACACCGATCACGCCGATGCCCGGTTCGAGCCGATGAGCACGTCCGGCCTCTCGGCCGACGACTTGGCCGCGGTGACGCAGCTGTGGTCGTCGTCACGCGACGGTACGCCATGACGGCCACCAAGGACGTCGCGCTCGACGTCGAGGACGTGATGGCGCTGAGCCCGCTGCAAGAGGGCTTGTATTCGCTGACCACGCTTGCCGAATTCACCGACGGTGAGGCCGACGATCCATACGTGATCGGCATGGCCGCCGATATCACCGGTGCTCTCGACGTCGCGCTGTTACGTGACTGCGCGACAAAGATGTTGGAGCGACACCCCAACCTGCGCGCCAGCTTCTTCAGCCGGGGGATCGCCCGCCCGGTGCAGATCGTGCCGTCCCGGGTCGACCTGCCCTGGCGTAGCGTCGCCGCGGCAGCCGAGGATGTGCAGGCGTTGGAGGCCGGTGAACGCCGACGCCCATTCGACCTGGAACGCGGTCCGGCCATCCGCTTCCTGCTCATCGAAATCCCTTGTGCTCGATGGCGTTTGGTGCTCACCGCCCACCACATCGTGATCGACGGCTGGTCGATGCCGGTGTTCGTCAACGAGATGATGATCCTGTACCAGGCCGGCGGCGACCTGGCCGCGCTGCCTGCCGGGCCGCGGCCGTACCGTGACTACATCGGCTGGCTGGCGAGCCGCGATCTGGAAGCCAGTCAACGGGTCTGGCGCGAGCACCTGGCCGGCCTTGCAGGCCCCACCCTGCTCTCGGCGGCGCTCGGCTCGGCGGAGGGCCGGCGCACCGCGCTGCCCCGCACCACCGAACTGCGGCTGTCGGCCGCGGCCACCGCGCGGCTGGTGAACGAGACCCGGTCCCGCGGCATCACCGTCAACACCGCGATGCAAATGGCGTGGGCATTGGTGCTGTCCAGGCTGACCGACACCCACGACGTGGTCTTCGGGGTCACGGTGTCCGGGAGGCCACCCGAACTGACCGGCGTGGAGACCATGATCGGGCTGTTCATCAACACCGTTCCCATGCGGGTGCGGCTCGACCCCGCCGCGAGCGTCGGCGAGCAATGCCGAGCGGTGCAACGCGACGCCGCGCTGCTGCGTGAGCACGGCTACCTCGGGCATGCCCAACTGCGTACGCTCGGCGGCGTCGGGGAGATGTTCGACACCCTGCTGGTCTACGAGAACTTCCCCCTGGACGGGCTGACCGCGGGCGCCGAATTGACCGCCGGCGGTGCGACATTCCGGCCATCCGCCCTGCAAACCCTCTCGCACTTCCCGATCACCGTCGCCGCACACATCGATGCCGGCGAACTGGTGGTGCTGGTCGAAGTGATCGACGGTGCGCTGGGCGCCGTCCCCGCCGCGGCCTTCGGCCGACGGGTGCTCACCGCGGCCGAACGGCTGCTGCAGGGGTGGGAGCGGCCGCTGCGCCAGGTCAGCGTTCTCTTCGAGGACGAGGCGACCCCGGCGCGCACTCCGGCCCCGCGCCCTCCGTCGGCGGTCGGCATCCACACGAGGTTCGCCGAAGTCGTCGCCAAGACCCCGGACGGCCTCGCAGTCGCCTGGGCGGGCGGCACGCTGAGCTACCGCGAACTGGACGCCCTCGCCAACGGTTTGGCCGCCCGCCTCGCCGACCGCGGGGTGCGGTCCGAAACCCCGGTGGCCATCCGGCTTCCCCGCGGGCCGCACTACATCGTCGCGATGCTCGCCGTGCTCAAGGCCGGCGGCACGTGCGTGCCGATGGAGCCGGGGACCCCACCGGAACGAGTGGAATCGATCCTGCGTCAATCCGGCGCCGCGATCGTGATCGACGAGGAGCCCCCGGCATCTGGCGAACGGCCGGGCGCCGACTTCCATCCGGTCGATGTGTCGCCCGGCCAGGCCGCCTACGTCGTCTTCACCTCGGGCACCACGGGAGAACCCAAGGGCGTCATCGGAACTCACGCGGCGGTGGGCGCCTATGCCGACGACCACCTGGACCACGTGCTGCGACCCGCGGCCGCCCGGCTGGGCCGGCCGCTGCGCGTCGCGCACGCGTGGTCGTTCGCATTCGACGCCGCCTGGCAGCCGTTGGTCGCGCTGCTCGACGGCCACGCCGTGCACGTCGTGGACGAGCACACCCAGACCGATGCCGAGGCGCTGGTCGAGGTGATCGCCGAGCACGGCATCGACATGATCGACACCACCCCTTCGATGTTCGCCCAACTGACGGCCTGCGGTTTGCTGAGCACGGTACCGCTCGCGGTGCTGGCGCTAGGTGGGGAAGCACTCGGCAAGCCCGCCTGGAACCTGATCCGTGCCGAGTGCGCGCGCACGGGCATGACGGCCTACAACTGCTATGGCCCCACCGAAAGCACGGTCGAGGCGGTGGTCGCCGCGATCGTCGAACATGACGAGCCGTCGATCGGGCGGCCCACCCTGCACACCCGCGGCTACGTGCTGGACTCCGCGCTGCGACCGGTGCCGTGCGGGGCGACCGGCGAGCTGTATCTGGCCGGCGCCCAACTGGCCCGCGGTTATCTCGGCCGTGCCGGCGAGACCAGCCAGCGGTTCGTCGCCGATCCGTTCGCGACCGGCGAACGCATGTACCGGACGGGCGATTTGGTGCGGCGCGGTGTCGACGGCTCCCTGGGGTACGTGGGCCGCGCCGACGCTCAGGTCAAGATCCGCGGCTACCGCGTCGAGCCGCGCGAGATCGCGGCCGCGCTCGAATCGCATCCCGGTATCCAGCACGCGGGCGTTCTGGTGCGCCGTAATCAGGGGGGCGCGCGGCTGACCGCCTACGTGGTCGCCGCCGACGCCGTGCCGCACCCCCCCTCGGCCGTCGAGCTGCGCGGCATGCTGGGATCGCGCCTGCCGCGCTACATGATTCCGCAGCGCATCGTCACGGTCGACGAAATCCCGTTGACGGTCAACGGAAAACTGGACGAGGCCGCGCTCAGCGCCCTCGATGCCGCCGAGGCGGGGCCGGCCGAGGCCGAGCCCGCCACACCGACCGAAGCCGCACTGGCCGAACTTCTTTCGGAGATTCTCCATCAACCGCGAGTCGACGTCTCCGCGGACTTCCTGCAGCTGGGACTCGACAGCATCACGGCGCTCTCGGTGGTGCAGGCGGCCCGGGCGCGGGGAATTCCGCTGCGCGCCAGGCTCGTCCTCGAATGCGCCAACGTCCGCGAGTTGGCGGAGGCGATTGACTCCGAAACGACCTCCGCCGCAAGTGATGTCGACGATGACACCGCGCCCATGCCGGTATTGCCCAACGGCCGCTGGCTGTACGAATTCGGGGAGCCGCGCCGGCTGGCGCAGACCGAGGCCATCCGGCTGCCCGCCAACATCTCCCGCGGGCAACTGGACGCCGCGCTCGCGGGCATCGTCAACGGCCACGCGGTGTTGCGCGCCCGCCTGGACCGGGCCGCCAAGACCCTGGTTCCGGCAGCGGACGCTCGCACCCGGCTCATCGACGAGATTGTGGTTTCCGACGATCTACAGGCGGTCATCCCCGCTCAGGCCGCGCGGGCCGTCGACCGCCTCGACCCGGAGCGGGGGACGATGCTGGCCGCGGTATGGCTTCGCCCGCCGACTGGGCCGAGCGTCCTGCTGTTGGCCGCCCACGTCCTGGCGATGGATCCGGCGTCCTGGCGGGTGGTCCTCGGCGAATTGGATGCCGCGCTAACGGCTCTGACCACCGGGCACCCGCCCGCGCCGATCCGCGAGCACACCACCTACCGGCGCTGGACCGCCGCGCTGATCAAGCGCGCCCACCGCCTGGAAACAGTGCAGTTCTGGGCCGCCCAGTCCGATGGCGATGATCCCGAGTTGGGCGCGCGACGGGTGGATCCGCGCCAGGACCGCGCCCGCGATCTCAACGTCCGCATGGTCGCCACCGACGCCGACGTCACCCGCAGGCTGCTCGAGTCGGGCCTACCGATGCCGGACCTGCTGATCGCCGCCACCGCGGCGACGGTGACGCGGTGGCGATTGTCCCGCGGTCAGGCCACGCCACCGCCGCTGCTGGCACTCGAAACACACGGGCGCGCCGACGCTTTCGTCGACGATCCGGGCGTGCACACCATCGACACCGGCGACACCGTCGGGCTGCTGAGCTCCATTTACCCCCTGCGGGTGGCGTCGGCCGATCCGCGAAACGTGGGGGAGCTGCTGGCGGCGATCCCCGGCGACGGGCTGGACTACGGGTTGCTGCGCTACCTGCGTGCCGACACCGCCGAGCGACTCGCCCCGCTGCGCCAGCCACAGCTCCTGCTGAACTACCTCGGCGCCGTCCACGCCCATGGCGGCACCGCGCTGACGTTGGAGCGCGAGCTGCTGGCCGGGGTGTCGCCGCAGCCCGAACCGGATCTCGCGGTCCGCCACGAGCTCACCATCGTGGCCGCCATGCTGACCTTCGACGGGCAACAGGTGCTGGCCGCGCAATGGCGCACGCTGCCCGACATTCTCAGTGACGCCGATATGGCGGTGCTGCAACACCTTTGGATCGATTCGCTGCGGGAGATGGCCAGATGAGCACACTTGCGATCCTCGGCGCGGGAGCCAAGGCGGTCGCGGTCGCGGCCAAGGCGTCCGCGTTGCGGGAGATGGGCGTCGATGCCCCCGAGGTGATCGCCGTCGAACGCATCGGCGTCGCGGCCAACTGGCAGGCGAGCGGGGGTTGGACCGACGGGGCGCACCGGCTGGGCACCAGCCCGGAGAAGGATGTCGGGTTCCCGTACCGCTCGGCGCTGGTGCCCCGCCGCAACGCCGAACTCGACGAGCGGATGACGCGCTATAGCTGGCAGTCCTATCTGATCGGCACGGCGTCGTTCGCCGAATGGATCGACCGCGGCCGTCCGGCGCCGACCCATCGCAAGTGGAGCCAGTACCTGGGCTGGGTGGCCGACCAGATCGGCCTCAACGTGGTGCACGGTGAGGTCGAACGGCTGGCCGTCAACGGCGACCAGTGGACCCTGCAGACCCACGAGACGACCGTGCAAGCCGATGCCCTGATGATCACCGGGCCCGGCCAGGCCGAGAAGTCCCTGCTGCCCGGCAACCCGCGCATGTTGTCGATCGCCCAGTTCTGGGACCGCGCCGCGGGCCACGACCGGATCAGCGCCGAGCGGGTGGCGGTGATCGGCGGCGGCGAGACCGCAGCGTCGATGCTCAACGAGCTGTTCCGGCACCGGGTTTCGACCATCACCGTCATCTCCCCGCAGGTGACGCTGTTCACCCGGGGGGAGAGCTTCTTCGAGAACTCGCTGTTCTCCGATCCCACCGACTGGAGCGCACTGACGCTGGCCGAACGCCGCGACGCGCTGGCCCGTACCGACCGCGGCGTGTTCTCGGCGAACGTGCAGGAGGCCCTGCTGGCCGACGACCGCATCCGCCACTTGCGGGGCCGGGTGGCCCACGCGGTGGGTCGCGACGGGCAGATCCGGCTGACCCTGTCCACCAACCGGGGCAGTGAAAACCTCGAGACGGTGCACGGTTTCGACCTCGTCATCGACGGTTCCGGCGCCGACTCGCTGTGGTTCACGTCGTTGTTCGGCCAGGACGTGCTGGACCTGCTGGAGCTCGGCCTGGGCGGACCGCTGACCGCCGACCGCCTGCAGGAAGCGATCGGCTACGACCTGGCCGTCACCGACGTCACACCCAAGTTGTTCCTGCCGAACCTCTCCGGTTTGACGCAGGGGCCAGGATTTCCCAACCTCAGTTGCTTGGGATTGTTGTCAGATCGGGTATTGGGATCCACGGTGGGTTCGGTCGGCCCGTCCAGACACACGACTACAAGGAGACGCGATGAGCATCAACCCCTTCGATGACGAGAACGGCACCTTCTTCGTCCTCGTCAACGACGAGGAACAGCACAGCCTGTGGCCGAGCTTCGCCGACAAACCGGCGGGGTGGCGAGTGGTCTACGGCGAGGCGACCCGGGCGGAGTGCCTGGAGTACATCGAACAGAACTGGACGGACATCCGGCCGAAGAGCCTCCAGGAGTCGATCGAGCGACGCACGTAACGGGCGGCGGTGCGCGGCCGTAGCGTCGCCGTACCGTGACCGGCGCGAGACACAATTGCCGGTCACACCAGGCACACTTACACGTACTACACCGTGGTCACGCGGAACCGTGTGGGAACAGAATCGTCGAGTCCCGCCATGGTGCACGCGTATCGAAGGGGGAACCGTGAAAACCATCAAGAGTATTGCCACCGGCGTGGCGGCGTTCGCCGTCGTAGGGGGAGCCGCCGGTGGCGCTTTCGTCGCGGCGCCCACGAACGAGGTGGGACTGGCCGCCTTCGGTGCGCCGTTGCCGCAGGACCCGCCACCGCCGCCGCCGGCGCCGGGCGCCCTGCCGACCCCGGAGCAGTTGTCCACCCTGTGCGACCAGGCGACCAATCCGGGCGTCTCGTACACGACCAAGAACAATCTGGTCGAGAACGGCATCACCCCCGACGAGGGCCACGTTGCCGATCACGATCTGCGCAAGGCCTACCGCAACGGCAACTTTCCCGAGACGTTCGCCGTGACGAACATCGCGCCGGCCGGCCCGAACATGGCCCAGGCGGACGTGGCCATCTCGGGTCCGAAGTTCGCCGGCCCGGTGGAAAAGCACCTGGTGTTCGTCAATCAAGGCGGCAACTGGGTCCTACAGCATGACGCCGCCATCGCCCTGATCCAGGCGGCGACAGCGACGAACTAGCCGGCCCGGTTTCTGGGCCGCCACACAGCTGGGGCACAGGTTCCGCCTGTTGTCTTCACATGGCGTGGCCGTAACGTAGCCGTGCCGAGAGGCGAAACGACAGGAGTAACAGGCGCGCTGATACCACGCCAGATGCGTGGACCCGTTTCACAGGCGCGCCCGTCGAAGGGGGAACCATGAAAACCGTCAAGTTGCTCGCCACCAGCGCGGCAGCCTTCGCCGTCATCGGGGGTGCGGCCGCCGGCGCGGTCTCCATCGCGCCTTCGATGGATCAGGTGCGGCTGGCCTCGATCGGCGCGCCGTTACCGCAGGATCCGGCCCCGTTTGCGGCCGCCGACCTGCCGACCGCCGACCAGTTGACCGGGGTGCTGAACAGCCTGGCCGACCCGAGCACCTCCTTTTCCAGCAAGAGCAACCTGGTTCAAGGCGGCATCAGCGGGATCGAGGCGCACGTCGCCGACAAGAAACTGCAGAAGGCGGCCAAGAACGGCGACCTGCCCCTGTCTTTCGGCGTCACCAACATCCAGCCGGCCGCGGCCGGTTCGGTCACCGCTGACGTCGCGGTCTCCGGTCCGAAGCTGACCTCGCCGGTCACGCAGAACATCACGTTCGTCAACCAGGGCGGCTGGGTGCTGTCGCGGGCGTCGGCGATGGAGTTGCTGCAGGCCGCCGGTCAGTGATCGGAGCCGACCGCGTCCAGGTCTGACTTGGCGATGCGGACGGGGTCGGCCAGCACGTCGATCGACGCCACCAGGCCGTCGCGCACGACGAATCCCATGATCGCCGTGGCCCGCCCGGCGACGAAGATCACCGCGCCGGCCGCCCCGTTGACCGTCGCGGCCCGCACCTCGCGGTCGGGGCCCGCGTAGCCACGGGCCAGCTTGGCCACCGCGGGCGCACCCTCGGCGCGGAAGCCGGCGGCGCCCCGGCCGAAGTCGCCGCGCAGCACCACGTCGGGGTGCAGCACCGCCACCAGGCGGTCGAAGTCGCCGCTGCGGCCCGCCGCGAAGAACGCGTCGACGGCCTCCCGCTGCGCGGTCATGTCCCCGTCGGGGGCCGGGTCGGCCTCTTCGATGCGCCGGCGCGCCCGGCTGGCCAGCTTGCGGGTGGCCTCCGGGGTGCGGCCGACGATCGGCGCGATCTGGTCGAACGGCACGGCGAACGCGTCGTGCAGAACGAACGCCAGGCGCTGCTCCGGCGGCAAGGTATCCAGCACCACGAACAACGCCAGCCCGACCGCGTCGGCCAGCATCGCGCGGTGTTCGGGGTCGAACTCGCCGTCGGCTTCCACGATCGGGTCGGGCAAGACGGCGGCCAGTTCCTCTCTGCCCCTGGCCCGGCGGTCGCGCAGCATGTTCAAGCAGATGCGGGCCACCACGGTGGTCAACCAGGCATCCAGGTTGGCGATACCGTCGGCCGGGCTCCCGCTCAGCCGCAGCCACGCCTCCTGCACGGCGTCCTGGGCGTCGTCGATCGAGCCCAGCATGCGGTAGGCGATGGCACCGAGCTGCGGCCGCACCGCCTCGAACTGCGCCGTCACCGACGCATCCACGGTCACGTGCCACCGGGTATCGCGGGCAGGGCACAGACCCGGTCGCCCGAAAAGCCGGACGAGCCGATCCCGAGGGCGAGGTTGAAGCGGGCCCGCAGGTTGCCCAGCGTGATGACGTGGGTCAGCCCGACGAGTTGGGCGGCGTCGAAATGCGCGCGCAGTGCCTCGAAAAGCTCATCGCTGACGTCGACGGGGGTGCGGCTGATCGCGGTGGCGTAGTCGAGGATCAGCTTGTCGACTTCGGAGAAGCACGCGGCGTTCCGGTAGTCGGCCATCGCGAGCAGTTCCTCGTCGGTGATGCCCCACCGACGAGCGATCTGCGAGCCGAGGTCGATGCAGTACTCGCAGCGCACCGTCGTCGCCGCCTTAAGCTCGGCGAGCGCGCGGTCGCGGGGGCTCAGGACGTCCAGCTTCGACTCGGCCTGCTCGAGCCTGCCGTACGCGTTGAGCAGCCGGGGGATGTGCGCATACATTCGCAGCGGTTCCAGCATCCCGGCCGTTTCGAGCCCGGTCATCTGGGCCAGCTTGCGCTTGGTGAAGAAGAAGGCGATTTTGGCGCCCAGGCCGGCGTCACGGTCGGATACTCCTGGCAACCGGGACATGGGGATCCTCCTAGCAAGTTGCGGCGTGAACCAACGTCCTCACTAAGTCGACACCGGGTGGCGCGCAAACGTGACCGGCTACCTCGGCGGCCCCGGCGCCATGTCCATGTCGAACACCCGCGCATGCAGCACCGTGCGGTTCCGCAGTGCGGCGCGGACCGCCCGGTGCAGGCCGTCTTCGAGGTAGGTGACGCCTTTCCACCGCACCGCGTGCGGAAACAGGTCGCCGTAAAACGTGGAGTCCTCCGACAACAGGCGGTCCAAAGCGAGCACCGTCGTCGTGGTGACCAATTCGTCGAGCCGGATCTGCTGCGGCGGAATCTGGGCCCAGTCCCGGTACGACAGCCCATGTTCGGGGTACGGCTTGCCGTCGCGCACGCCCTTGAAAATCATGGCCCGATCTTCCCCGACGCGTTGCCCTCACCCGACCGGTTCATGCTGGACAGGCTAACCGCAAGATGCGTCGGCGGCACCGAGGCGCCCGTAATCGCTACGGGCGCCGCCTGCCTCCCGCGGCCGCCCGCCCGCGGGTAGCCGTTAGCGCGGCTCGGGACCCGTAAAATGGACCCGGTCAGCGCGGTGCAGGAGGTGACAACGAGTGGGAAGTGCCGATGATCGGCGTTTCGAGGTGTTGCGTGCCATCGTCGCCGATTTCGTTGCCACTAAGGAGCCCATCGGTTCCAAGACGTTGGTGGAGCGCCATAACTTGGGCGTCTCGTCCGCGACCGTCCGCAACGACATGGCGGTGCTGGAGGCCGAGGGTTACATCGCCCAGCCGCACACCAGTTCCGGGCGCGTGCCCACGGAGAAGGGTTACCGCGAGTTCGTCGACCGGCTCCACGACGTCAAGCCGCTGTCCTCCGCCGAGCGCAGCGCGATCTTGAGCTTCCTGGAGTCCGGTGTCGACCTGGACGACGTGCTGCGCCGGGCGGTGCGGCTGCTGGCCCAGCTGACCCGCCAGGTGGCCGTCGTGCAGTACCCGACGCTGACGTCGTCCACCGTGCGCCACCTGGAAGTGATCGCGCTGACGCCGGCCCGCCTGCTGATGGTGGTCATCACCGACACCGGCCGGGTGGATCAGCGCGTCGTCGAACTCGGCGACGTCATCGACGATCACCAGCTGTCCCAGCTTCGGGAGATGCTCGGCCAGGCGTTGATCGGCAAGAAGCTCTCGGCGGCCTCGATCGCGGTGGCCGACCTGGCCGGGCAACTCCGGGCCCCGGACGGCCTGGGCGACGCCGTCGGCCGCTCGGCGACGGTGTTGCTGGAGTCGTTGGTGGAACACACCGAAGAACGCTTGCTGATGGGCGGCACGGCCAACCTGACGCGCAACGCCGCCGATTTCGGCGGCTCGCTGCGTTCGATCCTCGAGGCACTCGAGGAGCAGGTGGTGGTGCTGCGGTTGCTGGCGGCCCAGCAGGAAGCCGGTAAGGTGACGGTGCGTATCGGCCATGAGACGGCCGCCGAGCAAATGGCAGGCACCTCGATGGTGACCACCGCCTACGGCACCTCCGACACCGTGTTCGGCGGAATGGGTGTGCTGGGGCCCACCCGGATGGACTATCCGGGAACTATCGCCAACGTCGCCGCGGTTGCCCTTTATATCGGCGAAGTCCTGGGTGCTCGATGAACGCGCACCCCCGGCTGGCGCAGGCGCGGGATAAGGACCAGGTTTAGGAGAGTCAGGCGTGGCACGCGACTACTACGGGCTGCTCGGGGTGAGCAGAAACGCCAGCGATGCGGAGATCAAGCGCGCGTACCGCAAGCTGGCGCGCGAACTGCATCCCGACGTGAACCCGGATGAGGCCGCGCAGGCGAAGTTCAAGGAGATCAGCGTCGCCTACGAGGTGCTCAGCGACCCGGAGAAGCGACGCATCGTCGACCTGGGCGGCGACCCGATGGAAAACGCCGCCGCGGGCGGCGGCTTCGGCGGCGGTTTCGGCGGCCTGGGCGATGTGTTCGAAGCGTTCTTCGGTGGCGGCTTCAGCGGCGGCGCCACCTCGCGCGGTCCGATCGGGCGGGTGCGTCCCGGCTCGGACTCGCTGCTGCGGATGCGGCTCGACCTCGAAGAGTGCGCCACTGGGGTGACCAAGCAGGTCACCGTCGACACCGCGGTGTTGTGTGACCGCTGCCAGGGCAAGGGCACCAACGGCGACTCGGTGCCGGTCCCGTGCGACACATGCGGCGGCCGCGGCGAGGTCCAAACGGTGCAGCGGTCGCTGCTCGGCCAGGTGATGACCTCCCGGCCCTGTCCCACCTGCCGCGGCGTCGGCGTCGTCATCCCCGATCCCTGCCACCAGTGCATGGGCGACGGCCGGGTCCGTGCCCGCCGCGAGATCAGCGTCAAGATCCCCGCCGGGGTCGGCGACGGCATGCGGGTTCGGCTCGCCGCCCAGGGCGAGGTGGGGCCCGGGGGAGGCCCGGCCGGTGACTTGTACGTCGAGGTCCACGAGCAGGCCCACGATGTCTTCGTACGCGAAGGCGATGACCTGCACTGCACGGTGTCGGTGCCGATGGTCGACGCGGCGCTGGGGGCCACGGTCACCATCGACGCCATCCTGGACGGCATCAGCGAGGTCACCATTCCGCCCGGCACGCAACCGAATTCGGTCATCACGCTGCGGGGCCGCGGGATGCCGCACCTGCGGTCGGGCACCCGGGGCGACCTACACGTGCACGTCGAGGTGGTCGTGCCCACCCGCCTGGACCACAACGACACCGAACTGCTGCGTGAGCTGAAGGCCCGGCGCAGCCGCGACGTGCCCGAGGTCCGCTCGACGCACGCCGGCGGCGGCCTGTTCAGCCGGCTGCGCGAAACCTTCACCGGGCGCTAGCCGCCAGCCATCTTCGGCCTGCGAGTGTGGGGTCTATGCATGATTTGAGGCCGGATTTGCTACCGAGCACCCATACCCGGCGTCGTGCTCGGTCGGCGGCGTAGAAACCGCAATGGTCGCGACCCTCTTCTACGTCGACGCGCTGCCCGACGTCGGCGCGCTGGCCGCCCTCGACGGCGACGAGGGGTTCCACGCCGCCACCGTGCGCCGGATCCGGCCCGGCGAGCAACTGGTGCTCGGCGACGGCGCGGGCGGGCTGGCGCACTGCGAGGTTGAGCACGCCGGCCGCGACGGGCTGCGGGCCCGCGTGCTGAAGCGCTGGAGCGTCGCGGCCGGGCGCCCGCCCGTGACCGTGGTGCAGGCGTTGCCGAAATCGGAGCGCTCGGAGCTGGCCATCGAGCTGGCCACCGAAGCCGGGGCCGATGCGTTCGTGGCCTGGCAGGCGGCCCGGTGTGTGGCCAGCTGGCAGGGTGCCCGCGTGGACAAGGGCCTGCGCCGCTGGCGCGCCGTCGCCCGTTCGGCGGCCCGGCAATCACGTCGGGCGCACATCCCGCCCGTCCACGGCGTCCTGTCCACCGCGGCGCTGGTCGAGCGGGTTCGCGACGAGCTGGGCGCTAAAGGCGTGGTCCTGGCGTTGCACGAGTCGGCCGCTGACCCGCTGACCCGCATCGATTTCGGGGGCGCGACTTCGTTGCTCCTCGTGGTGGGTCCCGAGGGCGGCATCGCGCCCGAGGAAATCGACGCGTTGACCGAGGCGGGTGCGGTGGCGGTGCGGCTGGGTCCGCAGGTGCTGCGCACCTCGACCGCCGCGGCGGTGGCGCTGGGTGCGCTCGGCGTACTCACCCCGCGGTGGGAGACTGCGACGAGCCTGTAGTTTCGCGCGCCCGCGGCGAAGGGGTCCTCCGGAGGACGCCGGGGTGGCGGACCGCGGTGCTGGTCAACGGCCGGCCGGCGAATGGCGGCTGAAGGCTGACCAACCAGGGGCCCCGGCGTAGACTTAGGCAGCCGAGCAAACCACCGACAAGCCGAGAAAGCAGGCATCGAGAGCCACGTGACGCCCCGCGAGACCAGCGCTGTTGACGCAGCCGGAGGCCTCCAGGCCAACGCCGAAGTACGCAGCAGCATCGATGTTCCGCCCGATGTCGTCGTCGGCTTATTGGGCTCGGCGGACGAAAATCTCCGTGCGCTGGAGCGCAGTCTGAACGCCGATCTGCACGTGCGCGGTAATGCCGTGACCGTCTCGGGCGAGCCGGCCGACGTCGCGCTCGCCGAGCGGGCGATTTCCGAGCTGGTGGCGATCGTGGCCAACGGTCAACCCCTGACGCCGGAGGTGGTCCGCCACAGCGTCGCCATGCTGACCAGCACCGACAACGAGTCCCCGGCCGAAGTGCTCACCCTGGACATCCTGTCGCGGCGCGGCAAAACGATCCGGCCCAAGACGCTCAACCAGAAGCGTTACGTCGACGCGATCGACGCCAACACCATCGTCTTCGGGGTCGGCCCGGCCGGTACCGGTAAGACGTACCTGGCGATGGCCAAGGCGGTCAGCGCGCTGCAAACCAAGCAGGTGAACCGCATCATCCTCACCCGGCCGGCGGTGGAAGCCGGTGAGCGCCTCGGCTTCCTGCCGGGCACACTGAGCGAGAAGATCGACCCGTATCTGCGGCCGCTTTATGACGCGCTCTACGACATGATGGATCCCGAGCTGATCCCCAAGCTGATGTCGGCCGGGGTCATCGAGGTGGCGCCGCTGGCCTACATGCGCGGTCGCACCCTGAACTCGGCGTTCATCGTGCTCGACGAGGCGCAGAACACCACCGCCGAGCAGATGAAAATGTTCCTCACGCGGCTCGGCTTCGGATCGAAGATGGTGATCACCGGCGACATCACCCAGGTCGATCTGCCCGGCGGCGCCAGGTCGGGGCTGCGCTCGGCGATCGAGATTCTGGACAGCGTGGACGACATCCACATCGCGGAGCTCACCAGTGTCGACGTGGTCCGCCACCGGCTGGTCTCGGAAATCGTGGACGCCTACGCGAAATTCGAAGAGCCCGCATTGGCGACCAACCGGGCCGCGCGTCGGGCGTCGGGTTCCCGCGGGCGCCGGTGATGAAAGCTGTGGCTGTTTGTATGGGCGTCTTATGAGCATCGAGGTATCTAACGAGTCGGGCGTCGACGTTTCCGAAACCGAATTGGTCAGCGTCGCACGGTTTGTGATCGCCAAGATGGAGGTCAACCCGGCCGCCGAGCTGTCGATGGTGCTGCTGGACACCGCGGCGATGGCCGACCTCCACATGCGCTGGATGGACCTGCCCGGACCGACGGACGTGATGAGCTTCCCGATGGACGAGCTCGAACCGGGGGGCCGGCCGGACGCCCCCGAGCCGGGACCGTCGATGCTGGGCGACATCGTCCTGTGCCCGGAATTTGCGGCCGGGCAGGCCGACGCGGCGGGCCACACGCTGGGCCATGAGCTGGCGCTGTTGACCATTCACGGCGTGTTGCACCTGCTGGGCTACGACCACGGCGAACCGGATGAGGAAAAAGAGATGTTCGCCCTGCAGGACCGGTTGCTCGAAGAGTGGGTCGCCGAGCAGGTCCAGGCCTACCAACAGGATCGCCAGCAGGAGCGGGATCGCCAATTGCTGGACAAGTCAAGGTATTTCGACAATTGAGCCCCCAAAAGATACTCGGCATCGCGGCCGCAGCCGCCGTCACCCTGGCTCCGATCTCGGTGCTGGCCACCACGATCGGTGTGGCGGAGGCGGCGCCGTGCGCCGGGGGCGGGTCGAACCCGACCAGCTGCAACTGGTGCCAATACCTGGTGGCGCAGTATCACACGTCCAACGTGTGCTCCCAGGACGCGCCGCCCCGCCGGGTTCAGCCGCCGCCGAGCCCCGTGCAGGTTCCCGTGGTCCCGCCGTACGAGCCGCCCAGCACGGTGCCGGTGCAGGCCCCGCCGCTCATTCCCCCGCCGAACCTGCCGCCCGCCAACACCCTCCCGACCATCAATCCGCCGGGTCCCGACGCGTCGAGAAACGTCGCGGTCGTGGCACCACCCAGGGGCCTCGACGTTCCGGCCCAGGCGGTCGCGGCGGCCAAAGCCGCACCGCCGACGCGGGTCAATCCCGCCGACCCCCCGAAGCCGCCGAAACAGATCGACTTCAACCAGCGGGTGCAGAACGTCGTCAGCACCCACCGGGAGAACGTCGACGTCCTCAAGGTTGACAACCAGCGGCTGGTCCGGCCCCGGCACTGGGACTACGTCGACTACGACGATGCCTTCCGCCGCCCGGCCCTGTTCAACCCGCTGAACCAGGCGATGACGTTCCGCTACTCCTACAACGGTGCCGACCGGGAGGCGTACCTGCCGCCCGGTGCCCGGATCGTGCTCGACGCGGCCACCGTCGGCGTGGTCCCCTTCACGGCGGTCGGCGACGGCTGGGTGGTGTCGGGCAGTTTCTACGGTGGGGGCTCGATACCGCCGGAATCTCTCAACGGCCCGCCGCCGCCGGACTACAAGCCACCCGAGCCGCCGAAGCTGTACCAGAACGTCTTGGTCTCCGTCCCCGCCGTCAACCAGACGTTAGAGGTCGGCCGGGTGGCGGTGGTGGGCCGCGACGCTAGCCAACCCGCGGGCAGCCAAGACGTCTTCCTGCTCGACGACTCCACGTTGGCCTGGGGTCAGACCAACGAGTCCAGCAGCAGCAGTAGCCAGATCAGCGTCACCAAGACCCAGTCGCTGCCGCACGCGGGGCCGACCGACGATGGCAGCTTCCTGGTGGTGCTTGCCGTACGTCCGCATGAGGAGCCCACCCAGCCCGCGCAACCCTGGTGGCCCTCGGCGTTGGGCTACGGGACACTGGGGGTCGTGGTGTGCCTCGCCGCCTGGGCGCTCAACCGGAAGCGGGGCGAAGACGACATGGGACAACCTGTCACCACGTCGAGGTCTTCCGGCAATTGACCGGTCTGTCTTGGCTGCTCGGCGCGTTGGCGCTGATCGCTATCGGCGGGCTGTTCGCCGCGATCGACGCGGCCATCAGCACCGTGTCGCTCGCCCGGGTCCAGGAGCTCGTGCGCGAGGAACGGCCCGGCGCCGTGTCGCTGTCCGAGGTGATGGCCGAGCGCCCGCGCTATATCAATCTGGTTGTCCTGCTGCGGATCACGTGCGAGATCACGGCCACCGTGGTGCTGGTGCTGTTCCTGTACGACAACTTCGGTCTCACCTGGGCGCTGTTCGGGGCCGCGGCGACCATGGTGATCATCAGTTTCGTCGTCATCGGGGTCGGCCCGCGCACCCTCGGGCGTCAGCACGCGTATTCCATCTCGCTGACGACGGCCGTTCCCCTGCGACTGATCTCGTGGTTGTTGATGCCGCTCAGCCGGTTGCTGGTGGTCCTGGGTAATACGCTGACACCCGGCCGCGGCCTGCGCAACGGGCCGTTCGCGTCCGAGATCGAGCTACGCGAAGTCGTCGACCTGGCCCAGCAGCGCGGCGTCGTCGCCGCCGACGAGCGCCGGATGATCGAGTCCGTCTTCGAACTCGGCGACACCCCGGCCCGCGAGGTGATGGTGCCGCGCACCGAGATGATCTGGATCGAAAGCGACAAGCTGGCCAGTCAGGCGCTGAACCTGGCGGTGCGCAGCGGGCATTCGCGGCTGCCGGTGATCGGGGAGAACGTCGACGACATCGTCGGGGTGGTCTACCTCAAAGACCTTGTCCAGCAGAGCTTTCTCTCCGGTGACGGCGGCCGGGGCGTCGCCGTGGCGCAGGTGATGCGTCCGGCGGTGTTCGTGCCGGACTCCAAGCCGCTGGATACGCTGCTGCGCGAGATGCAGCGTGACCGCAACCACATGGCCCTTCTGGTCGACGAGTACGGCGCGATAGCGGGCCTGGTGACCATCGAGGACGTGCTGGAGGAGATCGTCGGCGAGATCGCCGACGAGTACGATCAGGCGGAGACGGCCCCGGTAGAAGAGTTGGGCGACAAGCGGTTCCGGGTGTCAGCACGACTGCCGATCGAAGACCTCGGCGAGCTGTACGGGGTGGATTTCGACGACGACCTCGACGTCGACACCGTGGGCGGCCTGCTCGCCCTCGAGCTGGGCCGGGTCCCGCTCCCCGGAGCCGAGGTGGTCTCGCATGGCCTGCGGCTGCAGGCCGAAGGCGGCACCGACCACCGCGGACGGGTCCGGATCGGCACGGTCCTGCTGAGCCCGGTCGAGCCGGAGTCCAACGGCTCCGACGAAGAGCACGCCTCATGACGCCGAGCATCCGCCCACCGCGAACAAGCGGCCCGCGTCCAGTAGCCCGTCCCCGGTCGGCGAAATGACCGAATTCCATTCCGGTTTCGTGTGTTTGGTCGGTAGGCCGAACACCGGCAAGTCGACGCTGACCAATGCACTCGTCGGCACCAAGGTGGCTATAACCTCGACTCGGCCGCAAACCACCCGCCACACCATTCGGGGCATCGTGCACCGGGAGAACTTTCAGATCATCCTGGTGGACACGCCCGGTCTGCACCGGCCGCGCACACTGCTGGGCAAGCGGCTCAACGATCTGGTGCGAGACACCTACTCCGAAGTCGACGTGATCGGCCTGTGCATCCCGGCCGACGAGGCGATCGGTCCGGGGGACCGGTGGATCGTCGACCAAATCCGTTCGACCGCACCAAGGACGACGCTGGTCGCCATCGTGACCAAGATCGACAAGGTGCCCAAAGATCGGGTGGCCGCCCAGCTGGTCGCGGTGAGTGAACTGGTCGGGGACTCGGCCGAGATCGTCCCCGTGTCGGCTGCCACCGGGGCGCAGGTGGACGTGCTGATCGACGTGCTGGCGGCGGCGTTGCCCGAGGGCCCGGCGTACTACCCCGACGGCGAACTGACCGACGAACCCGAGGAAGTCCTGATGGCGGAGCTCATCCGCGAAGCCGCCTTAGAGGGTGTTCGCGACGAGTTGCCGCATTCGCTGGCGGTTGTCATCGACGAGGTCAGTCCCCGGGCAGACCGCGACGACCTGATCGACGTGCATGCGCTGCTCTACGTCGAGCGCGACAGCCAAAAGGGGATCGTCATCGGCAAGGGTGGGGCCCGGCTGCGGCAGGTGGGCACCGCGGCGCGCGGGCAGATCGAGAAGTTGCTGGGCACCAAGGTCTACCTTGACCTGCGGGTGAAGGTCGCCAAGAACTGGCAAAGCGACCCCAAACAGCTTGGCCGGCTTGGCTTCTGAAGTCATGGAGGGCTTCCTGCACAGGCGCCGCGCAGGGCATTTCAAAGGACCCAAGAATCAGATGCCCCATTCGACTATCCCGGATCGCCGAAAGACCTGACGGATCACGCACAGCGGCACGGCGCGGCAGCGATCCGGAGTAGCGGAATGGCTCATGGCTACTTCGCTTTTCCGCGTGAGAGTTTGATGGCATGGGTGACGGGTAGCCGTCGCGTATGACCCAAGCACAGTTAGCGTTAGTGACCGGCGCGTCCAGTGGTATTGGGCTCGAACTGGCCAAGCAGTTCGCCCAACACGGCTATGACCTGGTGGTGGCCGCCGAAGACGACGCCATCAGGGACGTACCGGACAAACTGTCCCGATGGAGTTCCGCCGTGCAGCCGATACAGGTGGACCTGCGCACCCCGGAGGGGGTGGAGCACTTGTACCAGAGCACGATTGAAGGCGATCGGGTGTTGGCGGCCGCGGCGCTCAACGCCGGCATTGGACGAGGTGAGATGTTCCTCAAGAGCGAGCTCGCCGACGACCTGAGCATCGTTGACCTCAACGTGCGCTCGACGGTCCACCTGGCCAAGCTGGTCCTGCGCGACATGGCCAACCGCGACACCGGCAAGGTGCTGTTCACGTCGTCCATCGCGTCCCAGATGCCGGGCTCGTATCAGCCGGTGTACAACGCGTCGAAGTCGTTCGTGCAATCGTTCGCCGAAGCGCTCCAAGACGAATTGCGCGACAGCGCAATCACTGTCACGGCGCTGATGCCCGGGCCGACGGACACCAATTTCTTTTCACGCGCCAAGATGATGGAGTCCCTGATGGGCCAGGGGCCAAAGGACGACCCTGCCAAGGTCGCGCGGCAAGGGTTCGAGGCGTTGATGCGCGGTGAGCAGAAGGTCGTCGCCGGTTCGGTCCTCGTCAAGGCAATGGGGGCGGCCAACCATCTGCTGCCCGACAGCATCAAAGCCGTTGGCAACCGGGTAATGTCGCGCCCGCGGTGACCGGACCGATGGCGGGGATCCGCCGCCCTTGCGATCGCCGCTAAGCAAGCACGCGGACGGTCCGCAGCGACGGATCCGCCGCGTCGGGAACGTTCATGCCGGCGCGCACACCGGAACACAGGTAGTCCAGCACGGCGTCGTTGAGCCGCTCGCCGGGCACCACCGCGGGAATCCCCGGCGGATACGGCGTGCACTGCTCGGCGGCCACGCGGCCCGCGGCCTTATCGGTGGGGACTTGCTCGACGCGTCCGAAGAAGGCGTCGCGCGGCAGGCAGACGGTTTCCAACTGCAGCTGCTCGGGTGAGGGCAGATCAATGGGCGGCGGCGGATCGAAGCCGTCGGCGGCCTTGCGCCAGGCCGCCAGCGCATCCATGAGGCGGCTCGCGGTTTCCTTGCCGTCGGCCATGGACAGCGTCGCCAGAATGCGGCGATGATCGCTCATCCCGGTGTCGATGTGCGCGTGCTCGCGCAGCCAGTCATGGGCCTGATAACCGGAGGTGCCCGTCGCGGACACGTCCATCAACACTTGCATCCGATCCAAGTCGTGGGATGCCTGCACGCCGAGCAATTCGTCGTCGAGCACCTTCACGTCGGGGATAGTTTCAATGTCCGCACGCAGCCGGTACGCGAGATCCAAAGCCCTGCCAAGCAATTCGTGTCCGCGCTGCACCATTTGGCGCCGCCATCCGTCCATGGCCGCATACACCAGGACGTTGGGGCTGGTGGTCATCAACAGGTCCGCGCATGCCGATAGACGGTCCTGGTCGATCCGGTCGCCCTGCACGTGAAACACGGAGCCCTGCTCGAAGCCGGCGCCCATCTTGTGGACGCTGACCACGCACACGTCCGCGCCGGCATCCATCGCCCAGGTCGGCAGCTGCTCGTGAAACGGCAGGTGCGCCCCCCATGCCTCGTCGACGATCAACGGTTTGCCGCGCGCGTGGCAAACCTCGGCGATGCCGGCGATATCGGCGCAGGTGCCGTACGGGCTGGGGCTGACGATGAGCGCACCGGCGGCGTCCGGGTGCTTTTCCCAGGTCTCTTCCACCTGCTGCGGTGACGGCGGATGCGAGAAATGATGCTCGGCATCCCAGCGGGGAGTGATCCACCGGGGTTGCACTCCGGAGAAGATGAGCCCCGCCACGATCGACTTGTGACTGTCCCGGCCCACCAACAGGCTGCCGTCGCCCCCGGCCACGGCCATCATCGCCGCCTTGACCGACAAGGAGCTGCCGCAGGTAGAGAACCAGGCGATGTCGGCGCCCACGGCCTCGGCCATCAGGTCTTCCGCGTGCTTCAGGTATTGGTGGCTGGTTCTGCGGTCGTCCAGCCCGCCGCTGGCCAGCACGTCGTCGGCGAACGGCTCGCGGCCCAGCACCTCGAGGACCCGTTCGTCGGTGCCGCGGCCCTGTCGGTGGCCAGGCGGCGTGAACCCGTACCTGTTCTTCTGGCGGTAATCGACCAGCGCATCTAACAGAGGAGCATCAGATTGGTCCATGGCGAAGGAGTACCCGCCTTGCCGCCGGCTATGCGACCGCCTCGAGCGCCCCGTACTCGCTCAGCGCCGCAAACGAATTCAACTTCTGCTTACGGTTTCACCTTCGTGGCGGCGGGGTGCCGGCCACCGGCGGCGCGCCCGCTTCGGCGTTCCACCACACCGTCGGCTGTTTGGTCGACCACCCGCACACGGCCTCCAGTTCGGCGGCAAGAGAAATGAGCATGCCCTCGCTGTTGGCCGGCCCCATCAGTTGCACCCCGATCGGCAACCCCTCGGAAGTGAACCCGGCCGGCACGTTGATCGACGGCCAGCCCAGCAGGTTCCACGGGAAGGTCAGCGGACATGCGGCGATCATCGCGCGATCGGTGCCGAAGCTGCTCAACCGGTCGAACGCGCGCGCCAGCGGCGGCGGTTGGGCGGTCGTCGGAGCCAGAACGACATCGACGATGTCGAAGATCGAACCCACCCGCCGCTGGGCGGCTGCTTCGTGCCGCCGCGCGGTGCGCAGGATCGCCTGACCCAGCACGTGGCCCATGCGCAGGTTGGCCACGGTGCGGGGATCGAGGACCACCCCGTCGCCCAGCCGCTCCTCCCAGTCCCGCAGGCCGGCGGTGGACCGGGCGAGGAAGTCCCACGACAGCCGCAGGCCGTAGTCGGGATTGCCGGGGATGACGGTGTGGCCGAGCAACTCGAGTTGCTTGGCCACGGCCTGCGTCGCGGCCAGGATTTCGGGATGCAGCTTGGGCCGGAATCCCGTGTAGGGGAATCGGGTCGACAGCGCGATGTTGAGCGGGCCGGGCGCGATACCGACGTAGTCGGAGGCGGTGATCTGGGGCGGCTTGTGCCGGTCGCCCTCGACGTTGCCCGACGCGGCGTCGAGCACCAACGCCGCATCGGCCACCGTGCGGGCCAGCACGCCGTTGACGGTGATGCCGTTGAACGCATCGGGCAGCGGCCAGGTGGAGATGCGGCCGCGCTGCGGCTTGATCCCCACCAGGTGCGTCCAGGCGGCGGGAATGCGGATGCTTCCGGCGCCGTCGGAGCCGAGCGCGGCGGTGACCAGCCCCGCGGCCACCGCGGCCGCGCTGCCCCCGGACGAGCCGCCCGGGGTGTGTCGGCGCGACCAGGGGTTGCGGGTGTGCCCGAAGCCGGGGCCGCTGGTGAACGGCCACTGGCCGAGCTCGCAGGTGTTGGTCTTGCCGACGATCACCGCGCCGGCGGCCTTGAGGCGGCGAACCACCTCGGCGTCGTGGGTGGCGGGCGGGACGTAGCCCTCGGTGCCGTAGGCGGTCGGCACTCCAGCAACGTCGACGTCGTCTTTGACCGCGATCGGGATGCCGAGCAACGGCGCCGTGTCCCCGGCCGCCCGCCGGCGGTCGGCCGCCGCCGCGGCGGCCAGCGCCGACTCGGTGAGCACTACGCGGAAGGCGTTCAACGTCGGCTGGCTCGCGTGGATGGCGTGCAGGGACCGGCGCACCAGTGTGACCGATGTCACGGACCGGTTGGCCAGCTGATAGAGCAGGTCAGTGAGTGTGGGCAGGCGCTGGCCGCCCGATCCGAAAACGGACCCAGGACCTGACTCGGAAGCGCCAATCACGGGGTACGAGACTAACCGGCGCGGATACCAGCATTGTCGCGGTGGGGTGCAAAACTATGCTGATGCGGCTGTATCGAGACCGGGCTGTGGTTTTGCGCCAGCACAAGCTCGGCGAAGCCGACCGGATCGTCACCTTGCTCACCCGCGATCACGGCTTGGTTCGCGCGGTGGCGAAGGGCGTTCGTCGCACCCGCAGCAAATTCGGCGCACGGCTGGAGCCGTTCGCGCACATCGACGCGCAACTGCATCCCGGCCGCAATCTCGACATCGTCACCCAGGTGGTCTCAATCGACGCGTTCGCCACCGACATCGTCAGCGACTACGGCCGCTACACCTGTGGGTGCGCGATGCTGGAAACCGCCGAACGCCTCGCCGGTGAGGAGCGGGCCCCCGCCCCGGCCCTGCACCGGCTCACGGTGAGCGCGCTGCGGGCGGTGGCCGACGGCCGCCGGTCCCGGGACCTGTTACTGGACGCCTACCTGCTGCGCGCCATGGGCATCGCCGGATGGGCTCCTGCGCTCACCGAATGCGCGCGGTGCGCCACACCGGGGCCGCACCGGGCGTTTCATGTCGGCGCCGGGGGCAGCGTCTGCCCGCACTGCCGTCCGGCCGGTTCGACGACGCCGCCGCCGGGCGTGCTGGACCTGATGAGCGCGCTGCACGACGGTGATTGGGAGTTCGCCGAAAACGCCACGCAATCGCATCGCAGTTACGTCAGCGGGCTGGTGGCCGCGCACCTGCAATGGCACCTGGAGCGGCAGCTCAAAACGTTGCCATTGGTGGAACGCACGTATCACGTCGACCGCACCATCGCCGAGCGACGCGCAGCAGCGCTGATCGAGCAGGATTTGGACTGTGGCTAGCAGGGCCCAGCGCAAGTCGGCGTCCGCCGTCTTTCCGCAGCTGCCTCCCGCGCCCGACGACTATCCGGTCTTCCCCGAAAGGTCGACTTGGCCGGTGGTGTTCCCCGAGCTGCCGCCGGCTCCAGGCGGCGGCCCGAGCCGGCCGCCACAGCACATCTCGAAAGCGGCAGCGCCCCGAATCCCGGCCGATCGATTGCCCAACCATGTGGCGATCGTGATGGACGGCAACGGCCGCTGGGCCACCCAACGCGGCTTGACCCGTACCGACGGTCACAAGGCGGGTGAAGCGGTCGTCATTGACATCGTCTGTGGTGCAATCGAAATCGGGATCAAGTGGCTCAGCCTCTACGCCTTTTCAACCGAAAACTGGAAGCGTTCGCCCGAGGAGGTCCGCTTCCTCATGGGCTTCAACCGCGACGTGGTGCGCATGCGCCGCGTGAACCTCAAGACCATCGGGGTCAAGATCCGCTGGGTGGGGTCGCGTCCGCGGCTGTGGCGCAGCGTCATCAATGAATTGGCGATCGCGGAAGAGATGACCAAGGACAACGACGTCATCACCGTCAACTACTGCGTCAACTACGGAGGCCGCGCCGAAATCGCAGAAGCCACAAAAGAAATCGCACGCCTGGCGGCCGCCGGCCGGCTGAACCCGGAGCGCATCACCGAGGCGACGCTGGCGCAGCACCTCCAGCGACCCGACATCCCCGACGTCGACCTTTTCCTGCGAAGTTCGGGGGAGCAGCGGTCCAGCAATTTCATGTTGTGGCAGGCCGCCTATGCCGAATACATCTTCCAGGACAAACTGTGGCCCGACTACGACCGCCGCGACCTGTGGGCGGCGTGTGAAGAATACGCTTCTCGCAACAGAAGATTCGGGAGCGCATAGTGGGGACCGGAAGCGCGGCGGAGCCGGGCGCACCGGGTCCTCACGAGGAGGATGCCGTGGGGACCGAAAGCGCGGCGGAGCCGGGCGCAACGGGTCCTCACCGGGAGGATGCCGTGGGGACCGGAAGCGCGGCGGAGCCGGGCGCAACGGGTCCTCACCGGGAGGATCAGATGCCATCACTGCAGGAACGCCTGGCGTCGGTGCTCGGCGAAGTTCTTCCGGTCGAGGAGGAAACCGACGGGGCGCTGACCGTGCGCCATGGGGGGACCATCGCCTCATTGCGGGTAGTGAACATCGCCGACGACCTCGACCTGGTGTCGCTGACCCAGGTCGTGGCCTGGGATCTGCCGCTCACCAAGAAGGTCAGCGATCAGGTCGTCAAGCAGGCCCGCGAGAGCAACTTCGGCAGTGTCACGCTCGTCGAGAAGATCAATGAGGAAGCCGTGCAGCGTAATTCGGGCAAGGGCACGGCCAAGATTGGCGACGTGATGCTGCGCTATAACTTTCCCGGCGGCGGCCTGACCGATGACGCCCTGCGCACTCTGGTTCTGCTGGTGCTGGATTCGGGCGCCGGGATACGCCGCACGTTGACGGGTTAGTGCTTTAGGACACCGCCGATTCGATCAGCGCGACGGCTAGCGGTCCCCGGGCGTCGTGCTCGACGCGGTTCTGCAGCAACGAGCGTAGGCGGTTTTGGTCGTGCTGAGCCGGTCGAGTCGAGTCGATGAACCGCTCGACGACCTCGACGAAGCGATCCGGGTCGTCTTTGAACGGCATGTGCCCTGAGTTTTCGAATATCTCCAAGCGTGATCCGGGCACCGCCTCATGCGCTATCCGGGCATGGTGCACCGGGATCACCAGGTCGTCCTCGCCCCAAATCAGTTGCACCGGAATGGGTTGCGCGAGGTAGCTTCGGTCCAGCATTGTGACGAATTGGCCGCGCCCGTCCACCACAGACCGCAAGGTGCGCGCGAACGCAGACAACGCGCGGGGGTCCCGGAAGCCCTCGAGCAGATTCACCACATCGGCGACATCGTGCCCGAGGTGGGTTGGGCGTAGCACGGTAGCCATGGCCCGCCCGAAGAATCGGATCGCAGGCATCACGCCCGGCATGCGCAGCATGCCCAGGGCCTCGCTGCCCAACGGCATCGCCGCCAATCGCAGGGCAACGCTTACATCCTGGGCGACACCACCGCTGCTGACCAGCACGATGCGCTCGACCAGCTCGGGGTATTGATAGGCGAATTGCATTGCGACACCGCCGCCGAACGAGTGGCCGACCAGGGTGACGCGGTCAATGTCAAGCGCGGCAAGCAGGTCGCGCATGCCGTTCGCGAATGCCGCCAATGAGTAGTCGGCGCGGGGTTTGTCCGATTCCCCGTGGCCCAGCAGGTCCGGCGCGATCACCGTAAACCGTTGCGCAAGTTTGGCGTGTACGGGTTCCCATGCCGTGGACTTGTCGCCTACGCCGTGGATCAGGAGCAGCGCCGGTCCCGACCCGGCGACCCGGAAGGCGCGTCGGTGGCCATGGATGGTGCGAAATTGCAGTGACGGAGCCTCGACATCGCGCACGGGCCGCAGATGGGCCGAAGAATGGTTCCGCATGGTGCTCACTTCCCTGGAGTTCTTGCTTGTCTCGGCCCGTGGGCCACTCATGGGGTAGGAGCACGCGGGGGGCGCGTGCCGGACACTTTTTCGGAGAATTTTTTTCAGCCGTGCCGCGCCCGCCCGGCTCGGGTCAACCTAGGACCCGCACTGTGAACACGTACCGAAGATCTCAATGGTGTGGCTGACGTCGGAGTAGCCGTGCTTGGCGGCGACTTGCGCCGCCCACTCCTCGACCTCGTGGTCGCCGACTTCAATGGCGGAACCACAGCTGCGACAGACCAGATGGTGATGGTGGTGCTCGGAACACCTGCGGTAGACCGACTCGCCGGTGTCGGTCCGCAGCGTGTCGACCATTCCCGCCGCCGCCATGGATTGCAGTGTCCGGTAGACCGTGGTCAGCCCGATGTTCTCGCCGCGGCGGCGCAGCTCGTCGTGCAATTCCTGCGCCGAGCGGAAGTCGTCGAGCGTCTCCATCAGCGTCGATATCGCCGCGCGCTGCCGGGTCGACCGGACACTGGCGCCCGTCAAAGCGTGTCCTCGCTCGCGTGGGCGACCGCGTCCACCACGATGTGCGCCAAGTGGTGGTCGGCAAGCCGGTACAACACCTCGCGGCCGGAGCGTTCGCCCGCGACGACGCCGGCGGCCTTGAGAATCTTCAAGTGCTGGCTCACCAGCGGCTGCGGCACGCCGAGCGCGTCGACCAGCTCGTGCACGCAGCGGTGGGATTCGCGCAGCTGCAGCACGATGGCGATCCGCACGGGTGCGGCCAGCGCGCGCAGCAGCTCACCGGCGGCATCGAGGATCTCCCGCGGCGGCGGCACCGGGTAATCGGTCAGGGCGCCGGACCTGGTTCCGCCGTGCTCGTGGGCAACCACGCTGATGTCATCAGCGGTGGTCGGCATCGACGGCGGGGAGGGGGACATCGCCATGGGAGAGAGTCATCACCTCGGAAAGTGCCAGGTTGTGGGGGGATCCGCCGGAAGGTCTCGCGGGCGGCCGACTTCCACTGTCACATGCGTGATGACGCATGTCAAAGACCGCGGCGCCGATCGTTACCATGACTGATGCTCTGCGTGCGGCGGTCGATCGCTGCGCGTGACCGATCAAACCCGGAAAGGGAGTGCACCACGCCGTGGCGTCCGTCATCGACACCGTAGTCAACCTGGCCAAACGGCGCGGCTTCGTCTTTCCCTCGGGTGAGATCTACGGCGGCACCCGCTCGGCGTGGGACTACGGCCCGCTGGGAGTGGAACTCAAGGAGAACATCAAACGGCAGTGGTGGCGGTCGGTGGTCACCGGCCGCGATGACGTCGTGGGGATCGATTCCTCGATCATCCTGCCGCGACAGGTTTGGGTCGCGTCCGGCCACGTCGAGGTCTTCCATGACCCGCTGGTCGAGTGCCTGAATTGCCACCACCGGCATCGTCAGGACCATATGCAGGAGGCATACGCGGCCAAGAAGGGGATCGACGACCCCGACACGGTGCCGATGACCGAGATCGTCTGCCCGGATTGCGGCACCAAGGGGCAGTGGACGGAGCCGCGCGAGTTCAACATGATGCTGAAAACCCACCTCGGGCCGATCGAGACCGAGGAGGGGCTGCACTATCTGCGTCCGGAGACCGCGCAGGGCATCTTCGTCAACTTCGGTAATGTCGTAACCACAGCCCGTAAGAAGCCACCGTTCGGTATCGGCCAGATCGGCAAGAGCTTTCGCAACGAGATCACGCCGGGCAACTTCATATTCCGAACTCGCGAATTCGAGCAAATGGAAATGGAGTTCTTTGTGGAGCCTTCTACCGCGAAGGAATGGCACCAGTATTGGATCGACACCCGGCTGCAATGGTATGTCGATCTGGGTATCGACCCGGAGAATCTGCGACTGTTCGAGCACCCGGCCGAGAAGCTTTCGCATTATTCCGATCGCACCGTCGACATCGAGTACAAGTTCGGGTTCGCCGGTAACCCCTGGGGCGAGCTGGAAGGCGTCGCCAATCGCACCGATTTCGACTTATCAACGCACGCAAAGCATTCCGGTGCCGACCTGACCTACTACGACCAAGTCACCGACACGCGCTACACCCCGTATGTCATCGAACCGGCCGCCGGCCTGACGCGATCCTTCATGGCGTTTCTGATCGATGCCTACACCGAGGACCAGGCCCCGAACGCCAAGGGCGTCATGGAGAAGCGCACGCTGCTCCGGCTCGACCCGCGGCTGGCCCCGGTCAAAGCCGCGGTGCTGCCGCTGTCCCGGCACGCCGACTTGAGCCCGAAGGCGCGGGATCTAGCGGCCGAATTGCGGACCTGCTGGAACATCGATTTCGACGACGCAGGCGCCATCGGCCGCCGCTACCGGCGTCAGGACGAGGTGGGGACGCCGTTCTGCGTGACCGTGGATTTCGATTCCCTCGAAGACAACGCCGTCACCGTGCGCCAGCGCGACGACATGACTCAACAGCGCGTCCCGATGAACGCCGTGGCCGACTACCTGGCCGCACGGCTCAAGGGCTGCTGACCAGCGACGACGCCACGCTCGTTGCCGTTTTCAGGACACCTGTCCGGTTAGTCGGCGCGGTCGCCACGCCGAGGTATTAAACGTTTGATAAAAAGCCGCTTCTGGGTAGTCGATTGGCTTAGGCTCTTAAGCGAATGTTGCTCACGTGTCCAGTCGGCATGGGTGGGTGTCGGGTTGGTATGCGTGAAGTAGGTGCCGTTGACTCGGTCGGTGGGTTGGGGATGTCGTGATTCCAGCTTTTCTTTTCTTCCCCCCCGAGATCAACTCTGCGCTGATGTATGGCGGCGCGGGTCCCGGCCCATTGTTGACAGCGGCGGCGGCCTGGGAGGCACTGGCGGCGGACTTGGCGTCCGCGGCGGCGTCGTTTGAGTCGGTCGTGACGGGAGTGGCCTCCGGTCCCTGGACCGGTCCGTCTTCGGCGGCGATGTTGGCGGCGTCGACGCCTTACCTGCAGTGGCTGATCTCGGCGGCGGGGCAAGCCGAGATGGCCGCCGCCCAGGCGTCCGCGGCGGCCGCGGCCTACGAGGCGGCATTCATGGCGACGGTGCCCACCCCGGCGGTCCTGGCGAACCGCATCCGGTTGCTCGCCCTGATCGCGACGAACTTCTTCGGCCAGAACACCCCGGCGATCGCGATGACCGAAATCGAGTACATGGAGATGTGGGCCCAGGATGTGGCCGCCATGGTGGGCTATCACATCGGGGCGCAGACAGTGGCGGCCACGCTGCCGGCGTTCAGCGTCCCCCCGTCACTCCTGAGCGGATTGGCGAGCCTAGTGACGGCGCCGCTGAGCTTCGTGTCCCAGGCCTTCGGGGCCTTCTCGTCGGTGGGCACCGCATTCGTGTCAGAGCTGCAGTCCGTGCTGGGGGCGTTCTTCCCCGGCCTGTCGTCGGTCACGTCGTTGCTGTCGACGATGCCGGTGACGACGATGACCGCCCTGGCGCCGATCGGGATGTACCCGGCGAGCGCGCTGATGTCTCCGATGATGGTGCTGGCCCACAGCGCCGGCCCCGTCGCACCCGACGCGGCCGGCGTCACCACGGTGGCTGCGGAAGTCCCGCACACCGCCGTGGGCGGTGCCCAAGGGCTGCAATCGGCCGGCGGGCTGGGCGTGGCGACCGCCGGGCTGGGCACCGCACGGTTCGTCGGGTCGATCACCGTCCCACCGACCTGGGAGGGGTCGATGCCGGTGCCGGCGGTCCTGACCAGCCTCGCCGTGCCGGCGCTGGGCACCCAATTGCCGACGCCGATGGCGACCGGGGGATCGTCGTCCGCGCCGTCCGCGGCCGCAGGTTCTTCGCCGGCCGTGGCGATGGCAGTCGACGACCGGGGCGCCGACGACAACAAGACCGACAAGAGAGGGCGCCGCGGCGGCGAGAACCCACACGTGGTGCAGTCGCGGCCCAAGGTGGTGCCGCGCACGAAGGGGGGATAGGGCGGCGCGGCAAGGGGTGTGATTTCTGCCAGCGCCGCGTTCATCCCGTCGGCACCCTCCCAGGCTCGGCCCGGGACCTGGGCGTACGCTGCGAATAAGCAAATCCACGGTTTTCCAAATTTTGCCTCGGGTTTGGCTTACGATGTGCCTGCTTGGTGTTATTGGGTTCGGCCACAGCCTCCGACAAACGGCTGTGGAAGGGGGCAACATGCTTTTGCCTCTTGGTCCGCCGCTACCAGATGACTCGGTCTCGGCGGTTCGGGGTGAGTCGGGGATGCTCGGTGGCCTGTCGGTTCCGCTCAATTGGGGCGTGGCCGTGCCTCCGGATGACTACGACCACTGGGCGCCGAAGCCGGATGTGAGCGTCGACGCCGGCGACACGGTGGCCGACGTCGCGGCCCCTGCCGTGGTCACCGAAGCCAATCAGTGGAACGACTGGCAGCGGTGGGAAGGCGAGACCGAACCCCACTTCGAAATCCCACGCACCGGCGGTGTGATACCGCATTCGCCGGCCGCCGGCTGACGTTCTGGCCTCACGCGAGCGGCTCAGAATCGGCCGCCGCCACCCATGAAGCCGCCCCGGAACGAACCTCCCGACGACCCGCCGAATGACGTCGGACTCCAGCCGCCGAACCCGCCCCGCATCCCTCCACTGAGCACATTGCCGATGATGATGCCGCCCAGCATCGCGCCCATGTCGCTGCCGCCGCCACGGGTGAAGGCGCGCTGAGCCGCTTGCACGTCTGCATTGGCCAACGCCTGCGCTTGGGCGGCCAGTGCCGACGCCGCGTTGGCGTGCGAGATCGCTTCGGTCGGGTTGGTTGCCCGCTTGTCCCGCGCTGCCTGCAGGTGCCGCTGACCTTCGGCGAGCCGGGTCCGGGCCTCTGGGCCGATGCTGCCGCGTCGGGTGTCGATGTAGTCGGAGACCGCCCGTACCCGGGACTCGGCGGTGAACAACGCCTGCTCCAAGGACCGGTTGAGCCGCTCCGCGGCGGCCTGCTCCTCGGCCAGGGCTACCAGTAGACCGTTGAGGTCGGCGTCAGCCTTGGCCAACTGGGCGAACGCGCCCAGTGGGTCGGTGGACCCTCCGGCGCGCGCGGCGTCGACCGCCCGGGCGGCCGCGTCGCGCGCCGCGACCAGGTCACCGGTGTGCTCGGGCTGCGCTTTTTGCAGTAGCTCGTTGGCGCGCTTGATGTCCGCCTGGATGTCGGTCATGGTCGACGGCAGCCGATCGATGGCGTGTCGGATGTCGTTGGCCGCGTTGTCCACCGAGTCGAGCAGCGCCCGGGCCTGCCCGAGCGCGGACTCGGCGGCACGGATGGCATCCACCAACCCGGCCTGCCGGCCGCTGACGGCTTCGGCGGCTAAATCCCGGGCGGTGCTGATGTTGCGGTCGGCGAATGCAAGCCGCTCCTTGGCCGCTGTGACGTTGCCGGACACCGAAGTCAGTGCGGCAGCGTCGAATTGGTCATGCAAGTCGGCCAGCCGCTGTTCTGAAGGGTCGATGCGGGTGGTGAGCTCAACGTATTGCTGGGTGAGCCCGTCGAGCCGCGACGATGCGTTGATCACCAGATCGCGCAGGCTTTCGAACGACTCGGCCTGGGACTCCAGTTCGCGGTCGGCGCGCGCCGCCGACACGACTACCCGGGTGAGCAGCTCGCGGCGCTGCCCGGGCGTTTCGGGCGTGCTGTCGTCGAGCTGCTGACGGACCGTGAACGCTTGCGACAGAGCGGCTTTGGCGTTATCCAATGCTTTGCTGAACGGCTGGGTCCGGTCCGCCCCGAACTCGGCGATCGCCAGGTCGAGTTCATTGGAGCTGGTTCGAACGGCGTTGTCGACGTCCACCACCAGCTCGCGGGACAGGTCGTCGAGGGCTTGCAGCGGCACCGCGGCCAGCGCTTGGGAGTCGGTGGGATCGACCCGCCGGGCCGCGACCAATTGGGCCGCGCGCCGTCGACGACCGCGGTAGCGCATGACCAACAACAAGGCCGCCAGTGCGACGAGGATGGCGGCCAGCGTGATCACCAGGACCACCCGCCCCGACGAGCCCGGCGACACGTTGAGCCCGTTTGCCGCCGCGACCGCTGCGCCGCTCCAGTCGCCGTTGTGCAGCGCGGGTTCGATTTTGTTGTGCCGCAGGTCATCGACCTGGCGTGCGGTGACGTTCTTGACGGTCGACGGCACTAGAAACGCGTATGCCCGGCCGGTGGTCGCGACGGCAAGCACGGCGTCGTAGTCGCCCAGATCGCTGGAACGCATTGTGTCCTGTGCCCAGTTCGCCGCGCTCTGGCCGGAGAAGTCGTCGACGTAGACCACCCACAGCCGGATGTGGCTACCCGTGTACAGCCTGTCCACCGCCGACGTCACCGCGGCGCGCTCGGAGTCCGACAGGGCGCCCGCGTTGTCGGTGACGTAACCCGCCAGTCGGAAGGGTGGTTGCGCGCCGGCAGCGGGGGCCACGAGCAGGCCGCCGCCCATACCGATCGCCAGGATCGTCGCGATCACGCCAAGTGGGCGAGCGGTGCGCATGACGCCAATTTAGCCCCGCGACAATGCGGCCAAATAGCGGTGCACGGCAGCGGTCCGTTGCCCGGCGTTCCCTGGCAGACTGTGCGTCGGTGACCACGAATCGGCAAGACCCCTACGACGACTTCGACCGGCAACGGCGGGTATGCGAAGCGCCGAAGACTGCCGGTTTGCCCGGAACGGAAGGCCAGCACCGCACCGATTTCGCCCGGGACCGCGCCCGGGTGTTGCATAGCGCCGCCCTGCGGCGGTTGGCCGACAAGACCCAGGTTGTCGGGCCGCGCGAAGGTGACACACCGCGGACCAGGTTGACCCACTCGCTGGAGGTCGCCCAGATCGGCCGGGGGATGGCGGTGGGCCTGGGCTGCGACCTCGACCTGGTCGAGTTGGCCGGCCTCGCCCATGACATCGGCCATCCGCCCTACGGGCACAATGGCGAGCGCGCCCTCGACGAGGTCGCCGCCAACTACGGCGGCTTCGAGGGAAATGCCCAGAACTTTCGCATCCTGACCAGCCTCGAGCCGAAAGTGCTTGACGAGCAGGGTAATAGCGCTGGGCTGAACCTGACCCGCGCATCCCTGGACGCGGTCACCAAGTATCCGTGGTTCCGTCGTGAACAACGGCGCAAGTTCGGGTTCTACGACGAGGATCGCGAGCCGGCGGCCTGGGTGCGCGCCCGCGCGCCGGAGGGCCGGATGTGCCTGGAAGCGCAGGTGATGGACTGGGCCGACGATATCGCGTATTCGGTGCACGACGTCGAGGACGGCGTCGTCTCCCAGCGCATCGACCTGCGCGTGCTGGCCGACGACGACGAGGCGGCCGCGCTCGCCAAACTGGGCGAGAGCGAGTTCTCCCGGGTCAGCGCCGACGACTTCATGGCCGCCGCGGCGCGGCTCGCGGGACTGCCGGTGGTCGCGGCGGTCGGCAAGTACGACGCCACGCTCGCGGCGTCGGTGGCTCTCAAGCGGCTCACCAGTGAACTGGTCGGCAGATTCGCCTCGGCGGCCATCGCCACCACCCGAGCCGCGGCAGGTCCCGGGCCGCTGGTGCGCTACCGGGCCGACTTGCTGGTGCCCGACCTGGTGCGCGCCGAAGTCGCCCTGCTGAAAATCCTGGCGTTGCAGTTCATCATGTCCGATCCGCGGCATCTGGGTACCCAGGCCCTGCAGCGCGAACGGATCCACCGGGTGGCGCAGTGGCTGCATTCCGGGGCGCCGCAGACGCTCGACCCGGTGTTCGCCGCGGCGTTCACCGCCGCGGCCGACGACCGCGCCCGGCTCCGGGTGATCGTCGACCAGATCGCCTCGTACACCGAGGGTCGGCTGGAACGCATCGACGCCCGCCAGGCCACCGGTTAGCCGCGTGTCATCCCTCGTCGGCGCCGTCGCCACGGCGGACTAGGCTGCCCGGCATGACCAAATTCAGCGGTATCGCCACCCTCGCGGTGGGGCTTCCCGTCGTCGCCATGACCGCCTGCAGCTCACCCCAACATGCGAGCACCCAGCCCGGCACCACCCCTGAAGTCAAGAGCGCCCCGCCGGCGTCGTCGGGCGAGACGACGTCCCCCGCGCCCAACGGCGAATCGCTGAGCGCGCAACTGAAGACGCCGGACGGGCGGTCCGTCGCCACGGCGACGTTCGAGTTCACCGGCGGGTACGTCACCGTCACGGTCAAGACGGTGGCCGGTGGGATCCTGTCACCGGGATTCCACGGCCTGCACATCCACGAAATCGGCAAGTGCGAGCCCAACTCGGTCGCCCCCGCCGGTGGCCCGCCGGGCAACTTCCTGTCCGCCGGCGGCCACTACAACGCGCCCGGTCACACCGGCAAGCCCGAAAGCGGCGACCTGACTTCGCTCGAGGTGCGTTCGGACGGTTCGGCCTACCTGGTCACCACCACCGATTCGTTCACCAGGGACGTCCTGGTGGGCGGCGACGGCAAAGCCCTGATGCTGCACGGCGCCGAAAACACCGACAACGCCATGGACCGGGTGGCGTGCGGCGTGATCGGAACCGGATAGCCGGCCGGCTCGGCGCTCTAGACTGAGCCGATGTCCAGCCCGGCAGGTTCGTGGGGTCACCGCCCGCGCGCGGGGGACGATGACGCCCGGCCGAGGGGCCGGGGCCGCATTCCCGATCGGGACATCGCCGCCATCCGCGAGCGGGTCCGCATCGACGAAGTCATCGGCGACTACGTCCAATTGCGGCGCGCCGGTGCCGATTCCCTCAAGGGACTGTGTCCCTTTCACGACGAGAAGTCGCCGTCGTTCCACGTTCGCCCCAACCACGGACACTTCCACTGCTTCGGCTGCGGCGAAGGCGGCGACGTCTACGCCTTCATCCAGAAGATCGAACACGTCACCTTCGTCGAGGCGGTCGAGCTGCTCGCCGACCGGATCGGCCACACCATCAGCTACACCGGGCCGGCGACCAGCGTGCAGCGCGATCGCGGGAGCCGCAGCCGACTGGTCGCGGCCAACGCGGCCGCGGCGGAGTTCTACGCCGCGGCGCTGGAATCCGACGAGGCGGCGCCGGCCCGCCAGTACCTGACGGAGCGCAATTTCGACGCCGACGCGGCCCACCGCTTCGGTTGCGGATTCGCCCCGTCGGGTTGGGACTCGCTGACAAAACATCTGGTGCGCAAGGGTTTCGAGTTCAAGGAACTTGAAGCGGCCGGCCTCTCGCGGCAGGGCCGCCGAGGCCCGATCGACCGCTTTCACCGCCGGTTGCTGTGGCCCATCCGCACCGCGGCCGGCGAGGTGATCGGGTTCGGCGCCCGCCGATTGTTCGACGACGATCCGATGGAAGCCAAGTACATCAACACGCCCGAGACGCTGCTGTACAAGAAATCGTCGGTGATGTTCGGCATCGATCTGGCCAAACGCGACATCGCCAAGGGACATCAGGCGGTGGTTGTCGAGGGCTACACCGATGTGATGGCCATGCACCTGGCCGGGGTCACCACCGCGGTGGCGTCCTGCGGCACCGCGTTCGGCGACGAGCATCTGGCGATGCTGCGCCGGCTGATGATGGACGACAGTTTCTTCCGCGGCGAGCTGATCTACGTTTTCGACGGTGACGCGGCCGGGCGCGCGGCCGCGCTCAAGGCCTTCGGCGGCGAGCAGAACCTCGCCGGACAATCCTTCGTCGCGGTCGCCCCGGACGGCATGGATCCCTGCGACCTGCGGTTGAGATCCGGCGACGGCGCGCTGCGCGACCTGGTGGCGCGGCGCACACCCTTGTTCGAATTCGCCATCCGCACCGCGATCGCCGAGATGGACCTGGACAGCGCCGAGGGCAGGGTCGCGGCGCTGCGGCGCTGCGTGCCGATGGTGAGCCAGATCAAAGACCCCACGCTGCGCGACGAGTACGCTCGCCAGCTCGCCGGCTGGGTCGGCTGGGACGACGTGCCCCAGGTCATCGACCGGGTGCGCAGCCAGGCCAAGAAGTCGCCGGCCCCGACCCGGGGCTCCGCCCCGAGCGCACCCCGCCGCCCCGCGCAGCAGCCCCGTGCCGCCGCGACGGCCCGGTCCACCGCCCCGCGCCCGGACCCGCGCGACCCCGTCCTGTGGCCGCAGCGCGAGGCGCTCAAGTCGGCGTTGCAGTACCCGGCGTTGGCCGGCCCGGTATTTGACACGCTGACGGTCGAAAGCTTCACCCATCCCGGCTATGCCGCCGTGCGCGCGGCCATCGAGGCCGCCGGCGGAACGTCGAGCGGCGTCACCGGGGGGCAGTGGATCGATGCGGTTCGCCAACGGGCCGGATCGGACCTGACCGCGGGGCTGATCAGCGAGCTGGGTGTCGAGGCCGTCCAGGTGGACGACGAGAGGCTGCCGCGCTACATCGCCGGCGTCCTGGCGCGGTTGCAGGAGGTCTGGATGGGCCGGCAGATCGCCGAGGTGAAGTCCAAGCTGCAGCGCATGTCGCCGATCGACCAGGGCGATGAGTACCACGCGCTGTTCGGCGACCTGGTCGCGATGGAGGCCTACCGGCGCAGCCTGCTGGAGCAGGCTAGCGGCGACGATCTGACGATGTGAGGGCCTCGTCGGCCGGTCGTTCGGCGCCGCGCTCCATAATGGCCGTTTGGTCGTCGATGTCGGCGACGGTCACGAAGCCGGTGTCCGGGGAGATCCGATTCGCGACCTTGCGGCGCCCCCCTTCGATCATCGACTTGGCTACGGGGCTGCTGGTCAGCGCCCGATAGGTGCCGACGATCTGCTCGTAGCGGCGCCGCCCGGCCTTGGAGCCCAGCACGTAACCCAGTCCCAGCACCACGACATACCGGATCAAAAGCGTTCCTCCCGACTATCGACCATTCCATCCTGCCTCACCCGGCCCGGTGCGTGCGCGTCCGATCCGTCCCTGTCCAGTTGGGTGCGGTTATGCCAGTACGCTAGAGTCGTCCCGCGATCGTGTTGATCCCCTGTAGCTCAATTGGCAGAGCGTTCGGCTGTTAACCGATAGGTTCCTGGTTCGAGTCCAGGCGGGGGAGCAAAGTTAACCTGATCTTCGGCTAACGCGACGTACTGGTTAGCGTCATCGGCAATCTCCTCGTCCCCGTCGTCGGATACAGGAGCCTTTACCAGCCGGGGGAGCATCACCACTTCTTCACGCGCTGTAGTCGCAGTGGTGCGCTGGCCTGGCGGTGGCTCGTGCATCGGGCGGCGCCCCGTCATCAGCCATACCAGATCGCAACCGGTTCGCGTGGCGATTTGCCCGCAAACGGCCTCAAAATCGCGCGGCCGGCGGGCCGACAGTTCCCAGTCACGCCATGATTGTGGGCTGATGCCGCAGGCCATGGCCGCTTCCTTGAGGTTCCAGCCCATTGCGTGCCGGACAAGAACAAGCCGTGCATCAAACGCACTGATGTCCGGCACCCAGTGATGCGTGTCTTTGTTCATGTGCCTAACTATGCACAACCGGTACATGTCGCGCAAGTCTAGACATATCGTGCGTCCGACCCGTAATTCGTGATTTACACGGTGTGTCCGTATTGACACGGTTCGTTAACCAGCGCATGATGACTCACGTGCCAGAACTCGTGACACTCACGACAAGTGAGGTAGCAGCAAGATTCCGGGTCGACAGCTCCGCAGTCCGCAGATGGGTCAAAGACGGCAAGCTCATTCCGGCCATCAAAACCCCCGGCGGTCACTACCGATTCAACGCCGAAGACATCGAAGCGTTCGAGCGGTCAGCATGAGCACGCTACGCCCGAAGGGTGAGTTGCGGGAGTTCCTAAGGGATGCGGAAGAGATCGGCTGGAAGTTCGACGGCTATGACGGCAACGGCCATGCGAGGCTCTACCACCCCGGCAGCGGTAACCGTTATTCAGTGGCGGCTACAGCGTCTGATTGGCGATCACGAAAGAACTCGCTAGCTGATCTAAAACGGCTCGCCCACGCCGAAGACCCTGCGGCAGTCGAGTTGTTCACATTCTCAAACGACGACGAGCAGCACCCCGTGCGCGTGATTGTCGATTCACCAGTCGGTGAACCGGTCTGGATCGGACGAGATGTCTGTGACGTGGTTGGCATCTCGAAATACCGCGATGCACTCGCCCAACTCGACGGCGATGAAAGGGTGTCCGTAGCCGTGGACACCCCTGGCGGCCGGCAGCAAGCAACTGCTGTTACTGAGGCAGGGGTTTGGTCGCTGCTCCTGATCAGCCGGTCACCGAAGGTGAAGCCGTTTAAGCGTTGGCTGACCCACAAGGTTCTGCCGCAGATCCGCCGTACAGGTCAGTTTGTTCCAGAGCCTGAGCTTCCCGCCATGCCCACGCACTCAGAGGCATTGCGGGGATGGGCAGACGAACTTGAACGTCGGCAAGCCGCTGAGGCTGAGCGGGACATGGCATTGGAGTGGGCTGCCGAACTTGAACCCACTGCAGCGGCGTGGACGCAGCTCGCCGAGTCATCCGGTGACTATGAGGTGGCCGACGCAGCCAAAGTGCTATCCCGAGACCCGAAGATCAGCATCGGCCGGGACAGGCTGTTCCGGTTCATGTGCAGCGAAGGTTGGATTTATCGCGGCTCGTCTGGTCGGTGGCGGATCTATCAAGCCCAAGTCGATAACGGACGCCTCGTTGAGAAGGTTGGGAAGCCGTTTTGGCATGAGGGCCGCGGAGAGATGGTCGTGCCAGACCCCACTGTTCGGATAACTCCGAAGGGGTTGGCGGAGTTGCATAAACGGCTTGGCGGGACGGCTCAGCAGGCATTGGTGGTTGCGTCATGAACGGCGGTATCCAGAGGTTTGAGCCGTACGGTCCTCCCCGGACTTCAATGGCCGCTGCGGTCCGTGATCTGGATGTGACGGTCGCTAGCGAGACCGCGTTGCGCCGTGAAAATCACCGTCTTCGTGCTGAGAAGGCGGAGGCGCTTTGTGCGGCCGAGGCCGAGCGTGCGGAATCCGCTCGGCTTCGTGCTCAAAACCTTGAACTGTCACAGCAATTGGAATGGGAGAAGAGTCATGTTGGATCTTGATCGGATTACGCATCCGCTGCGGTTGGCGGCGGGGTCGCATCAGCCTGGGAGCGGCAAAGGGTGCGCGATGAATGTGATCTCGTATATCAACGGGGATAAGAAGATCACCGACTACCCGGAATGTTCGGCTCGGCCGTTGGCGCGGATGGTGCAGGCGCTCAACGACCGGCTGGCCGGTCCTGATGGGTTCCTGTCGCCGGAGAACAGCGTCATCGTCTTGGATTTGGGCTGGAAGACAGTGGGGACGGCTGGTACGCCGCGCGCGGTGGTGTGGCGCTGGTTGGCTGACCTTCTCGTCGATGCTGAGCATGGCGTGGTGCGGTACGCGCGCCCGGACGGTGCTGTTGCTATTCGGCGTGTGGCGGCGCTGTGTGTTTGGGAGTCTCGTGGTGAGTGTGTTCCGAGCGCCGAGTGGAACGAGGCGCGCGCAGCCGCATACGCAGCCGCAGCCGCAGCCGCAGACGCATACGCAGCCGCAGCCGCATACGCAGCCGCAGACGCAGCCGCATACGCAGCCGCATACGCATACGCAGCCGCATACGCAGCCGCATACGCAGCCGCAGACGCAGCCGCATACGCATACGCAGCCGCATACGCAGCCGCAGCCGCATACGCAGCCGCAGCCGCAGCCGCACGGATCGAATACACCACCTGGGCTATCACGCGCTGGCGCGAGCTTGCAGGACTCGACGACGACACCGCCATTGACGCTGCCGCGGTCGACGCCGCGCTCGCACGCATCGAAGGTTGATTCCAGTGAGGATCTGTCGTCCAGTTTCCGCCCTGGTGGGTTTGGCTGTGGAGGCGATTGAGGCAGTCGCGTTCATGTTCGACTTCTCCGACCCGGCGGACAAACTGTATGCGGATGCGTTGGCGGAGAAGGAAGCCCAGGAAGAAGCATCCGAGCCGAGCGAGCATCTGTACGACTGCGTGATGGCGTC
>NZ_LZJI01000043.1 GCF_001667775.1 Mycobacterium sp. E1747
CGCATTCGGCGCCGACCTGCCACGGGAACCCCGTTGACCGATATCAACTTCGACGCGCCGACGGTAATCCGCACCAAGCGCGACGGCGGCCGGCTGTCGGATGCCGCCATCGAGTGGGTCGTCGACGCCTACACCCACGGCCGGGTGGCCGAGGAGCAGATGTCGGCGCTGCTGATGGCCATCTTCCTGCGCGGCATGGACCCCGGCGAGACCGCCAGCTGGACCGCGGCCATGCTGGCCTCCGGCCCGCGGCTGGACTTCCGCGACCTGCCGGTGCCGACCGTGGACAAGCACTCCACCGGCGGCGTCGGGGACAAGATCACCCTGCCGCTGGTGGCCGTCGTCGCCGCCTGCGGGGCGGCGGTGCCCCAGGCGTCGGGGCGCGGGCTCGGGCATACCGGCGGCACCCTGGACAAGCTCGAGGCGATCGCCGGGTTCACCCCCGCGCTGTCCAGCCGGCACGTGCGCGAACAGCTTCTCGACGTCGGCGCGGCCATCTTCGCCGCCGGCGAGCTGGCGCCGGCCGACGCCAAGCTGTACGCGCTGCGCGATGTCACCGCCACCGTCGAGTCGCTGCCGCTGATCGCCAGCTCGGTGATGAGCAAGAAGCTGGCCGAGGGGACCGCTGCCCTGGTCCTCGACGTGAAGGTGGGCTCCGGCGCGCTGCTGCGCTCTTTGGGCCGGTGCCGCGAGCTGGCCCACACCATGGTCGGCCTGGGCGCGGCGCACGGCGTGCCCACCCACGCGCTGCTGACCGACATGAACGCCCCGCTGGGTGCGACCGTCGGCAACGCCATCGAGGTCACCGAGGCGTTGGACGTGCTGGCCGGCGGCGGCCCGCCCGACGTGGTGGAGCTGACGGTGCGGCTCGCCGGCGAGATGCTCGAGCTGGCCGGGATCGACGGCCGCGACCCCGCCGAGACGCTGCGCGACGGCACCGCGATGGACCGATTCCGCCGGCTCGTCGCGGCCCAGGGCGGGGATTTGTCGGTTCCGTTGCCGATCGGTGCGCATTCCGACACCGTGACCGCGGGCCGGGGCGGCACAATGGGCGATATCGACGCGATGGCAGTGGGGCAGGCGGCTTGGCGGCTCGGCGCGGGCAGATCCCGTCCGGGCGAACGGGTGCAGGCCGGCGCCGGCATCCGCATCCACCGCCGTCCCGGCGATCCGGTGGCGCCCGGCGCGCCGCTGTTCACCCTCTACACCGACACCCCGGAGCGCTTCGGCGCCGCGCTGGCCGAGCTGGACGGCGGCTACCGCGTCGGCGACGCGGCACCCGATCCGCGACCGCTGATCATCGATCGGATCGGGACGTGAGAACACCGCTGGGCCTCGAGCAGATCAAGAGGGCGCCCAAGGCGCTGCTGCACGATCACCTCGACGGGGGCCTGCGCCCGTCGACCGTGGTCGAAATCGCCGGGCAGACCGGCTATGACGGGCTGCCCACCACCGACGTCGACGAGCTGGCCACCTGGTTTCGCACCCGGTCGCACAGCGGCTCGCTGGAGCGCTACCTGGAGCCCTTCTCGCACACCGTGGCGGTCATGCAAACGTCCGACGCGCTGCATCGCGTCGCCTACGAGTGCGTACAAGACTTGGCCGCCGACTCGGTGGTCTACGCCGAGATCCGGTTCGCCCCGGAGCTACACATCGACCGGGGCCTGTCGTTCGATGAGATCGTGGACGCCGTGCTGGCCGGTTTCGCCGACGGCCAGCAGGCCTGCGCCGCCGCGGGTCGGCCCATCGTGGTGCGGCTGCTGGTCACCGCCATGCGGCACGCCGCGGTGTCCCGGGAGATCGCCGAGCTGGCAATCCGCTTCCGCGACAAGGGTGTTGTGGGATTCGACATCGCCGGCGCCGAGGCAGGCAATCCGCCGACGCGGCACCTGGACGCGTTCGAATACATGCGAGACCATAACGCGCGCTTTACCATTCACGCCGGCGAGGCGTTCGGGCTGCCGTCGATCCACGAGGCGATCGCCTTCTGTGGCGCCGACCGCCTGGGCCACGGGGTGCGCATCGTCGACGACATCGACGTCCTTCCCGACGGCGAGGTGCGCCTCGGCCGGCTGGCGTCGATCCTGCGGGACAAGCGGATTCCGCTGGAGCTGTGCCCGAGTTCCAACGTGCAGACCGGCGCCGTGAAGAGCATCGCGGACCACCCGTTCGACCTGTTGGCCCGCACCCGGTTCCGGGTGACCGTCAACACCGACAACCGGCTGATGAGCGATACCACGATGAGCCGCGAAATGTGCCGTTTGGTCCAGGCTTTCGGCTACGGCTGGAGCGACCTCGAGCGGTTCACCATCAACGCGATGAAGTCGGCGTTTCTCCCGTTCGACGAGCGGCTGGCCATCATCGACGACGTCATCAAACCGCGGTATGCGGTACTGATCGCAGGCTGACGCCGCTCGCCCGAAATCCGGGAGAGCGGCGCAGCTTTCGGCCGACGGGCTAACGGGTCAGCCGGGTGCCGGTGCGGCGACCGGTCAGCGCTTCGTAGAGCGCGATCAGGACGATGGCGGCGCCCACTCCGATGAAGAACGGGACCCACGCCACCCCGCCGTTGGCGTTGTGGTAGCCGAATTGGCTGGCGGCCCATGAACCGATCAGCCCGCCGACCGCGCCCAGCGCGACGGTCATGAGCATGCCGACATTCTGCCGTCCCGGCATCACGAGGCGGGCGACCAAACCGATGATCGCGCCCACGATGAGGGCGAGGATTATGGATGTGATCACTTCGAGCTCCTGTCGTAGCGGCACCCGGGGTGGGCGCCATCTTTGACGGGACTTCCCCGAATCAGCCGACTTCTAACACAATTCGCAGGAGCTCAAATCAAATCGGAAGCGAGTCCGATGGCGCGCACGGTCCCGGCCAAGTGCATTTGCACCGCGCGCGACGCCCGCTGGCCGTCGCCGTCACGCAGCGCCTCGGCGATCTCGCGGTGCTCGTCGAGGATGGTCGTCACGCGGTGCGGATCGCGCAGCGCCGACTCCCCGATCATCCGCATCTGCCGGTCCCGAAGTGACGCATGGAAACCCGCCAGAATGGCGTTCCCCGACTCGGCCAGGGTGATGGCGTGGAAGGCCCGGTCGGCGTCGAGGAATTCGGGCCAATCGGAGCGCTCGGCGGCGGCGCGCTGCCGCCGAAGCTCGTCCGACAGCCGCTCGAAAATCGCGGCGCACGAGGCGGGCCCGCGCCCCACCACCTTGGCCGCCGCGAACTGCTCGAGGACCAGCCGCGCCTCCATCACCGAGCGGACCTCGTCCGCAGACACGGGGACGACCAGGGCGCCCCGCTGCGGGTACAGGCGCAGCAGCCCCTCCGCCTCCAGCCGCAGGAACGCCTCGCGCACCGGCGTGCGTGACATTCCCAGCGCCGAGGCGACGTCGCCCTCGCTGATCAGCTCCCCGCCCGGGAACGCGCCGGTGAGCACCCGCGTCTTGACGTAATCCAGCGCGCGGTCCTTGGCCGTTCCCGGCCGCGGGTCGATCGTTGCCATCCAGCCTTCCGTAGCTAAGTCGTATCCCAGCAGTGTGGTGACGGTACACCACCGCAAACCTTGACAGGGCCACAACTGAGATACAAGATAGATACGAAAGAAACATGAGACGCAACGACTAAGCCTCGAGCAGGTCGAAGGAGCCCGTGACATGCCCGTCACCGAACCAGCCGTGACCCCGAACTTGGATCCGACGATCCCCGCCCCGATGATCAACGTGGCCGAATACGGCTTCGAAGGTCGTTTCCAGGACTGGGCCTGTGACGCCCAGTACTTCGAGTACTCCAAGGCCGCCAACCCGATCGGCTCGGGCCACGTCCCGCAGGTGCCGGTTACCCGGTTCGATCCGGAGGTCTACACCGACCAGCCGACCGGCGTGATCCCGCTGGATCTGTCCAAGGAACTGGGCGTCGAGACCGGCGCCGCGACCAGCCCCGCACTGCTGGCCAACTTCGTGCGCATCCGCCCGGGCGAGCAGGTCGATACCAGTCCCAACGCCACCTCGCAGCTGTACTACGTGCTGTACGGGCGGGGCTTCGCCGCCGTCAACGGCCAGCTGGTGCAGTGGGAGAAGGGGGACTTCCTGACCCTGCCCGCCGGCACCCACTCGGTGTTCTACGCGGCCACCGACACGGCCATGTATTGGGTGCACGACGAGCCGCTGATGCGCTACCTGGGCGCCGACGCCACCCGGCCGCGGTTCCGCGCCACCAAGTTCCGCCGCTCGGATGCCGTCGCGAAGCTGGAGGAGATCGCGTCGCGACCGGGCGCCAACGAGAAGAGCCGCGTCAGCGTGCTGCTGGCCAACGCCAACCAGGAACAGACGCTGACCATCACCCACGTGCTGTGGGCCATGTTCGGCGTGCTGCCGCCGAACCAGGTGCAGCGCCCGCACCGGCACCAGTCGGTGGCCCTGGACCTGATCCTCGACGCCCCGGTCAGCGGCTGCTACACGCTGCTGGGCACCCGCCTCGACGAGCACGGCGACATCGTCGACCCGACCCGGGTGGACTGGCGCGCCGGCTGCGCGTTCACCACGCCGCCGGGCATGTGGCACGCCCACTACAACGAGACCGACCAGCCCGCACACCTGATTCCGATCCAGGACGCCGGGCTGCAGACCCATCTCCGCAGCCTCGACATCAAGTTCACCCAGCGCCGCGACCTCGTCGCCGGCTGACCCGACGGGAGAGTGCACCGGGCCCACCGGGCGCATAGTGTGGCTGCTCATGAAGCTGCCGCTGCTGGGCCCCGTGTCGGTCACCGGCTTCCAGAACGCGTGGTTCTTCCTGTTCCTGCTGGCCGTTCTGCTGGTCCTGGGACTCTACGTCGTGCTGCAGTTCGCCCGCCGCCGGCGGGTGCTGCGGTTCGCCAACATGGAGGTGCTGGAGCGCGTCGCGCCGGCGCGCCCCAGCCGCTGGCGGCACGTGCCGACGATCCTGCTGGCCACCTCGCTGGTGCTGCTGACCACTGCAATGGCCGGGCCGACGTCCGACGTGCGGATCCCGCTCAACCGCGCGGTCGTGATGCTGGTCATCGAC
>NZ_LZJI01000044.1 GCF_001667775.1 Mycobacterium sp. E1747
GGCGTTCGTCGACACGCTGGTCACGGAGACGTCAGGGACGGACGCCCGCGTGGTGCTGGTCGACCGCAACCACCAGCCGGGCGGGCACTGGACCATGGCCTACCCGTTCGTCCGCCTGCATCAGCCGTCGGCCTTCTACGGTGTCAACTCGCTGCCGCTGGGCAGCGACTCCATCGACCGAATCGGTTGGAATCAGGGCCTTTACGAGTTGGCGAGCGCCGGGGAGGTGTGCGCCTACTACGACCACGTGCTGCACCGGCAGTTGTTGGCCAGCGGGCGGATCGCCTACTTCCCGATGAGCGAATATCAGGGCCAGGAAGACGCTAAAGGCCGCTTCACCACGCTCGCGGGCGACGATTACACCGTCAGCGTGGCGCGCCGCATCGTCGACGCCACCTACATGCGCGTCACGGTGCCGGCCATGCGCCCGCCGCCCTACGCCGTCGCGCCCGGCGTCACCTGCGTGCCCCCGGGTGACCTGCCGAGGCTCGGCGCCCACGAGCGTTACGTGATCGTCGGGGCGGGCAAGACCGGCATCGACACCTGCCTGTGGCTGCTCGGCCAGGGCATCGCGCCGGACCGGCTGACCTGGATCATGCCCCGCGACTCGTGGCTGCTGGATCGCGCGACGATGCAGCCGGGGTCGTTGTTCGCCCACGTCATCAAGAACAGCTTCACCGCGCAGCTGCGGGCCATCCGGGACGCGACAACGATCGAGGACCTGTTCGCGCGGCAAGAGGACGCCGGCCTGCTGCTGCGCATCGACCCGGAGGTCCGGCCGACGATGTATCGCTGCGCGACCGTCACCCGGCTGGAACTCGATCAGCTCCGGCGCATCGGCGACGTGGTCCGGATGGGCCACCTGCAGCGCGTCGACGCTGACCGGATGGTCCTCGACGGCGGTACGGTGACGCGCGGCGGCCAGGCCCTGTACATCGACTGCACCGCCGATGGCGCCGAGAAGCGGCCCGCCACACCAATTTTCGGCCCGGCCCAGATCACGCTGCAGGCCGTCCGCGGCTGCCAGCAGATCTTCAGTGCCGCGCTGACCGCCCACGTCGAAGCCGCGTACCACGACGACGCGGTGAAGAACGAGCTGTGCGTCCCGTTGCCGCACCCCGACACCGACACGGACTGGCTGCGGGTGGCGCGGGCCGACTACGCCAATCAGTTGCGCTGGCTCGACGACCCGGACCTGACCGAATGGATGTCCGCGGCACGCCTGGATCTGTTCGGTCACCTGATCGGCCACCTGCTGCCGCCGGCGTCGGCGAAGCCCCGGGTTCGCGAACGGATGCTGGGCATCGCCAAGTCGGTGTTCTCGGCCACCGCCGCCAAACTCGACGAGCTGCTCAGTGAACAAACCTCGCTCGCCGCACCGTGATATCCGGTGTAACCCGGCTCGATATTCATCGGGTGGAGGAGGCACGTGGCGGCAGGAAACGAACCCGTCAAACGGCCGCTGCGGGCGGTGCCCGCCAGCGGCTTTGACGATGGCTATCCCGATTGGGAAGCGGTGTACTCCGACAACGCGTCCTGGGTATACCGCACGCTGTTCGCGCGGGTCGGCAACCGGGCCGACGCCGAGGACCTCACCGCCGAGGTCTTCCTCGCCGCGCTGCGACCGCTGCGGCTGACCGCGAGTGTCGGCGAGGTGCGCGCCTACCTGCGGGTCACGGCGCGAACGGTGCTGGCCGCGCATTGGCGGGAGACGCTGGGCCGGGAGATAACCTCGATCGACGACATCGAACAACCACCGGAGAGCGAGGAGGCGATCAGCACGGCGCCCCAGCGTGTCGCCCTGGTCCTGGACAACCTCCCGGACCGTTACCGGCACATCCTGGAATTGCGCTTCCTGCAAGGCCATTCGATCAAGGACTCGGCGGCGGAGCTCGGGGTCAGCGTCGCCAACGCCAAGGTGCTACAGCATCGCGCGCTGCGGCTGGCGGCGCAGGTGAACGAGGGGGGCGCGCCATGAACGCCCGGGGGTTACGCCGATACGTCGACGACCTGTTGCGGGGTCGGCGGCCCAGGCCGTTCGCCCCCGACGACTTCGAGGCGGCGCAGCTGCGCACGGCGATCGAACTGCGCGCGGCGGGGCGCAGGGGCGAAGCGCCACGCCCGGAGTTCCTCGACGATCTGCATCGCCGCATCGCCGAACAGATGTCCGGCGCCCGAGGGGAAGCGGAGCCCAAGCGCAGCAGCACCCGCCGACAGGTTATCGTCGGCACGTCCGCCGCCGCGGCCGCCGCGGTCACCGCGGTGTCGATCGACCGGGCCGTGACCAGCGGTCAAACCGGTGGCGGGCCGGCAGCCGACAACGCGCCGCTCATGCCGAATGCCGGAACCTGGCAGCGGGTGGCGGCCAGCTCGCAGGTGCCCGACGGGGTCATGCACCCGTTCGATCTCGGTTCGGTCAGCGGATTCGTGCGCCGTGTCGACGGCAAGCCGCAGGCCGTCTCCGGGGTGTGCACTCACCAGGGGTGCCGGTTGTGGTTCGACGCGCCCGACGACACGCTGCGCTGCCCGTGTCACTCGACGTCCTTCTCGCCGAGCGGGCAGGTGCTCACCCATCAGTTGCCCATCGCCCCGAAGCCGTTGCCGCCGTTAATGGTTCGCGAGGTCGACGGAGTCATCGAGGTGTTCGCGCCTCCGCGTCCCGACCAGCCCGCCTGAGCGGTGTAACGCGCCGCCCTATCCCTGGGCATGATGCTTACGAAACTCTCGGCGGCCGCGCTGGCCGCGGCCGCATTGCTGGCGGGCTGCTCGGCGTCGCGGCCCGCCGCCGGCTCCAGCCCCAGCATGTCCATGGGTTCGGTGTCTGCCACCGCGCCGGCGA
>NZ_LZJI01000045.1 GCF_001667775.1 Mycobacterium sp. E1747
TCCGGCTGGGTGCAGGAGGACGACCTCGCGTTCGCGGCATGCACCGGAATCGATCTTACTGCCCTCGGTGGCGGCTGAGCTCGACTCGCGCACCGCTTCAGCCGTCGTTAGGTCAATCAGCGCGGGGCGCGGCCTTTAACCGTTGTAAGCGGCGCCAGAGAGTCGGACTGCGCTGGTCGCCTGCGGCGCTGGCCGTACCGATGCTCCGCCGGCTACCACCCTCGCCAGCCACGAACAGAGACCACTGATCAACTGCTGAACGGCGCGCGTAACGCCAACGGGCCCGTCGTCGCCGCCCGTTCCAGGAGCCCGAGTTCCACGCCGGCATCATCGGCCCAATTCAGCGCCGCCGTGATGTCCTTCGACAGGAACTCGGACACCGCGCCGGCGAAACTCTGCGGTCCGCCCAGACGCCGCATGTGCTGAGCGGCCAAGCTACCACCGCTACACACTGCCAGCGCATCCAAGAGCACCTCGGGTCTGACGCCCAGACTCTCCCCACACTCAACGGCAGCCGCCACCGAGGGCAGTAAGATCGATTCCGGTGCATGCCGCGAACGCGAGGTCGTCCTCCTGCACCCAGCCGGAGGTCATGCGGCCGTCGACGATTGTGTAGAGGCCGAATCCGTGCTTCTCATAGGATCGCCCGGTTGGTGGAACTCCGGCGTAATGGCCGGTGAAGGTTGCGCGTTCGATGTAGTTTGCGACGACGCGATCACCCTCCGCGATGAGGTCGAGTACCTCGACTCGCATGTCGGGAAATGCTGCCCAGAACGCAGCCAGACCCGCTTGGTAGCCGGCCCGCCCACCGACGAGCAGGTCCGAGCGCAGACCCACTGTCAGCGCATAGTCGTCGGCCATGATGTCGTCATAGATCGTGGCGTCGTGTGAGTTGATGGCTTCCAGGAAGTGCCGCCGTACGACGTCTTTGTTCGCGCTCAGTGCTGGATCCTCGACATGTGTCATCCTGCTCGATTCCCTTCCTCAGTTCGCGACCGCGCGGAAGACGCGGAGTTCTCGGGCCACGTCGGGACCCGAAGGCGTATAGATGATCTCGTCCACTCCCGCGTCGGCCTTGGCGGCCATCGACTCGCGCAGCTGCTCAACGGGCCCCACCATGGTGGTGAAGTCGGCGTGGGTGAACAGCGTCTCGTCGCGGGGTAGGACGTGGGTGACGTGACCCTCGAAGGTCAACAGGTGCCGGTGGGAGGGCGGCGCCTGTGCTTCGAGCAGCTGACGCCACTGAAATCCTCCCGGCATGAGGTCCACGGCTTCACCGGCAGACGCATACGTCATGTGCCACGGCGCAACTCGCCACGGAGCCACCGCTCGGCGCGCGCGCTCGCCGCGTGGGTCCTCACCGTCGTCGAGGACCGTTCCTGAAACCATCTCCGCGGACGGCAGCTCAGGGTGGGGTACGCCGTAGACGATCACCCCGTCGGCGAATGACGTTGCGGTACTGCGGCCGACCGGTCCAAAGACGCTGACCCACAACGGCACCTCGATGGGGCGAGGCGTCGCCATGTCCGCGAAGTGCATCATCCTCTGCGGACGCCCGTGTACGTCGATCGCCTCGCCGGCCAGCAACGCTCGCACGTCATTCATGTGGGTGCGCAGAACGTCCAGGGGCGCCGGTTTTTCACCAGCGGCTATCCGAGCGGTGAAGCCCGTGCCGAAGGCGCAGCGCAGTCGCTCCGGAGCCAGCCGTGCCACTGTGGCGATGGCGCTGGCGGTGGTGATCGCCGACCGCTGTCCTGGCGTGAGCACGGCGGTGGCCAACCCGATGCGCGTTGTGCGCTGAGCGGCCAGTGCGAGATGGATAAAGGTGTCCTCCCACAGAGGCGCAGAGTCAAACAGCCACAGCCGCGAATACCCCAACTGCTCTGCTAACATGGCTAATTCGGGAAGATCCGGCCGCGGCGGTAGTCCGCACGACAACTCCATTGTTTCGTTCCTCTCGACCGCGCCGACGGTCTAGGTCTCAGCGAAAATGCGGAATGACTTCGTCGGCCAGAAGTTGCCAGGTCGCCAAGGTCTCCGTGGGGGCAAGACCCGGATAGCTTGCAAACCACCACACTTCGGTGGCTCCCTTGTCTGCAAGGCTTTGTAGTTCGGTGATCATCTGGTCAGCGGTGACGAACGGCGCCGGGATGACCACGCCCTCGCCCTCCGGTCCCCGCTCGTCCCGCAGCATCTCCAGGATCATCACGTCCGATGGAAGGTCTGCAGCCTCGCCGTACCATTTCGCATACTCTTCCATCCGGTATCCGAAGTGCTGACCGTAGCGTTGAACTGCCGCCTCCGGATCGTGCGCGGGCGCGGACAGCACGTAGACGCACGCAGCGGCCTTCCCCTCGCGTCCGGTCCTGCGCAGTTCGTCGTAGTACCAGTCGAGGTGAGCAGCGTCAACGATCGCGCCGTCGCCGATTCGCGCGGCACGTCTGATCGGTTTCTCGGATCGCCCTCCGATGTAGATGGGTGGTCCGCCTTGCTGAAGCGGTTTGGGATGAACTTCGACGTTCGGGAGTTGCCAGTGCCGTCCCTCGTGCTGAATCGCGCTGGGCGACCATGCTTTGCGGATCACCTCTATCGCCTCCTCGAAGATTGAGGCGCGATGACGTCGCTCGACACCGAACGCGCGGAACTCATCGGGTACATAGCCCAGCGCGGCACCGAGACGGACACGACCGCCGGAGACGATGTCAAGCACGGCCGCGTCCTCGGCCACCCGCAGCGGATGGTGCAGGGGCAGAAGCAGTACCGACCCGATGCCGATGGTAACTTTTCGGGTCCTGGCGGCTACGGCGCCAGCCATCGCAGTGATCGAGGGCAGGTACCCGTCGTCGACGAAGTGATGCTCGGTCAACCACACCGTATCGAACCCCATCGTCTCCACGGCCGTGATGTGCTCGAGAGTTTCGGCGTAGAAATCTCGCCACGGCCTACGCCACTGCACGGGGTTGCGGAAGTCGTACACGAGGCCGAATTTCACCACCGATACTCCGTTCTGTACGTAGGGCCGTTAGCATTCGTTTCTGTATGCAGGCAGGCCGCGGCGGGCGGTGTCAATTACCCCGCGGTAGGGGTCGAGGGCGTGATGGCGCGCGACATCTGCGAGCACTGCCCGACCAATGATGCCGTCCGCGAGGTGTTGAAGGCCAAGTCGTCGCGCCCCGCTTCGGGTGGTGGTGAGCCCAGCCCAATATCCGTTGAACAGAGTGTCCTGAAATCCCACGTGGGCCAGGCCGTCGATCTGCGTCGCGCCCTGGTGTCCAGCCGTTGAACGTCTCGTCTTCTGGGATAGCCACGTCGGCTAGCTGGTTTCGTCAGACAAGATGGGACCGATCGCGTTTTCGTGCGGGCAGGTCCGTACGACTTCCGACCGAACTCCGCGGCGCATGTTGACCCGCGTCATTCTTGCCATGGCTTGACCTCCACTCGGCCGCGGAGCGCGGGACCGCACCGCGCAATCCCGACGTACATAACTATGTTATCGATGTTACCCAGGCGGCACCAAGATAGAGGAGACGTCTCAGTTCCAGGTACTGGGGATTATTGGCGCTGTTGCGGCGAGATCGGTCCTCGCCGCGAGGCCCTAAGCCTCGTCGTGAGTAATCCCTGTTCAATCTCGCGTCGGCAACAGTCTCCTGCGTCCATCAATGAACCAGGTAACCAACCGAGGTAACTAAGCCGTATCGCCGAGCTGTGCATCACCGAAGCCGTTCCCCGAAGTCAGGGTGCGCACAACGAGAAGGCGACGGACGACCGGTGGATTCCGGCGGAGACCGGCGCCACCGATCGAGTGAGCATCCAGCTTCGAGCACCCCTTTTGACCCCGCCACGTAGCCGTGTTCGACGCCGTGTCACGCAGGTTCAAGAGGGCATTATGTGCGCGCCGATACTGTGCTTTCGCTCAACGGTGCCGACCTGGGCGCTTCAGGGCATGATTCGCGTCGGCATCGTGCGGGGCCCCCGAACAGAATGAAAGGATCACCATGGCAGTCTCCGAAGTACACCGGTGGGCAATCACCCGGCGGGCTATCAGGACGGTGGCAAGCCGACCGTCCACGGCTTCGGTTTGACGCGCGTTCTAGAACCGCATCGATGCGAAAAGACCTTGCCACCACCCGTGCTCACCGGATACTGGCGTGGACCCTGCAGAGACGGCGTCGACCGGGGGTCTGAGCTTTACCGCTGGATCCGGTCCCTGTTCGACCAGTTACTGCTTGCGGTCTAGTTCGAATAGATCATTTATATCTGCTGTATGGTGTGGATTCGGCCGCGGGACGTCGAGGGGATCAGAAGGGATGCGCGGGTGGCTGGGGAAAAGCTGGAAAAGCCTTTCGTCCTAGATAGAGACCACTCGCGGGTTCGGCCGCTGAAGATGTCGGATCAGGTTGCGGGCCAGATCCGGGGGATGATTGCGCGAGGTGAGCTCGCGGACGGGGACTCGCTACCCACCGAGGCCGAGCTCATCGAGCGGTTCGGAGTTTCCCGCCCGACCCTTCGGGAAGCCTTTCGGCTCCTGGAAGGCGATTCCCTTGTGACGATCCGCCGTGGTCCACCGGGCGGCGCCCGCGTGACGCTGCCGGGCCCGGAGGCGGTGGCTGGTCTCTTCGGGATGATATTAATGTTGTCGGGCACCACTATCGGGGATGTTTGGGATGCGCGGCTGACCATCGAGCCCCCGGCCGTTCGGCGGTTGGCGGAATCGGCCACCAAAGTCGCGCTCCAAGAACTCGCTGCCGAGTTGGACCGTGTCAGGGCCGCCGTTGACAATCCTCGAGAGTTCGGCAAAGCCGGTGTGCAATTCCACGTCAAACTTGTCCAGCTGTCCGGCAATCACACACTCACCGCGGTGATCGGCATGCTCTCCGAAATCATCGAGCGAGAGCTCACCAAATCACTGACCGAGATCGGTCCTGACAGCGACGAGGTACGCCGCGCAAACCGGCGCGCGCTTCGCAGCTACGAAAAGGTCGCCGAGCTGATCCACGCGGGCAACGGGGACGCTGCCGAAGCCGCATGGCGCGATCACATGAAGAGCGCGCGCCGCTACGTGGCCAAGACTCAGAGGCAGGATCGCGTCATCGACTTGCTCTATTGAGAGGCCGCCCGGAACGGGCGCCCATGATGATCGAGTGGCCGAAGCCTGCGCCGCTCAGCGCGTACGGGACGCGCGCTTGTTGGTGTGCGAATCGCTGTCGGCACCCACGTTGCCGATATGGGTGTAGGACAGCCCATGTCATTGGGCCACGCTGGGAGGCGAATCGCGTGCCTCCCATAGCGCCCGCACGGTGCCGTGGATGGCTTGGGGCGCGCGCAGCGATCTCGGCAGCCAAATCCTGCCGCGCGGACACGCTGTTGGTCATCAGGGACGATCTCGGTGACCAATCCAAGCCGCAACGCGGTGGGAGCAGAAAAACGTTCTTCGCTGGCCGGGGCCTCGCTTTTGCGGGTGAGGCCCGCGGCTAAAATTGATGGCTCGTATAGCTCGCCCTATGTCAGATGTTTAACTTAGTGTTCTAACGGGGGCCGGGCCACTACCATCACCAATGCCAGCCAGGAAACGAGGTGATGATCTCATGGGAGTGCGTCTGAGGACGACCGCGTTCGCTAGCGCATCGGGTCGGCACCGACTTCCGCGCAACGTCCAGCCTGCGGCAACCGTCGCGACTGCGCCGATCACCGTCGGCGGTGCCCCCGACGTGGCGGGGGATGGTGAGCCAACCCACACCTCGGCCACCGCTGAAGGACCGGCCGATGTCAGCGAGACGCCTGAGAGCGACTCGCCGAGCACTGACCTGCCGCGCGACAGCACCGTCTGGCCGCGTCTGATCGCCGGTGTCCTGTTGCCGGTGCTGATCGTCCTACTAGGCGGCGGCTCCGGGTACCTGGCATGGGAAACGCTCTCGGAGCGCCTTACGCAGCAGGCCCGGATCGAATCGGTCCATGCGGCCACGGACGGCATATCGGCTCTCCTGGCCTACGATCCTGATACAGCGGAGAAAAGTCTCAGCGCTGCGTGCGAATTGCTGACTGGCAAATTCAAAACCTCTTACGCAGTGTTCACGCATCAGCACGTGATACCTGACGCGCGCGAGCGACACATCACCTCGGTTGTCACCGTTCCCGCGGCTGCGTCCGTGCAGGCAACGATCGAACACGCGGTGGTGATGGTCTTTGTCAATCAGACGTTCCTTCGTGACCCGGACCCGCCGAAGAGCACCGCGTCAGACGTCCGAGTGACTCTGGAGAAAGTCGGCCGGCGCTGGCTGATCTCGGACTTCACCCCGGTGCGATAAGCAAAAGCAACAGGCTGGACCGCAAGCGTTCTACGATGGCCCCGCCAGGCTGGGGGACTTGCTTGTCGGGGTCTGCGACACGGGCAGGACGCGCGTATCGATGACTTGTCGGGCGAAGTCGGCGTTGACGCTTTGCCTGCGACGCGCCGGGAGGCTCATTGCCAGAAGGACGTCGGCGATCAAGGACCAGGTCACGGGTGGCGGATATCTCGCCGCGGTTACGGCTTGAGAATGGCAGAAACACGAATTAGGGGAATTGTTCATCGATGGGCACGAAGTCAGGCATGGTCAGGCCCCTGCGCAGCCAGTTCGCGCCATCGAGGACAAGGGTATGACCGGTAAGGTAGGAGGCGTATGGCGAGCAGAGATATGTTGCTGCCCAACCTAACTCGTGCGGCTGTCCCACTCGGCCGCCAGGAATGCGCTTGCCATCAGACTCAGGGTTCTGACGTGCCAAAAGCACTGGCGGTAGATCCTGGTGCGGAAACAGCCCCGGCGCCAGGCAGTTGACGCGGATGCCCTTGGGCGCCCATTCGACGGCGAGGGACTGCGTCATATTGGTCACGCCCGCTTTGGCGGCTGCGGAATGCGCGGTGCCCGGGCCGCCGGTCCACGCGTAGGTGGCGCCGATGTTGAGGATGGCGCCGGGTGCCGACCGCGCGATGGCCCGACGGGCGAATTCCGTGCTGCACAAGAAGGTGCCGTTGAGCACGATATCGACGACGCTGCGCCAGGCGTTGGCGGACATCTTCACCGCCTGCGAAGGGAAATTGCCTGCGGCGTTGTTGATCAGAACGTCCGCGGGTCCTAGTTCGCGTTCGATCTGGTCGAATGTCGCGGCGACGGCACCCTCGTCCCGAACGTCGAGCTCAACGCCAATGGCCTTGGCGCCCAACGCCGTCAACGCTCTCACACCGCTTTCGCGATGCTCAGCCTTGCGGCTGGCGACGGCCACGGCCGCCCCCAGCCGGGCAAATTCGGCGGCCATCGCTTTGCCTAGGCCCGTTCCGCCGCCGGTGACAACGACGACTCGGCCGGCGTAGGTGTCCGGCGGCAGCATGGCCGTCCCGACCGGAGGTGGTGCTGGTAGTGCCATCTCAGACTCCGTCGCTTTCGGATGCCATAGGGACAGTCGTATTTCGACGCCGTGATCGTTCTTCTTTTATGGCCAGGTATTCCTCGGAAGTGAATAACGCGGTCTGGGCCAATAATTCTTGCCCGAGCCCGTTGCGGATGTCACCGGCCGTGGCCTGGTTGACGAGCATCTTGCCCATAGATGTCGCCAGTCTCGGTTGTGCCGCCAGTTGACGGCACAACGTCATCGCCCGGTTGTAGAGCGCGTCAACCGGCACCACCTCTTCCGCGAGGCCCCACGCGTATGCGGTGGGTGCGTCGATGCGGGCACCGCTGAGGACCAGGTATTTAGCGCGCGCCGGACCTACCAGCGCCGGCAACAGCTGGGTTCCGCCGGTGTCCGGCACCAGTCCGAGCCCCACTTCTGGCAGGCCGAAGAAGGCGTCCTCGGCGATGATCCGCATGTCGGCGGATAACGCGATTTCGAAGCCACCTCCCAATGCGGCGCCTTGAACCGCCGCGACCACGGGCTTGGTCGAGTCGAGGACCTCCAAGCGAATCTGTTGGTGCTTCCTGACGAAGGTGAAATCGTCTTCGCCGCCGGCGCGCTTACCTAATTCGGCTTTGTCGCGCCCAGAGCAGAAGGATCGCCCCTCGCCGCGAATCAGTACACACCGGACCGAGTAATCGCCGAGATAGCCCCGCAGCGCCGAGCACATCTCATCGAACAAGGAATCGGTGATGGCGTTGTGGCGGTGCGGTCGATTGAACGACATCACTCCTACGCCGTCAACGATTTCGGTCTTCAGCTCGGCCGTGGTCATGCTTGCTCACTTGTCTGTGCGCCGGGCAGTCCGCCCAGTAATTTTGCCGCGCGGTCGAAAGATTCTGTAACACAGAGGGTATGGGTTCTCTTCACGAAGCGGTGGGCGACGTCTTCCACGGTGAATCCGATTGCCCCATGGATCTGGACGTTAGCCCTAGCGTTCGCGAAGGCTGCGCGGCGGCAACACGCGGCGGCCGCCAGGGTGTGGTACTCGGAAGCTGACGCCTCGGCCATCTCCGTCAGCGCGGCAAAGAAGGTGACGTTGTCCGCGGCCAGCGCCCGGGTGGCCATGTCGGCGCACTTGTGCTTGATGGCCTGAAAGGCACCAATCGGTTTGCCGAATTGGACGCGGTTCTTGGCGTATTCGGTCGCCAAATCCCGGGTTGCTCCGCAGATGCCGGCCAACTGGGCGGATGTCAGAATTGCGAGTACCCGCCGCAGCCGGTTCACCGTTCGTGCGTCATCGGCCGTCACCGACGCCGGCCCCAGGCTTGCGCGGCTGGTGTGGCCCACTGACGTTTGGTCCTCGAGGCCGCTGCTCATGTCCAGCCGCCGGGGGGTGGCGTGAAGGCTCGCGCGGTCGCCATCGACGATCAGCGTCAGCGCCGATTCCTCCGCGTCGAGGACCAGCAGTCGGTCGTTGTCGCCGGGTAGGGGAACGGCCCGAGCCACCCGTGTCTGGCCGGCGATCATGTCTTTCGACAGCGGCGCGTGCCCCGTCCACGCCGCCAACCGGGCGGCGGCCAGCGTCGTGAGGATCGGGCCCGGAACGAGCGCGCGGCCAATCTCCCGAAATATGAAGACTTCATCGAGCAGGGTGGCACCCGCACCGCCGTCGTCCTCATCGACGGCCAGCCCCAACCACCCGAGTTCGCTGATCTCCTTCCACCGGACGTCGTCCAGCCGGGTGATGAAGTCGGCCAGGGATAATCGCGCCTGGATATAGTGGCGAGTTGCCGCGATCAGTGCGTCTTGGTCGGTGTCGGGTAGAAAGTCCACGTCGGCTCCTAACGATTCCGCGGGAGCCCGAGGATGCGCTCGCCCACGATGTCGCGTTGGACCTCGGATGTGCCGCCACCCATGGTGGTTGCGTAGGAGTACAGGTATTCGCCGATGTCGTAGCCATACCGGCCGCCACGGTCGAGGCCGTGAGCACCGATGACATCCATGCGTGTGCGGTGAATCCGTTGCTCCAAATCGGCGTGGAAGATCTTGATCATCGATCCCTCTGGGCCCGGTACATTGGTTCGCGCCGCTGAGGACACCGTTGCGTAGGTCATGGCCCGCATCGCCAGTACGTCGGCGCGCAATTCTCCAAGCTTGCCCCGAGTACCCGAATGCTCGAGCGCACCCAGGCTTGCGGCGTCCTCGATGAGTTGCTCGAGTGCGACCGATAGTTCCGTCTGCAACTTCATGAAGCCGGTGCCGCGTTCGAATCCGAGGGTGGACATCGCCACAGACCAACCATCGCCGATGTCACCGACGACATTTTCCAGAGGAATCCGAACGTCGTCGTAGAACACCTCGCAGAACTCGGCTAGACCGTCCATCGAAACGATTGGGCGCACGGTGATTCCGGGGCTGTGCATATCGCAGATGACCCAGGTCAGGCCGCGGTGCCTGGACGACGAGGGATCGGTCCGCACCAGTAGTTCCTGGAAGTCCGCCATGTGCGCGAAACTGGTCCAGATCTTCTGACCGTTGACCACCAGTTCGTCGCCTTCGATCGACCCCTTTGTGGAGATCCCGGCGAGATCAGAACCGGCACCGGGCTCGGAGAATCCTTGGCACCAAACCTCTTCTCCGGCCAAGATTTTCGGGAGATGTCGACGCTTCTGCGCCTCGCTACCACGAGCAATGAGCGTCGGACCGCCGTGATTGATGCCGACAAATCCGCAGCCGATATCGGGTCCTCCCGCCTTGGCGTACTCCTCGAACCAGATCAACTGGCGTACCAGGGGCAGCCCCTGACCGCCGTATTCGCGTGGCCACGCGATGCCTCCGTAGCCTGCGTCTGATTGACGGCGTTGCCACGCCATGTCCCACGCCCGGGCACCGGCAACATCATGCGGGCGTTCGTCGGTCGGGATGTTGTTCCTCAACCAGGAGCGTACTTCCCGCCGAAAGGCGCAGTCCTCGTCGGTGAAGGACAGATCCACTTGGGCTCCTGGTGATGTGAGACTTCCGGATCTAGTTTATCTATATAAACCTCGCCCGAGCAAGACGGACGAGCTTGCGAGGTCCGGCCAGGTAGCGGTGGCATGGAGGCTGTGGATAGGCAAGTTCTGATCGAGCGGCACCTCGCGGCCAGGCTCACTATGCCAGCGGAGGCGCGTGCCCCCCGCCGTCGACAGTGATCCGCTGCCCGGTCATATAACCGTTCAAGGGGCTGCATAAAAATGCGACGACGTTGGCTACATCCTCGGGCTGGCACACCCGCCCGAACGGATAGGAGGAATGCAAATCCTGCAGCGTCTGGTCCGTTCGCACCGCCCGAACAAGCTTCTCGCCCATCGGTGTATCGAGCAACCCCGGCGCGACGATGTTGACCCGCACCCCGTATTCCCGTTCCTCTCTCGCCAGTGTGTGGCCCAACGCTTCGAGGGCAGCCTTCGCCATGGTGTAGGGCGCCGACATAGCCGGGTATCCGTCCGTAGCGACACTCGAGATCAGGACGACATCGGAACGGCCAGCTCGGCGCATATCGGGTAGCAGTGATTGCAGCAGCCGCGCGGGCGCGAATGCGTGCACGTTCATGAGTCGATGAAACTCGGCAGGGTCGGCGTCCTTGACGGATAATCCGCGACTCGCGATGCCGGCGTTGCTGACCACGATGTCGGGCGGACCGATGTCCAGCCGCACCGCGGCGACCATCTCCATCACCGCATCCACATCATCTACCGGAGCGCAGTAACCATGCGCGACACCGCCGCGGCCACGGATTTCTTCGACGACTTCTGCTGCGGCTTCGCGGTCGCGCCGATAGCTGAGGGCGACGGCGGCCCCGTCGGCTGCCAGCCGACGCGAGATTCCAGCGCCCAGCCCGCGAGATCCCCCGGTCACCAGCGCGACTCTGCCCGCCAGCGGGCGGTCACTCATTGCGGTATCCGGGGTCACGCTTGTCGCGAAAGGCCAGCATTGCTTCTTCCTGATCGTGAGTGAGTGCGGTGATTACCTGCTGCCGGTTCTCCAGCTCGATGGCGGCGTCGAACGACGGTGTCTCCAACGACAGCCACATCGCTTGCTTCGTCAATGACAGACTCAACGGTGGGACAGCGAGGAGAGAGTCGATGAACGCATCGACGCGCTGGTCGAGGTTTTGTGCGGCAACGCATTCGGCGATGAGACCCATCGACTCGGCCTCGGCAGCAGTGATCTTGCGGCCGGTCATCATGAGTTCGTGCGCGCGCCCGGCGCCGACCAGCCGTGGCAGCATCCAGGACACGCCCATGTCGCAGCCGGAGTAGCCGACCCGAACGAACGACGCGGCGAACACGGCGGTGTCGGCGGCTATTCGCACGTCCGCTGCGCACACCAATCCCAATCCACCGCCGGCGGCGGCACCGTTGACCTTCGCAATGACGGGCTGGTCAAGGCGCCGAATGCGTTGCATGAGTGAGGCGATGTGCCGCTGAGTGGCCAGCGACCGGTGCGGAGCTCCTCGCGCATGCGGGTCGGCGGTTCCGTATCCATTGAGATCGAGGCCGGCGCAGAATGCACGACCCGCACCGGTCAGCACGACAACGCGTGTTTCACGGTCGGCTTCGAGCTCGGCGAGCGCGAGATGCAGTTGCTCGACCATCGCGGCGGTCATGCTGTTCAGCCGGCCGGGGCGATGCATCTCGACGACTGACACCTCTGGACGCGGACGACTGACACGCACGTCGCCCAACGCATCAGCTCCCAACGCCGTCAGCACCTCTCTGCGCATTTGAGATGAACTCCGCAGTGCCACCGGCCTTTCCGAAGCCCATGATCTCCGACTGCCAGGGTGTGAGTTCCCCTCGGAGGGATTCCGGGATGCCCTTGTGCCACTCGTATTGCGGAGCAAGGAAGGAACGCACGAAGAAGGCGAACGCTCCCGCGCGCGAAGAGTCGCTGGTGTTGCGGCCGGTCTGGTGGTAGAGCCGTCCTTCCATGACGATCAGCGATCCCGCGGGACCGCACAATGGAATTGCCTCTGGGTGGTCGCCGCTCCAGTCGGGAGGTCCGGAATTGCGATGGGTGTTGGGGACGTAACGCGTGGCGTTCGACTCGGTGAAGTCGTCGAGGGCAAACGCGATGTTGACGCAGCACGCGTACTGAGGCCACGGCGCCGGAATGTTGTTCTGGTCGGCGTGAAGGGCCATGGCACCCGCACCCGGATACGTTGTGTTTGAGGTGAAGTTGGACAACCTCACGTTGGGTCCCAGCCATCCGGTGACAATTGCCTTTACGACGGACAGCTCCAGCATCTCGCGGAACACCGCGTCGCGGCCGGGCAGGTTGGCGATGCGGATGTTCTTGTCGTCGGGGTCGTAGGCGGTACCGCGCATGAGCACACCGGCTTCTTCGTCCTCGACGGCGCACCGCTCGAGTGCGGCTTTCGCGCGGGCGATCGTGGCGGCGTCCAAGGCGCCCTCGACGACCGCGACACCCTCCGCTTCAAGCCGTGCGCACGCGTTGGAGGCGGCGTCGACGTTGACGTCAGTTGTCATTGTCTTGCTCCGTTCTGTTCGACTATGACCACACGAGCGGCAGGCGATCCAAACCGAGAATTCCGCCGTGTTCGACGATGTCCTCGTCGGCGAGGCGATAGTGCGGGATTCGCCTGTGCCACTCCGTTATTGCGACGGCGAGCTCGCGTCTGGCGAGGTGCGATCCGAGGCAACGGTGCGGGCCCGCGCCAAAGCCGAGGTGACTGTTGTTGCCGCGGTCGATCCTGAATTCGGTTCCGTCGTCTTCCTGACCGCGAGTCGCGCTGTTGTAGATGATCGACACCATGTCGCCGGCCTTGAACTGCAAACCACCCACGGTGGTATCGACTGCTGCCTTGCGTGCGGAGATGACGATGTTGTAGGCGCGAACGAACTCCTCGACTGCGCCCGGCACCGAAGTCGGGTCCGAAACGATCACTTCGCGATCTGCGTCGTGACGCGCGAGGTGGTACATCGAATACGTCAGCGCATGGGTCACCGTGTCGAGGCCTGCCAGGAACATCAAGAGACACAGCGCCAATAGATCGGGCGCTGTGACCGGCTGACCGTCGATCTCAAAGTTCAGTGCATAGCTCAAGAGGTCCTCGCCACGCTCCGAACGTCTCGTGACGATCAGTTCCTGGAAATAGGCGACGACTTCGTCCATCGAAGTTTGGAAGATCTCATGGCCTTCAGGTGTCGTGGGGTCTCCATGCAGGATGGCTTTCTCCCATTGCATGAAGCGATCGAGTTCCGAGCCGGGCAGTCCGAAGATCTCCAAAAATATTGTGGTGGGGAACAACTGCGCGAAGTCGGTGAGGTAGTCGCACTCGCCGCGGTCGACCAACGGGTCGATGAGGTCGATCGCCCGGCCCTGGATCCGTTTGTCGAGTTTCTTGATTGCGCTGGGGGAGAAGAAGGGCGCGAGCAGCCTCCGCCATTCTGTGTGCTCCGGCGGATCCAGCATCAACGGGATCCACTTGTAGGCGGGCTCGGGATCGAAGATCGTGACCGCTTCGTTGGTGAAGCGGTCGGGACTCTGCAGGATCTCGAGAATGTCGTCGTAGCGGGTGGGCAGGTAGAAACCGCGAGGTCCGACCTCGCTTCGGATCCACCGGTGTTGCGCGCGCAGGCCGTCGTAGGTTGCGATCCACTCACCGGGTCGCCGGTTTCCCGCCGAAGGGTTGAAGTCGGCGAGTACTGGGCATCGGCTGGCGTTCGAGTCGAGCGAGGTCGAGGCCGTTCCGCTTGTTGCGGTGTTGGTCATGTGGGCTCCAATGCGGACGGCGACGGCGACGTCCCGTCCATTTGGCGAATACATTGCGGCCGGTGCATGTCGGCTCAACTGACAATAGCCGACGATTTGCGCGCCAGATCACCATATGGCCTAATCACGGGCGCTATCGCGCCAGCGCTCTCGCGGCCATTCGCATACATGAACGTCGATAACCAAGCGATAGTGGATGTCATATGCTGGCCTGTGTGGCGGCTGAGCGAACCGAAGACGCGCACAGCGAGCGGGTTCTAAAAAGTCGCCGCGAGGCGGGACCACGTGGGACGCGAGCCATCGAGGCGTTGCTCGAGGCCGCACTCGCAGAGTTCGGCGCCAGGGGTTGGCGAGACACCACCGTCGAGAATGTTCTTCGCGCTGCTGGAGTCTCCAGGGCCACGTTCTACCGATACTTCGCGGACCTACGCGACGTGCTCCATGTGTTGGCACGCCGCTACATCGATGAGGTGACTCCGATCATGGAGAAGTTGTACGCGCAAGCGTTATCCGATTCCGACTTGCGCGATACCGCCGTGGACGAGTACGTGTCGATCTACTCGCGTTATTCGGGCATCGCGCGGATATGGGCCGAGGAAGCACCACAGGATCGGACGTTGATGCTCATGGCCCGGCGCTCGTCGGAGTGGCCGCGCAGGAGCTTTCGGGCGACGTTTCCGGCGCATGCCGAGCTCGACGCCGACGCGACATTTCTAGTGATCTACGCCCTTACCGACCGGTTTCCCTATCACGCGTTCGGCACTGGTTCACCGCGTCAGGGTGTCGTCGATCGGGATGCCGTCGCCGCGACGATCAAGGTGATGCTGGATGGTGTCGCGCGCGCGCATCAACTGCTCGCCTCTCGTGAATCGTCATAGAGTGGTGGAGGTTTCGATTTCGAGGCCGGCGCGCAACTGCTCCGCGGTGGTCGCCGGAAACAGTGTGCACTGAACGCCGGCCGTCAGTGCGTCGACCATCGCCGATGCCCTGGTGGGAGTGGTGGCTGCGAACTCTCCGATCCGTTCGATGGAAGACAGAACGGCCAGTGTCACCGAGGGCAGATTCGTCGAGACCGGGACATGTGGTCCGGTGCCGGGCGGTGCCCGCCGAAGGGTGGCGTCGGTGAACCGTTGCACGAGCACGCTCGTCGGGGCGAGGGGCTCCGGGCGATCAGGGACCAGTTCGGTCCACAGCAGGAACAAGGCGGAGTACTCCGAATACAGTTCAACGAACTCCCCCAACCACCACCGGAGGTTGGCGACCCCGTAATCGGATGGGCCTAGCGGGCCGATCCTGGCGACGAGTCGCGAGAGAGTGGTCTCCAGTGAACAGGCCAGTTCGATGACGATCGCGTCCTTGTTCGCGAAGTACGAGTACGCAGTCGCCCGTCCGACACCGGCACGAGACGCTACGGCGTCGATGGAGTATCCGGCCAGTCCGTCCTCGGCGAGGACGTCCAATGTCGCGCGCAGAAGCCGGCGGCGAGTGCGCAATCCGCGCGCACCGAGCGCGCCTGCGTTGTCGCCCCTCGACCGATGGCGCGTCGAATCCCGATCGGGCCGGGCACCGCTGGCCGCATCCGAGATCATGAATCTCCCCATCGTGCCATGCCGGGCCGGAATCTACTCCGACGCCGGCCGTGAGTACTTCTGCACCAGTTCGCCCTTGAACAGCTTTCCGGTGTCGCTGCGGGGCAACCGTACTTCGAACGATATCGACCGCGGGCACTTGTAGCCGGCCAGGCGCTCACGAAGCCAGCACAGGAGCTCTTCGGCGACGTCGGTGTTCGCATCCGCGGGGTCCACCATCTGAAGCACGGCCTTGACCGACTGGCCCATCTCGTCGTCAGTAACGCCGAAGACAGCGGCGTCGAGCACTTTGGGATGGCTGATCAGCAGATCCTCGGCCTCCTGCGGATAAATGTTGACCCCTCCGCTGATGATCACGTGATGCTGGCGGTCGGTGAGATAGAGGTATCCACAGGCATCGAGGTATCCGATGTCGCCGACCGTGCACCAGCCGCGTGAATTCCTGGCTTGCGCCGTCTTGGCTTCGTCGTTGAGGTACTCGAAGAATCGGCCGCCTTCGTAGTAGATCGTGCCGGGGGTGCCCGGCGGAACCTCCGCGCCTTCGTCATCGAGGACGTGAGGAGTGCCGACCAACGGCTTGCCGACCGAGCCGGGGTGGCTCAACCACTCCGCGGCGGTGATGAAGGACACCCCGATGGCCTCCGAGGCGGCGTAATACTCGTCGATTATCGGCCCCCACCAGTCGATCATTCGTCGCTTGATATCGATGGGGCACGGGGCCGCCGCGTGCACGACGCGTCGCAGGCTCGACACGTCGTACGCGGTGCGAATGTCCTCGGGTAGCTTCAACATGCGGACGAACATGGCGGGAACGAACTGGGCGTGCGTGATGCGATATCGCTCGATGCTTTGGAGCGCCTCCTCGGCGTCGAACTTCTCCATCACGACGACGGTCCCACCCAGGGCTTGTACCGACATCGACCACATGGACGGTGCCGTGTGATACAGCGGGGCGGGACTGAGATAGACGGCCTGGCCGGTGATCCCCATAGCGGAGAGCAGCGGAGTGAGCATGGCGGGGCACTCGGCCGGCGAGGCGTTCGGCAGATCCCGGCGAATGCCCTTCGGGCGACCGGTGGTACCCGACGAGTACTGGAGTAGATCGCCTTCGCGCTCGTCGTTGATCGGCGTAATCGGCTCGCCGGACGCGCATTCCGGATAGCGAGCCCAGCCGGTGAGGTCGGAGTCGGCTATCAGAAGAATCTCGGGCAGACCGCGCGGGAGGTGTCGGGCGAGGTTTTCGCAGACTTCTCGGGTCGCTGATGATCCGATGAGGGCCTTGGCTGCGCTGTTGTCAACGATGTAGGCCGCTTCGCGCGCCGTCAGATGGGTGTTGATCAAGGCGTAGTAGAGGCCGCACCGGCGTGCCGCCCACATCACGACGTGGATGTGGGCGTTGTTCTCCATGATCGCGGCGACGGTGTCGCCCTCTCGGAGACCGGCTCGCCGGAAGTAGTGGGCGAGCTGATTGGCACGCGCCTCCAACTCCGCGAAGCTGACCACCGCGCCGGACGGGTGCATGATGACGGCCGGTGCGGAAGAATTCGCGTGCGCACGTATCTGCAATGTGCCTTTCCTTCCTGGTGATTTGGCCGCCGCGAGTTGATCTCGACGGAACCCCGTTCAGGGGTGAGCGCGAAGTGTGCGGTGCGTCGACCTCACCGTCGTCGGCATCAGGTTGTCGGTCGAACCCGGCTTGCGCATCGACAGCCTCTTCGGTCGAACGTCCGTCTGTGCATAAGTGATGCCATGCGCGACAAAAAGTTCAATCACTGGGCACCTGAGAGCAGCAGACAGGAATCAAAGATGACGTCATGCGGTCGTCGAGGATTCTGCAACCGTCTACCCTCACTCGAAGCCCAGGTGATCCCGACCGGCCGATGCGAGCAGTCGAAGCTGATGGTCGAGGTCTTCCGCCGCGCTTGCGGTCGGCAGCAGCAGCAAGGTATCGACACCGGCACCCGCGTACGCATTGAGGCGTTCCCGTACTCGTCCGACGGGCCCACACAGGCACGTACTGTCGATCATCTCGGGCGTCAGAGCACGGGCCGCCTCGGACTTCCGGCCCGAGAGGAACAACTCCTGAATTCGACGAGCCTCGTTGGCAAAACCATACTGAGCCATGAGCTTCGCGTAGAAGTTCTTTTCCAGGGCACCCATGCCTCCGACGTACAGAGACAAGATGGGTCGCATCGCGTCGCGGGCGCGGTCGACATCTTCGTCGATGCGGAACGGAACCTGTGGACACACCTTGACTGACGTCGGATCCCGGCCAGCCGACCGTACCCCCTCGATCAGGGGCGCACGAAGTGCATCGACGTGTTCGGGTGAGAAGAAGGTAGGCATCCACCCGTCGGCGATCTCGCCCGCCAGTGCGACGTTCCGAGGACCAATAGCGGCCAGCAGTATGGGAATTCGGGACTGAACCGTTGCGATGGTGAGTTTCAACGGCTTGCCCGGTCCGTCAGGTAACGGGAGATCGATAGTATCGCCGTGGTACTCGACCCGGTGTCGCGCCAAGGTCATTCGTAGTACGTCGACGTACTCGCGAGTTCTGGTCAAGGGTGATCCGTATCGGACTCCGTACCAGCCCTCGGACACTTGAGGGCCGGATAGACCGAGGCCCAGACTGAAGCGACCGTCGGACAGAGTGTCCAGGGTCGCCGCACTCATCGCCGTCATGGTCGGGGGCCTACCGGGGATCTGCATAATCGAGGAACCGAGCTTGATTCGCTTGGTCTGCGCCGCAAGCCATGCCAGCACGCTGACCGCATCGGAACCGTATCCCTCGGCGACCCACAATGAGTCGAAGCCCAACTGCTCGGCTGCCACAGCCAACGTTGCCTGGTCGTCTTTCGTGAATCCCAGGCCCCAGTACGCAAGGGCCACACCGATTCTCATGGGGTCATCGGCTCGGGCCGATGGCCGATCAACCTTCTCTATCACCGTCGCGCGACGTTTCCCTCGTGTGGGGACGAGCTTGGATGGCTCATGTCACCGCCCCGTCGATCTTGAGCTGCAGGATCTGCTCCTCGTCCAACCCCAGTTCGCGCAATACGTCATCGGTGTGTTCGGCGAAGGCCGGCGCCCTGGTGAGGTTGATGGCGGACTCGTCGAACTGCACGGGGTTAACCACCAGCTCTTGAGTGTGACCGTCCGCGTCCACGACTTCGGCGATCATCCCGTTCGCACGCAGCGATGCATCCTGGCCGACCTCCCAGGCGTTCTGCACCGCAGCCCACTGGCCGGCGCCCTGCGACAGGGTAGTAACCCAGTACTCGTAGTCGTGCCCGGCGAAAAGGTCCGCGACGATGTCGGCAGCGGCTGGCGCATTGGCCATGAGATTCTCGACGGTATAGAAGCGCTCGTCGTCGCAGAGATCGGGACGACCGGCAAGCTTGCAGAACTCCGGCCAATAACGTCCGGGTTGAAGCATCGCCAGTTCGATCCACCGGTCGTCGGCGGTGCGATAAGGGCCGATGAGCGGGTTGGTCGCGGAGCCGTGCTTGGGCAACGTGGCGGCGGGCAGGGGTGCCCCGTTCATCAACGCGAGGTTGACCGAGAACTGGGTGGCCCAGGCTCCCACGCCGAGCAACGAGACGTCGACGATGGACGGCTCACCGGTGACGGCCCGCGAGTACAGTGCCGCTGCGATGCCGCCGGCGATCGTCATCCCGCCGAGCGAGTCGCCGTACGCGCCTGCCGGCATGCGTGCCATGCTGTCGGCGCCCGGCGGGGTCACTCCGGCAGCCGAACCCGCTCGGGCCCAGAACGCGGTGCTGTCGAACCCGCCCTTGTCCGCCTCCGGTCCGCGCTGGCCGAAACCGCTCCCGCGCACATACACGATGTTCGGATTGATCGCACGAATGTCATCGACCTCGATGCCGAGGTGGCGACGAACCGCAGGTAGGTAGTTGGTGAGAAAGACGTCGCTCTTCGCTACCAGTTGCTCCAACACTGGCCGGCAAGCCGGATTGTCGAGCGCCAGCCCGATACTGCGCTTGCCCCGGTTCGGGCCCTCCATGATCGGAAAGAACGAGGAGTCCTTTTTGGCCGTCTCCAAGCCGAGCAGCCTTACGAGCCCTCGCTGCGCGTCTCCGCGCTCGGCATGTTCGACCTTGACCACCTCAGCCCCCCAGTCCGCCAACACCGCGCCCGCCGCTGGAACGAAGGTGTACTGGGCGACTTCCAGGACGCGAACACCTGCCATGGGTCGTTGCGACATCGGGCTCTCCTATTGTGCTGAGATGGCGGTCACCGGGCGGCCTTGATGCGAGACGCATCACATGGGTAACCTAGTATACGACGATAGGCCTCAGACTTGTGCCGGCAGGCTCGACGATAATCAGCTCGGCCAATCGCACAACATCGAAGGGTAGGAAGTGACCGAGACCGCGACAATGCCCGAAACCGTTGGCGCGTGGTTGAAGTCGATCACCGGTGCAGCGGCGATCGCAGCGCAGCGGCGGCCGGGTGGCGGCCGCCGCGAAGCCTGGCTGGTCGACGCGCACATGCCGGACGGCTCGACGCAGGAATTGTTCATGCGGCTGGATCGCAGCGATCCCGTCCAGTCGGGCGATCCGTTCACCCTCGAGCGCGAAGCGCGGTTTTACGCGGCGTTGCAGCACACCGACGTGCCGGTTCCACGGCTGGTGGGCTCGCATCCGGACATGCAGGCAATCCTCACTGAACGGGTCGAGGGTGAGCCGTGGTTTTCCCGGTTGACCGACGAGACCGCGCGCGTCGCCGTCGCCAGCGAGTTCATGTCAAAGCTCGCCGCATTGCACAGCGTGGACATCGGGCGGGTTGAGCTCGACGAGCCACGGGGCAGTATGCGGGAGTGTGTGGAGGCCGACATCGCCAGGTGGGAGCGGCTGTACCGCTTCGGCGACGCACCCAAAAATCCGACCATCGAGTTCGCGCTGCGATGGCTCACCTCCCACATCCCGGATACCTGTGACATAGCTCCGGTCATCGTCCAAGGGGACACCGGACCCGGTAACTTCCTCTACGCCGACGGACGCGTCACTGCGGTGCTGGACTGGGAGTTGGCGCATTTCGGCGATCCAATGGCCGACCTCGGATGGCTGGCGCTGCGTGCCGTTCAGGAACCGTTCACCGATCTCGCCGAGCGCTTCGGCGACTACGAGCGCGCGACCGGCCAGTCGGTCGATCTTGCTCGCGTGCGCTACTACCGGATCTTTGCCGAGCTGAAGGTAGTCATTCTCGGTTATCGCCGGACCATCGACGTGGACCTGCTCAGCGAAGTCGGTAACACCCTGGGATATGAGGCGCTGCACGGCCGTCTGCTCGCTGACGCTCTGGCCGAGGAGTGTGGCGCCGAGCCGGTCCTGCCCGCACCACCGGAGATCGCCCCTGGCGGCGACGACTGGCTGTTCGAGGTGGCGCTTGCGCAATTGAAGGACATCATCGTTCCCGGCAGCAAAGACGCGTTCGTGGCACTGCGCGCGAAGGGCCTGGCGCGGATCATCAAGTATCTGCGTGAGTCCGATAGGCTTCGTGACTGGCGCAGCACGTGTGAACTCGATGCCGCGGAGTCGATCCTCGGCTACCGTCCGCCGACGAATGTGGAAGCGGCGCAACGGGTTGCGGAGATGATCGATGAACATGCCATCGGCGACCCACGATTCGTTGAGTACCTCTGGGTTTGCGCGCACGTCTTCCAAGAATTACTCAGGCCCTCGATGGGCGTTCTCGCCCAGCGCCGATTCGACCCCCTGCCTGACGAATCCGTCACCGTCCACTGACACATCGCACGAACAACTCACCGAGGAGCAGCATGTCCACGCCCAACGACACGACCGCCGACGACTACACCTTCCTAAGGCCCGGTAAGGATCCGGTGTGTTCGAACTTCGCGCGGATGGACCGGCTTCAGGCCGAGCACCGTCCTTATCTTCGGGCCGAGGAGCCGACGAACAGCTACTGGGTGATGACCGATCACGACGCCATTCTCGAAGGATTTCAGAAGCCCGAGCTGTTCTCGAGCACCGTGATGGTTCCGATCGAGCCGAACCCTCTCTACAAGTGGATTCCGGTCATGCTCGACCCGCCCGAGCACAATCGTTGGCGTCACCTGCTCGGTCTGTACTTCTCGCCGGGTCGTGTCAAACAGGCCGCCGACGAACAGCGCAAGTTCGCAATCGAACTCATCGAAGGTTTCCGCGCCTCGGGGTCATGCGATTTCTACAACGACTTCGCCGCGGTATACCCGACTACGATCTTCCTACAGATCATGGGTCTTCCGGTCGACAAGCTGCCCGACTTCATGGTCTGGGAGCACAAGATCCTGCACGCCGATCCGGCGACCGACCCCGACTTGGCGCAGCAGTTCGGGGCGATGATGGAGGTCGTCGGGTACTTCTCCGGATTGATCAACGAGCGACGCAACGACCCGAGTACCCGTGGCGACGACCTCGTGAGCCACGCGATCGACTGGGAGATCGACGGACAGCCGCCCACCGACGAGGACATCTTGTCGTGCATGCTGCTGCTGTTCATGGCGGGATTGGACACCGTGGCCTCCCAACTGTGCTACACGTTCTGGCACCTCGCTACCCACCCCGCCGATCGGCAGCGCATCGTCGCCGATCCGACGATCCTGCCAGTAGCCATCGAGGAGTTCCTCCGCGCCTATCCGATAGTCCAGTCGGCGCGAAAAGCCACGCAGGACATCGATTTTCACGGATGTCCGATCAAGAAGGGGGACATGGTGGCGTTGCCACTCGCCATGGCGAACCGCGACCCGAAGGTCTTCGAACGCGGCGGCCAGGTGGACCTCGACGCTCCACGGCCGCGCCACATCAGCTTCGGCGCCGGCCCGCACCGTTGTCTGGGATCGCACCTGGCGCGTCAAGAGATGTTGATCGTGTTGGAGGAATGGCACCGGCTGATTCCCGAATACGGACTCGCCGATGACACCGTCGCCGTCGAACACATTGGCGGCGTCTACGGTATCGATCGACTGCCGCTCCGGTGGCCGGTGTAGCGCTTAAGCGGACGCTCCTCTGCGCAACGGCGCGGACGCGGACAGCGTGTCGCCCCACGGGGGAACGCGGCAGCGGTCAATGAAGCAGATCGACAACCCGTGCCTTCTCGTGCCCTTTGAGCAGGCTGGCAGCCGAGTTCTCCATGTGCCGCCGCCAGTGCTTCTCGGCCTCTGCGCCGTCGCTTGCAGCGACGAGTTGTGTCAGCCGACGGTAGGAGCGCAGGAGGCGGTCGAACTGCGTCGGGGTCATCGGACGCCGGTCGTCTTGTAGCACGGCCACGGTGTGACGGGTTGCGATCTCGTGGAGCATCCCTGCGATCAGGCTGAGGGTCGCGTTGCCGGACAGCTCGACCAGACGCCGGTGGAGGTGACCCGACGCGGAGCCTAATCGCCCCGAATGCCATTCTTCGGGTACGGATTCGACGATGTCGTGTAGCTCCGACTTTGCGGCGATGGTTCCGCTGTCGGCGAGAAGCCCCGCGGCCAGCGGTTCGATCGAGATTCGCGCCGCCATGACGTCGGACAGAGTGGCGCCGGAGAGCTCGAGTAACAGTGCCGCTGGCCTGGCGACCGCCTCGGGGCCCGGCACGCGGATCCGAGCACCCGTGCGTGAACCGCGTCGCACCTCGACGAGCCCTTCGGACTCAAGCACTCGGACCGCCTCGCGCAGTGTCGGCCGACTCACGTGGAAGTGCTCCATGAGCTCTGCCTCCTGCGGCAGGTAGTCACCCTCCTCGAGTTGGCGCAGCACGATCATTCGACGAAGGGTCGCCGCAACGAGTTCCGCCGTTTTCGGCGATCTGACACCGCCGCGCCTGGTCAGCAGCATGGATTCGATCATCGGGGCCAACGGTGACCGTTCAGGCAACGGAGTGCTCCTATGATCGAGACCTATACCTTCGAAGTTTACCAAGTAAACCGCGTATACGATCTAATGGTCAGCATGATGGACGACTTCGGACGAGCGCCCGTGGGCCAGCGGGGAACAGGTGCGTCGCCCGAATCGGGGGCCCAGCGAAGTACGCTCCACTCCACCCAATCGACGTATGTGCTATCAGGGCGGTCACGGTGGAACCGGTTGGAGCGAATACTTGCTATCCTGCGGCGCGCCGCAATCGAGGCCAATGCGATAACCCCGGTGGCAGCGATATCAAGAACGCGCCCAGGAGTGGACTATCGGGGATAGTCACCGGCTGGACGGTGGCGACCCCAGTCATCGTGCCGTAGTGCCGTTGACGCTGCGCACAACCTGCTGAGGATCGCCCGCCGCCGCGGCCGTCGGGATATCGACTTGACGCGAAGACGTCTGTAACCTAGTAAGCGATGTGCGGCGCGGAGCGCCTACTTTCGGTGGTCTAGAACCTGGGAGCGAGACATTGAACGTGGCGACGGATGCCGAGCTGGACGCCTTCCGTCTGGAGGTCCGGCAATTCATCGCACGGCACGCGCCTGCGATCCCACCGCGGGCGGGTGTGCGTAGCGCGGAGAACGAGCAGGAGCTCGCTGCCCTCAGTGCCTGGACCGGGCGACTCTACGACGCGGGCTACGCCGGAATCGACTGGCCCCAAGAGTGGGGCGGGCGTCCCGACCGGGGCCCACTGCACGCCCTGATCGTCGGCGAAGAGCTGGCCCGCGCGCAGGCGCCGGCCGTGCAGGGCGCGGGATCCCTGGTCGCGCACGCACTGATTGCGTACGGCACCGACGAGCAGCGTCAGCGGTATCTGCCGGGGATCCGGTCCGGCGCCGACGTGTGGTGTCAGCTCTTCAGTGAACCGGAGGCGGGTAGCGACCTAGCGTCGTTGCGCACCAAGGCCGTACGCGACGGCAACAGGTACATCGTCAACGGTCAGAAGGTCTGGACCACTGACGGGCATTGGGCGCGCTACGGGTATCTGCTTGCGCGCACCGATGCCGACGTCGCCAAGCACAAGGGCATCACCGCGTTCCTGTTCGACATGTCGCTGCCCGGCGTCCAAGTCCGCCCTTTGCGCGAGATCACCGGCACGTCGGACTTCAACGAGGTGTACTTCGATGACGTGGCCGTGCCCGCCGACGCGGTACTCGGAGACCCGGGCGCGGGTTGGAAGATCGCGAACGGGAGCCTCGCGCACGAGCGCACCAGCGTCAGCGCGGTGGTGGTCAAATTGCAGGCGGGAATCGACGCGCTGATCGACCTTTCGCGCACCGCGCTGATCGACGGGGCTCCGGCCATTGAGCGGGACTGGGTTCGTGACCGCATCGGCAAGCTCACCGCGGACGTCGCCGCATTGTCGGCGCTCACGCGCGCCAATGTGGACCGGTGGTTGACTGGCGTGGAGCGGCCTCACGATGCTGCGATGGCGAAGTTGATGTTCAGTGAGATCAATCTGGAGATCGCCTCATTTGCTCTCGATCTCGCCGGCGAAGCGGGCGTGCTTGTCCACGACGACCCCGACGCTCTCGCCGATGGACGGTGGCAGGACGAGTGGTTGTACTCCCGTGCCTTCACGATCGCGGGCGGAACCTCCGAGATCATGCGCACCCTGATCGCCGAACGAGGACTCGCCCTGCCGCGGGCCTAAATGATCAAACGACGTTGGCTGTCGAGCCCAAGTCCAGGCTCGACAGCCAACGGTCGCGGCTAGCTGGCGGCAGAGGTTGCCGTTGCACCCGCCCGCGGGAAGTTCAGCATCCGGCGTGCGTTGTCCTCCACGATCAGCGCGCATTCCTCGTCAGGGACTTCGGCGAGAACCTCGGCCGCACGCTTGCGCGAGTTCGGCCAGTTTGAATCCGAATGCGGAAAGTCGATCTCCAACGTTATCCGGTCCACCCCAACGGTGTGACGATTGGCCAACCCGTGCTCGTCGTCGATGAAGCAACCCCAGAAGTGCTTGCGGAACAAATCAGAGGGCCGCGTCTCGAAGTCGATCGGCTGGTAGTAGCGATGCCGCTCCCACACGTAGTCGGTTCGCTCGAGGATGTAGGGCACCCAGCCGATTCCTCCCTCCGCCAATGAGAACTGCAGTTCGGGGAACTTCTGTAGCTTGCCGGAGAACAACAGGTCGACGGTGGTCCACATCAGGTTGGTGGAGAACAACGCGATGGCCACCGCGAACGGCGCGTCTGGCACTGCGATCTGGCCGGCGTTGACTGCTGGCGGCAGCGACGAGAACGAGAAGCCCGGTACGTACCCACCCGATCCAAAATGCAGTGACACCGGCATTTTGGCATCCGAGCAGACCCGCCACAAGGCGTCCCAATGATCGGAGTGAAACGACGGCAAGCCCAGCGGTACCGGACTGTCCGGGAAGCTGACCGTGCGGGCGCCCTTTGCCGCGACCCGCTCGGCTTCCGCCACGGTGGCGTCGATGTCCCAAACCGGCAGGATCGCCAACGGCACGTAGCGATCGGGCGCCGTTGGGCACCATTCGTCGATGTAGAAGTCGTTCCACGCCTTGACGCACTGAAGCGCCAGTTCCTTGTCTTTGGCCCTGACGAACGTGCCCCCGCCGAAACCGGGAAACGACGGAAAGCACAACGCCGCCTGCACCCCGTCAAGGTCCATGTCGGCCACGCGCGCGACCGGGTCGTAGCAGCCGGGGATCATGTCCTCGTAACGGACGGGATCCATTCCCCACTCCTCGCGTGGCTTGCCCGCCACGGCGTTGAGGCCAATGGTCGGGAACACTTCACCCTCATACATCCACAGGTGTTTGCCGTCCTGCTCGATGATCCGCGGTCCCGCCTCCTTGAACTTCTCGGGCAACCGGTCCTGCCACACCCGCGGGTGTTCGACCAGGTGGTCATCGACCGAGATGATCTGATGGTGATCCTGAAGAGGCACTTCAACTCCTATTTCTGACGCCAAGTCTTAATTTCTGACGGTCTGTCTCATAGCGTATATGCTTGGCGTAGCATCGGTCCAGCTTCTGGAGGAAAGAATGTCGAGCGAAGCTACCGGCCCCGGCCACACGCGCGGGCGCCTGGATGAAGACGACCACGATCTGCTCACGTTCACCGAAGCGGGCGAACGTCTCCGTGGGGAGATCGCCGCGGCAAGGGCACGGGTAGCCGAGTTGGAGGCGGTCGGCGGTGATGATCTGCTCCGAGCTCAAGCGCGTCTGACGGATCTCTCCAGGGCGGCGATGCGCAATCAGGCGGGCCGCATCAACGACGCCAACTTCGAGAGGTTCTTCGGCTACCCCGGCAAAGCCCGACGCAATGTCACCAATCGCGATGAAGAGCTAGGTTCGGCCGATGGCACGTCTGCCTGACAGAGCTGCGGGTGACCGCCGGTGAACCAGTCGCCGCTGCAGTCGCGCCGCGAGGGCTATGCGCCGGACAGCTACGCCATCGGCCGCAAGGGCATGGGTACGCGCCAGAAGATCATCCGGCGTGCCAACGACTTGTTTGTCCTACACGGGTATCACGGCACCTCGATCGAGGCCATCGCCAAGGCGGCAGGCGGATCGCGGGCGACCGTGTATCAGTACTTCGAGGACAAGGACGACATCAGGCTGGCCCTGGTGCGGGAGTGCGAATACGACCTCCTACAGCACGCTGAACGCCTCAACGGGTTAGGACCCGACGAGTCCGGACTGGGCGTTCTCACCGGTTGGCTGCGCGAACTCGCCGAACTCTACGACCGGCACACGGCGGTGTTCCTTGAGTTCCCGGCCATCGGTTTCGACCAGGGGATGCCCGCATCCCACGCCGCCGACGTGTCGGTGCGATACCTCGCCACGATCACCGGCGCGCTTGGGAAGGCCGGCGTCCCGGAGCCCGAATCGGCCGCGCTGGCCCTGCTGCGAATTGCTCACATGGTTAACGTCTATCGGTCGCGCAACATGTTCGGGCTCGGTTCGGCCGAGGACGTGACCCGTTCGCTTGCCGTGGCGATGCAGCTGATGCTGTTCCCCGAGACGCCGATAGCGGCATCGGAACCTCTAGCGGCCCGGCCCCTCGACGAGATCGATTCGTCGGGCAGCGCCGCCGACCCGAGCATGATCGACGTCTCGCCCACTCGCCAGGACATGCTCTCTGCAGCATCGAAGTTGTTCGCTCAGCACGGTTATCACAACGTGTCGATGGAGGACATCGCGACGAGTGCCGAGATCAGCCGCGCAACCGCGTACCGCCATTTCAACTCGAAACTCGCGGTGCTCGCCGAGCTGACGGACTGGTCGGTAGTCGAGGGCAACCGGCTCGCGCGCGAACTACTCGAAATGGGCAGTGCGGGTGCACAACGAGATCAGTTGCACGGTTGGCTTGCACACTACGCCAGATTCCACCGCAACTACGGCGGAGTGATACGGGCGTGGTACGACGGTGACGCGGCGCGCAAACTGCCCGGCGATCCGGTCGGTCGCGGCCAGAAGCCGTTCCACGACGCGGCGATGTCGGTCGTTTCGCACGTCCGACTTCCGGACGGTCTCACCGCAGACGTTGCGGCCGCGGTGTTCCTCGCCGTTCTCGGCCGGTTGAGCGAGACCGCGATTTCGCGACACCCGGGCGTCAGTGACTACGGGATCGCGACATTCATGCTGACCGTGCTCGGGCGTGCCCTGTTCGGAAGGACTTGGACGGAGCCACCGCTCAGTCCATGATGTCGCGGACCATCGTTCGCTCGTGTCCGCGCAGCAGCTCAGCCGCCGCGTTCTGCATGTGGCGGCGCCAGTGAGCCTCGGCCTTATCTCCGGCCCTGTCGTCCACGAGATCGGCCAGATGCGTGTAGGACCGAAACATCTTGTTGTAGGCGGCGTCCGGCACGACGTTCTTCTGTACCAGAATGGCGGATCGAGTATGGCGTTCGGTGATCTCGTGCAGCATTCCCGCGATCATCGCGAGGGTGGCGTTGCCCGATAGCTCGACCATCCGCAGGTGGAACTTGGCGGTCGCACTCGCGAAATCTCCGTTCTCCCGCGCGACCGGAATGGCATTAACCATGGAGCGCAGTTCCTTCCGCACGCGCTGCGTTGCGGATTCTGCGAGGTAGCGTGCCGACAAGGGCTCGATGCCCATGCGTGCATTCATCACGTCCGCGAGCGTGGCGCCCGAGAGTTCGAGCACCAGCGACGCGGGCCGTGCCACGATCTCCGGGCCGGGAACACACACGCGCGCACCGGTTCGTGAACCGCGCCGGATCTCGACCAGACGCTCGGACTCTAGAACGCGGATCGCCTCGCGCAGCGTGGGTCGGCTGACCTTGAAGTGCGCCATCAATTCGGCTTCGTACGGAAGGTAGTCACCGTCCTTGAGCTGTCCATCCACGATCATTCGTCGAAGTGCGCGCGAGACGATCTCTGAGGCCTTGGGAGCCCGCACTGCGCCCAACGGCGATTCGGGGATGGTGACCGTGGTGAGCGAAGCTTGGCGGGTCAACCGAGTGTCTCCTCGCGAGCTGAGCTGATGCGTACAATTCAGTAAACCACGTAAACCACGTAGACCACGAGATCCTCGGTGGTCGTCCTCCGTTAAGGCCTAGGCCTGCAGGTTGTCGAGGGCGAACGCAGTTGCCGAAGCGTCGTATTCGGCTCGGCGGCGACGTCCCACGAGGAAGCTCGGGGTCGCCAGAAACGCCGTGTGCGGAAGGCGCTTGCGCGCCGCGATCATCGCACGGGCCTGGTCGGAGTCGCCGCATACTGCTATCGACCAGAGCATCTCATCGCTGACGAAGTCTGCGATGCGGTCGGCTTTGCCGGTGCGGAACGCGTTGCGGATTGCCGCCACCTCATCCTGCCAGCCGTGAAGGTTGACGAGCGAGTCGTATGTTCGCACGGTGAGGTAGAAGGCGATCTGTTGTCGCGCGTCGCGGTTGGCCCGCTGGGGATCCTCGTCGTCGATCGCGGTGATGACCCATCCCCAACGGCGGACGTTCGAGGCGTCTCGGCCCGCGGCGTCGGCGCCGCGCGCGACTTCCGGGTCCACCACCTCATTCCACCAGCGATCAGTGAAGATCCCGTGTCCCAGTACGCCGTCGGCCGTCTGCCCGACGACACGCAGCATGCCCTTGTTGAACGCCCCGATGAGGATGGGGATGTCGAGCCGACCGTGCACCGGCGCCATGATGTTGGCTTTGATGCGGTAGAAATCACCTTCGTACTCGATGGTTTCACCGTTCTCCGCGTGCAGGAACGCACGTATCGTCTCGACGAGTTCGCCCATCCGCGCGGCGGGTTTGCTTGAGTCGACGCCGAACCAGTCGAGGTTCATCCGCGCCGTTCCCGCCCCCAGGCCGAGGAAGACCCGGCCGGGTGCGATGCGGTCGAGATGACGGACAGCGGACGCGTGCACGAACGGCGAACGGGCGAAGGCGTAGGCGATCCCCGGGCCGACCATCGCGTTGGTGGTGGACGCGGCCATCTCCGCGCAGGTGACGTACGCGTTCTGGTCGCTGAACTCACCAGCGCAGAACGCCGTGGCCCCAGCGGCCTCGGACTGGGCCGCCTGTGCGGCGCCCGGCCAAGGCAGTCCCCAGCTCATCTTCGATCCTCCAGTAACCACAAACGTAATATACCTAGTTAGCTACGTCGAACAAACCCCGGTCCGTTGCCGGCTGACGCGGTACCCCGTACCCCGTCAGCGTCCCGAACAGCTCGGGACGGCTGCCTTCGTTGGATGCGTAGGCCGTGGCCACTGCCGTTTGCCTCCCGATGCGCTGGATGTCTGCGGCGTAGTGCGTTACCGCAGAGCCGCGCAGGGGCCGCAGGAAGTTCACCCGCACTGAACCCAGCTGCATCGGTGTACCCGCCTGCGCGTCGACGGCGGCGGCCGCGGCCAGGATGAGGCAGGCTGAAGACACACCCCCGTTGACGACGCCGAGCGAGTTCACGAGTACCGGATCGTGTCGTTGAACGAGGGTGGGTGTTGCGAAGCCGGGCGAAGAATCCACCTTCGTCGCCGAGAGCAACTCGGCCAACGTGGTTTCGTCGGATCGGATGAGCGATTCCTTCGGAGGGGTGAGATCTGCCACCGCGTCGACGAAGAAGGACCTGACCGTGGCGACACCGATGTCGCGGCCGGCGCACGTCAGCGTGCACACGGCCAGCGAAGTCGCGCCACGCGCACCGATCGTGCGGCCGGCCGCGATCACGGGGGGCGATGAGGCGCGACAGACGCGGTCGATCGCATCCGGAACGAGGTCGGCCGCCAGTTCGCTGGTGACGGTCCACTGTCCTTCGCCGCGCAGTCGGTGATTGACGAGCCCGCCGACCGTGTCGATGAGCAGCGTCAGGGCCGCGGCGGTCGGCGCGCCGTTGAGGGGGTTCACGTGTCCGGCTACGGGCATGGACATCGCAACCGTGGCTGCGTCCGGAGAGATCTCGTGGCGGATGAGGAAGCGGTCGAGAATCTCGGTCGGCGACACCGGTCTGATCTCGGGAGGACGGTCATCTTGCCTCATCAGGATCGCGCCTCCCGCTCTCATTCGCCGTCAGGTGCTTCGAGCGGGGAATCATGCGATCCGCCTTTCCACTCCGCCGAAGTCGAGGTTAACCTAGTTACTGAAGTTGCAGCGCGGCGGCACTCGCCTGTCGCGGCGGATCGGTGAAGAGGTGTTGAGATGAGGGTTCGACTCGAGCGAGATAAATGTGCCGGCCATGCGCAGTGCAACGCGGTCGCACCGGACGTGTTCCCTCTCGATGATCTCGGTTACTCGACGCTGGAGGATCATTTGGTGGCCCCAGGAGACGAGCAGGCCACCCGAGACGGAGTTGCGGCGTGCCCGGAACACGCGCTCTTCATCGATGACGACGATTGAGGCGCTTGTCAAAACGCGCCGCGACCGACAGACTGGGTATCAAAGTAAACGAAGTTAACTAGGTCGGTGAATGCTGTGACTGTGGGTGACGCGAACGGCTGGCGCGCCAGGCTCAAGTGCCTGCTCGACGAATACGGTGATAGGCGAACCCAACGGGCGGCTGCCGCGAAGGCCGAGGGCGTCAAGCTCGACCGCCTCGCCCTCGCGAAGCAGTGGCAATCCGAACTCGTCGACAACGGCCTTGCAGCGCCTGGATGGCCCAAAGCAGCCGGTGGCATGGAACTCTCGGTAGAGGATCAACTCGAGTACTACCGAATGATGACGGCGGCCGGCGCCCCTCCGCACCCGTGCACGTTGTCGTTCATTCTCGCTCCGACCCTGATTCGGCACGGTACTGCGGAGCAGCGCGAGAGGTTTCTCGAACCACTACTGCGTGCCGACGAGTTTTGGTGCCAGGGGTTCTCCGAGCCCGGTGCCGGCAGTGATCTCGCCTCGCTGTCGACTCGGGCCGTACGATCCGGCGATGTCTACCGCGTGAGCGGACAGAAAGTTTGGACGTCCATGGCCGATCGCGCAGATTGGATGTTCGCACTCGTGCGGACCGGGCCACCCGGCCGCAGCACCGAGGGCATCACGTATCTGCTCATCCCGATGAACAGCGCCGGAATCACCGTGCGGCCGCTGCGCGACATCAGCGGTGCGGCCCACTTCGCCGAGGTGTTCTTCGACGACGTCGAAGTCCCGGTCGCCAACGTGGTGGGCGAGGAAGGGCAAGGCTGGTCCATCATGCGCACCTCGCTAGGACACGAGCGCGCCACGGCGTTCCTGGCGGACGAGTTCAAGTATCGCCGCACCGTCGATCAGGTTCTTCGGCTCGTGGTCGCCCGCGGCGAGGACGGCGACGCGGTCGTCCGGCAGGACGTCGCCCGGCTGGAGTCGGACGTGCACACCATCGCGACGAACAGTGCCCGTGCGCTGTCGGCGCTGCTTCGCGGTGAGGATCCAGGGGGAGTCGGATCGGTGAATAGGCTGTTCAAGTCAGAGTTCGAGCAACGACTACACAGTCTGGCCCTGCGACTGCTCGGCCCGTACGCCGCGTTGGGGAGTAGAGCCGATTCGGCGCTGGACGGCGGCCGCTGGACCTTCGGCTACCTCATGAGCCGGGCGACCACAATCGGTGCCGGTACGGCGGAGATTCAACGCAACACCATCGCGGAATCGGTCCTCGGATTGCCATCGCACCGCGGCGAGGGTACGCGGCAGGCGGTGGTTCGGCCGGGGGCTCCGCTGGCGGTCGCCGATCCAGCAGAACAGGAGTTGCGCGAGGTCCTATCGAGGGCGCTCGAGGGGCGCGTCGACCTCGCCGACGTCTTGAAGACCGACCGCCCCCACGACGCCGTCGATCACTTGACATGGTCAGCCCTCGTCGAATTCGGTTTGCCTGCACTCGCACTCGACGAATCCGTCGGTGGAGGAGGAGCCAGCGTGCGGCTCTTGTGCGCGGCGATCGAGGAGGTGGGTGCCTCGCTGTCCGCCGTGCCCCTCGTGGCGACGGTGGCCGCCTTGCACGTGGCGGCCGAGGTCGGTGCCGAAGACATTGTCAAGCGCATCGCCGCCGGCGCCCCGGCGGCGTTCGCTGTCCCGCTCGGCAACGGCGGCTGGATTACCGATGATGCGGAGCTGCCGGTCTACGAGGGTGACCGGCTCACCGGCATCGTCCCGGTCGTATCCGGGGCCCCTGCGGCCGACGTGCTACTAGTGCTGGCACGCTCGGCGTCGACCGGCGAGCCGACGCTCGTCGCCGTGGAGTCCGGCGCCGACGGCCTTACCGTGGCGGCGCAGCAGGTACTGGACTTGACGACGACCGTGGCCACCGTTTCAGCAACGGATGTTCTGGGGCGCTGCCTCACGCCGCGCGGTGAGCTGCGGGCGGCGTTGCGCGTTGCCGCCAGATACAGTGCGCTGGCCATCGCTGCGGACGCCGTCGGCGTCGCCTCCCGCGCACTGCGGATGGCCGTCGAGTGGGCGTCGGAGCGCGAGCAGTTCAACCGTCCCATCGGCAGCTTCCAGGCGATCTCGCACAGGTGTGCCGACATGCTCGTCGAGTTGGAGAGTGCGCGAAGTCTGGTGCTCTCGGCAGCGGACGCGCCGCTCGACGACGACAGTTCACAGCTCGCTGTCGATCTGGCCGTGGCAGCGGCGATCGACGGCGCCGTCAAGACCTCGGAGTCGGCGGTGCAGATCCACGGAGGAATTGGTTTCACGTGGGAACACCCCGTGCACATAGCGTTACGGAGGGCGTTGAGCGCCTCGGCGATCGCAGGCCGGTCCGACATCCTTCGCGATCGAGCGGCGGCACACATCCTCGCGCCGCTGCAGGAGAAGCGGCTCGAACAAGCACTGGCACGCTAAGGCCCGACGACCGGAGCATCCCGTGAGCATTTCGTTGTTGTTGGAGATGGCGCAGAGCGCAGCCCTTGCGGTCAGCGGAAAGGCCGCCGTCGTCTCCGGCGAGTTGCGATTGAGCACAGCGGAACTGAGCGATCTGGCCGACGGCGGCGCCGGTGTGATAGCCGCCTCCGGCGCACAGCACGTCGCCTACGTCGGCACCGGCGGCGCGATGCTGCCCCTGCTGTTATTCGCGTCCGCGCGCGCCGCGGTACCGGTGACCCCGCTGAACTACCGCCTGTCCGCCGACGGACTGCGGACGCTGATCGGCAGGCTGCCCGAACCGCTGGTGATAGCCGACGATGAGTACCGCCAAATGATCGGCGGCGCAGGGTCGGCAACGATGAGCTCGGCGGAATTCCTTGACGCGGCCCGGATCGCCGATCCCGCCGCGGAGGTCGCCGACCCGGATGCGGTCGCGGTGGTGCTGTTTACCTCCGGCACCACCTCGGCACCGAAAGCCGTTGAGCTGAGACACAACAACCTGACGAGCTATATCATGGGCACCGTCGAGTTCGACTCCGCGGAGGCGGACGATGCGGCGCTGATCTGCGTTCCGCCGTATCACATCGCCGGCGTGTCGGCGGCTCTGTCAAACCTCTACGCGGGCCGCAAGATGGTCTACCTGACCGCCTTCGACGCCCCCGAGTGGGTCCGCCTCGTCGACCAAGAAGCCATCACCACGGCGACCGTCGTACCGACCATGCTCGACCGCATCGCAGCCGCTCTGGAAAACGCGGGCACGACGCTGCCGACCCTGCGCACACTGGCCTACGGCGGTTCCAAAGTCGCTCTGCCCCTGGTCCGCAAAGCACTCGGATTGCTGCCCGAGGTCGGCTTCGTCAACGCATACGGTCTCACCGAGACGTCCTCGACCATCGCCGTGCTGGGTCCCGAGGACCACCGCGCCGCGTTCGAGTCCGACGATGACGCCGTAGCACGCCGACTCGGCTCGGTCGGCCGACCCGTCCCCACGATCGAGGTCCAAATCCGCGCCGAAGACGGCACCGTCCTGGGACCCGACGAACCGGGTGAACTGTACGTGCGGGGCGAGCAGGTGTCGGGCCGCTACACCGGCATCGGGTCGGTGCTCGACGCCGACGGCTGGTTCCCGACCAAGGACGTCGCCCACCTCGACGCCGACGGCTATCTGTTCATCGGCGGCCGCTCGGATGACACCATCATCCGCGGCGGGGAGAATATCGCCCCCGCCGAGATCGAGAACGTCCTCGTCGAGCATCCGGAGGTACGCGAGGTCGCTGTCGTCGGCGCCGACGACCCGCAGTGGGGACAAATCATCGTCGCCGTCGTCGTCCCCGCCGAAGGGACCAGCCCCGACATCGAGGACCTGCGCGGGTTCGTCCGCGGACAGCTGCGCGGGTCGCGCACCCCCGATCGCGTGGTGTTCCGCGCTGAGCTGCCCACCAACGCGACGGGCAAGGTGCTACGCCGCGAACTCGTCAACGAACTGAATGAGAAGGAATTGGCATGATCAAGAACGGCACCCGCCTGCAGAGTCAGGTCTGCGACACCCAGGTCATCGTCGTGCGCAGCGCCGAGTCCCTCGATGACCTCCGCGCCGGCGGCGCCCCGATGATCCCCATCGGGGCCGAGGTCGACGCCAACCTGATCCTTGACGATGCGCACTCCGAAGGCACCGTGATGGGCAAGCGCTACGTCGACGACACAGGCGCCGAGGTCCTGGTGACCCGGGCGGGCAACGGCTCCCTGTCGGTGGGCACCACGCCGCTGAGGATCAAGGAAGCCAAGCCGCTGCCGGCCAGTGACTGATCAGTCCCGCATCGCGTCGCCGATTTCAACTACCGAAAGAACATCGTTCAACAGGACGGGTCGCCCGCGGACTACGAGGGTACGTCAACGGCGAGGTGCTGCGCCTGGATGGCGCGCAGCGGTTCGCGCCGAAGTCATCGCTCTCATTTTGGTATCAGCGCCGCCCGGTGGCTTTCGACGGTGCCATTCATCGCGCGATCCACCCTGATCCGCCGCAAGAAAAGGTGGAGATCATGCTCCCATGTGAACCCGATGCCGCCATGAACTTGCAATGCCGTACTCGCGACGTCGGATGCGGCGCTCTTGGCGAAGGCGACGGCTGCGGCGACCGAACGCGTACGGGCAGCCGGGTCGGCGCATTCGTCGATCGCAAGCGAGGCTGACCACAGTGCCGCACGAGCCGCCTCGACGGCGACGGTCATGTTGGCGCAGTGGTGCTTGACCGCCTGGAACGATCCGATCGCCGCACCGAACTGCTTGCGTTGGCCGGCGTAGGTCACCGTCATGTCGAGCAGGGTGGCTGCCCCGCCGAGCGCATCCCAGGCCCGGTGCAGGGCCAGTGCGTCTGACACGAAGTTGGTGGTGCCCTGGGGCATTTGAATCGTGACGACATCGCCGGCATGCGCGTGGGTTCGGGCCCACGAGCGAGTCAGATCGAGCGTGGACAAGGTTCGCAAGCGGGGTTCGTGCAGAACTCTGATGAGATCGCCGGCGTCATCGCGGCCGACGAGGACGACGGTCTGCATATCGGACGCCATCGGCAACGGTGCCGATCCGTCGGTGCGTTCCACCGCGACACTGACGAGGTGCTCATTCGGCGCCACGTCTTCGCCGGTCCGTTCTCGAGCAGCGCCGATCAACCACTGCGCGATCGCGATGTCGGCGATGGGCAGCGAACTCGCGGCGCGAGCGTGCGCCTCGCTCACCACCGCCAGATCTGCGTGGACACCGCCGCCGTCCGGCGTCAATAGGGCGAGAAGCCCGGATTCCGAGGCGTGCGTGACGGCCCGGGTATCGATCGTGACGGGAGACGAGTCAAGACTGGCCCGTACCTGTTCGAGCGGATCGTGGACTCGCAGCCATGAACTTTCGGCTCGTGCGAGCTCCAACTGCTCCGATGTGGGCGTCGCGTGCACGTGACCTCCTGGTAGGTTGACCTAGTAAACCACGTCTACTACGTTGGCAGAAGGTGCGGTTCATTCGCACGCGTCGAATTGGAAAGCGGCGATGACAACTCTGAGTACTGCCCTTAAACGTCTGTGGGCGACAGACGATGCCGCGAACGTTGTTCAGTTCAACGGCGACTGGTACACATGGCGGCAGCTCAAGCAGTTGTCGGAAAACGTAGGTCGGGCGTTGTCCGACGCCGGAGCCACACCCGGTACGCGTGTAGCGGTCGTGTTCGGAAACAGGTTTGAGTCGATCGCCATCCTGATGTCCGCCATCGTGGACGGCTGGACTCTGGTGACGCTCAACCCGTTGCAGCCCGCCGAGCGGTTGAACGCCGACCTCGCCGCCACGGGTGTCGCTTACGTGATCAGCCCGGCGCACAACTTCGACGAAAGCGGGTTCCCGGAGGCCGTTGCCGGCCTCGGTGCGTCGTCATGGAGTGTCGACGGCGACGCGGTGGTGCTACGCACCAGCACGTGCCGACGCGACGAGAACCCGGATCCCAAAGTGCAAATCGAGATGCTGACGTCGGGGACCACAGGACCGGCCAAGCGCATACCGCTCACACGCCGTCAGCTCGAGTCGTCACTGTCGGCCGCCCTCGTGCACCACGACCGGTCGCATGGTCACGACCGCGCGCCGTTCAGCGGTGCTGTTGCGCTGGTCATCGTTCCGATCGTTCACATTGGCGGGCTGTGGGGTGTGCTGCAGGCGTTGACCACTGGGCGACCGATAGTTCTGCTCGAACGATTCACCGTGGACGGGTGGGTCGCCGCGATCAAACAGCACAAGCCGAAGCTCGCGGGGCTACCGCCCGCCGCCATCAGGTCCGTCCTCGACTCCGACATCACACGCGAGGATCTCTCTAGCGTGCGTGCGCTCAACGCGGGTACCAGTCCGGTGCCGCCGGAACTCGTCGAGGCCTTCTTGGATCGATTCGGCATACCGATCCTGGTCGTCTACGGCGCCACCGAGTTCTCCGGTGCGGTGGCGGGATGGAACCTGAAGGATTTCCATGCGCATTGGCAGGACAAGCGCGGCAGTGTCGGGCGGCCATTCCCCGGAGTCCGGCTGCGTGTCGTCGACGACGAGGGATCCGAAGTCGCGGCGGGAACGCCGGGCCGCCTCCAGATAGCCACGCCGCAGGCGGGCCTCAACGGCGACACCTGGCTGACTACGAGCGATATCGCGCGGGTGGATGTGGACGGCTTCCTCTACATCGACGGTCGCGCGGATGACGTCATCATCCGGGGCGGCTTCAAGATCTCGCCGGAGACCGTCGTGAACGCACTGCGCCGCCACGAGGCCGTCGCCGACGCCACCGTGGTAGGTGTTCCCGACAAACGCCTCGGCCAGATCCCCATCGCAGCAGTCGAACTGCGGCCGGGGGCGCACGCCGATGCGGAGACGCTGCGAGCACACTGCCGGGCCCTGCTCGCTCCGTACGAAGTGCCCGCCGAGGTGCACATCATCGACCAGCTGCCGCGCGGCGCAGCGCTGAAGGTGGACCGGCGCGGCATCACGACGATCCTGGAATCCCTGCGCACATGAGTGCGGCGAAAGTCGACGCAGCGGTCCGTACGAAACACACCGAATACAACTGATTGAGGAGAGTTACATGCCTGAAGCCGTAATCGTCGAGGCCGTCCGTTCGCCCGTCGGCAAACGTAACGGAGGACTGTCGGGCACGCATCCCGGCGAGCTTTCCGCACAGGTTCTCAACGGGCTGGTCGAGCGCGCAGGTGTGGACCCAGCGCTGGTCGACGACGTCATCTGGGGCTGCGTTCAGCAGGTCGGCGAGCAAGCGTTGGACATCGCCCGCATGGCGGTGCTAGAGGCGGGGTGGCCGGACACGGTGCCCGGCGTGACCATCGACAGGCAGTGCGGATCCAGCCAGCAGTCCATTCACTTCGCCGCGGCCGGTGTGGTCGCCGGACACTACGACGTCGTCGTGGCCGGAGGGGTCGAGTCGATGTCGCGAGTCCCGATGGGTGCCAACGTCGCCAACTCCGGAAGTCCGTTTCCGGAAAGCTTCATGGCGAGATACGGTGTGGCCCCGAACCAGGGCCTGGGCGCCGAGATGATCGCCGAGCAGTGGGGTCTCGACCGCGCGGCGTTGGATCGGTTCTCACTCGACTCGCACGAGAAGGCAGCCTCCGCGCAGGACTCGGGTGCCTTCGACAACCAGATCGTCGGCATCAAGGCTAAGGACGCCGACGGCAACGACACCGTGGTCCTCAAGGACGAGGGCATCCGCCGTGGCACACCGATCGAGAAAATGGCGCAGCTCAAACCCGCGTTCAAGGAGAACGGCGTGATCCACGCGGGCAACTCCAGCCAAATCTCGGACGGCTCCGCGGCGCTGCTGATCATGTCGGCCGAAAAGGCGAAGTCGTTGGGGCTCAAACCGATCGCGCGGGTACACACCGCAGTCTTGGCGGGAGCCGATCCGGTGATCATGTTGACTGCGCCGATTCCGGCGACGCAGAAGGCGCTGGCCAAGTCAGGTCTGACGATCGAGGATATCGGCGCGTTCGAGGTCAACGAGGCGTTCGCGCCCGTGCCGATGGCGTGGCTCGCGGAGATCGGCGGCGACGAGAAGAGGCTCAACCCAAATGGGGGAGCCATCGCGTTGGGTCACCCGCTCGGGGGTTCGGGTGCGCGCATCGCGACGACACTGTTGCATCACATGCGAAACAACGGCATTCAGTATGGCCTGCAGACGATGTGTGAAGGTGGCGGGCAGGCTAACGCGACGATCTTCGAGCTGCTGTGACAGCCGAAAGTCCCGCCGCGCTGACGGAGCAGCGGGGCAATGTCCTGATCGTCACCATCAACCGGCCGGAGGCACGCAACGCCGTCAACGGCGCCGTCAGTGCGGCGGTGGGTGACGCCTTGCAAGCTGCTCAGCATGATCCGGAGGTGCGGGCCGTCGTCATCACCGGCGCGGGCGACAAGTCATTCTGCGCAGGGGCCGACCTGAAGGCGATCGGTCGAGGCGAGAACCTGATGCATCCAGTACACCCAGAGTGGGGTTTCGCCGGATACGTGCGCCACTACATCGACAAGCCGACGATCGCGGCGGTCAACGGCACCGCACTGGGCGGCGGCTCAGAACTCGTCCTGGCCAGCGACCTGGTGGTGGCCGACGAGCGCGCGCTGCTGGGGCTCCCGGAGGTCAAGCGCGGTCTGATCGCTGGCGCCGGCGGTGTATTCCGTCTCGTCGAGCAGCTTCCCCGCAAGGTGGCCATGCAGCTCATCGTCACCGGAGACCCCATCTCCGCGACCGATGCCGAGCGATGGGGTCTGGTGAACGAGGTGGTGCCCGACGGCACCTGCTTGGAGGCGGCGCTAGCGCTTGCCGAGCGCATCACCGCCAATGCGCCGTTGTCGGTGTGGGCCAGCAAGCGGGTCGCGCACGGTGTCGACGACGGGGTTATCACCCGAGAGGAAGCCGACTGGGATCGGACCGAGGCCGAGTTCGGCACATTGTTGAGCAGTGAGGACGCAAAGGAAGGACCGCTGGCCTTCGCCGAAAAGCGGCCCGCGATCTGGAAGGCACGTTGACACCATGGGAAGAGTTCAGGACAAGGTCGTTCTGGTCACCGGCGCAGCGCGCGGGCAGGGGCGTAGTCACGCGGTGACGCTCGCGGAGGAGGGCGCCGACGTCATCCTCTTCGACATCTGTCAGGACATCGCGACCAACCAATACCCCTTGGCCTCACCACACGATCTGACCGAGGCCGGGTTGGAGGTCGAGAAGACGGGGCGGCGGGCCGTCACCGCCCAGGTCGACGTGCGCGACAAGGCGGCGCTGACAGCAGCGCTCGCGAGTGCGGTCGCCGAGTTCGGCGGCCGACTCGACGTAGTGGTGGCGAACGCCGGCATCTGTCCGCTTGGCGCTACTCTGTCTGCCGATGCCTTCGCCGACGCCTTCGACGTCGATTTCCTCGGGGTAGTCAACACGGTGCACGCCGCGCTGCCGTACCTGAAGGCGGGCGCCTCGATCATCACGACGGGCTCGGTCGCCGGGCTGATCGCCGGAACGATGCCCCCGCTGGCCGCGGCCGGGCCCGCCGGTCCCGGCGGGGCCGGCTACAACCTGGCCAAGCAGATGGTTGACGAGTACACGAAGAGCCTTGCGGCCGTGCTGGCTTCGGAGTCGATCCGCGTCAACGTCGTACATCCCACCAACTGCAACACTCCGATGTTGAACAGCGGCCCGATGTACAAGCAGTTCCGACCGGATCTCGAGAACCCGTCCCGCGATGACGCGCTGCTCGCCTTTCCTGCCATGCAGGCCATGCCGGTGCCGTACGTGGAACCCTCCGACATCTCGAACGTGGTCTGCTTCCTCGCCTCCGATGAATCGAGGTACGTGACGGGCAGCCAATTCAAGGTCGACGCCGGCGCGATGCTGAAGTTCTGAGGACTGAGACGATGACCACAACCGACACGGCGGCCGTCGAAGGCCGGATCACCGACGAGGACATCGAGCGGGCGCGGGCTCAGATCGGCATCCCGGTCAACCAGCGCGACGAGGCGTGGAACCGACTTCCCAACTCCGACACCATCGCCCATTTCGCATTCGGCTGTGGCGACGACAACCCGTTGTTCCACGACCCGGAGTATGGCGCGGGAACGCGGTGGCACGGTCAGATCGCCCCGCCGACGTTCCCGATCTCGACGGGGTTGGATCAGACTCCCAAATTCACCGATCCCGAGCGAAAGAAGTTGTTCCGCGGCCTATTCCGTGGCACCGGGAAGTACTACTCCGGGGTCAAGTGGACGCTCTACAAGCCGGTCTATCCCGGTCGGCCGGTATTCGCGGAGAATTACACGCTCGACGTACAGGTCAAGGAGAGTGCGTTCTCCGGCGGACGGTCGGTCAAGGAGACTTTCCGCTACCTCTACGTGGATGCGGACGGAAGCCCGATCGCCACCCGCGACGAGTCCTACATCAATGCCGAGCGACAGGGCTCCAAGAAGTCTGGGAAGTACTCCCACATCGAGCGGCAGCACTGGACCGAGGACGAACTCTCCCAAGTCGAACAGGCCTACGAGGACGAGGTACGGCGAGGCGCCGATCCGCAGTGGTGGGAGGACGTCAAGGCCGGCGACGTGGTGCCCGCCGTCATGAAGGGTCCGCTCACGGTGGTCGACATCATCAGTATGCACATGGGTTGGGGCTGGGGAGGTTACGGCGTTGGACCGTTGAAGTTCGCCCACCAACTCCGCAAGCGGATGCCGGCGTTCTATCAGCCCGATGAGTTCGGCGTTCCCGACGTGGTGCAGCGCTTGCACTGGGACGGCGCTCGAGCCCAGGCCCTGGGCATCCCGGCACCCTACGATTACGGCCAGATGCGGACTGCATGGGCCTCGCACCTGCTGACCAACTGGGTGGGTGACGATGGTTGGATCGCCGAATTGGATTTGCAGCTGCGGGGTTTCAACTATCACGGCGACATCCACCGGATGACCGCGACGGTCACGGGCAAGAGCGACACCCCCGACGGACTCGTCCAGCTAGACGTGCTGGGGACCAGCCAGCGCGACGAGAGCACGGTGCGGGGTACGGCCAGCGTGCTGTTGCCGTCGCGGGCCCACGGTGCGGTTGTCCTGCCCGTGCCCGATGCCGATCTGCGTCGCCGTGGGGCCGCTGTGGTGTCACGCGTGGCCGGCAAGGTGGGTGCCGAG
>NZ_LZJI01000046.1 GCF_001667775.1 Mycobacterium sp. E1747
CGTTGACGTTGATCGCCGGGAAGGCCAGATCGCCGGCCGCGGCGAACTGGTAGAGCCGCAGCACGCCGGTGGTGGTCTCCTCGGTGACGCCCTTGACCGACTCCGAGAGCTTGGTCCACTTGTCCTTGTCGGTCTCGAAGCGCTTGCGCAGCAGCTCCAGGAAGACCTTCCATTCGGTCGGGTCGTCGTCCTCCGCGGGCGGCACCACACCGGCCTTCTCGTACTGCGCGCCGCGCAGCACCAGCATGGTGGCGTCACCGCCGTCGTCGAGGATCATGTTCGCGGGCGCGGCGGCGCCGTCTTTATCGGGCCAGGTCAGCATCTGCTCGGCGGCCCACCAGTACTCCTCGAGCGTCTCGCCCTTCCAGGCGAACACCGGCACACCCTTGGGCTCCTCGGGGGTGCCGTGCGGGCCGACCACCACCGCGGCGGCGGCGTGGTCCTGGGTGGAGAAGATGTTGCACGACGCCCACCGGACCTGCGCGCCCAGCGAGACGAGGGTTTCGATGAGCACCGCGGTCTGCACGGTCATGTGCAGCGAGCCCGAGATCCGCGCCCCCTTGAGCGGTTGCACGTCGGCGTACTCGCGGCGCAGCGACATCAGGCCCGGCATCTCCTGCTCGGAGAGCTCGATGTCCCGGCGACCGTAGTCCGCCAGCGACAGGTCGGCGACCTTGAAGTCGATGCCGTTGCGGACGTCGGCGGTCAGCGAACTTTCAGTCGTCGTCATTAACGTTCCATTCCTTCTGCGGCTTGGGTTCGAAAAGAGGATTACTTAGCTTGGGTATGCGCTCTTGCGCCACTGTAGTCGGCGGCCCAGGCGCCGACAGTCGTCAGGGGACGTTGACGACGCCGTGACGCTCCGCGAACGGCGTCATCAGCCGCGCCAAGTCCGCCGCCACGTCGTGGTCCGCCTCGGGCGGCATCGACACGTAACTCAGCGCCAGGCGCACGATGGCCCGCGCCAGCACGCCGGCGTCGGAGTCACTGGTGGCCACCCAGCTGTGGGTGAACGCCGTGCTCAGCCGTTCCGACGCCCGGGTGATGATTGGGCCGCTGTCGGTGGTGATGATCTGCAGCAGGTCCGGCTTGGCCACCCCGGTGAGCAGCGAGATCACCAGCGGGTCCGCCGCCGACTCGGCGAAGAAGGCCCGAAAGCCCTGCAGGAACGCCTCGTAGATCTTGCCGACGTTGCCGACGATGGCGGTGTGGACGGCGTCGACCAGCCGGTCGGCCAGGCGCAGGGCGTAGCCCTGGGCCAGGCCCTGCCGCGAGCCGAACTCGTTGTAGATGGTCTGCCGGCTGATGCCCGCGGCGCGGGCCACGTCCGACAGTGTGATCGCGGACCAGTCGCGGGTTCCCAGCAGCTCCCGCATTGCATCCAGCACCGAGTCGCGCAGCAGGGCGCGCGACGCCTCGGGGTAGGGCATCCGCTTCACAGGCGCGACAATAGCCGCTTGGGCCATGCCGTTGGTGCCGATCACCCCCGGGCTATCTCGACCATCTCGAAGTCGGATTTCGCCGCGCCGCAGTCCGGGCAGCTCCAGTCGTCGGGGATGTCGTCCCAGCGGGTCCCGGGCGCGATGCCGTCCTCCGGCCAGCCCTTGGCCTCGTCGTACTCGAATCCGCACTGCACGCAGATGAAGAGCTTGTAGTCGGTCATCGGATGGCTCCCATTTCTTGGAAATCGACCTTTTCACGCACCGAACAGTCGGGGCAGCACCAGTCGTCGGGAATGTCGCTGAAGGGCGTGCCCGCGGGAAAGCCTTCCCGCGGAGCGCCGTTCGCCTCATCGTAGACGTAGTCGCAGCCCGGGCAGCGGTACGCGCTCACGCCGTCACCCCGTAGCGGGCCAGCACCCGCTCACGCACCCGCGGGTGGATGTTGACCTTGGTGATGTCGCCGTCGTAGTGCTCCAACACCCGGTGGTCCATCACCTTGCGCCACAGCGGCGGAACGTAGGTCAGCGAGATCATGGACGCGTAACCGCTGGGCAGGTTGGGGGCGCCTTCCATGCTGCGCAGCGTCTGGTAGCGGCGAGTGGGGTTGGCGTGGTGATCGCTGTGCCGCTGCAGGTGGTACAGGAACAGGTTGGTGACGACGTGGTCGGAGTTCCAGCTGTGCACGGGCGCGCACCGCTCGTAGCGCGCTTTCCCGGAGGGCGAGTCGAGCTTCTGCCGCAGCAGCCCGTAATGCTCCAGGTAGTTGACGGACTCGAGCAGGCTGAAGCCGAAGACGGCCTGGATGATCACGAATGGGATGAGCGCCGGGCCGAAGACCGCGATCAGCGTGCCCCACAACACGATTGACAGCAGCCAGGCGTTGAGCACGTCGTTGGACAGATACGTCGCGGGGTTCCAGGGGTTCTTGTTCAGCCGGCGCAGGCGCTGGGCCTCCAGCCGCAGCGACGAGCGCAGGCTGCCGAAGACGCTGCGCGGCAAGAACTCCCAGAAGGTCTCCCCGAAGCGCGCCGACGCCGGGTCTTCCGGCGTGGACACCCGCACGTGGTGGCCGCGGTTGTGCTCGATGTAGAAGTGGCCGTAGCAGGTCTGCGCCAGCGTGATCTTGGACAGCCACCGCTCCAGCGAGTCCTTCTTGTGGCCCATCTCGTGGGCGGTGTTGATGCCGACGCCGCCGAGGACGCCGACCGACAGCGCCACGCCCAGCTTGCCCGCCCAGCCCAGCGCGCCGTCATAGCCCAGCCAGCTCAGGTTCGAGGCGGTGAACAGGTACGCGCCGAAGATCACGCTCAGGTATTGGAACGGGATGAAGATGTAGGTGCAGTAGCGGTAGTACTTGTCGTTCTCCAGCTGCTCCATCACCTCGTCGGGCGGGTTCTGCCCGTCGGGCCCCAAAAGCAGGTCGAGGATCGGCAGCAGGACGTAGACGAGGATCGGCCCGATCCACAGCGGCGCCTGCGCGGCGGCGTGCCAGCCGAGCTGGTTGAGCCCCCAGACGATCGGCAGCATCACGAACAGCGCCGTCGGGGCGATCAGTCCCATCAGCCAGAGGCGCCGCTTCTTGTCCCGCCAGACGGGCGGCTCGACCGCGTCGGTGCCCGTTGGCCGTTCGAGTGTGGTCATATGCCCAACCTCCTTGTGAGTCACACCACGTTGAAGATGGACAATATCGCTATCTACGTCTTGTGTCTAGACATCAGGCACAGTTTTGTAAACAGCCGCCGCGCCGGGTCAGCAGCGGACGCGAGCGTGAATCCCGCGCGCACACTGGCCGAGCTGACGTGCGGCGGCCTACGCCGCCGTGGAAGTCGGGTCCGGGTCGGGTGCTTTGTCGGGATGCCCGGCCTCGCGGCGGCCCTGCACGGAATGCCAGTAGCCGTAGCCGACGTAGATCGCGGTCCCGACCACCAGCCAGACGCCGAACCGAACCCAGGTCAGGGCGGTGAGGTTGACCATCAGCCAGACGCACGCGGCGATCGAGGCGATCGGCAGGACCGGCACCCATGGGGCGCGGAAGCCGCGCTTCAGGTCCGGGCGGGTGCGGCGCAGCACCATGACGCCGGCCGAAACCAAGACGAACGCGAACAGCGTGCCGACGTTGACCATCTCCTCGAGCTTGGCGATCGGGAACACCGAGGCCGTCGCGGCCACCACCACCGCCACCAGCACCGTGATCCGCACCGGGGTGCCGCGCGAGCCGGTCTTCGCCAGCTGCCGCGGCAGCAAACCGTCGCGCGCCATCGCGAACAGCACGCGGCACTGGCCGAGCATCAACACCATCACCACTGTGGTCAGTCCGGCCAGCGCCCCGACCGCGATGATCTTGCTGGCCCAGTGGATGCCGTTCGCCGTGAACGCCGTGGCAAGGTTGGCCGGCTTGTGGCCGGGCATGGTCTTGAGCTGGGTGTAGGGGACCATCCCGGACAGCACCACCGAGACCGCCACGTACAGCACGGTGACGATTGCCAGCGACGCCAGGATTCCCCGTGGGACGTCGCGTTGAGGCCGCTTGGTCTCCTCGGCCATGGTCGCGACGATGTCGAAGCCGATGAACGCGAAGAACACGATCGAGGCGCCCGCGAGCACGCCGTACCAGCCGTAGTGGCTGCTGTGCGCCCCGGTCAACAGCGACAGCACCGACTGGTTGACGCCCGACGCCTCCTGCCCCGCCTCGGGCTTGGGGATGAACGGCGAATAGTTGGAGCCCTTGATGTAGAAGGCTCCGACGACGACCACCAGCAGCACCACCGACACCTTGATCCCGGTGATCACCGCGGAGAACCGCGACGACAGCTTGGTGCCCAGCGCGATCAGCACCGCAACGGCGATGACGATCAGCAGCGCGCCCCAGTCCAGGCTGATCGAGCCGAGCTGCGTTGTGCCACCGGCAAATCCGAAGACATTGCCCAGGTAGCTCGACCACCCCTTGGCCACGACCGCCGCGCCGATCGCCAGCTCCAACAACAGGTTCCAGCCGATGATCCAGGCGAGGAACTCCCCGAAGGTGGCATAGGAAAAGGTGTAGGCGCTGCCCGCGACCGGCAGCGTCGAGGCGAACTCGGCGTAGCACAGCGCCGCCAGCGCGCAGGTGACGGCCGCGATCACGAACGAAATCCCGATCGCCGGGCCGGTGATGTCACCGGTCGTCGACGCGGTGACCGTGAAGATACCGGCGCCGATCACCACCGCCACCCCGAAGACCACGAGGTCCAACCAGGTCAGTTCCTTGCGTAACCGGGTGTCTGGCTCGTCGGTGTCGGCGATCGATTGTTCGACCGACTTCGTGCGCCATCGGTTGGCCATCCGTCGCCCTTTCCCGTCAACAAAGGGAGCCATTGGTCCGTCACAGTACTGGGTACTCTGCCGAGATGGCGGAGACCGAAGCAAACACCAGGGACCACGCGGTGGTCATCGGCGGCAGCATCGCCGGTCTGTGCGCCGCGCAGGTGCTCTCCGATGCTTTCTCCCGGGTCACCGTCTACGAGCGCGACGAGTTGCCGAGCACACCGACGAACCGGACGGCGGTCCCGCAGGACCGGCACCTGCACATGCTGATGGCCCGCGGCGCAATGGAGTTCGAGAGTCTGTTCCCCGGGCTGCTGCAAGACATGGTGGCCGCGGGCGTGCCGATGCTGGAGAACCGCCCCGACTGCATCCACCTCGGCGCCGCGGGCCACGTGCTCGGCACCGGGCACACCCTGCGCGACGAATTCACCGCATACGTCCCCAGCCGGCCGCATCTGGAGTGGCAGCTGCGCAAACGTGTCCGCGACACCGACAACGTCACGATGGTGCGGCGCTCCGTGGCCGAACCGCGGTTCGACCAGGCGCGCCAGCGGGTGACCGGGGTGCTGCTGGATCCGGTCGACGGCGGGGATCCGCAATTCGTCGCCGCCGACCTGGTCGTCGACGCGGCGGGCCGGGGCACCCGGCTGCCCACCTGGCTGACGCAGTGGGGGTATGACCGGCCGCGGGAAGACCTCCTCGACATCGGGATCTACTACGCGACCCAGCAATTCCGCATCCCGGACGGATTGATCTTGGAGAAGGTGGTGGTCGCCGGCGCCTCGCACGACAAGTCGCTGGGGCTGGGCATGCTCGGCTACGAGGACGGCACCTGGGTGCTGACGACGTTCGGGGTGGCCAACGTCAAGCCGCCGCACACCTTCCCCGAGATGCTGGAACTGGCCGAGGAGCTGGTCCCGGCCCACGTCAACGCGGCGCTCAAGCAGGCCGATCCCGTCGGCGAGCCGGCGTTCCACGCCTTTCCGGCCAGCAAGTGGCGTCGCTACGACAAGCTGGACCGCTTCCCCGCCGGGATCATCCCGCTCGGTGACGCCGTCGCCAGCTTCAATCCCACCTTCGGGCAGGGCATGACGATGACCTCACTGCAGGCCGGACACCTGCGGCGCGCGCTGCAACTCCCCGACGACCAGCTGGCCGCCGAACTCGCCCGCGCCACCGCCAAGACGACCTTCCCGGTGTGGACGATGAACGCCATCGGCGACGTCACCTTCCACCACGCCGACACCAAGGGCCCGATCCCCTGGTGGTGGCGACCCTCCGGTGCGCTGTTCGACCAGTTCCTGGGGGCAGCCGAAACCGATCCGGTGCTGGCGGAATGGTTTTTGCGCCGCTTCTCGTTGCTCGACAGCCTCTACATGGTTCCGCCGCCGCGCATCGTCGGGCGCGCCATCGCGCACAACCTGCGGCTGTGGCTGGGCGAGCGCCGTCAGGCGACCCGTGGCGACCGCGAGCGCGGCAGAGCCGGGCGATGTCCCCCGCAAGCGGCAGGTGCCCCCAGGTCGCCCCTTTAGGACCGGCGGTCCGTTACAGCCCTACCGTCGCCCTGAACAGCTTGGTGGGCTCGTGCGCGACCAGCCGGATCGGGATATCGTCGGCCGCCACCCAGGCGGCCATCCCCCGCTGTAGCGTCAACGACCCGGACTTGCCGTACACCGTCGTGCACCCCTCGGTGCACAGCAGGATCTGCGGGCCCTCGTGGCTGCACGAGGCGTCGACCTCGTGGCCCAGGTAATCACCGTCGAGCTCCAGCAGCGCGACCGCGAACTCCTCGGCCGGGGTTTCGTAGATCAGTCCGAAGCCCTCGCGATGCACGGGCGGACGCACCTCCGCCTCGGTGGTCGGCGTGAAGTCGAGCACCCGAAGCAACTCGGGGACGTCGACGTGCTTGGGGGTCAGCCCGCCGCGTAACACGTTGTCGGAGTTGGCCATGACCTCGAGCGCGAAGCCGCGCAGGTAGGTGTGCAGGCTGCCGGCCGACACGAAGATCGCCTCGCCCGGGGCCAGCGTGATGCGGTTCAGCAACAGGGCGGCCAGCACCCCGGCGTCGCCGGGATAGCGTTCCCCGAGTTCGAGCACCGTCTTGACCTCGCCGGCGAATTCCGTTGCCCCGGAGCTGATGTACTGGATTGCGCCGTCCAGCACGGCGGGCACCAGCACGTCGATGTCGGGCTGCGGCGCGGTGATCCAGGTGGTGAACAGCGCCCGCAGGCCGTCGGCATCCGACTGATCGTTGAGCAGGTCGATGAAGGGGTCGAGGTCGGAGACGGACAGCGCCCGCAGCAGCTCCACCGTGCGCGAGGCCGGCCGGAACCCGGCGAGCGCCTCGAAAGGCTGCAGCGCCACCAGCAATTCGGGTTTGTGCGAGGTGTCGCGGTAGTTGCGCACCGGCGAGTTCAGCGGAATGCCCAGCCGCTCCTCGCGCAGGTAACCCTCGGCCGCCTGCGCCGCGCTCGGGTGGGCCTGCAGGGACAGCGGCTCGTCGGCCGCGAGCACCTTGACCAGAAAGGGCAGCACGTCGCCGAAGCGGGCGCGGGCGCCGGGGCCCAGCTGGCCCTCCGGGTCGGCGACCAGCGCCTCGAGCAACGAGATCTCGCTCGCGTCCGTTTCCAGCCAGGCCGGGTCACCCGGATGCGCGCCGAACCACAGTTCGGCCTCCGGGTGGGCAGCCGGCACCGTACGCCCGGTGAATTCGGCTATGGCGGTGCGCGATCCCCAGGCGTACGTACGTAAGGCCCCGCGAAGCAGTTCCACTGTGTTATCTATCCCCGCGCCAGGCGCGCGTAAACCGCGGCCATCTCCAGTCGGACGGCCAATACTGCCAGTTGCTGCTCGGCGCTGATGGCCCCGCCCAGCGCCGGCGCGACCGTCGACCCGGCCGCGCCGCCGGGCCCGTCGGGCACGTCCTCGGCGGCCAGCAGGTACACGTCGTCGAGCCCGGCCGTCCGGGCCGCCACGACGGCCTGTTCGGCGGACAACGTGAGGGCCAGCACCAGCAGGCGCTGGGGCAGCGGCCCGTCGATCTGTTCGTCGTGGAATAGCGCGTCGGCGGGGTCGGCGAAGCCGCCGGAGATCCCGGCGCGCAGCGCGACGACGGCGTCCGACAGCCCGGTGGCCGCGACCACCTGGTGGGCGATCCGCAGCAGGACCGAACTGCCGTGCCGGGCCAGCGCGAGCGTCGCGGCGCAGTCGCCGGCCAGCGCCACCTGGCGGTCGGCGATGCGTGCGGCAATCGTCTTGGCGGGGTTGGTGAAGAGCTCGCGAGCCGCGCTGTTGCGCAGCGCCTCGGCGTCCAGCTGGTCGGCCAGCACGCGCAGGTCGACGAGCGGTCGCTGGTCCACCGCCTGCACAACGGCCAGCGCGGCGGCCAGGTAACGGCACAACCCGAACTCGTCGGGGATCGGAAGCCGCGGCGCCAGCACCGCCGCGCGGCCGGCGGTGGCATCGCGCAGCGGACCCTCGTACGGCGCGACGACGACGACCCGCGCCCCGCGGCGCACCCCGGTCGCGGCCGAGGTGACCAGCGCCGGATCGCCGGGATCGTCGCCCGCGACGATCAGCACGTCGAGCGGTCCGATCCACGGCGGAACCTCGGCGGCCAGCGTGATCGGCTCGGAGGCCGCACCGGCCACCGTCGCCGCGACCATCGCGCCGGCGTTGTCCGCGGTCCCGCGGCCGGCGACCCAGATCAGGCTGCGCGGCCGGTCGTCGGACCGCAGCGGATCCAGCGCACCCTCATCGACGGCCGCGGCGATCGCCCGCACCTGCGCGCCGGCCGACGACGCCGAGCGCAGCAACCCGTCCCGATCGGCGGCGAGCAGGCCCTCGGTGTCCTCGAGATCGATCGCCCGGACGGCGCTCACGGCGCGGCCCCGGCGGGCGCCGACTGGGCCCGGATCTCCGCACTGATCTGCGCGACCACCGCCTCGACGTCCTCGGCGCTGCGCGCCTCCACATTGAGCCGCAGCAACGGCTCGGTGTTGGAGCTGCGCAGGTTGAACCAGCTGCCGTCGCCCAGGTCGACGGTCACGCCGTCCACGTGGTCGATCGAGTGGATGCGGCTGCCGAAGGATTTCAGCACCGCGTCCGTGCACAGCGCGGCGTCCGCCACGGTGAAGTTGATCTCGCCTGATGATTCGTAGCGCTGGTAGTCCGCGGTCAGCTCCGACAACGGCCGGTCCTGCTCGCCCAACGCCGCCAGCACGTGCAGCGCCGCCAGCATCCCGGAGTCGGCGCCCCAGAAGTCACGGAAGTAATAGTGCGCCGAGTGCTCGCCGCCGAAGATCGCGCCGGTGTCGGCCATCATCGCCTTGATATAGGAGTGCCCGACGCGCGAGCGCAGCGGTGTGCCGCCGCGTTCGGTGACCAACTCCGGCACCGCCCGGGACGTGATCACGTTGTGGATGATGGTGGCGCCGATCTCCCGGCCCAATTCGCGGGCGGCCACCAGGCTGGTCACCGTCGAGGGTGAGACCGGCCGGCCGCGTTCGTCGACGACGAAGCAACGGTCGGCGTCCCCGTCGAAGGCCAGGCCGATATCGGCGCCGACGGCTCCCACGTACTTCTGCAGGTCGACCAGGTTCGCCGGGTCGAGCGGGTTGGCCTCGTGATTGGGGAACGAGCCGTCGAGCTCGAAGTACAACGGCAGCAAGGTGATCGAGTCGATCGCCCCGAGCACCGCCGGCGCGGTGAGGCCGGCCATGCCGTTGCCCGCGTCCACCGCCACCCGCAGGGGGCGCAGCCCCGAGGTGTTCACCAGTGAGCGCAGAAACGTCCCGTAGTCGTCCAGCACGTCGCGGTCGGTCACGGTTCCGGGCTGTCCGTCGTAGCGCTCGACCCCGGCGATCACGGACTCGCTGACGGTGCGCAGGCCACTCTCGGCGCCGACCGGTTTGGCGGCCGCCCGGCACAGCTTGATGCCGTTGTAGGCCGCCGGGTTGTGGCTCGCGGTGAACATCGCGCCCGGGCAGTCCAGCAGCCCGGAGGCGAAGTAGAGCTGATCGGTGGAGGCGAGACCGATGCGCACCACGTCGAGGCCCTGGCTCGTCACCCCGGAAGCGAACGCCGCGGCCAGCGTGGGCGAACTGTCGCGCATGTCGTAACCGATCACCACCTGCCGGGCGCCCTCGCCGCGCATCAGCGTGGCGAACGCCGCACCCAAAGCGGTGACCAGCGGCTCGTCGAGCTCTTCGCCGACCAACCCTCGCACGTCGTAAGCCTTGACAACACGGTGCACAGTCGCGGCGAGCCGAGACATGCGGGGGCCTCCTGACGCCTTGAAAGGGTTCGCGTTTCTTCGCCTCTTGGCCGTCAGCCTATCGGCCCCCGGGAAACACCGGCCGCAGCGGTGCGCGGGGACCGCGCGCAACACCGAACGGCTAGTCCTTGGGGTCGGGTAACACGCGCAGATGCCCGCGCCGCCGGCCCGAACGATGCTCGGGGGGCGCCAGCAGGCTGCTGCTGGGGGCGGTGGCCCCGCCGTGATGAATATGCGGGTCCGCGAAGCCATTCAGCGGAGTGCCGGTGCCGCCATAGGGCACGGCGCGCTCGACCTGGCCGCCTTCGCGCACCGCGTCGGCGAGGGCGACCAGGTCGTCCTCGTCGGGGTGCGTGGGCTCGGCATGGAGGGGACCGGCGTGGCGCACGAGATCCCATCCGCGGGGGGCGGTGATCCGGCCGGCATGGCCGACGCACAGGTCCCACGAATGCGGTTCCCGCGCGGTCGCGAGTGGCCCCACCACTGCCGTCGAGTCCGAGTAGACGAACGTCAAGGTCGCCACGGCGTAGTGCGGACACCCGGGCCGACAACAGCGACGGGGAACGTTCACGAGCGAAAGGCTATCGTGGACAAACGCCCGTGAAGCGCCGGACACGCGCAACCGGCGGCCCCCCGATGTTCAACCGTTACCATCGGCGCGTGGGCGATTCGCGCAGCTTCCCGAGGAGGCATCGGCCCCAGGGTCGATTCGCTTCCCGGCGGGGCCGCGATGTGCGCGGCCCGCTGCTGCCGCCGACGGTGCCCGGGTGGCGCAGCCGGGCCGAGCGGTTCGACATGGCGGTGCTGGAGGCCTACGAACCCATCGAGCGCAATTGGCAGGCGCGCCTCGCCGACCTCGACGTGGCGGTCGATGAGATCCCCCGCATCGCGGCCAAGGATCCCGACAGCGTGCAGTGGCCGCCGGAGGTCATCGCCGACGGGCCGATTCCGCTCGCGCGATTGATCCCGGCCGGCGTCGACGTCCGCGGCAACGCCACGCGGGCGCGAATAGTGCTGTTCCGCAAGCCAATTGAGCGACGGGCCAAGGACACCGTCGAACTCGGTGATTTGCTGCACGAAATATTGGTGGCCCAGGTGGCCATCTACCTCGACGTAGAGCCATCGGTCATCGACCCGGCGATCGACGACGAATAGCCCTGGCGTTCAGGCGCCTTCGGCGACCTAGATGATGCCGCGCTTGAGGCGCCGGCGCTCGCGCTCGGAGAGCCCGCCCCAAATGCCGAAGCGCTCGTCGTGCTCCAGGGCGTAGTCCAGGCACTCGTGGCGTACCTCGCACCCCAGGCAGATCTTCTTCGCCTCGCGGGTCGAGCCGCCCTTCTCCGGGAAGAACGCCTCGGGATCGGTTTGAGCGCACAACGCCCGGTCCTGCCACTGGTCCGCGACGGGGGCCGGCATCGGCTCGGGCTCGAATGCGACTGGCGCATCAGGAACCACGGTCAAATGCGGCCGGGCCGGTCGGACCGGCGCCGGGACGATGGGGGTGTGCGGCGTGCTCGCCATGACTCCTCGAAGATGTTCGTAAGACATACGGTCGTCCGCCTCCTCAGTTTGATTGAGAGAATGAGTGGTTCCCACTATTTCTGATGTGTACAGACAATTCGAACAAGTGATCGAATCTCGGTCTGCGACACCGGAACCGGCCGGCCAACCGGGAAATGACACTGTTGTGATTAGACACGGGTTGACCTGCCGGGTCAAGCGCAACGGCGCATTTCCATACCATCTCGTGACCGAATTACGGCGTTTCCGTTGTTTTGCGCATTCGGCGTGTCGATCACACCGCCCACGACTACGCTTAAGGGCCGCGTAATGGCCCCGCCACCCCAAGGTCGCCGGGCAGTACTGTCGTCCACGTGAAGGTCACCGTTCTGGTCGGTGGGGTTGGCGGCGCCCGATTCCTGCTGGGGATTCAACAGCTGCTCGGGCTCGGTCAGTTCGGAACGCAACGGCACCCAGACGCGGGAGCCGGCAACCACGAACTTAACGCAATCGTCAACATCGGCGACGACGCTTGGATTCATGGACTGCGGGTCTGCCCGGATTTGGACACCTGCATGTACACCTTAGGTGGAGGGGTAGACCCGGAGCGCGGGTGGGGTCACCGCGACGAAACCTGGCACGCCAAAGAGGAATTGGCGCGCTACGGCGTGCAGCCGGACTGGTTCGGGCTCGGCGACCGGGATATCGCCACCCACCTGGTGCGCACCCAGATGTTGAACGCCGGCTACCCGCTGTCGCAGATCACCACCGCGCTGTGCGACCGCTGGCAACCCGGGGCCCGATTGCTGCCGGCGAGCGACGACCGCTGCGAGACGCATGTGGTGATCACCGATCCCGACGAGGGCACCCGCCGCGCGATCCACTTCCAGGAGTGGTGGGTGCGCTACCGGGCCGAGGTGTCCACGCACAGCTTCGCCTTCGTCGGCGCCGAAAAAGCCACCGCCACAAGTGAAGCTGTGGCGGCCATCGCCGACGCCGACGCCATCCTGCTGGCACCGTCGAACCCGGTGGTCAGCGTCGGCGCCATCCTGGCCGTCCCAGGAATTCGCGCCGCGTTGCGCTCGGCGACCGCCCCGATCATCGGCTACTCACCGATCATCGGGGGAAAACCGTTGCGCGGCATGGCCGATGCGTGCCTGTCGGTGATCGGGGTGAAATCCACCGCGGAAGCGGTCGGCCGGCACTACGGGGGGCGCAGTGGCACCGGGATACTGGATTGCTGGCTGGTGCACGAGGGCGATCATGCCGACATCGAGGGCGTGGCGGTGGCCGCCGTGCCGCTGTTGATGACCGACCCCAAGGCGACCGCCGAGATGGTGCGCGCCGGGCTCGAGCTCGCGGGTGTGGCCCCGTGACCGAACACGGCACCGGCGCGGCGATCGAGATCCTGCCCGTGACCGGGCTTCCCGAGTTCCGGCCCGGCGACGACCTGAGCGCGGCCCTGGCCGCGGCCGCGCCGTGGCTGCGCGACCGCGACGTGGTGGTGGTGACGAGCAAGGTGGTGTCCAAGTGCGAGGGCCGGCTGGTGCCCGCACCCCAGGACGCCGAGGAGCGCGACCAACTGAGGCGCAAGCTCGTCGACGACGAAGCGGTGCGGGTGCTGGCGCGCAAGGGCCGCACCCTGATCACCGAGAACCGCATCGGCTTGATCCAGGCCGCCGCGGGCGTGGACGGATCCAACGTGGGCCGCGACGAACTGGCGCTGCTGCCGGTCGACCCCGACGCCAGCGCCGCGGCGCTGCGGGCCGGGCTTCGCCAGCGGCTGGGGGTCGACGTGGCCGTGGTGATTACCGACACGATGGGCCGCGCCTGGCGTAACGGCCAGATCGACGCCGCGGTGGGCTCGTCGGGTTTGGCTGTGCTGCATGGGTATTCGGGGACCGTCGACCGGCACGGCAACGAGCTGGTGGTCACCGAGATCGCGGTCGCCGACGAGGTGGCGGCGGCCGCCGATCTGGTGAAGGGCAAGCTGACCGCCATGCCGGTGGCCGTGGTGCGCGGCCTCACCGTGGCCGACGACGGCTCGACCGCCCGGCAGCTGTTGCGGCCCGGCGAGGAGGACCTGTTCTGGCTGGGCACCGCCGAGGCCCTCGACATGGGGCGCCGGCAGGCCCAGCTGCTGCGCCGGTCGGTGCGCCGGTTCAGCGCCGAGCCCGTCGCGCCCGAACTCATCGAAGCCGCCGTCGCCGAGGCCCTCACCGCCCCGGCCCCGCACCACACCCGCCCCGTCCGGTTCGTCTGGTTGCGGACCCCCGATGTCCGGCTGCGCCTGCTGGACCGCATGAAGGACAAGTGGCGGTCCGATCTCGCCGGCGACGGCCGGCCCGCCGACTCGGTGGAACGCCGGGTGGCGCGCGGCCAGATCCTTTACGACGCAGCCGAGGTCGTCATCCCGATGCTGGTCCTCGACGGCGCGCACCAGGTCGGGGGCGAATATCGTCGAGCCGATCCAGCAGCTGCCCACCCCCCGCACGGCCAGCGCGACGAGCAGGGCCTGCACGGCCGCCCCGACGGCGACGGTGAACATGGTGTGCTCGGCCTCGGCGCGGGCGGCGTCGGGATAGGTGTGCGCGCCGTCGAGGACCAGCATCGGGATGACGACCTCGGCTGCGTCGTAAAGGATCTGGCCGCGCGCCACCCGC
>NZ_LZJI01000047.1 GCF_001667775.1 Mycobacterium sp. E1747
GGCCGCCGTGCCGCCGGTCTGAGCGGCCGGGGCGTTGAGCGCGAAATACAGGTGCTGGTCCAGGATCGACGCGCTGACCAACGCCATCACCGCGACGAACGACTCGGTGAGCATGCCGCCGTAGCCGATGAAGCGCATCTGGCTTTCCTTCTCCAGCAGCTTGGGCGTCGTCCCGGAGGAGATCAGCGCGTGGAAGCCGGACAGCGCACCGCACGCGATGGTGATGAACAGGAACGGGAACAGCGAGCCGGGGAACACCGGCCCGTCGCCGCGGGCGGCGAACGCCGAGACCGCGGGTGCCTGCACGACCGGATGCGCGATGAAGATGCCGAGTGCCAGCAGGGCGATCGCGCCGACCTTCATGAACGTCGACAGGTAATCACGCGGTGCCAGCAGCAGCCACACCGGCAGCACCGACGCCACGAAGCCATAGCTGACGATCAGCCAGGACACCGTCACCGGTGACAGATTCAACCACGAAGCGCCCCAAGAGGATTCGGCGACCCAATTGCCGGAGAACACCGCGAGCATCAGCAGCGCGAACCCGATCAGTGAGACCTCGGCGACCCGCCCGGGACGTAAAAACCTCAGATAGCATCCCATGAACAGGGCGATGGGAATGGTCATCGCGATCGAGAACACGCCCCAGGGGCTCTGGGCCAGTCCGCGCACCACCACCAGCGCCAGCACCGCGATGATGATCACCATGATGACTAGGACGCCGACCATCGCGGCGGCGCCTCCGATCACGCCGAGCTCGTCGCGGGCCATCTGACCCAGTGACCGGCCCCGGCGCCGGGTGGAGATCCACAGCACCAGGTAGTCCTGCACCGCGCCGGCGAATACCGCGCCGACGATGATCCAGATGCTGCACGGCAGGTAGCCCATCTGGGTGGCCAGCACCGGGCCGACGAGGGGCCCGGCCCCGGCGATCGCGGCGAAGTGATGGCCGAACAGCACTCGCCGGTCGGTCGGCACGTAGTCCGTGCCGTCGTCGAGGACCTCGGCCGGGGTCGCGTGATCGTCGCGCGGGCGGACGATCTTCATCTCGATCAGCCGGGCATAGAACCGGAACCCGATGATGTAGGTGCAGATCGCCGCGACCACGAACCAGGCCGCATTCACCGTCTCGCCGCGCGCGAACGCGACGATCGCCCACGCGACGGCACCGACGACGGCGATGGCCGCGAACACGGCCCGGTGCCGGACGGTGATGGGGGAGCGATCGACGATCGCGACGGGCGGCAGTTGCTCGTCGGTGTGGATGTAGCTGACGCCTTTGTCATGCACTTTCACTGCCACGGGCGAAACCCTACGCGCGGAAAGCGAACTCCGCCTGCCCTAATACAGCGCCCGGACCGCATCGATGGTGTCGGCCTCGGACGGGCTTTTGTCGTCGCGGTAACGCAGGACGCGGGCGAACCGAAGCGCCAGCCCGCCGGGGTAGCGCGACGACTTCTGCACGCCGTCCAGCGCGATCTCCACCACCTGCTCGGGACGCAGCCGCACGACGTATCCGTCGGTGCCGCCGACCGCCAGTTCGCTGAACCGGGCGGTCTGCCAGTCCAGCATGGCGTCGGTCATGCCCTTGAAAGTCTTTCCCACCATGACGAATTCGCCCGTGGCGGGGTCGCGCGCGCCCAGGTGGATGTTGGACAGCTTGCCGCGTCGGCGCCCCGACCCCCATTCCACGGCGAGGACCACGAGGTCCAGCGTGTGCACCGGCTTGACCTTGAGCCAGCCCGCGCCGCGGCGGCCCGCCTGGTAGGGCGCCTGCGGCGCCTTGGCCATGACGCCCTCGTGGCCGGCGGCGAGTGTCGTCTCCAGGAACCGGGCCGCTTCGGCGGCGTCCGCGGTGACGAGCCGATCGACCCGTTGTGCGGCCGGCACCAGGGCGTCCAGGGCCGCCAGCCGCTCGGCCGTCGGCGCGTCAAGCAGGTCGTCGCCGTCGCGGTGCAGGATGTCGAAGAAGAACACCGAAAGTGGTTGGACCGTACGGGCCTTGGTCACGTCGACCGATCGGCCGAACCGGGAGGCGGTGACCTGGAAGCGATGCGGTGAGTTGTCGGGCCGCAGCGCGATCGCCTCGCCATCGGCGATGAGGTCGCGCACCGGCAGCGCCAGCGTCGCCTCCACCACCTCGGGCAGCCGGGCGGTGACGTCGTCGAGGCTCCGGGTGTACACGGTGACCTCGTCGCCGGACCGGTGGATCTGCACCCGGGCGCCGTCCAGCTTCGCCTCGAAAATGGTTGTGCCGCCGTGGCGTTCGAGCGCGTCGGCCACGCCGGTCGCGCTCTGGGCCAGCATCGGGCCGACCGGCCGGCCGACCCGCAGGGCGAACGCGTCCAGCGCGCCGGCCCCGCCGCCCATGCCGGCCGCCGCGACGCCGGGCAGGTCCCCGCCCAGCATCGCGGCCCGCTGCACCGCCCCGACGGGGATGCCGGCGGCCTTGGCCACCGCGTCGGCCATGATCCCGGCGAGCGCCCCTTGACGCAGTTCCCCGCAGAGCAGCCGCAGCAGGAAGGTCTGCTCGGTGTCGGTTGCGGCGGCGAACAGTCCCGCCACGAGTTCGGCGCGCCGCGCCTGCGACCCCTTGCCCGACACCGCCCCGATCTCCGAAAACCTCGCGTCCACTTCGGCGACGGTCAACGTCGGATGCGCCGCCGGCGGGGGCCGTGACCGCAGCGAGGCCCAGCCGACCCCGATCTGGCGCTGGCGCAGCTCACCGGCGAGCCAGGAGACCACGATGGCGACCGTGTCGGGCTGGTCGGCTGCGCGGCGCAAGAGGTCGGCGATGTGGGCGACCTTGCCCAGCCGTGACGACGTGGCGCCCACGCCAAGCGAGGTGGTCGCCACGTCGAGGAGGAGCACGAAATCAGCTTGGCATGGCTCTTGCACAAGGCGGGGTCAGCCCTGCGCGGCGCACGCGCTAGCGTGCGTACGTAACGTTACAGATTGCAAGAGATCTGACAACCCCGAAAGGAACGGTCCGGATGGAGATCAACGGGAAGAAGGTCGTCGTCGTCGGCGGCGCGTCGGGAATGGGCCGCGCCTCAGCGGAGCTGCTGGCCGAGCGCGGGGCCGAGGTCGCCATCCTGGACCGCGAGGGTTCCGACGGCAAGACGGTCGCCGAAGCCGTCGGCGGCGCGTTCTGGCCGGTTGACGTCACCGACTTCAAGGGCACCGAGGAGACGCTGCAGACCGCCGTCGACAAACTGGGCGGCCTGCACGTCATCATCACCACCGCGGGCGGCGGCATCGCCAAGCGGACGATGACCAAGTCCGGTCCGCACGACCTCGAGTCCTTTCAATCCGTGATCGACCTCAATCTCATCGCGACCTTCAACATCAGCCGGCTCGCGGCCGCGCACATGGCGCAGAACGAGCCCGAGGACGACGAGCGGGGCGTCATCATCAACACCGCCTCGATCGCGGCCTTCGAGGGGCAGATCGGGCAGGTCGCCTACACCGCCGCCAAGGCCGGCATCGCCGGTATGTGTTTGACCATGGCCCGGGACCTGGGCTCGCTGGGCATCCGCGTGCTGGCGATTGCACCCAGCCTGTTCGCCACCGGATTGACGCAGGGGATCCCGGACGAATTCGCGTCGGCGCTCACCAAGGACGCCGCTTTCCCCAAGCGTCTCGGCCGGCCGATCGAGTACGCCAAGCTGGTGGCGGCCATCGTGGACAACCCGATGCTCAACGGCCAGTGCCTGCGGCTGGACGCCGGGCAGCGGTTCGCGCCCAAGTAGCCACCCCCACGGGTTGCCCTCCTCGCATTAAGTACACTCTTTAGGCAGCCGCCCCGCTTCCATCGAGGCGGGGCAGGCTACCCAGCCGGTAGCGAGGAGGGGCCCCTCATGGGTATCGCACTGACCGACGACCACCGCGAACTCGCCGAGGTCGCCCGCGCGTTCCTGATCTCGCAGAAGGCCCGCTGGGCGGCGCGCTCACTGCTTGACGCCGCCGAGGAATCCCGTCCGCCGTTCTGGCAGAACCTGGTGGAGCTGGGCTGGCTCGGCCTGCATATCGACGAAGCGCACGGCGGGTCCGGCTTCGGCCTGCCCGAACTCGTGGTGGTCGTCGAAGAACTCGGCCGGGCCGTGGCGCCGGGCCCGTTCGTGCCAACCGTGATCGCGTCGGCGGTGATCGCCAAAGACGGTAGCGCCGAACAGAAATCGCGGCTGCTGCCCGGATTGATCGACGGGACCGTCACCGCTGGGATCGGTCTGGACGGCGGGGTGCACCTCAAGGCCGGCGTCGCCGACGGTGACGCCGGCATCGTGCTGGGCGCCGGGCTGGCCGAGGTGTTGCTGATCGCGGCGGGTGAGGACGTGTTGGTGCTCGAACGCGGCCGTGCCGGCGTCTCGGTGGAGGTGCCGAACAACTTCGACCCGACCCGGCGTTCGGGACGCGTCCGCCTCGAGAACGTGAGCGTGAGCGCCGGCGACATCCTGACCGGCGGGCGGGCCTCCGCGCTGGCCCGGGCCCGGACGCTGCTGGCCGCCGAAGCGGTGGGCGGCGCGGCGGACTGCGTCGATGCCGCGGTGGACTATGCCAAGGTGCGGCAGCAGTTCGGGCGCACCATCGCCACTTTCCAAGCGGTGAAACATCATTGCGCCAACATGCTGGTGGCCGCCGAGTCGGGCATCGCCGCGGTGTGGGACGCTTCGCGGGCGGCGTCGGAGGACGAGGACCAGTTCCAGCTGGCCGCCGCGGTGGCGGCGGCCCTGGCGTTCCCCGCCTACGCGCGCAACGCCGAGCTGAACATCCAGGTGCACGGCGGTATCGGTTTCACCTGGGAGCACGACGCGCACCTGCACCTGCGCCGCGCGCTGGTGATCGCGGCGCTGTTCGGTGGTGACGCGCCGGCCCGGGATGTCTTCGAGCGCACCGCCGCCGGCGCCAGACGGGAGAACAGCCTGGACCTGCCGCCCGAGGCCGAGGAGCTGCGCACCCGGATCCACGCCGACGCCGCCGAAATCGCCGCCCTGGACAAAGCGGAGCGGCGCGACAAGCTGATCGAGACGGGTTACGTCATGCCGCACTGGCCGAAGCCGTGGGGCCGCGCCGCCGACGCGGTGGAGCAGCTGGTTATCGAGGAGGAGTTCCGCGCGGCCGGCATCAAGCGCCCCGACTACTCGATCACCGGCTGGGTGATCCTCACCCTGATCCAGCACGGAACCGATTGGCAGATCGAAAGATTCGTGGAGAAGGCGCTGCGTCAGGAAGAGATCTGGTGCCAGCTGTTCTCCGAGCCCGAGGCCGGCTCCGATGCGGCGTCGGTCAAGACCCGCGCCATCCGGGTGGACGGCGGCTGGAAGATCAACGGGCAGAAGGTCTGGACCAGCGGCGCGCAGTACTGTGCGCGCGGGCTGGCCACCGTGCGCACCGACCCGGACGCCCCCAAGCATGCCGGCATCACCACCGTCATCATCGACATGAAGGGGCCGGGGGTCGAGGTGCGGCCGCTGCGGCAGATCACCGGGGGTTCGGAATTCAACGAGGTGTTCTTCAACGACGTGTTCGTCCCCGACGAGGACGTCGTCGGGGCGCCCAACTCGGGCTGGACGGTCGCCCGCGCGACGCTCGGCAACGAGCGGGTCAGCATCGGCGGCAGCGGGTCGTTTTATGAGGGCTTGGCGCCCACTCTGGTGCAGCTCGCGCAGCAGTCGGATCGCTTGGCGGGGGCGCCCGTTCGGATGGGATCCTTCCTCGCCGACGACCATGCGCTGCGGCTGCTGAACCTGCGCCGCGCGGCCCGCAGCGTCGAGGGGGCCGGGCCCGGCCCGGAAGGCAACATCACCAAGCTGAAGCTGGCCGAGCACATGGTGGACGGGGCCGCGATCTGGGCGGCGCTGGTCGGCCCGGAGGTCGCGCTGATGGACGGGCCCGGTGCACTGGTGGGGCGGCTGGTGATGGGGGCGCGCGGCATGGCGATCGCGGGCGGTACCTCGGAGGTCGCCCGCAATCAGATCGCCGAGCGCATCCTCGGCATGCCGCGCGACCCGCTGATCAACTGACTGCCCGGGTCAGGCGGGTGCGAACAGCGGGGCCCCTCCGCTGCCTCTTTCCGGCCGGATGGCGACGGGCATGCCGCACCTGACCGAATCGGGTTCGCAATCAACGACATTGGCGGCCACCCGTAAACCCTCTTGTTCGGCGAGCTCGATGATCGCGATCACGTAGGGAACCGGGATCTCCGGGTTGTACGGGTGCTGGTTGACGGTGTAGGTGAACACGTTGCCACGCCCTGACACCGGCCGCGCGACCAGCCGGCCGCCGCAGGCGCGGCACTGCCCGGCCGCCGGATGCACCCAGCGCGCACAGTCCTCGCAGTATTCGATGAGCAGCGGCTCGTCCGGCACGGTGAATACAGTACACTCAATTGATTCGATGGTCTGACGGGCGGTGTGCATGACGCATTTCGAGAAGGACGCGATCCTGTCCGGCATCGGCATCTCGCGGATCGGCCGGCGCACCGGCATCGCGGGCCTGGACCTGACGATGGAAGCGGTGCGCTCCGCCATCGACGACGCCGGGTTGGTCGCCTCCGACATCGACGGCATCGCGACGCTGGGCGACACCCCCGCCGGCGAGGTCAATGCCCAATTGGGGATCGAGGCGGCCGATTGCGGGTCCGGGTTCGGCACCGGCGGCTTGCTCAGCCCGGTGATGTCGGCGTGCCGCGCGGTCGCCGAGCGTCGCGCCCGGCACGTGGTGGTGTACCGGACCATCCAAATGCTGGGCGGCACCGTCCCGGTGAAACCGCAGGAGAACGCGTCCGCGCCGCCACTGGCCCGGATGTTCGAGACGCGGCAGGGTGCGGATCGGCCCGCGGTCGGCGCGATGGACGATGTCAACGACCTGGTCGCGGCCAACGCCTACTCCGCCGCGAATTGGTTGGCGCTCAACTGCCGGCGCCACATGGAGTTGTACGGGACCACCAAGCAGCAGCTGGGCTGGGTGGCCCTCAACGGTAGGCGCAACGCCGCCTTGAACCCCCGCGCCGTGTACCGCGACCCGATGACGATGGCCGACTACCTGAGCGCGCGGCCGGTCTCCACCCCGTTCGGGCTGCTGGACTGCGATGTGCCGATCGACGGGTCGATCGCGGTGGTGGTCTCGCATGCGGAGTACGCCCGGGACTGCCCGCACCGCGCGGTGGCGGTGGAGGCGATCGGCGGATCCGACGGTGCCGGGGGCTGGTTCCATCGCGACGACTACCCGAAGATGGCCATGTCGGACGCGGCGGCGCAGATGTGGTCACGCACGGACCTCAAGCCGGCCGATCTGTTGGTCGCCGAGTTGTACGACGGCTTCACCTATCTCACCCTCGCGTGGCTGGAGGCCCTCGGGGTCTGCGGCGATGGTGAGTCTGGGCCGTTCGTCGAAGGCGGCGCCCGGATCGCCCGAGACGGTGATCTTCCCCTGAACACCTACGGCGGCCAGCTCTCGGCCGGGCGCATGCACGGTTACTGGGCGTTGCACGAGGGTTGTCTTCAGTTGCGCGGCGAAGCGGGGGAGCGGCAGGTATCGCCTCGCCCGGATGTCGGCGTCGTGTCGGTCGGGGGCGGCCCCGTCGCCGGCTGCATGTTGCTCACATGCTGAAAATACCTGTGCCCAAACGCCGTTGGGCCTGACATGAGTACCGGTCTTGCGAACAAACTGGCTGCCAAGATCGCGCGGGACCTTGAGGCGGAGATCGTTCGCCGCGGTTGGGCCATCGGCGAATCGCTGGGTTCCGAGCCCGCGTTGCAAGAGCGCTTCGGGGTGAGTCGCTCGGTGCTGCGCGAGGCCGTCCGGCTCGTCGAACACCACCAGGTCGCCCGAATGCGCCGCGGGCCGGGCGGCGGGCTGATCATCTGCGAGCCCGATGCCGGGCCCGCCACCCGCGCCGTCGTGATCTATCTCGAACACCTCGGCACGACGCTGGGCGACCTGCTCAACGCGCGCCTGGTGCTGGAACCGTTGGCGGCTTCGCTGGCCGCGGAACGCATCGACGAGGCGGGCATCGCGCGGTTGCGGGCGGTGTTGCGGGGCGAAGCGGAGTGGAGGCCCGGGCTCCCCACGCCTCGGGACGAGTTCCACATCGCCTTGGCTGAGCAATCGAAAAACCCTGTCCTGCAACTCTTTGTCACTGTGCTGATGCGGCTCACCACCCGGTACGCCCTGCAGTCGCGGACCGACTCGGCGTCCGAGGCCACCGAGGCGGTCGACCGGATGCACATTGATCACTCCGAGCTCGTCGAGGCGGTCACCGCCGGCGACTCGGCGCGCGCCACGACGCTCAGCCAGCGGCACGTCGAGGCCGTGACCGCCTGGCTGCAGCACCACCACTCGGCCACCCCGATCCGGCGGCGCAGGCCGCCGCCGCTGAACATTGAGGTGCCGCGCGGCAAGCTGGCGGAAATGCTCGCGGCCACGATCGGTGACGACATCGCGGCAAGCGGCTGGCAGGTCGGTTCCGTCTTCGGCACCGAGACGGCCCTTCTCGAGCGGTACCGGGTGAGCCGCGCGGTGTTCCGTGAAGCGGTGCGGCTGCTCGAGTACCACTCGATCGCGCACATGCGCCGCGGCCCCGGCGGCGGCCTCGTCATCGCCAGACCGCAGGCGAAGGCCAGCATCGACACCATCTCCTTGTACCTGCAGTACCGGGACCCGAGCCGCGAAGACCTCCGTTGCGTCCGGGATGCCATCGAAATCGACAACGTCACCAAGGTGGTCAAGCGGTGCGGCGAACCCGAGGTGGCCGCTTTCCTGGCCGCCCACCGGTCCGACGTCGAGAAAGCGCCCGGCGATGTGGCGGAGGCCGCCGTGGCGGAGTTCCGGTTCCACGTCGGACTTGCCCGGCTGGCCGGCAACACGCTGCTCGACTTGTTCCTGCGCATCATCGTGGAGTTGTTCCGACGGCACTGGTCGAGCACCGGGCAGGCGCCCCCGACCTGGGAGGACGTCCTGGCCGTTCCCCATGCTCACTCGCGGATTGCCGACGCGATCGAGGCGGGCGACGAGAGCCTGGCCCGGTACCGTGTTCGCCGCCATCTAGACGCCGCCGCCTCCTGGTGGCTTTAACAAATACTGAGTTCTCAGATGTGACCTGCTGCGCGGTATAGCGAAGGCCCGCCGCGGGTACTGGGGAGGGAGAACGTAGGCGGCCGGTCCAGCAGGGGGTTGGCATTCAGTGATCGAAAGCGGGAGTGCTGGAGTGACGACGGGCACCGAAATTGGCCAGCTCGGCTTCGTTCACTCGGCACTCATCTACCAATCCCAGCAGGAATACCTCGATTTCGTGACCCGCTTCGTCCGCGACGGGTTGGCGATGGACGAGGCGGTCCTGGTCGCGGTCCCGTCCGACAAGCTGGCCTTGCTGCGCGACGCGCTCGGCACGGACGAGGCGCCGGCCGATCTCCAATTGGTGGACATCACGGAGGCGGGGCGCAACCCGAGCCGATTCATGGCTCTGGCGGGGTCTTTCGTCGACGACCACCCCGACCGCCGCGTGCGGATCGTCAGTCAACTCGCCTGGCCCGGCCGCACCGAGCAAGAGTTGGTCGCCTGTGTGGAGCACGAGGCGCTGATCAACGGGGCCATGGACGGCTACCAGGTGACGGGCTTGTGCCTCTACGACGGGAGCCGGCTCGACGACGACGTGCTCGCGGACGCGCGCGCGACGCATCCGCTGCTGTGGCGGGGTGGCGCACTGCAGCGCAGCGCCGACTACGCGCCCGGCGCCGTCCTGCGGCGCTGCAACCGGCCGCTGCCCGGCAATCCGGGTGCGGTCACCTACACGGTGCGGAAGTCGGCGGACCTCAGCCCCGCGCGGTCGTTCGCGGTCAACTACGCGGGATGGGTTGGCTTGTCCCAGGACGGAATCGAAGATCTGCAACTGGTCGCCACCGAGCTGGCCAGCAACAGCTTGATGTACACAGACGGGGCTTGCCAGCTCGCGTTCTGGCGCGACGACGGATATCTGGTCTGCGAGGCGCGCGACACCGGGTGCTTCGAGGATCCGTTGGTGGGCCGCCTGGACCCGGGGCCGTGCGGTCCCGCCAGCCGGGGCCTGTATCTGGTCAACGCCATCTCGGATTTGGTGCGCACCCACACCACGCCGAGCGGTACCACCATCCAGGCGTATCTGCGGTTCGAGCCGTCGGCCGGGCCGACCGGATAACGCGAGCGGCCCCCGGGAATCGCTTCCCGAGGGCCGCCTGAAAAAGATCGGTTAGAGGCCGCCGACAATCCCGCCGACCGTACCCAGAATCCCGCCGCTACCGCCGCCGACCGTGCCGCCGAGCAGGCCACCGCTGCCGGCCGCTGATGATGCGCATCCGGTGGGGAGGATCAACACCGCGGCCACCCCGGTGGCCGCCGCGACGGTTTTGAGGGTTTTCTTGGTACGTTTTACCTTCATGATGAGCCTTCTTTCATCATTCTTTCCCGAGGGGTTGTTGCACAGCCGTTGAATGACTGCTGCCCCCGCTTCATACCCCCTGTTGCACGCAGGTAAACCAAAATTTCCGATGAATTTCGCGACGGACCGCCCCGTTATGTTGGCGACGCGGAACTTGCACGTCAGGGACGTAAGGGGCTAGAGTCTGCGCTCGTGCGTCTTCTCGATCGAGCCGTAGTAGCTAGCACCCGCAGCGGGGTCTGACCTAGACCGACCCCCCGCTGTGGGTCGGAAGCTACTGCCGTCGGTCCCTCCTTTCGACCGAAGAAGACCGGCACCATGACCATCCCCGAGCGCCTCGATCCGTCCACCAACCCACCCGCCCGGTGCCCCGCCACGGTGTGGTTCGCCCGCCAGTTCGGCGCCCCGCTACCCCGCGGGCTGCGGGAGCAGGCGGGCGCGATGCGCTGGGACGAGTTCGTTGCGACCTACGCCCGCACGGGCGGGCCTGTCCGGTTGGGCGGCTGGACCTGCGCTGACACCGCCGGGCGGCTCGGGCCGCAGGCCCGCAGCTACGAGGCCGTGATCGCCGTCGGCGACCGCATTCACACCTCGGCCGCCGCCGCAAGCGGCCCGATCGCGGCGCTGAGCGCGATGCTGCACGATCACGGAATCCGGGTGGAGATCGTCAAGTTTCACCAGCGGGCCGCGGACGGCCACACCGTCACGTTCGTCTGCGGCAGCAACGGGGCACGCGCGGAATGGGCGATGGGCTGGTCGGACGATTCGACACAGTCGGCGTTGCGCGCGCTGATCGCCTGCGCTAACCGCCTGCTCGCCTGAGATTTCGTTGTCGAGCAGACGCAAAATCGCACGCCAGCCCGCCGCCGAGCGCGATTTTGCGTCTGCTCGCGACTATCAGAGCGGGCGCAGCACGATCGGCATGCCGTCCATCGGGATCGGGATCGTGCGGTAGTCCCACTTCGACTCGTAACCGGGCCTGGGGAGCTCCAGCCGATACCGGCGCAACAGCCGATGCATGATCGTTTTGATTTCCAACTGGCCGAACACCATTCCGATGCACTTGTGCGCGCCACCGCCGAACGGAGTCCACGCATACCGGTGGCGCTTGTGTTCGTTGCGGGGCTCGATGAACCGTTCCGGGTCGAATTTCAGGGGATCGGTCCAGATCTCCGGGAGCAGATGGTTCACCCCCGGGAAGGCGGTGACGTTGGTGCCCTTCGGTAGGTAGTGGCCCAGCAGTTCGGTGTCGCGCACCGTCCGGCGCATTGCCCACTGCACCGGCGTCACGAGCCGGATCGACTCGTTCATCACCAGATCCAGCGATTCCAGCTTCTCCAGCGATTCGATGTCGAGCGGGCCGTCCCCGAGGCGATCCGACTCGTCGCGGCAGCGCTGCTGCCATTCCGGGTTCGCGGCGAGCTGGTAGGCCATGTTCGTGGCGGTGGTGGTTGACGTGTCGTGCGCGGCCATCATCAAGAAGATCATGTGGTTGACGATGTCCTCGTCGGAGAAGCGGTTGCCCTCTTCGTCCTCGGTCTGACACAACACGGTCAACAGGTCGCTGCCCTCCCGGCCTCGGCGCTCCTTGACCCTTTCATCGAAGTAGTTCTCCAGCAGTTGTCGGGCCCTGAGTCCACGCCACCACGTGAACGGCGGCACCGGATTGCGGATGATCGCGTTGCCGGCGCGGACGGTCATGGTGAAGGCCCTGTTCACCTTGGTCACCAGGTCGCGGTCGGTGCCCGGCTCGTGGCCCATGAAGACCATCGACGCGATGTCGAGGGTCAGCTCTTTCATCGCCGGGTACAGCAGGAAGCGTGGGTCGTCGATCACCCAATCGTCCGCGATGACCTGCGACACGACCCGGTCCATGTGCTCGACATAGCCGACGAGGCGGGAGCGGATAAATGCCTCTTGCATGATGCGCCGGTGGAACAGGTGCTCTTCGAAGTCGAGCAGCATCAGGCCGCGATTGAAGAAGGCGCCGATCACCGGGGTCCAGCCCTGCTGGGAGTAGTCCTTGTTTCGGTTGGAGTAGATCTCCTGGGCGGCGTCGGGGCCCAGCGCGGCGACGAACGGCAGGAGGGGAGAGTCGCCGAAGACGAGCGGACCTTTTGTCTGGTACAGGAACATCAGGTAATCCGGGCCGCCGCGCAGCATCTCGATGATGTGTCCGATGAGCGGCAGTCCCGCGTCGCCCACCACCGGTTTGAGCCCGCTGCCCGGCGGTGGTGCGGCCAGCACGTGTTCCGGGAACTGGACGGTGCGGAGCTTGCGCTCCGCCACGCCCATGCCAGGGAAGTTGTTGACCGACGGGGTGAACCGGCGCCGCGCCTGGTCCAGCAGGTATTGCGGAGTGCTGATGGTGGCGGTCATAGACGCTCCTTTGCGCGTTCCCTCCGAGGTGACAGCCGTCACTGTCTAATAACCTTCGGAAAAAACTTGACGGCTGTCAAGTTTGCTTTTCTGGCGGCGTGGTGCAAGGTCGGGGAATGAGCAGCCACCCCGCAACCGGCGAGCCGGGCGGGCAACGGCGGGGCGACAAACAGCGCCAGGCGATCCTGCAGGCGGTGCGGGAACTGCTACAGGAGAAGTCATTCGCGGAGCTGTCGGTCAGCACCATCAGTCTTCGCGCCGGGGTGGCCCGGTCCGGCTTCTACTTCTATTTCGACTCCAAGTACGCCGTTCTCGCCCAGTTGATGGCCGAGGCCGCCGAGGAACTCGAAGAACTCACCCAGGATTTCGCCCCGCGGGAGCCGGGGGAGTCGCCGGAGCAGTTCGCCAAACGCATGGTCGGCAGCGCGGCGGCCGTCTACGCGCACAACGACCCGGTGATGACCGCCTGCAACGAGGCGCGCAACACCGACGTCGAGATCCGCAACCTGATGGATCGGCAATTCGAGGTGGTGCTGGGCCAGATCGTGGCGGTCGTTGAGGCTGAGATGAAGGCCGGGACCGCCCACCCGATCAGCGACGACCTGCCCACCCTGATCCGCACCCTGGCCGGCACCACGGCGCTGATGCTGACCGGCGATCCCATCCTGGCCGGCCGCGACAGCGATGTCGACCGCCGCGTGCGCGTGCTCGAGCGGTTGTGGCTGCACGCGCTCTGGGGCGGGCGTGCGTAGGGCGCTACCGCCGGTATCGTCACGGCAATGGGGCAGCAGCGGTACTTCGCAGGCAAACGGTGTCTGGTCACCGGCGCGGCCAGCGGCATCGGCCGTGCCACCGCGTTACGGCTGGCCGTAGACGGCGCCGAGCTCTATCTGACCGACCGGGACCTCGACGGGCTCGAGCTGACCGTGGCCGACGCCCGCGCCCTGGGCGCGGAAGTGCCCGCGCACCGAGCCCTCGACATCGCGAACTACGACGAGGTGGCGGCGTTCGCCGCCGACGTCCATCGCGACCACCCGAGCATGGACGTCGTGCTCAACGTCGCCGGAGTGTCCGCGTGGGGCACCGTCGACCGGCTGACCCACGATCAGTGGAGCAAGATGATCGCGATCAACCTGATGGGTCCGATCCACGTCATCGAGACGTTCGTGCCGCCGATGGTGGCGGCCCGCAAGGGCGGGCACCTGGTCAACGTGTCGTCGGCGGCCGGTTTGGTGGCGTTGCCGTGGCATGCGGCTTACAGCGCAAGCAAGTACGGGCTGCGCGGCCTGTCGGAGGTGCTGCGCTTCGACCTAGCCCGGCACCGCATCGGGGTGTCGGTGGTGGTGCCGGGCGCGGTTAACACGCCGCTGGTCCAGACCGTCGAGATCGCCGGTGTGGACCGCGAAGACCCCAAGGTCGCCCGTTGGGTGAACCGCTTTAGCGGGCACGCGGTGTCGCCGGAGAAGGCGGCCCAAAAAATCTTGGCCGGGGTGGCCAAGAACCGCTACCTCATTTACACCTCGGCGGACATCCGGGCGCTGTATGCGTTCAAGCGGCTGGCCTGGTGGCCGTACAGCGTGGCGATGCGTCAGGTCAACGTGGTGTTCACCCGGGTGCTGCGGCCCGCCCCGGCACCGCTAGTCCGGCATGGCCAGTTCGAGGCGCACCCCGAGCAACCGGACCGGGCGGTCGAGCTCGAATAGGTCAAGGACCCGCAGCGCCGCCGCGACGATGGTGTCGCGATCGGTGGTCGGTGCTTCCAGCTTGCGAATCTTGGTGCGGGTGTAGAACGTCGCGGTTCGCACGGTGACCGCGACCCGCGTCACGATGCGGCCGGACGCCAGCACGTCCGCCAGCGCCTGCTCGGCCAATCGCGTTACAGCCGAATCCATTTCGGCGCGGTCGGTGAGGTCGCGCGGGAAGGTGACGACGTGGCTGCGCGAGCGGGGGACCCACGGCTCGGCGCTGACGCCGTTGTCGCCGCCGCCCTTGGCCAGCAGCAGCAGCCACAGGCCGGTGCGCGGGCCGAACGCGGACGTGAGCAACTCGGCATCGCTGTGCGCGAGCTCCCACACCGTCGTTATTCCCAGCGCCGCAAGCTTTTTCGCCGTCTTGGGGCCTACGCCCCACAGCGCGTCGACCGGACGGTCCGCCATCATGGTCATCCAGTTCGCGTCGGTGAGTGTGAAGATGCCCCCCGGCTTGGCGAAACCGGTCGCGACCTTGGCGCGCTGCTTGTTGTCGCTGATGCCCACCGAGCAGGACAGCCCGGTTTCCGACGAGACGACGGTCCGGATCTCTTCGGCCACTTCGGACGGGTTTGCCCCCACGACCCCGACGTACGCCTCGTCCCAACCCCACACCTCGACCGGGTGTCCCAGGTCACGCAGCAACCCCATCACCTCTTCGGAGGCCGCGTCGTACGCGGCCGCATCCGACGGGAGAAACGTCGCCTCGGGGCAGCGGCGCGCCGCGGTCCGCAACGGCATGCCGGCGCGGACGCCGAATTCCCGGGCCTCGTAGGAGGCGCAGGTGACCACCTTGCGCGGTTCGGTCGGATCACCGCTGCCGCCGACGATGACCGGCAGCCCGGCCAGCTGTGGGTGCCGGCGCAGCTCCACCGACGCCAGAAACTGATCCAGGTCGACGTGGAGGACCCAATGTTGTGCCGGCCCCGTCATCCGCTATCGCCCACAGAGCTTGCGCGCCAGGCTTTCCCACGCGTCACCCAACGTCTGCAAGGTGTGGTCGCCATCGTTGAGTTGATGCTCCACATAGCTCACATTGAGCAGGGCCAGCAGGGCATCGGTCTGGGCGTCGAGATCGCCGGTGGTGTGCGCCGCCTGGAGTAACAGCCGGACATGGGTGCGGTGGACCAGGACGGGCGCGCTGTAGCGAGTCTGCGGATCGCGGTGGGCTTCCGACAGCAGTTCGCGATGAGCGTGGGCGAAGCAGATCCGTTCCCGGCCGAATGCCACCAGCCGGTCTATCGGCGAAGCGTCGGGTCCCAGTGGCGGCGGCCCGAACAGAAAAGCTTGCTGGCTCGCCCGCTCGTCCTCGTCGAGTAGCACCATCATCAGACCGGCGCGGCTGCCGAACCGGCGAAACAACGTGCCTTTGCCAACGCCGGCGGCGGCCGCGACGTCGTCCATGGTGACCGCGTCGGCGCCGCGCTCGGCGATCAGGCTGCGGGCGGCATCCAACAGCAGGGCGCGGTTGCGTGCCGCGTCGCCCCGCTCCGGCTGAGCCGCCTGGAGTGGGTAGACCGGCAGTTCGCCCAACCGCTCGACACTGCTCATCCCTGTACTTTAACGCGGCGGGAATACAACCGGACTGTAGTCCGGTTGCGTGTGCGAGGATGGACATCAACAACGAAGGGAATTGGATCGGTGACAGACAACATCAAGGTCTTGGCGTTAGTGGGGAGCCTGCGCGCGGCGTCGATCAATCGTCAGATCGCCGAACTGGCGGCCGACATCGCCCCTGAGGGCGTCACCGTGACGGTGTTCGAGGGGCTGGCGGACCTGCCGTTCTACAACGAGGAGATCGACGACGCGATGAACGCGGACGCTCCGCCGCTGGCGCCGGTGGCCGCGCTGCGGTCCGCGGCGGTTGGTGCCGACGCCGCCCTGGTGGTCACTCCGGAATACAACGGCAGTATCCCGGCCGTCATCAAGAACGCGATCGACTGGCTGTCCCGCCCGTTCGGCAACGGCGCGCTGAAGGGCAAGCCCTTGGCCGTCATCGGGGGGTCCTACGGCCAGTACGGCGGGGTGTGGGCCCACGACGAAACCCGGAAGTCGTTCGGGATCGCCGGCGCCCGCGTGGTCGAGTCGATCAAGCTCTCGGTGCCGTTCAAAACGCTGGAGGGCAAGGCCCCCGCGCAGCACGGAGAGCTCCCGAGCAACGTGCGCGACGTCCTCGGGAAGCTGGCCGCCGAAGTCGCCTGATTGGCAGAAGTCAACAAGCCGATCGCTGGGCGACCAGCGAGGTTGACACAATCGAATAGCCAAAGCCGCCAGCCCTCGCTGGCGGCTTTGCTAGTGGCGGGTCGGGCGGGCCGGACCGCGGTTGCCTCGAAGCGCGTCGACGGGACTTGTCGGTGGCCGGTGATACAACGATTCGCATGCACGGGATCGACGCAGATTGTGACCTGCGACACGCCGGGCGTGTCGGCCACAGAGGCCTTACGACCAGCGAATTTCAGAATTGTTATTCCGAACATGTTGTATCTCGACATCTTGTCAGCCACTAGGTGTAGTGTTTCGAGCACCGGCAGATCCCAGGTTCACCAGGCCGACCGGGCCCTGGTTCACCACCCGAAATCGGCTCACCGGGTCATTCGACCCCGACGGCCGCAGGACGGGAACGCGGGGGCTTGACGGGCCGCTGAAACACAGCGAAGACAGCGTTTGTTGCAGTACCCGAGTAGTTGCCAGTCCGTTACAAGTCCCACCTTCCGCAGAGGAGCGGCTTCCATGAGCATCACCGTGTACACCAAGCCGGCATGCGTGCAGTGCAGCGCGACGTTCAAGGCCCTGGACAAGCAGGGCGTCGGCTACGAGAAGGTCGACATCACGCTCGACAACGAGGCGCGCGACTACGTAATGGCGCTGGGATACTTGCAGGCCCCCGTGGTGGTGGCGGGCAACGATCACTGGTCGGGCTTCCGGCCGGACCGCATCAAGGCGCTCGCCGAATCGGCGCTGAGCGCCTGAGTGTTTGGCGACGGACGGTAGGTAAGAAGGAGGTTGCGGTGCCATGGATAGCACGCAGCGCAACCTGGCTTGGATGAGTGACGACCCGCAGCGCCCGGCTCGGGACATCGCTGCCGCATCAACGCCACTGGTCTATTTCTCCTCGGTGTCGGAGAACACCCATCGCTTCGTGGAGAAGCTGGGTGTTCCCGCCACGCGGATACCGCTGCACGGGCGCATCGAGGTCGACGAGCCGTACGTGCTGATACTGCCCACGTACGGCGGTGGCCGCGCCACCCCGGACCTCAATGCCGGTGGCTATGTCCCCAAGCAGGTCATCGCATTTTTGAACAACGAGCAGAACCGGTCGTTGATCCGCGGTGTCATCGCCGCGGGCAACAACAACTTCGGTGCCGAATTCGCTTATGCGGGCAACGTCATCTCACGCAAATGCGGCGTTCCGTATCTCTACCGCTTCGAACTGATGGGAACCCCGGACGACGTGGAAGCCGTCCGCGCGGGCTTGGAAGAATTCTGGAAGGAACAGACGTGCCACCAACCGTCACTGCAGAGCCTGTAACGTCCGGCGCGCACGCGTTGCCCGGTGAGACGGACTACCATGCGCTGAACGCGATGCTGAATCTGTACGACGCCGACGGCAAGATTCAGTTCGACAAGGACGTGTTGGCGGCGCGCGAGTACTTCTTGCAGCACGTCAACCAGAACACCGTCTTCTTCCACAATCAGGACGAGAAGCTCGACTACCTGATCCGCGAAAACTATTACGAGCGTGAGGTTCTCGACCAGTACTCGCGCAACTTCGTCAAGGACCTGCTGGACCGCGCCTACGCCAAGAAGTTTCGGTTCCCGACGTTCTTGGGCGCGTTCAAGTACTACACCTCCTACACGCTGAAAACGTTCGACGGGAAGCGCTACCTGGAGCGCTTCGAGGACCGCGTGGTCATGGTGGCGCTGACGCTGGCGGCCGGCGACACCGGACTGGCCGAGAAGCTGGTCGACGAGATCATCGACGGGCGGTTCCAGCCGGCCACCCCGACGTTTTTGAACTCCGGCAAGAAGCAGCGCGGCGAGCCGGTGAGCTGCTTTCTGCTGCGCATCGAGGACAACATGGAGTCGATCGGGCGCTCGATCAACTCCGCGCTCCAGCTGTCGAAGCGCGGCGGCGGGGTTGCGCTGCTGCTGAGCAACATTCGCGAGCACGGCGCGCCGATCAAGAACATCGAGAACCAGTCTTCGGGCGTCATCCCGATCATGAAGCTGCTCGAGGACTCGTTCTCCTACGCCAATCAGCTGGGCGCGCGCCAGGGCGCCGGAGCGGTGTACCTGCACGCGCATCACCCCGACATCTACCGGTTCTTGGACACCAAGCGCGAGAACGCTGACGAGAAGATCCGGATCAAGACGCTGAGCCTGGGTGTGGTGATCCCCGACATCACCTTCGAGCTCGCCAAGAAGAACGAGGACATGTACCTCTTCTCGCCGTATGACGTCGAGCGGGTCTACGGCGTGCCGTTCGCCGACATCTCGGTGACCGAGAAGTACTACGAGATGGTCGACGACGGGCGCATTCGCAAGACGAAGATCAAGGCGCGGGAGTTCTTCCAGACGCTGGCTGAGCTGCAGTTCGAGTCCGGTTATCCCTACATCATGTTCGAGGACACGGTGAACCGGGCGAACCCGATCGAGGGCAAGATCACTCATTCGAACCTGTGCTCGGAGATCCTGCAGGTGTCCACGCCCTCGGAGTTCAATGACGATCTGTCGTATTCCAAGGTGGGCAAGGACATTTCGTGCAACCTCGGTTCGCTAAACATCGCCAAGGCGATGGATTCGCCGGACTTCGCCCAGACGATCGAGGTGGCGATCCGCGCGCTGACCGCGGTGAGCGACCAGACGCATATCACGTCGGTGCCGTCAATCGAGCAGGGCAACAACGAGTCTCATGCGATCGGGCTGGGACAGATGAATCTGCACGGCTACCTCGCCCGGGAGCGCATTTTCTACGGCTCCGAGGAAGGCATCGACTTCACCAACATCTACTTCTATACGGTGCTCTACCACGCGCTGCGGGCGTCGAACCGCATCGCCATCGAACGGGGTCGGGCGTTCGGCGGATTCGAGCGGTCCAAGTACGCCTCGGGCGAGTTCTTCGACAAGTACACCGAGCAGGTGTGGGAGCCGCAGACCGACAAGGTGCGTCAGTTGTTCGCCGATGCGGAGATCCGGATCCCGACCCAGGACGACTGGAAGCGATTGAAGGAGTCGGTCAAGGCGCACGGCATCTACAACCAGAACCTGCAGGCCGTCCCGCCGACGGGGTCGATCTCCTACATCAACCACTCGACCAGCTCGATCCACCCGATCGCCAGCAAGGTGGAGATCCGCAAGGAAGGCAAGATCGGCCGCGTCTACTACCCCGCGCCCTACATGACCAACGACAACCTGGAGTACTTCCAGGACGCCTACGAAATCGGCTACGAGAAGGTCATCGACACCTACGCCGCTGCCACCCAGCACGTCGACCAGGGGCTGAGCCTGACGCTGTTCTTCAAGGACACCGCCACCACTCGCGACGTGAACAAGGCGCAGATCTACGCCTGGCGCAAGGGAATCAAGACGCTGTACTACATCCGGCTGCGGCAGATGGCTCTGGAGGGCACCGAGGTCGAGGGCTGCGTGTCCTGCATGCTGTAGGCCTCACGTCGGGTGCGTGTGCTCAGTCTGCCCAGGTCAGGGGCTTGTCGGGCACCCGGAGGGGTATGGTGCTTGATGTGGTGAGAATTCCGCGACCGTCCCACCCCAGCGTCAAGCCGCCCGGGGCGAAGGTCGACGCGCGCAGCGAGCGCTGGCGCGAACACCGCAAGAAGGTACGCGGCGAGATCGTGGATGCGGCCTTCCGCGCCATCGATCGCCTGGGCCCCGAGCTGAGCGTTCGCGAGATCGCCGAGGAAGCCGGCACCGCCAAGCCGAAGATCTACCGGCATTTCCACGACAAGTCGGACCTGTTCCAGGCCATCGGGGAACGGCTGCGCGACATGCTCTGGGCGGCGATCTTCCCGTCGGTCGATCTGAAGACCGACTCGGCGCGCGAGGTGATCCGACGGGCCGTCGATGAATACGTCGCCCTCGTCGACCTGCACCCCAATGTGCTGCGGGTCTTCATCCAGGGCCGCTCCGCGGCCAGCCCCCAGATCCTCAACGAGGGCCGGGGGATCACGTTGGCGATGGCCGACCTGTTCGACAACGAGCTGCGCGAGATGGAGCTCGACCACGCGGCGTTCGAGCTGGCCGCGCACGCGGCCTTCGGGTCGGCCGCGTCGGCCACCGAATGGTGGCTGGGCCCGGACCCGCAAAGCGCGCGCCGCATGCCGCGTGACCAGTTCGTCGCCCACCTGACGACCATCATGGTCGGGGTCATCGTCGGCACCGCCGAGGCGCTCGGCATCACGCTCGACCCCGACCGGCCGGTTCAAAGCGTGGTACCGAGCAACCCCGCGGCGAGCTGAGGACTTTTGGCACGTTGACATCGTTCCGGCGATCGTCAACACTCGTGCCATCCGATACCCTGGGTACCGGGTATATAGGTAGCTAACAGGAAGATCGACCTACCGTGACCGACGTTGTGACACACGCGGAACCGACATCCGCACACCAGCCCGTGCACACCCGCGCCATCATCATCGGGACCGGGTTCTCCGGCCTGGGCATGGCGATCCGGCTGCAGCAGCAAGGCGTGGACTTCGTCATCCTGGAAAAGTTCGACGACGTCGGCGGTACCTGGCGCGACAACAGTTACCCGGGCTGCGCCTGCGACATCCCGTCACACCTGTATTCGTTCTCCTTCGAGCCCAAGCCCGACTGGAAGAACCCGTTCTCGTATCAGCCCGAGATCTGGGACTACCTCAAGGGAGTCACCGAGAAATACGGGCTGCGCCGCTACATCGAGTTCGACTCGCACGTCGATCGGGCCCACTGGGACGACGACGAGCAGCGCTGGCACGTCTTCACCGAGGACGGCCGCGAATTCGTCGGGCAGTTCCTGATCTCAGGAGCGGGCGCGCTGCACATCCCGTCCCTGCCCGACATCGATGGTCGCGACGAATTCCGCGGTCCCGCTTTCCATTCCGCGGAATGGGACCACACAGTCGACCTGACCGGCAAGCGGGTGGCGATGATCGGTACCGGCGCCAGCGCGATCCAGATCGTGCCGGAGATCGTCGGGCAGGTCGCCGAGCTTCAGCTCTACCAGCGCACTCCGCCGTGGGTGGTGCCGCGCTCCAACCCCGAGATTCCGGTGGCGGTGCGCCGGGCCATGGCGAACGTCCCGGGCCTGCGGGCGCTGGTGCGTCTGGCGATCTACTGGGGACAAGAGGCGCTGGCCATCGGCATGACCAAGCGTCCCAACGCGCTGAAGTTCATCGAGGCCTACGTCAAATACAACATCCGCCGGTCGGTCAAAGACCGCGAACTGCGCCGCAAGCTGACCCCGCACTACCGCATCGGGTGCAAGCGAATCCTGAACTCCTCCACCTATTACCGTGCGGTCGCGGATCCGAAGACGGAACTGATCACCGATCACATCGCGCGGATCACGCCCACCGGGATCGTCACCGCCGACGGCAAAGAGCGCGAGGTCGACGTGATCGTGTACGGCACCGGATTCCACGTCACCGACTCCTACACCTATGTGCAGATCAAGGGCCACAACGGTGAGGACCTGGTGGACCGCTGGAACCGGGAGGGCATCGCCGCCCACCGCGGCATCACCGTCGCCGACATGCCCAACCTGTTCTTCCTGCTGGGACCGAACACCGGCCTGGGCCACAACTCGGTGGTGTTCATGATCGAGTCCCAGATTCGCTACGTCGCGAGCGCGATCAAGACCTGCGACAAGCTGGGCGTGCAGGCGCTCGCCCCCACCCGCGCCGCCCAAGACGCCTTCAACGACGAGTTGCAGCGCCGGCTGGGGCCGTCGGTGTGGAACAGCGGTGGCTGCGCCAGCTGGTATCTCGACGAGCACGGCAAGAACACCGTGCTGTGGGGCGGCTACACCTGGGAGTACTGGCGGGAGACGCGCTCGGTCAAGCCCGAGGAGTACGAGTTCTTCGGCAGCGGGTCAGGCGCCAAGCGCGCGGCGGCGGCCGCGCGGGGCTGAGCCGATGGGCCGGCCCCCCGCGATTTGCTTTCATTCGCCGATGTGAGCCGCCGTCGAGCTCTTACACTGATGGGACATGTGCGCCTATCAGATCGTCGTGGTCGGCACCGATGGCTCGGACTCGTCGCTCCGTGCGGTGGAGCGCGCCGCAGCGACGGCCGCGCATCACGGCGCGACATTGATCGTCGCGACGGCGCACCTCCCCGTTCCCGAGGAACGCGGCCGCTACGCCATCCCCCCGGGGAGCGACCACGGTCAGGACTACCGGACCCTGGGCAAGGCCCCCTTCTATGCGATCCTGCAGAACGCCAGGGAGCGGGCGCACCAGGCCGGGGCCAAGAACGTGGAGGAGAGGGCCATCGTCGGTTCGCCGATCAACGCGCTGGTGCAGCTCGCCGAGGAGGTCAATGCCGACCTTCTGGTGGTCGGCAACGTCGGCCTCAACAGCGTCGCGGGGCGGCTACTGGGGTCTGTCCCATCCGAAGTCTCCCGCCGGGCAAAGACCGACGTCCTGATCGTTTACACCTCCGGCTGATCTTGCGACCCGCGGCCGAGCGCCTGAGCGTCGGCCGAAGCGGTTGGGGCGCTGTGCCATTGGCCTGAGGCCGCATGGATTTGGACAAGTGGCACACCAACGCCGAAGAACTTGTCGTTCTCGGTGTTGCCGAAGCCAAGTAGCTCAGCGGCTCAGCAGGTTGGCGAAAGCCTGCGCGGCGGCGTCGACGCCGGCGTCGTCGTTGGTGGCGGCCAGATCCAGCAGCAGGCCGCGGATGACGGCCAGCCCGAGCCGGGCCAGCGCGGGGTCCGAATCGGCGTCCAGCTCTGCAATTTTCGCGAGCCATCCGTCGACCGCGCCGGGAACCATTCGCGCGAACGGCTTTTCGCCTTGGGCCGCGCGCGCGTAGCACTCGAAGAAGAGGCGTTCGGCTTGGCGCAGCTCGGGTCGGCGGACGTCGGCCCACATGGCGGCGAATCCCTCGGCCGGTGTCCGGGGCAGATCGGCCAGGACCCCCATCTGGCGGCGCTCCACCTCCTCGACGACGGCCAGCAACATGTCCTCGCGAGAACCGAAGTGGTGCAACAGCATTCGGTGGCTGGTGCCGACCGCGGTAGCCACGTCGCGCAACGATCGGTCGCCGACGCCGCCCGCCGCGAACTCGGTGACCAGTGCGTCGAGCAGCTGCCGGCGCCGTTCGGAATCTTCAGTGCGCGCCATCGGCACGGCTGAGTTGCTCAGACCGGGCCTTGAGTCCTTGAGCCTCAAGTTTGAGGAACCGCTTGGTCTTGTTGGCCATCAGCCGGCCGACCAGCGCGCCGAGCGCACCGCGCTGATCCAGTTGCTGACGTACCAGGGTGCGACCGCTGGGCAGCGCGATGACGTCGTGCCGGGCGCTCACGAGCGCACCGGGGGAGCGCTGTACCCATGTCCACGACGAGCCCGAGTCGATCTCGGTGACCATCCAGACCAGCTTCGCCATGCCGGGCTGCTTGATCGCGAACCGCCTGCCGACCGCGAGCGCGGGCCCGTCCCGCCCGACCAGCGACGTCACCGAAGCGGTCCACTCCGGCCAGCGCTGGACGTCGCTGAAGACATCCCACACCAGCTGCGGTGGCGCGTCGATCTCGATGCTGTCTTCGGTAATCATGTACCAAATGGTACATCCAGGCCGATGCTTCGGTAGGGGGCTCAAGACCCGCGCCAACCGCGTAATACTGGGGTAGTGCAACCGGATGCGGGGTGTGTCCGCGACACGCAAACACAAGTTCTTGTGTTCCGCTGCGTTGTCGTACCCCAGGGGTAGTGTTTGGGGCCTGACGTCCCTCAGGCAAAACGGCGTGTGAAGTGGGGTTCTGGTGACCGAAAACATGAAGCTGATTGACCGCGTCTCGGCGATCAACTGGAACCGGCTGCAGGACGAAAAGGACGCCGAGGTCTGGGACCGGCTGACCGGAAACTTCTGGCTGCCGGAGAAGGTTCCGGTGTCCAACGACTTGCCCTCGTGGGCGACGCTGACGGCCGGCGAGAAGCAGCTGACCATGCGGGTCTTCACCGGGCTGACGCTGCTGGACACCATCCAGGGCACGGTCGGCGCGGTCAGCCTCATTCCCGACGCGCTGACCCCGCACGAGGAGGCCGTCTACACCAACATCGCCTTCATGGAGTCGGTGCACGCCCGCAGCTACAGCAACATCTTCTCGACGCTGTGCTCCACTGCCGAGATCGACGACGCCTTCCGCTGGTCGGAGGAGAACCCCAACCTGCAGCGCAAAGCCGAGATCGTCATGCAGTACTACAAGGGCGACGAGCCGCTCAAGCGCAAGGTGGCCTCGACGCTGCTGGAAAGCTTCCTGTTCTACTCCGGCTTCTACCTGCCGATGTACTGGTCGAGCCGAGCCAAGCTGACCAACACCGCCGACATGATCCGGCTGATCATCCGCGACGAGGCCGTGCACGGCTACTACATCGGCTACAAGTACCAGCGTGGGCTGGCGCTGGTGGACGAGGCCAAGCGCGCCGAGCTCAAGGACTACACCTACGAGCTGCTCTTCGAGCTCTACGACAACGAGGTGGAGTACACCCAGGACCTCTACGACCAGGTCGGGCTGACCGAGGACGTCAAGAAGTTCCTGCGCTACAACGCCAACAAGGCCCTGATGAACCTCGGCTACGAGGCGCTGTTCCCGCGCGACGAGACCGACGTCAACCCGGCGATCCTGTCGGCGCTGTCACCCAACGCCGACGAGAACCACGACTTCTTCTCCGGCTCCGGTTCGTCGTACGTCATCGGCAAGGCCGTGGTCACCGAAGACGAGGACTGGGACTTCTAAAGCCGCAGTTCAGCAGTCTCGGCGTACCGCGACGCCTCCCGCCTTAGGGAGGCGGGGGTGGCACGACGGGTCGGCACACATTGGCCCCCGGGTCCCACCAGTTGCCGGGGCCGCAGTCGGGCGGTGGTGTTCCCAATGGTTGGCAGGCGTTGGCGCCTGGGTTCCACCAGTTGCCGGGGCCGCAGTCGGGCGGTGGTGTCCCTAATGGTTGGCAGGCGTTGGCGCCTGGGTTCCACCAGTTGCCGGGGCCGCAGTCGGGGGGCTGAGCCGAGCTCATCCCCGGAGTCACCGCTGTCACGTACGCCATCGGGGCTAGTGCCATCATGGCGACGCCGGCCACCCGGCGAATGAGCTTGCTCATCGAAGGACCTCCCATCAGGAAACCTGCAGATCCTAGAGATTGACCCTGACGTTGAGTCTTAAACTGTCGACTCGCTTTGGGCGCGGCCCGGCCGAAGGAGGGCATACATGCGGCAACTTTTCGCCAGGCGCCGCTGGTCGCCTGACCGTGCTGTTCTTGGCGGACTAGTACTTCTGGCCGCAGATCGGTTGAGAATCGGGCCGGCCGCACACGTCGGGGGGGAGGGACTGGGGCCGGCCCGATCTCCTATTCAGACACCGGCTGGGTCGATTTTCTTCCCGCAGGATTCTTGGCGCTCCCAGCGGGCGGCGCCACCCAGGCCTGCAACACTTTGCGGCCCATCAACTGGCAGCCGTGGGTATGCGCCAATTGCTTTGCGGCCCTTGTGAATTCCTGGTTGGTCACCACGATGCTCCTGGCGCACCCGTGGTGGCGGGCGCCGGAGACGACCTGCTGGACGGCCGCGACACCCACCGATTTGCCGTAGCGCTTGCACTGGACCGCCACCGAATGGCCGTCCTTCTCCGCGATCAGGTCGACTCCGTAGTCGCCGACCGGCGGCGTGAACGTGACCCGCCAGCCCGCGCGGCGCAGGCGGGCGGCCACATAACCCTCGAACTCGACCCCGCCCATCGCGTCGATCGCCCGCATGGTGGCGACGGCGCGCCCACCGCGCGGCCATCGGCGGTTGGTTGACCACGCAACCAGCACCTCTAGCAGCAGCATCAGGTAGAACGCCCCGAACCCCATCCCGAGACTGTGCTCGACGACGCCGACGAACAGCCCGCAGGCCAGGGGGATGACGACGAGTGCGGTGAGCACGCCTCGATCGTAGGGAGGGGCGACGACAAAACCTGGTCATTAACCGCAAGGGGCGCACCCGACGCGCAGATGTTCGGGCCATGAATGGCATGTGAATAGTGGGGATCAGGGGACGGCTCGCTAGCGCGGGTGCTGGCGCTGCCCGACACTGTTCTGGTGACGAAAACCGCATCCTCCGAGAAGGATCACCGCCACCATTTCTTCCGCTCAGTGATCCAGTGGCTGCAGGTCGGCTACCCGAACGGTGTCCCCGGCCCGGACCGCGTGCCGCTGATGGCATTGCTGCGCAGCACACCGCTGACCGAAGACCAGATCCGCGAGGTGGTCCGCCATATCACCGCAAAGGAAGGGTCTCCGGAGGAGATCGGTCACCCGATCGATCGCGACGAAATCGCCGAGTTCATCTCGGACATGACGCAGTTCGACGCCAGCAAGGAGAACGTCATCCGGGTGGCCGCCACGTTGGCCGCGGCCGGATGGCCGCTGGCCGGCATCGACGTCAGTGAGGTCGTACCCGACGACGAGCATGCGGAGGCGGCCGAAGTCATCGCGCGGGACTGCGCACCCGAAGAACCGTCAGAGGTCGCCTCATAACTTCGAGATGTCGATGACGAACCGGTAGCGAACGTCACTCGCCAGGACGCGCTCGTAGGCCTCGTTGATGTAATCCGGCTCGATCAGCTCGATTTCGGGCGTCACGTCGTGTTCGGCGCAGAAGTCCAGCATCTCCTGGGTCTCGGCGATCCCGCCGATGTTCGACCCGGAGAGGCTGCGACGCGCCAACGCCAACGGGAACGCCCCTACCTCCATCGGGTGCTCGGGAATGCCCAACTCGACGAGGGTGCCGTCGACGTCGAGCAAGTTGAGGTAGTCGTTCAGTTTCAGGTTCGCCGAAACGGTGTTCAGGATCAGGTCGAAGCTGCCGCGCAACTTCTTGAAGGTGTCGGGGTCGGCGGTGGCGTAGTAGTGCTTGGCGCCCAGCCGCAGGCCGTCCTCCATCTTCTTCAGCGACTGCGACAGCACCGTTACGTCGGCGCCCATCGCCGCACCCAGCTTGACGCCCATGTGCCCGAGGCCGCCGAGGCCGATGATCGCCAGCCGCGTGTCTTCGCCGGCCTTCCAGTGGCGCAGCGGCGAGAACAGCGTGATGCCCGCGCACAGCAGCGGCGCCGCCTTGTCCAGCGGCAGCGAGTCGGGGATGCGCACGACGAAGTTCTCGTCGACGACGACACCCTGGCTGTAGCCACCCTGTGTCGATGTGCCGTCCTTGTCGATGGAGTTGTAGGTGAAGGTCGCGCCCGGCTTGCAGTACTGCTCGAGCCCAGCCTTGCAACTGCTGCACTGGCCGCAGGAGTTCACCATGCAGCCGACGCCAACGTGGTCGCCGACCTTGTGCTTGCTGACCTCGGAGCCAACCGCGGAGACGACGCCGGCGATCTCGTGACCGGGCACCACGGGGTAGTTCGGCGTACCCCACTCGGCCTTGACGGTGTGGATGTCGGAGTGGCAGATCCCGGCGAACTTGATGTCGATCACTACGTCGTGGGGGCCGGGGTCACGCCGCTCGATGGTGGTCTTGGTCAATGGTTCGGTCGCCGAGGTTGCGGCGTAAGCCGAAACAGTGCTCATTGATATCCCTCTTCAATGTGGTCGCGTATGTAAAAAGTTTAGCTAAGGTAATGGTCCTGGGCCACCGGAGGCCGCTGGTATCACCTTAGGACCGCGGGTACCCGTCCGCCCGCGCGCTAATTGATGGGGGCGTTCACCAGCCGCAGGTCGTCGACGATGCCGCGCGCGGCGACCAGTCCCTCGCCGGTCTGCCACAACTCGTCGTTGACGACGTAGACGCGGTTGTCGTGGTTGGCGGACAGCGTGCGCCAAGGCTTGCTGTCCAGCACGGTGGCAGCGCGCTGGGTGGCTGCCCGGGACGCACACGACAGGTAGACGACGTCGGCGTCGGCGGCGGACAAATCCGGATTCTTGGCCAGCTCGTCGTCGGTGGCGCCGATCTCGATGTACGGCTTGTCGGTGAACCGTTGAGCGGCCGGCCGGTCCACCCCGACCGCGCCGAGGACGCTGGCCGGGAAGTTGTTCGTGCCGTAGATGCGGATCTTGTCGGTGGTCAGCTGCACGATGGACGCCTGGAAATGGGAGGCGTCATGCCTGGCGCCGACGTCGCTCGCCCGCTGCGAAAAGCCGTTGAGCAGCGCGTCGGCCGCCCCGCCGCGCGACGTCGCGTTGCCCACACCGCGCAGGTTGTCCTGCCACGCCGCGCCGGGCGCCGCGGTGAACACCGTCGGCGCGATCGCGGCGAGCCGGGGATACAACGTCGGCGTCAAACCCTGCGATCCCAGGATCAGGTCGGGATGTTTCGTCGCGATCCCGGCGAGGTCCGGGTTGCTGCGGGTGCCGACGCCGGGGATCCCCTGCACGGCATTGCCCAGGTAGGCGGGCTGGCTCGAGGATCCGTCCGGCAGGGCCGCGGCCACCACCCGCGACTGCAGGCCGAGCGCGCACAGGGCGTCGAGCTGGTCTCCGGACAGCACCACGATGCGTTGCGGCTCCGCCGGAACATCCACCACGTTCGGCGTGACGCCGGCCGCGTTGTGGGCCTGCCGCGTCTTCGGCCCCGGATCGGCCGCCGCGGCGTCCCGCGCGCACGAGTCGTCCGGTCGGCGGTCGTTGCCGAGCACCCCGGCGCCCGCGATCTGCGTGGTGGGGGTGACCAGGGCCGGGGTCGTCGCCAAGGTGCCGGGCTTGCCGGATCCGCAGCCGCTGCACGTGATGGCGACCGCCGCGGCCAGCGCGGGCAGGACAGCGGTTCTGGTCATGCCGAAAAGCACGCGTCAGACGCTAACACCCGGGGGGTCCGCAGCCGGCACGCCGAAACGACACGCCGCCCCGCCGAGCCGTTTACGACAGTTTGTAGGACCAGCCCTGACGTCGGCATGATCGGCGGTTAAGATTCGTGTCAGCTCTGTTTTTGGGCCCCTGTCCTAACTGTTTGGAGAAGCTGTTGACAGCCGAAGCGCCCCCCTTGGGAGAACTCGAGGCCGTTCGCCCGTACCCGGACCGGACCGGTCCCAAAGGGAACCTCGTCTACAAACTGATCACGACCACCGATCACAAGATGATCGGCATCATGTACACGGTCACCTGCTTCGTCTTCTTCTTCATCGGCGGACTGATGGCCCTGTTGATGCGCACCGAGCTGGCCGCGCCGGGACTGCAGTTCCTGTCCAATGAGCAGTACAACCAGCTGTTCACCATGCACGGCACGATCATGCTGCTGCTCTACGCGACGCCTGTCGTCTTCGGATTCGCCAACCTGGTGCTGCCGCTGCAGATCGGCGCGCCGGACGTGGCCTTCCCGCGGCTGAACGCCTTCTCCTACTGGCTCTTCCTCTTCGGCGGGCTGACCGCCGCGGCCGGGTTCATCGTCCCGGGCGGGGCTGCGGACTTCGGCTGGACCGCCTACACGCCGCTCTCCGACGCCGTCCACTCGCCCGGCGCCGGGGGAGACCTGTGGATCACCGGCCTGATCGTCGCCGGTCTGGGCACCATCCTCGGTGCCGTCAACATGATTACCACCGTGGTGTGCATGCGCGCGCCCGGCATGACGATGTTCCGGATGCCGATCTTCACCTGGAACATCCTGGTGACGTCGATCCTGATTCTGATCGCGTTCCCGATCCTGACGGCCGCGCTGTTCGGGCTGGCCGCCGACCGGCATCTAGGGGCTCACGTGTACGACGCCGCCAACGGCGGGGTCCTGTTGTGGCAGCACCTGTTCTGGTTCTTCGGGCATCCCGAGGTGTACATCATCGCGCTGCCGTTCTTCGGGATCGTCACCGAGATCATCCCGGTGTTCGCCCGTAAGCCGGTCTTCGGTTACACCACCCTGGTGTACGCGACGCTGTCGATCGCCGCGTTGTCGGTCGCGGTGTGGGCCCACCACATGTTCGCCACCGGAGCCGTTCTGCTGCCGTTCTTCTCGTTCATGACGTACTTGATCGCGGTGCCGACGGGGATCAAATTCTTCAACTGGATCGGCACGATGTGGAAGGGGCAGCTCACCTTCGAGACCCCGATGCTCTTCTCGGTGGGCTTCCTGGTGACGTTCCTGCTGGGCGGCCTGACCGGGGTCATGCTGGCCAGCCCGCCGCTGGACTTCCACGTCACCGACACCTACTTCGTGGTGGCTCACTTCCACTACGTGCTGTTCGGCACGATCGTGTTCGCCACCTACGCGGGCGTCTACTTCTGGTTCCCGAAGATGACCGGCCGGTTGCTCGACGAGCGGCTGGGCAAGCTGCACTTCTGGCTGACCTTCATCGGCTTCCACACCACGTTCCTGGTGCAGCACTGGCTAGGTGACATGGGCATGCCGCGCCGTTACGCCGACTACCTGGCCAGCGACGGCTTTCAGGGGCTCAACATCGTGTCCACGATCGGCGCCTTCATCCTGGGTGTCTCGATGTTCCCGTTCGTCTGGAACGTCTTCAAGAGCTGGCGGTACGGCGAGGTCGTGACCGTCGACGACCCGTGGGGTTACGGCAACTCCCTGGAGTGGGCCACCAGCTGCCCGCCGCCGCGGCACAACTTCACCGAGCTGCCCCGAATCCGTTCGGAGCGCCCGGCTTTCGAGCTGCACTACCCGCACATGGTGGAGCGGCTGCGCGCCGAGGCGCATGTGGGACGCCACGCCACGGCGCTGGAATCCCCGAAGGGATTCGGTCCGCGGACCGAAGCCGATCGCTCGACTCCTGAACAGTAGCGGCGGTAGCCGCAGGTGAATTCACCGCCGAAGGTGTCGGTGCTGATCACCGTCACCGGAGTGGACCAACCGGGCGTCACGTCGGCCCTGTTCGAGGCGCTCTCCCGGCACGGGGTCGAGCTGCTCAATGTCGAACAGGTGGTGGTTCGGCACCGCCTGACCCTGGGCGTGCTGGTGTGCTGTCCCGCCGACGTCGCCGACGGCCCCGACCTGCGCCGTGACGTCGAATCGGCCATCCGCAGGGTGGGCCTCGACGTCAGCATCGAGCGCAGCGACGACGTGCCGATCATCCGGGACCCATCGACGCACACCATCTTCGTGCTCGGGCGGCCCATCACCGCCGGCGCGTTCGGGGCGGTGGCCCGCGCGGTGGCGGCCCTGGGGGTCAACATCGATCTCATCCGCGGGGTCTCCGACTATCCGGTGACCGGCCTCGAGTTGCGGGTTTCGGTGCCGTCCGGATCGGATGCCGCGCTGCGGACGGCGCTGAACCAGGTGTCGGCCGAGGAGCGGGTGGACGTGGCGGTCGAGGACTACACCCTGGAACGGCGGGCCAAACGGTTGATCGTGTTCGACGTGGACTCGACGCTGGTGCAGGGCGAGGTCATCGAGATGCTGGCTGCCCGCGCGGGCGCCGAGGGCAAGGTCGCCGCCATCACCGAGGCGGCCATGCGTGGCGAGCTGGACTTCGCGCAGTCGCTCGAAGCGCGAGTGGCAACGCTGGCCGGCCTGCCCGCCAGTGTGATCGACGAGGTGGCCGAGCAGCTCGAGCTCATGCCCGGCGCCCGGACCACGCTGCGGACGTTGCGGCGCTTGGGTTTTCACTGCGGTGTGGTTTCCGGTGGCTTTCGGGGGATCATCGAGCCGTTGGCCGAGGAGCTGATGCTGGACTACGTCGCCGCCAATGATCTGGAGATCGTCGACGGCAAACTCACCGGGCGGGTCGTCGGACCGATCGTCGACCGCGCCGGCAAGGCCACCGCGTTGCGGGACTTCGCGGAGCGGGCCGGGGTGCCCATGGCGCAGACCGTGGCCGTGGGTGATGGCGCCAACGACATCGACATGCTGGCCGCGGCGGGGCTGGGCGTGGCGTTCAACGCCAAGCCGGCGCTGCGCGAGGTGGCCGACGCCTCGCTGAGCCACCCCTACCTGGACACGGTGCTGTTCCTGCTGGGCGTGACCCGCGGCGAGATCGAGGCCGCCGACGCGGTGACCGGCGAGGTCCGCCGGGTGGAGATCCCGCCCGAGGCGTAGCGATCGCACCCGCGGCGGGCCCGCGGGTGCAGGCGCGGCATTCAGCGTGCGCGCAGGGCGGCGACACGAACGGGGGCCGCCCTGACGTCACGGTCGACGCCGTGGGTACACATGGGCCGCGCGCGCCACCCAAGATGGGCGGGGGGCTTCTGCGTTCCCGCGCGAGGGATACGGCACGATGAGCGGGTGCCCGAAAACCCCGATCTGCTGATCGATTTCAGGAGTGTCTCGCTGCGCCGCGGCGGTCACACCCTCGTCGGGCCGTTGGATTGGGCGGTCGAGCTCGACGAGCGCTGGGTCATCGTCGGCCCGAACGGGGCCGGCAAGACGTCGCTGCTGCGGATCGCGGCGGCGGCCGAGCACCCGTCGTCGGGCGTCGCCTTCGTGCTCGGCGAGCAGCTGGGCCGGGTGGACGTCTCGGAGCTGCGCTCCCGCATCGGCCTCAGCTCGTCGGCCCTGGCGCAGCGGGTGCCCACCGACGAGCTGGTGCGCGACCTGGTCGTCTCGGCCGGTTACGCGGTGCTGGGCCGCTGGCGCGAACGCTACGAGGACGTCGACTACCGCCGGGCCGTCGACATGCTGGAGAGTCTGGGCGCCGAGCACCTCGCGGACCGCAGCTACGGAACGCTGTCAGAGGGCGAGCGCAAGCGGGTGTTGATCGCCCGCGCGCTGATGACCGATCCCGAGCTGCTGTTGCTCGACGAACCCGCCGCGGGGCTGGACTTGGGCGGCCGCGAGGAGCTGGTGGCGCGGCTGGCCGACCTGGCGGCCGATCCCGACGCCCCGGCGCTGGTGCTGGTCACCCACCACGTGGAGGAGATCCCGCCCGGCTTCAGCCACTGCATGCTGCTGTCGGAGGGCAAGGTCGTCGCCGCCGGCTTGCTGACCGACGTGCTCACCGCGGAGAACCTGTCCACCGCCTTCGGCCAGTCGATCGCGCTCGACGTCGCCGACGGCCGCTATTTCGCCCGCCGCGTCCGCACCCGTGCGGCCCACCGGAGGCAGCTATGACGTCACCCACCGAAGGGGCCCCGCTCGTCCCGAGGCCGGCGGCGACCGTGATGCTGATCCGCGACGACCCGGACGGTATCGCCGTCTTCCTGATGCGCCGGCACGCCAAGATGGAGTTCGCCGCGGGCACGATGGTGTTCCCCGGCGGCGGCGTGGACGAGCGCGACCGCAACGCCGACTTGGGTGGGATCGGGGCCTGGGCCGGCCCGCCGCCGCAATGGTGGGCGGAGCGCTTCGGCATCGAGCCCGACCTGGCCGAGGCGCTGGTGTGCGCCGCGGCCCGGGAGACATTCGAGGAATCGGGGGTGCTGTTCGCGGGGCCGGCCGGCCAGGGCCTTAGGGCACCGAACAGTATCGTGGGCGACGCCTCGGTGTACGCCGGCGCCCGCCGCGCGCTGGCCGACGGCACTTTGTCGTTCGCGGATTTCCTGCGCCGCGAAAACCTGGAGCTGCGCTCGGACCTGCTGCGGCCGTGGGCCAACTGGGTCACCCCCGAAGCGGAGCGCACCCGCCGCTATGACACCTATTTCTTCGTCGGCGCCCTGCCGGCGGGGCAACGGGCCGACGGTGAGAACACCGAATCCGACCACGCCGGCTGGATGACGCCGCGGGCCGCCATCGACGACTTCTCCGCCGGGCGCTGCTTCCTGCTGCCGCCGACGTGGACCCAGCTGGATTCGCTGGCCGGGCACACGGTCGCCGAAGTACTGGCCGTCGAGCGCCAGATCGTGCCCGTGCAGCCGCACGTGGAGATCCAGGGCGACAACTGGGTGTTCGAATTCTTCGACTCCGACCGCTACCACCAGGCACGCGAAGCGGGCGGGATGGGATGGCGGCATTGAGCGAGTTCGTCAGCACCGTGGTCAGCGACGGCTCGCAGGACGCCGGTCTGGCCATGCTGCTGCTGTCGCGGCCGCCGACGAACGCGATGACGCGCCAGGTCTACCGGGAGATCGTGGCCGCGGCCGGCGAGCTGGGAGAGCGTGACGACGTGGCCGCGGTCATCCTGTTCGGTGGCCACGAGATCTTCTCGGCCGGCGACGACATGCCCGAGCTGCGGACACTGAGCGCGCCGGAGGCCGAGACCGCGGCCCGGGCGCGCCAGCAGGCCATCGACGCCGTGGCGAGCATCCCCAAGCCGACCGTGGCCGCCATCACCGGCTACGCGCTGGGCGCCGGACTCACGCTGGCGTTGGCCGCCGACTGGCGCGTCAGCGGCGACAACGTCAAGTTCGGCGCCACCGAGATCCTGGCCGGCCTGATTCCCGGCGGCGACGGCATGGCCCGCCTGACCCGGGCGGCCGGGGCGAGCAGGGCCAAGGAGCTGGTGTTCAGCGGCCGGTTCTTCGACGCCGAGGAGGCGCTGACGCTGGGCTTGATCGACGAGATCGTGGCCCCCGACGATGTCTACGACGCCGCCGCGGGATGGGCCCGGCGCTTCCTCGAGGGGCCGCGAGACGCGCTGGCCGCCGCGAAAGCGGGCATCAACGATGTGTTCGAGCTTGGCCCGGCCGACCGGGACGCCGCCGAGCGGCGCCGGTACGTCGACGTGTTCGCCGCTGGTCAGACCGGCGGCGAGGACTGCGAACCCGGAGCCCGTTAGGCTGCCCTGCATGACGACGAGTTCGACCGATGCCGTTCCCAACCCGCATGCCACGGCCGAAGAGGTGGAAGCGGCCCGGCACGACAGCAAGCTGGCCCAGGTGCTCTACCACGACTGGGAGGCCGAGTCCTATGACGAGAAGTGGTCGATTTCTTACGACCAGCGCTGTGTGGACTACGCCCGGGATTGCTTCGACGCCATCGTTCCCGCCGAGGTGCGGCGCGAGCTGCCCTACGATCGGGCGCTCGAATTGGGCTGCGGCACCGGGTTTTTCCTGCTCAACCTGATCCAGTCTGGGGTGGCCCGGCGTGGCTCGGTCACCGACCTGTCACCGGGGATGGTCAAGGTTGCCACCCGTAACGGGCAGTCGCTGGGGCTGGACATCGACGGCCGGGTCGCCGACGCTGAGGGAATCCCCTACGAGGACAACACCTTTGATCTCGTCGTCGGGCATGCCGTGCTGCATCACATTCCCGACGTTGAGCTGGCGCTGCGGGAGGTAATCCGGGTGCTGCGGCCGGGCGGCCGGTTCGTGTTCGCCGGCGAGCCGACCACGGTCGGCGACACCTACGCCCGCACGTTGTCCACCCTGACGTGGCGCGTGGCGACCTACGTCACCAAGCTGCCGGGACTGGACGGGTGGCGGCGGCCGCAGGCCGAACTCGACGAATCCTCCCGGGCCGCGGCGCTGGAGGCGGTCGTCGACCTGCACACCTTTGACCCGGGCGACCTGGAGCGGATGGCGGGCAACGCTGGCGCGGCCGAAGTGCAAACGGCCACAGTGGAATTCACCGCCGCAATGCTGGGGTGGCCGCTGCGCACGTTTGAATGCGCGGTGCCACCCGGACGGCTCGGCTGGGGCTGGGCGCAGTTCGCGTTCAACAGCTGGAAGACGCTGAGTTGGCTGGACGCAAATGTATGGCGGCATGTGGCGCCGAAGGGCTGGTTCTACAACGTGATGATCACCGGGGTCAAGCCCTCCTGAGTGGCGGCCTCACCTTCACCGCCGAGGATGTCCGTTACCTACGGTCGGAATCCGGTGCCGCCGCGCTGGCGGCGGTCGACGCGCTCGAGCTGACCGACGCGACGCGGGTCGCCGACGTCGGCGCGGCGCGGGAGCGATTCGCCGACCGGGCACCGGTGTTGGTCGAGACGACGTTGTTGCGCCGGCGCGCGGCCGAGAAACTGGGCGCGCTGGGTGCCGAAATCCCGGTGCAGAGCTGGCTGTTCACCGACGAGGCGCTGCAGCAGGCCACCGCGGCGCCGGTGGCGCTGCACCGGTCCAGGCGGCTCGCCGCGGCCGGGGCGGTCGTGCACGACGCCACCTGCTCGATCGGCACCGAGCTGGCCGCGCTGCGCGCCGTCGGGGTGCGGGCGGTCGGCAGCGACATCGACCCGGTGCGGCTGGCGATGGCGCGGCACAACCTCGGGGAGTCCGCCGTGCTCTGCCGTGCCGACGCGATGGCTCCGGTGACTCGCGTCGCCGCGGTGCTCGCCGACCCGGCGCGACGCGTCGGCGGGCGGCGCCGCTTCCGCCTCGACGACTACCGGCCGGCACTGGGCGGCCTGCTCGACACCTACCGGGGCCGCGAACTCGTCGTAAAATGCGCTCCCGGAATCGATTTCGACGAGTTGGCTCGGATCGGCTTCGGCGGCGAGATCGAGGTGACGTCCTGCGGCGGCGCGGTGCGCGAAGCGTGCCTCTGGTCGCCCGGACTGGCACAGCGCGGCGTCCGGCGCCGCGCCAGTGTCCTCGATCGCGGCGAGCAGATCACCGACGCCGACCCGGACGACTGCCCCGTGCGGCCGGCCGGACAGTGGATCGTCGACCCCGACGGCGCGGTGGTGCGGGCCGGCCTGGTGCGCCACTACGGCGCGCGGCACGGGCTGTGGCAACTCGACCCGGACATCGCCTACCTGTCGGGGGATGAGCTGCCGCCGGCGGTCCGGGGGTTCGAGGTGATCGAGCAGCTGGCGTTCGATGAGCGGCGGCTGCGCCGGGCCCTCTCGGCGCTGGACTGCGGGACCTTGGAAGTCCTGGTGCGCGGTGTGCGGGTGGACCCCGACGCGTTGCGGCGACGGATGCGGCCGCGCGGCGGCCGGCACTTGTCGGTGGTCATCACCCGCATCGGCTCGCGATCCACCGGGCGCACGACGGCCTTCGTCTGCCGTCCGTCACGGTAGCGCCGGGTAGGCTGGTGCGATCGCTCTGCCAGGCGCCCAGCCCCCGCCTCACCTGCAAGGACAATCAAAGAATGCGTTACGTGATAGCGGCCGTGGTGCTCGCAGCGACGGCCCTGTTGGGTTGGCCGGCGGCCGCCGCCCCACCGTCGTGTGCCGGTGTGGGCGGCACCATCGAGGACGGCCAAATGTGTCGCGTGCGCGCCACCGGTCCCACCTACACATTGAACATGGCGTTTCCAGCCGACTACCCCGACGAGCAGGCGCTGGCCGACTACGTCACGCAGAACCGGGACGGCTTCGTCAACGTCGCGCAGAGTTCTGGGTCGCGGGACCAGCCCTACCAATTGGAGGCCACCACCGAGCAACGCAGCTCGGGCCAGCCGCCGCACAACACCCGCAGCGTCGTGCTCAAGTTCTTCCAGGACCTCGGCGGAGCGCACCCCTCGATTTGGTACAAGGCCTTCAACTACAACCTCGGGACGAAGCAGCCCATCACCTTCGACAATCTGTTCGCGCCGGGCACTACGCCGCTGGACAGCATGTTCCCGATCGTGCAGCGCGACCTGGAGCGCCAGACCCCGTTGGGCGCAGCCATTTTGCCGTCGACCGGGCAGGATCCGACGCATTACCAGAACTTCGCCATCACCGACGACGAGCTGATCTTCTATTTCGCGCCCGGCGAGATATTGCCGGCATTCGCCGGGCCGGTCCAGGCCCGGGTGCCCCGCAACGCCATCCCGCCGCTGGCAATCTAGGTCGCGATCGCGAGCGCGGCGTAGCCGGGCGAAGCGGGTCGCCGCCATCGATCCGGTCGCGATCGCGAGCGCGGCGTAGCCGGGCGAAGCGGGTCGCCAGCGACGCCTAAACGGGGCCGGCCTGAAACTCCATGGCCACGGCGCCGGCGGCCAGCGCGATCTGCGCCAGACAACCGACGATCGGGACGAAGAAGGCGGTCCGGCGCTGGGCGAGGCGACGGACCGCGATGAACAGGGTCGCGGCGAAGATGACGCCGCCGCCCCCGATGCCCAGCACCATGGCGCGATTGATCCATGCCGGGTCGCCGCACTTCTGGTAGCCGCACGGGTCAGTGGCCATGACGTAGACGCTGAGCAGGCCTATCGTGACCGCGACCAGGAATGCCTGGACGGCGAGCAGCACCACGGTCGCGGTGCGGTCCACCGCCGCGTGGCGTTGGCCTCTGTTGGAGTACGCGGCGACCGCGGCTTGCATCTCGTTGTCGTCGGTGGGCATGGGCTCAGTATGTCCCGGTCACGCCGGGGCGAAACCGTACACCTGGCCGTCGCTGGTGGCGGCCGCCACGCGACGATCGGCGCCGATCGACACCCCGACGGGATAGCCGGTGGCGGCCGGAAGGGGGTAACTGCCCTGCGTGTGGCCGTTGCCGGGGTCGAACACGAGCAATGACATGCCGGGCGCGCCGTTCGTGGCCGGTGCGCTGACGACGGTGTAGCCGACGTTGGCGCCGGCCAGACTTGACGACGACAGCGGGACGACGTCGTCACGGCGCCACGCCTGGTCCGCGTGATCGCCCGCGTCCTTGAATGCGACCAACCGGGTGTCGGGCCCCCCGCCCGACACGATGAGGCCAGCGGGGGTGACCGCGGGCGGCGTCTGCGCCAGGAACCCCAACGGCGCCGACCATTTCACCTTTCCGTCGGCGGCGCGCAGCGCCCATAGCTGCTGGTCGCGACCGTTGACGTAGACAGTCGCCCCGTCGGCGGACAGCACGGGGCTGGCGATGACGCCGGCGCCGACGGCGTCGCTGGTCCACTCGCGAGACAGCAGCGGCGTCTGTCCGGGGTGGTACTTCAGCCCGACCAGCCCCGCGGCCGGGGCGCCCGGTTGCCAGACGCCCAGCACCGCCATCTGGCTGGCCGCCGAGAACGCGGGTGCGGCGGCCACCGGGCAGTCCTGCCGGGCCGGCGCGCAATCGGCCAACCCGCGCGTCGCATCGGTGGGATCGACGCCCTCGACCATATCCATCGGGCTGCCGACCACCGCGCCGCGGTGCGCCTCGAACACCAGCACTTGACCCAGATGCGTCGCGACCAGCAGTTGTCCGTGCCCAAGAAACCTTGGGGTGGTGGGCATTCCGATCACCGGCTGGCGCCATCGCGTCCACTGCGTCACCGGGAAGGAGAGGAACGCGCCGGGCTGGCCGACGTAGAGGTTGTCGAACCCGTCGAATAGGGGGCCGGCAAAGCCACCGCCCTGGAACAGCCGCACGCACCAGCGCTGCCGGCCGTTGTTGTCGTTCTCCCATTCCATCAGCGAGCATCCGGCCGGGGTCTGGGCGTTGAGGGCCAGGTAGCCGCGCGCGCTGAGCGCCGGGCCCGCTCCCAAACCGCCCTTGACCGAGCGCGTCCACCGCAGCGACAGCTTGGACGCGCCGTCGGTGCCGGTGTAGCTGCTGTTGGTGGCGTCGCCGTATTGCGCCGGCCACCCCGCCGAGGCGGACGCCTCCACCCAGGAGTCGGTGTTGGCGCAGCCGCCGAGCCCAACCGTGATTCCCGCCGCCAGCAGCGCGGATGACCAACGCCGAAGCCCTCGCGGGAGATGTCGGTCAAGCACCTCGAATCCCAGATCCTTTTCCACGGCGTTCGGCATGAGCGGCCAGCGAGTACAGGTGAGGGTAACCCGTGGCGGCTCGGCTCCGGCGGATTGCCCGCCGTTCTCGACGGCGATAAGCGCGCGCTAGGCTGTCCGGCCATGACGAGCATGTGGGGCGCACCGATCCATCGCCGCTGGCGGGGATCGAATCTGCGGGATCCGCGCCAGGCCAAGTTCCTCACGGTGGCCTCGCTGAAATGGGTGCTGCGCAACCGCGCGTACACACCGTGGTACCTGGTGCGCTATTGGCGGCTGCTGAAGTTCAAGCTGGCCAACCCGCACATCATCACCCGCGGGATGGTGTTCCTTGGCAAGGGCGTGGAGATTCATGCGACGCCCGAACTGGCGCAGCTGGAGATCGGCCGATGGGTGCACATCGGCGACAAAAACACCATTCGTGCCCACGAAGGATCGCTGCGGTTCGGCGACAAGGTGGTGCTGGGCCGCGACAACGTGATCAACGCCTACCTCGACATCGAGCTCGGTGACTCGGTGCTAATGGCCGACTGGTGCTACGTCTGCGACTTCGACCACCGCATGGACGACATCAACCTGCCGATCAAGGATCAGGGCATCGTGAAGTCGCCGGTGCGGATCGGGCCCGACACCTGGGTGGGCGTGAAGGTGACGGTGCTGCGCGGCACGGCCATCGGGCGCGGCTGCGTGCTGGGGTCGCACGCCGTCGTGCGCGGCGTGATCCCCGACTACTCGATCGCCGTCGGCGCGCCGGCCAAGGTGGTCAAGAACCGACAGCTCGCCTGGGAGAGCTCGGCCGCCCAGCGGGCCGAACTGGCGGCCGCGCTGGCCGACATCGAGCGCAAGAAGGCCGCTCGCTAGGCAGACGGCGGCGACCCGCTGCTAGGACGCGGGTTCGGGGTGGTCGTCGACCTTGAAGTCGAAGTTGACGTCGCCAGCGTCGACGTTGGTGACGGTCACCGCGATGCCGTATTTGTCGCTGCCGTCGACGAGTTGGCAGCGCAGCGTCGCGCCCTGCACACCCTTCAGGTTGTCGGGACAGGTCACCGAGTCCGGCTTCCTGCCTACCTGCTGGGCGAGCTTATTGCTGATGATGCTGGCGACCTGGTTCTTGTCGACCGTCTCGACCATGTCGAACTTGACGTCCTTGCCGTCCACGCTCGTCACGGTCACGTTGACGTTGAAGGTCTGGTTCTTCACCTTCATGTCGCAATTCAGTTGCGCCCCAACCTTCGCCGGCAAGTCGTTCGGACAGTTCACCGAGTCGGGCTTGTTGCCGGCGGCGTCGGTCAACTTCGACGTGATCTGGCTGGCGACATCGCTCTTGCTGACGGTGTGCGACGACCCGACGGAGCACGAACAGGCGTTCACGCTGACCAGCAACCCCGCGGCGGCACCGGAGGCCAGCAGCGTCCGAACGAAGAAGGGTGTCATTTCGTGCCTCCCGGGCGGCTTGATAACTGGGAATCGGCTGATGATTGTATGCCAACCAGCTTCGGGGCGGGTGAATGAGCAAACATTCACCCGGGCGACTATTCGGCGCGTCGACGTCCGGCTCAGATGCTCTGATAACGGCGCAGCGCCTCGGTGCGCTCGGCGCCGTGGTCGACGATCGGGGCGGGGTAGCCCGCCGGCCGTTCGCCTTTGCGCAGGTGTGCGTCGTCCACGGAGCGCAACTCGGGCACCCACCGCCGGATGTAAGCCCCGGACGGATCGAACTTCTCGCCCTGGGTGGTCGGGTTGAACACCCGGAAGAACGGCGCGGCGTCGGTTCCGCAGCCCGCGCACCACTGCCACCCGTGCTGGTTGTTCGCCATATCGCCGTCGACCAATTGATCCAGAAACCACTCGGCGCCCCACTGCCACGGCAGGTGCAGGTCTTTCACCAGGAACGAGGCGACGATCATCCGCACCCGGTTGTGCATGAAACCGGTCTCCCGCAGCTGACGCATTCCCGCGTCCACCATCGGAAACCCGGTCTTGCCGGCTTTCCAGGACTCGAAGCGGCGTTTCGCTTCGGCGCCGGTGTCGGTGCGGATCCCGTCGAACTGACGGTTCCAGTTGCGCCAGGCGCTGGCCGGCCAATGGTGCAGCACGGCGGCGTAAAAATCGCGAAATGCCAGCTCACGCAGGTACGCTTGCGCCCCGGCATGACGGAGATCGAGGTCCGCGACCATGGTGCGGGGGTGGATGCAGCCGAACTTCAGGTATGCCGACATGCGGCTGGTGCCCTGCAGGTCGGGCCGGTTCCGCTCTACGCCGTAGTGCTGTAAACCGTTGTCCACGAATGATTTCCACTGCCTGCGCGCCGCCGCCTCACCCGCGTCGAGGTCGAGCGAGGCTCCGGGATCGGGGATCTGGGCCGCATTGATCCGCAGCCCCGCCGGATCGAGCCAGCGCGCCGAGCCGGCGCCGGATTTCGCCGGAGCCCGCCAGCCGGACTCGCGCCATTGGCGCAGAAACGGTGTGAACACCTGGTAGGGCGAGCCGTCCTTCTTGGCGACGCGGCCCGGCGAGACCAGGTACGGCGAGCCCGTGGCCACCAGGGGAACGGAATCCAGTGCTGCACACACCTTTTCGTCACGGCGCCAACCGTAGGGCGCGAAATCCTCGGTGATGTGCACCGCCGACGCGGTGATCTCCTTGGCGATCCGCGGGATCGCCTCATCGGGCCGCCCGCGGGTCACCAGGAGCCGGCCGTCCAGGTCGTCACTCAACCGCCGCAGCGAGTCACCCAGGAACTGGAGCCGGCGCCGCCCAGAAGACGCCTCGAGCTTCGGGTCCAGCACGAAGCAGGCAAGCACCTCGCCGTCGCCGGCCGCGGCGTTCAGCGCAGGATGGTCGCCCAACCGCAGGTCGCGACGAAACCACAAGAGCGTCGGCATGATTCAGCGATTCAGCCGCCAAACGTGGGTGGCCAGTACGGTCGCAAAGGAACACCACAGCGGGTAAGCCGACAGGGCCAGCCCGGCACGCGCGTCGGCCTGCGCCGCCCGCCGCGCGAGGTCGGCGCTGCTGGCCGTCAGCACTGCGGCACCGGCCGCCGAGGCGCCCAATTTGTGGAAGCCGAAGAAGAGCCAGCTCCATCCGGCGTTGAGTACGAGGTTCACGCCGAGCGCCGCGGCGTAGCGGCGCGCCTCATCCTCTCGTCCCGCCGCCCGAAAACGGTCGATGGCAACCGCCGACGTGACCGCGATGTCGCCGTACAGGGAGGTCCACGCCACCGGGAAGGCGGCGCTGGGTGGTTGATACGCCGGCTTGCGCAGCCGCGCATACCAGGCGGGAGCGGCTTTGGCGTTGGCGACGCTGCCGGTCACCGCGGCGGCGGCGACGGCGAGGCTGGTGGCGGCAAGGGTTGACCTGTTCAAGGGATGCTCCGTTCCGGTTGGTTCTCTGCTTGTGTCGCTGCGGCTTTGGCGGGTCTGGGCGCTGACGGCCACCAGATGCGGTCGCCGAGGAGGGCGAATAGTGCGGGGATGACCAGCGTGCGGACCACGAAGGTGTCCAGCAGGATGCCCAGGCCGACGATGATGCCCAGCTGGGTCAGCACGATCAACGGCAGCACGCCGAGCACGCAGAAGACGGCGGCCAAAACGATTCCCGCACTGGTGATGACGCCGCCGGTGGCGGACACCGCGGCGACCATGCCGGCGCGTGCGCCACGCTCCGCGGACTCTTCGCGGGCGCGCGTGACCAGGAAGATGGTGTAGTCCACGCCGAGTGCGGCCAGAAACAGGAAGGCGAACAACGGGGTGCTGTTGTCCAGCGCCGGAAAGCCGAAGACGTGGCTACTGGTCCAGCCGCCCACGCCGATCGCGGCCAGCGCCCCCAGGATCGTCGCCGCCAGCAGTGTGGGCGGGGCAAGCGCGGACCGTAGCAGGACATACAGGACGAGCAGGATGACGGCGAGAATCGCCGGAATCAGCAGATGCCGGTCACGGGTGGCCGCGTCGCGGACGTCGAGCGCCTGCGCGTCCGCCCCACCCACCAACGCGGAGGGGCTCGCCGACTTCGTCGTCTGGCGCAGTGCGGCAATGATATTGAACGCGCGCTCGGAGGACGGCGGCGCGTCGATCACCACCGACCATTTCGAAAGGCCCGAGGACGAGCGGCCCGATTCGGTCGCCGACACCACGCCGCGAGTCGCGCTGATGGCCTGCGGCATCTGCGACACGGTGGGGGCGATCACCAGCGTGGGGTTGACCAGGCCGGCCGGGAAATGCGCCGCCACGATGTCATAGCCGGAGACCGAATCCGCGTGCACCCGGAACTGGTCGGTCTGCGACAAGCCGATTCGTGTGCCCAGCAGGCCGGTGGCAAGCACCGCCAGGCCCGCGATCGCGGCCGTCGCCACCAATGCCGGGCGCCGGTTCACCCATTCGCCGATGCGCTGCCAGGCACCCGAATCCGCGGTGGCGGTGTCCTCGGGACGCGGGACGAACGGCCAGAACAATCGCCGGCCGCACAGCGCCAGCAGCGGGGGGAGTATCACCAGGGCGGATACCGCGGCGACCACCAGTCCGCAGGCCGCCAGCGCGCCCAGGCTGCGCGTGCTCGGGGTTGAGGCGAACAGCAAGGCGAGCAGGGCCAGCACCACGGTGGCGTTGCTGGCGACGATCGCCGGACCGGCCATCCGCACCGCGCGGCGCAACGCATCTCGATGTTCGGGATGGCGCCGAAGCTCCTGCCGATACCGCGAAATCAGCAGCAGCGCGTAGTTGGTGCCGGCCCCGAAGACCAGCACGCTGGTGATCCCGGACGTGGCGCCGTCAAAGCTCAGCCCGGTCAACGACGCCACCGCGGTGCCCACCGCCGCCGCGACCCGGTCGGCGAACCCGACCACCAGCAGCGGCACCAGCCACAGCACGGGGGAGCGGTAGGTGGCGACCAGCAGCAGCGCCACCACCGATGCCGTCACCGCGAGCAGGGTGACGTTGGCATTGGTGAACGCGCCGGCAATGTCGGCGCCGAACGCCGGGCCGCCGGTCACGTGGGCCGCCAGCTGCGCCGGCAGGCCGGTGGAGGCGGCCCGGCGCAGCGTGGCGACCGCGTCGCTTAAGTCGAGGCCCGAGAGGTCGGCGCCAATGGGCACCACCGAGATAGCCGCCTTGCCGTCGGCCGACACCTGCGGGGGCGCGGCTCCGGTCGCCCCACCCGGCGTGGCGGCGGCCTGCATGCGGTCCCGGGCGGCTTGGGCGGCGGCGACGTCGGCGGGACCCAGCGCGGCACCATCGGTGCGGCTGACCACCAGGATCAGCGGGACACGGTCTCCCCCGGGGAAATGGCGGAACATGGCGTCGACCTTCGCCGAGTCCGAACGGGTCGGCACCGACAGCGGCGCCTGTCCGGCCGCGCCGTTGGCGCCGATCAGCGCGAGGAAAACGCCGCCGAGGAGGACGGCGGCCAGCGCGATCAGCCACGAGCATCGTCCCGTTACGGCCGCGGCCAAGCGATCCCACACCACGCTGTGAAGTCTTTCAGTATGTTAAACATTAATCAACTGAAATTATGCGCCGCTGCACATTGGCGGTGCGCAACAAGGGGCACTATGGACATTATGGATGCGAGCGGGCGCGGCTTCGTCGCCCCGGGGTGGCTGCCGTGACGGCGGATCGGGCGCCCACCACCCGCAAGCGGCGCCACATCGACGTGTGCCTCGCCGAGCCGGTCAACTACGAGCATGTGACCACCGGGCTGGAGCGTTACCGGTTGCCCTACAACGCCCTGACCCAGACCAGCCTCGATGACATCGACCTGTCGACCACATTGTTCGGCGCGGACCTGCGCTTCCCGGTTCTGATCGGCGCGATGACCGGCGGCGCCGAGTTGTCGGGGACCATCAACCGGAACCTGGCCGCGGCTGCGCAAGAGCTCGGCATCGGGATGATGCTCGGCTCGCAGCGGATCATGTTGGACAGCGCGTTGGGTGAACGTGCCGCCGGAAGCTTCACCGTCCGTGACGTGGCCCCGGATGTCTTGCTGTTCGGCAACATCGGCCTGGCCCAACTGACCAAGGCCACCGTGCCCGATCTGGCGAAGGCCCTGGATCGGGTGGGCGCCGATGCGCTTGCGGTGCATACCAATCCGTTGCAGGAAGCGATCCAGCGCAACGGTGACACCGATTTCTCCGGCTCGTTGGCCCGGCTGCGTGATGCGGCCGACGCGATCGATTGCCCTGTGCTGCTCAAGGAGGTGGGTCACGGCATCGGCGGGGCGGCCGCCACGGAACTGGTTGGGGCCGAGGGAGATCTGCCGGTCGCCGGAATAGACGTCGCGGGCGCCGGCGGCACCTCCTGGTCGCGGGTCGAGCAATTCGTCCGCTACGGCGAGCTGCGTTATCCGCATCTGGCTGACTGGGGCATCCCGACGGCGAGGGCGATCGTGGAGGTGCGTGATGTGCTGCCGGACCTTCCGCTGGTCGCCTCCGGCGGGATCCGTACCGGTATGGATGCGGCGAAGGCGATCGCGTTGGGAGCCGACGTGGTAGCGGTGGCTCGCCCCCTGCTTCCGGCCGCGATGGATTCGGCTGCGGCCGTTGTCGATTGGCTGCAGCCGTTCATCGACGAGCTCCGCGTCTGTCTGCACGGCTGTGGCGTCGCAAGCCTCTCCGGCCTGCGTGCCGTCGACCTGACCCCCGTCCCGTAGCCGCGTGCGAGATGGCGGTGATACTGGCCTACGGGTCGCCGGCCTTGGGGCATCTGTTGCCGGCGGGCGCGCTGCTGACCGAGCTCGCCGGCCGCGGTCACCAGGTGCACGTGCGCACCATGGCGGCTGGCGTCGCGACGATGCGCGCGGTCGGCGTCCACGCCGAGCCGGTCGACCCGGCGATCGAGTCGATCGTCGGTGAGGATTGGCGCGCCCGAAACGCATTGGGAGTGCTGAAGTTAACCATCGACGTGCTGTGCCGGCGCGCGGTACTCGAAGTCGAGGATCTGCGACGTGCGTTGTGCGCCGTGCGACCGGACGCGGTGATTGTGGACGCGAACTGCTGGGGGGCGATGTCGGCCGCTGAGGCAGGCGATACGCCGTGGCTGGTCTTCTCGCCGTTCACGCCGTACCTGCGGTCGCGCGGGGTGCCGCCGTTCGGTCCGGGGCTGCGCCCGTTGCCGGGCATCCTGGGCGAACTGCGTGACGCCTCAGTGCGGCCGATCGTCCGGCATCTGTTCGACCGGCCAGTGGTGCCGCGCGTCAACGCGATTCGCGCCGAGCTGGGGTTGTCGCCCGTGGTGTCGGTCGACGACTTCGTGCGGCGGGCGCCGCTGCTGCTGGCCGTCGGCGGCGAGCCCTTCGAGTATCCCCACCCGGGATGGGCCGCATTGGTGCACCACATCGGCGCGTGCGTATTCGAACCTCCGCAGGCGTCCACCCCGGATTGGGTCGCTGACATCAACCGACCGGTGGTGCTGGTGAACACCTCGTCAATCAGGCAGCCAGACGCCGCCCTCGGACGAATCGCCTTGCGGGCGCTGGCCGACGAGCCCGTCCACGTGGTGGCGACGTTTCCGGCCGGTATTCCGCCGGACCTTCCCACGCCGGCCAACGCGACCGTCTGCCGCTTCGTCCCGCACGCAGCCCTCTTGCGGCGAGCCAGCTGCGCCATCACGCACGGCGGGATGGGCACGACGCTGAAGGCCCTCGACCGTGGCGTGCCCGTCTGCGTCGTGCCGTTCGCGCGCGACCAGGCGGAGGTCGCTCGGCGTGTGGAGGTCGCTCGGTGCGGCACCCGCCTGGCGGCTAAGAGCCTCACGGCCGCACGGTTGCGGGCGAAGGTGCGCGCGGCGATGACGATGGCGGACGGCGCTCGTCGGGTGGCCGCCGGGTTCGCCGCGACGGGCGGGGTGCGGCGCGGGGCCGAGCTGATCGAGCAGCGGGTGCTTGGTTCCGCGGCCCGGCGACCGGTGCCCTAGCCAGGTTGGTCGCCGGTGTGCACCGCACGACGCCGGCCCCTGGTGGGGGCGGGCTTGCCGTCCGTTTCCGGCGGTTTCTGGCCCGGCGTGGCGAGTTGCGATTCGAAGGTGGACATCGCCGCCATCATCGCCTGGAAAACGCGGTGTGCGGCGGTCAAATCGCGGTCGGAGACGTCGGCAAGGGCCTCGTGCAGGTGCGCACCGAGCGGGGTGAAGAACGAGCGGGCCAGGGCCATACCCGATTCCTCGTAGCGCAGCAGCGTCTTGCGCCGGTCATCGGGATCCGGCTCGCGGCGGAGGTGGCCGGAGTCGATCATCCGGTCCACCAAATACGTGATAGCGGCGGGCGACACGTCGAGGCGGTGGCGCAACTGCGCCGGCGTCAGCGGCGTTCCGGCGGTTTCGGCGACCATGATGTGCAACAAGGCGTGTAAGTCGGTGCCGCCGACGTCATGCTGGCGGGCGAAGTGCCGGCCGATGCGGTCCGATTGCGCTGTGAGTGCACGCATGTCGGCCGACATCAGCTTTTCGAGTTCGGCTCGGTCCATTCGCCGGTTTGCGGCGCCGCGCTTGGTCACTAATCTGTGTCCTTCTTGCGAGATTCGCCGACCAGCGTATCGGCGACCGCCACACGCGGCCCGCGAACCCCGATAAGTGTCTCGCATTTGCACCGGATCCGCCGGCGAACCACCCGGGCGCCGCGCGGACCGCGCGCCGGCGCTCTAGGGCTTCATCGGGTCGTGACCCCAGTTCATCAGCGAATACCGCCACGTGCTCTCGTCGATGTTGCCGTGGGGGCGTTGGGCCAGGTGGCGCTTGGCGCCCAGCTCACTCCCGTTGGGCATCAGCGAATGCACGAGGTAGTACAGCGCCTGTTGACCGTCTTGTGCCCGCCGTACGGCGCCGGTGTCGATGACGTCGCCCTGAACGACCTCGACTCGCGCGTGCCACGCGACGTCGTCGAGCTGGCGGAGTCAGGCGCCCGCACGGTGTGCCCGGCCGCGAGCAGCTGGGGGAAGAGCCGCGTGCCCAGGGATGCCGTGGCGCCGAACACGACGCAATGCATCAGTTCAGTCCTTCGACGAGTGGTCGTGGGGCGTGGCGGTGTGGGCCGGATGCCCGGCGGTGCGCCGGCGTTCCTTCAGCTGCGCTTCGTGGAGATGACGACGTCCGCCGGTGAGCCGGTCTCGCACCAGCCGCTCGATCTCCTGAAAACAGCGGTAATAGCCGTCGTCGTAGTCGTCGACGACCTGGAAGCTCCACCGCCCCGGTAATACGTTGCGCCCGATGAGTTCCCGCCTGAGGTGTTCCGCCAGGTCGGCGTGTCCGAGATCCTTCAGCCGGGCCACCGCCTCGTCGAGTTGTAGGTCGGCGCGCCCGGTCAGCTGATGAAACGAATACAGGTGTCCGCGGGCTCGCTCGATGGTCTCCAGAGCCTCCGTGACTTTGCCCACCGCCTGCGCGACCGCATCACTAGTTCCGTTATGGCTCATGGTTTCCTCCCGCCCCGTCGCCGTGGCATTCCCGCTAAGACCCGCGCCGAATCGCTCGGAGGTCACCCAGCACGTTAATTCGGTTAATATTTAAGTTACTGATCAGATCGCGAAGGCTCCAGTACATTGCATTCGGGAATGCCTGCTGAGCAAGGGGTTTTGCGGGCGGTGAGAATCAAAGCGCCTTGAGTTGTTTCTTGGCCGCCCTGCGCAACTGGATCATTCTGGCGGCACCGACGAGCACCGTCGTCGTGGCGCCGGCCACCGCCGACAGCAGGTAGCCCACTCCCACCGGCAAGTTCCAGTGGAAGGCGAGGAAGTGCACGGTTATCGAGTCGGTGTTCTGTGCGACGAAGATGAGCAGCACGATCAGGATCAGCAGGCCGACCACGAGTGCCCACCAGGCGGCCGCTAGCCGGGTGAACGATTGCGATGACGGCTCGGCGGGAACGCGGGACTCAGTGCTCATGCTGGTGACTAGCCGCCAACGCGGCGAGCCAAACCCCTTCAAAGCTCGAGATCCTTTCGGGCCGTGGCGTTTGATTCGCCCGGTGCGGGGTATGAGGGCTGCGATGACTGTGAAAGAGATGCCGAGGCGCGTCTGGCGCGGGCGGCGTACGGTGGCGCGCGTGCAGCGGGACTTGTGGCTGGCGGAGCTGGCCCTCTGGCCGACCGTGATCCTCTCGACCATTTTGATTTCGGTTGCCGCTTGGGCGTTGTGGCAGCGCAAGTCCCGTCGGCCTGACCACGTAGCGGTGCCGCCCGTCACGGATTCGGCAGTCGCCGGGGTTTCGGGGGGACGGCCTGGCCTCAGCGGCTGACGCGCCGTGCGAACAGGGCCCAGGAGATCGCGGCCCCCAGGAAGGCGAATGCCTGCGCGACGCCGACGCGGCCGGCGGGCACGACTAGACCCACGACATAGCGGTCGACGAACCCGGTGGTGGGCGGGGGATCCATGCCGGCCCGGTGGCGCGCCCACGATTCCGCCGACGTCAACGGGCAGGGCAGCCTGAGCGCGATGACGGCGACGCCCCAGGCCACGGCCGCCCGGTGCAGCACGATGGTGCGCGGCCAGCGCAACGCGAGGAAGCCGCCGACGGGCACGTAGGCCAAGTAGGCGAGGTGCACGCCAACGGTAACGACGACAGCGGCGACATACCCTTTCCGCACGGCAATGCCCCCGTCAGCCCAGGCCGGCGCGCACCTGGTAGCGGCGCTCGGCGTAAGCGAGGTCGTCGCGCCAGAGCCTGTTGGCGGCGAAGCGCATGAGCGGGGTGATCACTGGGGCGGCCCGCGACGCGCGCGCGAACCCCGGCCGGTCCGAATGCGCGATGCTGGCTTCCAGCACGGCCGTGCGGGGACGGCCGTCCGAGCCCAATCCGATTGGGGTGGCGTGGGTTTCGACCGTGCTGCCGGTTCCCTCGCCGTCCACGATGCGCATGACGATGGTGCGGGCCTCCGGGCAGCTGAACTCCGCGACGACCGGGACGCCCAGGCGACCCATCCGGAAGGTCACCGCCACCAAGAAGCGATCGACGGTTTCAGTTGGGGTGGTGAGCACTTCGAGCCGGGTGAATGAATAGGGGTGAAGCCAGGCGCCGTGCCAGGGATCCAGTCGGTTGGCGATGATGTCGGCGGGCTCGCACACGCCCGCCATGCGGGCGACGGCGGCCAGGGTGTCACCGGTCGGCCGGGCCGGTAGCACCGGTTCGGCCGACGGCTCCTCGCCGCCGGCCTTGTCGAGCCGCACCCACGCCAAAACGCCGTCGTCGTGGCTGGGCAACGGGCTCCAGCCGAATTCGCGCGCCCGGCCGTCCAGGGCCAGTCCGTGCCATCGGCAGATCAGGGTGCCGCCGTGCACCGTCCCGGTGGCCAGGTCCGCGCCCAGGTGGGGGCAACTGCGTGGGCCGACGCGGAGCCGGCGTTCGTCGTCGCGCCAGGCGACGATGTCGACCCCTGCGACCCGGGCGCCGAAGGGCCGTCCGGACCGCACGTCGGCGCTGCCGGCGAACGCGAACCAGTTCCCGGTCGGCCTACTCTGGGCCCGATTCAGGGCGTCGTCGATGATGGCGGGCTGCGCCTCGCGGTAGGTCGGGCGCTGGCCGGCCCACGGAGTGCGTGGGATCGCCTGCAAGGGCCAGCTTTTGGGCCGCGGCCCGGGCCATAGCTGGTGAAGCTGTTCGCGAATATTCATCGTTGAGTGGATCCTTCGCGGGTGGCGAGCCATCGCAACAGGGCCGACCGGCCTCGGGTGGGTACGGTGACCAACGGGTGCCCGGCCAGTCCCCATCTTTTCAGCAAATGGTTCGCGGCGCACCAACCGGTGGTGGCGGCGCGCTCCATGAGTGCGACCGGCAAGTCGACGCGCACGGCGTCGCCGGCCAACAGCAGGCCCTGCTGGGGGGTGACCACCGCCGGGCGGTCCGCGTAGGAGCCGGGCGCAAACAGCGGGCAATCGCTGCGATGCAGTATTCGCTCGCAAATAATCTGCGCCGCAGCGGTTTCCGGATACACCCTGCGCAGCTGGCGCAGCGCCGCCGCGCGCGACGGCGGTGCGTCGAGGGCGTAGGAATGCAGTTCGACGACCGAACCGTGGTGCGCACGCGACCACTCGGCGGCCTCGCGTTCGTAGCGTTCCAACACGCTGATGTTGTCCAGCGGCTCGTGGCCGGCCGTGCCCAGGAACGCCGGCCGCTGCGCCGTGACGGGACGATCGAGCCACAGCCGATGGACCGCGAACGGCGGCGCGGTCCGCAGCCGCGCGATCTGTGCGCGCCAGTCGCCGGTGGCCAGGCCGGTCGAGGCCCCGACGACGCGCTGCAGGCCGGCCACGTCGGTGGCCAGCACCACGGCGTCCGCGTCCAGGTGATCGCCCGAATCCGTCCGCACCCGGAACGGTTGCGTCGACCCGGTCTCGATGCGAGAGACGCTGGTGCCGAGCCGGAATCCCACCCCGCGCGCCTCGAGGTAGCCGCGCAGCGGTTGCCAGAGGGCGGTGTCGTAGTTGGACGTGGGGACGTCGAAGATCAGGCCTTCGGACGAGCCCAGGAAGTAGATGTGGAACATGGCCGCCAGCTCGGCCGCGGAAAGCTTCGACGGGTCGGCGAAGAAGCTGCGGGAGAACACCTCAAACGCCAGATGCCTTGCCGCTTCTGGGAATCGGATGCTTTTGAGGAAAGTCGCGGCATCGAAGTGATCGAGGCGTTCGTAGATTCCGGGCACCGACACCGCGGCCAGCGGCGCGGCGGCGCGAGCGTCGATCTGCAGGAAGTCGCGAAGGCGGAAGGTCGGGCTGCGAGCGGCGAAGGCCACCGCGTTCCACGGTGGGGTGCGCGGCAGCCCCCGGAAGGTGTCGCGCCGGCCCGCACCGTCGATGAGCGGATAGTCGTCGACGGGTGTGAGCATCCGCAGCTGCGGTTCGACGCGGCGGAGCAGGGCGCGCAGGTTGTAGTACTGCCGAAAGAACGCGTGGAAGCCCCGATTCATCGCAAGCTCGGTGCCGTCTTCGCGCTCGGTCCAGCCGCCCACCCGGCCGCCGAGATATTCCTCGCGCTCGATCACGTCGACGGCGACGCCGCGTTCGGCCAGGCCGGTGGCGGCGGCCAGCCCCGCGATGCCACCGCCCACGACGACCGCTCGGGGCGTCAACGGTAGCGCACTGGCGTCCGGGAAACCGGTTGGCGCGGGCAGTGTTTCGCTTCGGCGATCGGTGGCGAGGGTCGTCATAGCGGCGCGTCCGCCAGGAAGGTGTGCACGATGTTGGCCTCCCAGCCCGGCATCGTTTCGCTGTGCACGGCGGTGAAACCCGCATCGGCGAGACGGTCCCGGAATCGGGCCGCGCCGTCGAACTCCAGCACGCTGCGCCACAGGTAGCGGTACAGCGCCGCGTCACGGGTGCGCCACCATCCCGCGGGAATAATGATGCCCCAGCACACGGCGTGCCAAATGCGGGTCGCGGCGGGGGAGTCGCGCACCGAGTACTCGTGCACCGCGAGCGTGGCACCGGGCCGCAGCATCGTCCGAAGTTTCCGCAGTTGGCCGTCCCGGTCGGCGAGGTTGCGGACGAGGTAGGCGGCCAAGATTCCGTCGAACGGCCCGGTGATCCCGTGCTCGACCAGCTGCTCGACCGGGGTGTGCACGAACCGCACCGACGGGGGCCAGTTTTTCGCGACCGCCGCGTCGAGCATGCCCCGCGACGCGTCGACGGCGACGATCTCGGCCTCCGGGGCGACGGCCAGCAGTGCGGCCGTCGACGCGCCGGTGCCGCACCCGGCGTCCAGCAGCCGTAAGCCCTTGCCGCGGTGGCGTATCCGCATGCGGCGGGCGGACAGCAGCAGTTGCTGGTGATACCCCGGGCTGGCACCCACCAGGCGGTCGTAGGCTGTCGCCCCGGCGTCGAAGGCGGCCGATAGTTCGCCTGGCGTCGGGCCGGCCTCACCGACGCGCACGTTGGCGTTCCCAACCCAGCAGCACCGCGGTGGCCAGTGCGAAGCCGAACAAGAAATCCTCGACCGGGATGTCGAACGGGAACCGCAGTCCGGTGATGTGGTGAGGGTCGTAGCTGACGATGGGAGAGCTGAGCTTGGTCAGCCACCCGTCAACCGGAACCTGGAACCCGAGAATGATCAGCATCGACAACCAGTAGGCCGGTCGCCGGAAGAGGCCGGTGCGCAGGACCGCCAATTCCAGTGTGCAGACTGCGAATACCGACGCCACGGCCGGAACGGTATACCCCAGGCCGCTCACCGCCGGTTGACCCTGTCCAGGATCGTGCTCACGGCGTTGTAGGTCAGCAACGCGCAAATCGGAATGACAACGAAGAACAGCACCTCCTCGATCGGCACCCGGAACGGGATGTCCACGCCGGTGATGTACGCGCCGTTGTACGTCCACACGTGTGCCGCGATGGCGATCTCGTCCCAGAGCAGAAACGCCACGGCCACCGGGAAGACGGCCTTCACCAGTCGCCGCCACTGCCGGTAGACGCCGGGACCGATGAACTCCAGGGGCGCGGTGATCCCCAGGCAGGCGGCCAGGACCAGAAGATATTGCCAGCGATCGGTCATGCGGCCCCCGGGGCATCGGTAACGCCGGGCGAAGTATTGCGCGCCCGCCACGACCGTATCAGCCCGATGCCGGCGACCTGCAGTCGTCGAGCTCGGCCGACCGTGGCCCGGTGATTGAACACCGCGAAGTCGCTCTCTTCGATGCGGTCCAGGATTTCGGAGTACAGCGCCGCCGCGGCCGCGACGCACGGTTGCGAGCGCGGGCTCAGCATGGCGATGCCGGTGGCTGCGAACCGGTAAGTCTCGCGGGTGATCTCGTGCTGGGCGGCCAGCGCCTCGCGCACCCGTGGGTCGGTGCGGCGATTGCGGTGACACCACGTCAGCAGCTCGCGATCCACACCGTGTGCGGCGAGTTCGTCGGCCGGGAGGTAGACCCGCTGCCGCAACAGGTCTTCATCGACGTCGCGCAGGAAGTTGGTGAGCTGAAACGCCCTGCCCAGCGCCGCGGCGTAGGGCGCGGTCTCCTGTACCGGCGCCACGGTGCCCAACACCGGAAGCACCTGCAAGCCAATGGCTTCGGCGGATCCGCGCATGTAAAGATTGAGCGCCTTGCGGTCCGGATAGTCGGTGACCGTCAGATCCATCCGCATCGACGCCAGGAAGTCGTCGAACAGTTGGGCGCCGATGCGGTACCGACGGGCGGTATGGGTGACCGCGGCGAGCACGGGATCATCGAGATGGTGTCCGCCGCAGAAGAATTCGTCGGCCAGTTGCTGCAGCCGCGCGCCGCGTACGTCGGTGCTCAGGCTGGGGTCGAGGTCGTCGAGGATGTCGTCGGCGTAGCGCGCGAAACCGTACAGGGCGTGCACCGGCGGACGTTGGTCGGGTGCCAGCAGGCGGGTGGCCAAGAAGAAGGTTCGGCCGTGCGCGGCATTGAGTTCGCGGCAGCGCCGATACCCCTCGCGCAGGCGCGGATCGTCGATTCCGGCCGCGTCCAGTTCGCTGCGAATCATGTCAGCCCGGCCCTCATGTCGTGGTGCGTCGTCATCCGGTTGGCCCCGCCGGCGCTGGGGCCGGTGATGCGGTCGGCGGCGAGGCGACCCGAGATCAGCGTGGTGGGGACACCGACGCCGGGCACCGTTGACGACCCGGCGAGCACCGCGTTTTCGACGCCGCGCAGCATATTGGCCGGCCGGAACGGCCCCGTCTGCCCGAAGGTGTGGGCCAGCGCGAAGGGGCTGCCCGCGGCCATGCCTTGGCGCGCCCAGTCGGCGGGCGTGACGGCGTCCAATACCGTTGCGTCCCCGGGCAACCCGGGCAACAGCCGCTCCGCGACCTGGTCGATGAGGTTGTCGACGTAGCGCGCGCCGACGGTGTCCCAGTCGATGGTCCCGCGATCCAGATTCGGCGCCGGGGCGAGCACATACAGCAGGTCGTTCCCGTCCGGTGCCAGGGTCGGGTCGCTGGCGGTGGGGCGGGTGACCAGCAGCGAGGGATCCTGCATCAGGCGGCCATCGCGGATGATGTCGGTGAAGGTCTGATCCCAGGAATCACCGAACAGGATCGTGTGATGAGCCACGCCGGAAGCGACGCGGCGGCACCCCAGGTGGGCCACGACCGCCGACGGCGCCGGGCGCAGCCGCACGGGGCGCCGCGGTGTGCGGCCCAACAGTTCGTAGGTCTGCGGCAGTTCGGTGGTCAGCACCACCGCGTCACACGTGATGGGGTCCAGGCGATCGGTTAGCACCGCCCTGACCCGTCCAGCGGCGCGGTCGAGCCCGGTGACGGTGGCGTCGTAACGGAATTCGACCCCCGCGTCGGCGGCGGCCGCAGCCAGCGCGTCGGGGAGGGCGCGAACGCCGCCGCGCGGGAAGAACACGCCCGCGACGGTGTCCATGTAGGCGATGACGGCGTACACGGCCAGGGCGTTCCGCGGCGCCACGCCAGCGTAGAGGGATTGGAACGTGAAGACCCGTTGCAGCCGAGCGTCGCTGATATGCCGCTTGACGACACGGTCCCACTTGCGGAAGCCGCCGATCACGGCCAGGCGCGCCAACTGCGGCGTGAGCAACGACAGCGGGGAATCGAAGTTGGCGGCGATGAACCCGTCGAATTCGATCCTGTACAACCGCTGCAGCCATTTGCGCAGCCGCCGGTAGCCCGCTGCCTGCCCGAATCCAGCGAACTCCTCAATGGCTGTCGTCATCCGGTCCGGGTCGGTGTGCACGTCGAGCGCGCTGCCGTCGGCGAACACCGCCCGGTAGGCCGGGTCGAGAGGGAGCAAATCCAGCCGGTCCGACCGGCTCTGGCCCGCGGCCGCGAAAGTCTCGTCGATGATGTCCGGCATCGTCAGCACCGTCGGCCCGGTGTCGATGCGGTAGCCGTCGATGTCGAGGCGGCCCGCGCGTCCGCCCGGCCAGGGGTGGCGCTCGACCACCGTGACCTTGCGCCCGCGGCCGGCCAGGTGCAGCGCGGCGGACAGGCCGGCCAGGCCCGCGCCGATCACCACCACGCGCTCGCTGCGTCCCTCGATGGTCCGCATGTCAGCATTCTCCCAAATTTGTGCCGCTCATTCGGCGCGATCCGTGCAGGCGGCGGCCATTTCGTCCAGCGCGGCGCGAACGGGGTCGTTGATCGAGGTGCCGTCGAGGTGTTCGCGGGCGGACGCGACCCGGTCGGCGATCATCTGCTCGATCATCTGGACCGCCCCGGTCGCCACGATCAGCGCTTTGCATCGGTCGAGCGCGTCGTCGTCAAGGAAATGGCCGTTCATCAATTCGGTCAGTTCGGCCCGGGTGGGCGGATCGGCCAGCTGGTGAGCGGCCACCACGACGCTGGTTGCCTTGCGTTCCAACAGGTCTCCTGCAGCCGGCTTCCCGGTGATCGCCGGCGAGCCGAAGACGCCGAGCACGTCGTCACGAAGCTGGAAGGCCTCTCCGATGGCGGCCCCGTAGCGGCCGAGCTGGGTCAGCGCCCGATCGTCGCAATCAGCCATCGTCGCGCCGATCTCCAACGGTCGCCGCACCGTGTAGTTGCCCGACTTGCGTCGCGCCACGTCCAGCACGGCCTCCAGGGAGGGCATGCGCCGGACATCGCTCGTCAGGTCGGCGAACTGACCCACCGCCAGCTCGGTGCGCATCGTGTCGTAGCGGGGCCACGCCCGCTGCAGCCGCCGGGCGCCGACACCGCTTTCCCGCAGCATCTGCTCCGACCAGATCAGGCAGAGGTCACCCAGCAGGATGGCGGCCGATTCACCGAACCGCTCTGACGAGCCGGATAACCCACGTTCGCGGTGCCATTGGGCGAATTGCAGGTGTGCCGACGGGCGGCCTCGCCGTTGCGCCGAACCGTCCATCACGTCGTCCTGCAGCAGCGCGAACACGTGCAGCAACTCGAAACTGGCCGCCGCCCGCAGCGCGGCCTCGCCGGGCGCGCCACCGCAGAGCCACCCCAAATACACGAACGTCGACCGCAGGCACTTGCCCCCGGAGGCGAACGCCAACAGGATGTCGCCAGCGGCGTCGACGCGGGTGTCGTCCAACTGGGAGCGCCGGGGTTCGACGAAGGCGCCGAGAAGGTCGAGAACGCCGTGCCGCACGCTCGAGCGCCACTCGTCGAAGGGGGCGGTGCCGGGCCAGTCCGCGGCAGCCGCCGGCGACTCCGTGGCGGGTGTCAACGACAAAGCACCCATCTTCGCCACACACTCCCTCCTGGACGGCTTGGCATTCCCGGGCTGAGACGGCTCAAACACACGCGGTCACACCGCTGCTCGGAGGCGAAGCCCGGCCATCAAGCCGTCGAGTTCCCGCTCCGCTCAGGCCGTCTCAACCCCGGACGATCTGCCCATCATGTTCAATAACTTAAACATTAACTTACTGAAATTCCTATCGGTTCGCCAGTCGCAACTAACACCGCCGGGGTACTCGGGCTCGCGGCCGCGGTCGACACCGAGGGTCATTTCAATCAATTAACCATTAACGAACTGAACTGTGTGGCCGGTTCACCGGATATGCTCACTTTGTTATGGAAGCCGATGAACAGCGCCCGCGCCGCGAAGCGCTTGAGTCGCTGATCTCGGCCGATCTGCGGGAGATCTCGACCGAATCCGACCAGATCGGTCGGCGGTTTGCGATGTTACATCGGTTGCGGTCCAATGACTTCCGCGCATTGATGTACATCATGGTGGCAGAGACCGCGGGGCGGCCGATGACCTCGGGAGACCTCAGCCAACGGATGGGGCTGTCCGGTTCGGCGATCACCTACCTGGTGGATCGGTTGATCGACTCGGGTCATATCCGGCGCGATTCCCATCCCGATGACCGACGCAAGGTCATCCTGCGGCACGGCGAATCGGGGCTGGCTACCGCCCGGTCGTTCTTCACTCCGCTCGATGCCCACAGCCGGGTCGCCCTCGAGGAGCTGCCCGACACCGACCTGATGGCAGCGCATCGGGTCCTCGCCGCCGTGATCGACGCCATGCAACGATTCCAGGGCGAACTGGCAGTACCCCAGGAGTGATCGGCGATTTCGCCTCGGCCCCTGTGATTAAGCCGTTTGGTGGCGTTGCCCGCGGGTATACGCGGCTCAGCAGCGTGTCCGACAAGATCCCTCGGACGGATGTGAGGGGTGGTGGCGCCCAATGGAAGTGGTCAGCGGGCGGGGCGGTCGCCTGGCGATCGCCGTCGGTTTCGCGGTGACGGTGGTCGGCTGCCCGGGCCACGCCATCGCGACCCCGGCCGTCACCGCCTTTCCCGGTATGGAGATTCGCCAGGGCGCCGTGGTGTGCATGGTGGGGTTGGTCGAGCCCCGGTTGCGGGTCGCGGTGACCACCGGTCAATGCGGGAACGGTGAGCCCGACGTCACCGACCACGACGGGAACCCCGTCGGGAAGGTGGTGCTCGCCCGCCGCCAGGCCGCCGATGACGCCGATGACGCCGCGCCGAATCGCGCGATGTCGCCCGTCGAATACGAGGTCATCGCTCTCGGCCCCGACGTGACCGCCTCGGATCTGCTGCCGACCGGCCGGCAACTGAAGTCCTCCCCGGGCCTACGCGCGCAGCCTGGACTGCCGGTGTGCCAGTTTCGTCGATCGGCCGGCCAACGGTGCGGAACGATCAGCTCCGTCAGCGACGGCCGGTTCATCATCGCCGACATGGCCGTGGACAGTCGTGACTTCGGCGGACCGGTCTACGCCCTGACCGACGACGGGGCCGTGATCGTCGGTTTGTTCGAGGGCATGTGGGGAGCAATGCCCGAGATCGAGTCCTGGCAGGCGGTGATGCAGCAGGTGTACGTCGACGGCCGCGCGCAAAACCAGCCCGGGGAACCACACATGGTCGGCCTGCGGGTGGCCGGTCGATTTCCATCAGCGTGACTTTTACATCGGATGCCCCGGGACGACTCCACGGCCTGGCCAACCCGCGCGCCGCCCGTTCGGGCGAGGAGTTCGGCCCGGCCGCACCGGCCGTCGTCGGTGATATCCGCCGCGCCTGACTACCGTCATGCGGCGCCGAGGGCCTAGCCTGCGCGTTCGGGATCGCTCGGGCGCCCGAGCGGAGCGCGGTTGCTGGTCGACACGGCCCGCCAGGGTGGGGCCGCGGGGCACACCGGGCACCGGGTCGGTGTTACGCGATAGTTAACGCGGCGACGTCTGCCGAAACGTTCACTCCCTTACGGTCCGTCGTGTCGGTTGCATCCGGTTGTCGTCGCCCGCGGGCGCGCCCGTGCCTTGTTAATCTTCCCCCATGCGCGTGGCAGAGGATGTTTGCTCAGTACCCGTGCATTGTTGTCGCTGACTCTTCGAGCCCGTTGCGCGGTCCGGTATGGAGTTGATCACCCACTGATGCCTCTAGGTAACCGGCCGCGGGACGCATGGATCAAACCACCGCGACGGAAGGCCATCAATGCTCCACCGCATCGGCAGCGCACCGCGTCGGCGGCATGGCGCCGCCCTCGCGCTGTTGTGCGGCCTGGTCACCGCCTGCGGCGGGGGTGCCAGTGACGCCGTGGGCGGGACGGGACTGACGAACGCGAACACCAAGATCACCCTCGTCGCCTACTCGGTGCCCGAACCCGGTTGGAGCAAGGTCATTCCGGCGTTCAACGCTTCTGTGGACGGCAGGGGGGTGCAGGTGGTTGCCTCCTATGCCGCCTCTGCCGACCAGTCCCGCGGGGTCGTCGAAGGCAAACCGGCCGACGTCGTGAATTTCTCGGTCGAACCGGATGTCACCCGGCTGGTCAAGGCCGGAAAGGTCTCCGCCGAGTGGGACAAGGATGCCACCAAGGGCATCCCGTTCGGCTCGGTGGTGACGTTGGTTGTGCGCAAAGGAAATCCGAAACAGATCCGGGACTGGGATGACCTGCTGCGCCCGGGCATTGAGGTCGTGACGCCCAGCCCGTTGAGTTCGGGTTCGGCCAAATGGAACCTGTTGGCCCCGTACGCGGCCAAGAGCGGCGGGGGAAAGGATGCCGGCGCCGGCATCGATTTCATCAGCAGATTGGTGCACGAGCACGTGAAGCTGCGACCAAGTTCGGGCCGTCTGGCCACCGACGTCTTCGCCGAAGGCAGTGGCGATGTGTTGATCAGCTACGAGAACGAAGCCATCGCCGTTGAACGGCAAGGGAAACCGGTCGAACACATCACACCGTCGCAGACCTTCAAGATCGAGAATCCGCTGGCAGTCATCGCCACGAGTCCACACCTGGACGCCGCGATTGCGTTCAAGAACTTCCAATACACGGCAGCGGCGCAACGGCTATGGGCCGAGGCCGGTTTCCGGCCGGTCGAGCCGGCCGTGGCGGACAAGTTCCGCGACCTCTATCCGGTGCCGGTCAAACTCTGGACGATCACGGATCTCGGAGGATGGGCCGACGTCGATAGGCAGTTGTTCGACAAGAGCACCGGCAGCATCACCAAGGTCTATCTGAAGGCCACCGGATGACCACCGCCGTCGTCCCCGAACCGGAAGCGATTAGGCCAGCACTCATTCCGCGCCGAGTGCGGCCAGCTCAACCGGCGATCCCGCGGTCCCGTTCGGGCGGGCTGTCGCTCCAAGTCGGGGTGGCAACGCTGTGGCTCTCGCTGATTGTGCTGCTGCCATTGGCCGCGATCGCCTGGCAGGCTGTCGGCGGAGGATGGCAGGCGTTCTGGTTGGCGATCACCTCGCACGCCGCGCTGGAGTCCTTCAAAGTGACGCTGATGGTTTCCGTTGTCGTCACGGCCATCAATTTGGTGTGCGGTCTGGCGACCGCCTGGGTGCTCGTGCGCGACGACTTCGTCGGCAAAGGCGTGATCGACGCCATCATCGATCTGCCGTTCGCCCTGCCGACCATCGTCACCAGCTTGGTGATGCTCGCGCTATACGGCAAGAACAGCCCGATCGGGGTGCACCTGCAGCACACGCCGCCGGGCGTCACGGTCGCGTTGATCTTCGTGACACTGCCCATGGTGGTGCGCGCCATCCAACCGGTGCTGCTGGAAATCGACCGTGATGCCGAAGAGGCCGCGGCGTCACTGGGCGCCACCGGCCCGAAGATCTTCACGTCGATCGTCTTGCCGTCTCTGCTTCCGGCGCTGCTATCCGGTGCGGGCCTGGCATTCTCACGCTGCATCGGCGAGTTCGGCTCGGTGGTCACGATCGGCGGTCAGGTGCCCGGCAAGACCGAGGTGTCCTCCCAGTGGATCCGCGCCTTGATCGAGAACGACGACCGGACCGGCGCGGCCGCGATATCGATCGTGCTGCTGTCGATTTCGTTCGCGGTGCTGTTCCTCTTGCGGATCGTCGGTGGCCGGCGGGCCCGTCGCGAGGAGAAGGCGCCGTGAGCCCGGTGAACTGGGGCCGCTACCTGACCCGTTTCGCGGTGCTGGTGTACCTGGCGGTGATGTTGATCGCTCCCGTGGCCATCATCGTATGGCGAGCTTTTCGTCCCGGGTTGAATCAGTTCTACGACTGGGTGACTACGCCGGCGGCGATTTCGGCGCTGCAGCTGTCGTTGCTCGTGGTGGCCATTGTCGTTCCGTTGAATGTGATCTTCGGTGTGCTAGTCGCACTCCTGCTGGCCCGCAGCAGATTTCGTGGCCGGGGCGTGCTGCAGACGGTCGTCGACCTGCCGTTCGCCGTCTCGCCGATCATCGTGGGCGTCGCCCTGATCGTGCTGTGGGGCTCGGCCGGGGTGCTGGGGTTCGTCGAAAAAGACCTCGGCATCACGATCATCTTCAGCACTCCCGGCATCGTGCTTGCCAGCATCTTCGTCACGCTGCCGTTCGTGGTGCGCGAGGTTCAACCGGTGCTACAGGAGGTAGGGATCGAACAGGAGCTGGCGGCGGCCACTCTGGGTTCGACCTGGCGGCAGACGTTTTGGCGGATCACGCTGCCGTCGATTCGGTGGGGCCTGACCTACGGGATCGTGCTCACCACCGCGCGCACCCTAGGCGAATTCGGCGGCGTGATCATGGTGTCGTCCAATCTGCCGGGGGAATCACAGACGCTGACATTGCTGGTCAATGACCGCTACAACCGGGGGGCGGAGTACGGCGCCTACACGCTGTCGACGTTGATGATGGGCGTCGCCGTGACGTTCCTGATCGTCAAGGTAATCCTGCAGGTTCGCCGAGTACGCGCGAAAATCGAGACTTGATAAGGAGACTCGGACATGGTCCAGATCAGTGATTCCGACTCGCACGCGATCATCGTGCGTGATGCCTACAAGCGCTATGGCGATTTCGTGGCGCTGGACCACGTGGACTTCCTGGTGCCCACAGGCTCGCTGACCGCGCTGCTGGGCCCCAGTGGCTCGGGCAAGTCGACACTGCTGCGCACCATCGCTGGTCTCGACCAACCGGACAGCGGAACGATCACGATCGGAGACCGCGACGTGACGCACGTGCCGCCGCAACGCCGCGGCATCGGATTCGTGTTCCAGCACTACGCGGCGTTCAAACACCTGACCGTGCGCGACAACGTCGCGTACGGGCTGAAGATCCGGAAACGCCCCAAGGCCGAAATCAAAGACAAGGTCGACTACCTCCTGGAGGTGGTAGGCCTCAGCGGACTTCACCGCCGCTACCCCAACCAGCTTTCGGGGGGTCAGCGGCAACGCATGGCGCTGGCCCGGGCGCTGGCCGTCGACCCGCAGGTGTTGCTGCTCGACGAGCCGTTCGGCGCCCTGGACGCCAAGGTGCGCGAAGACCTGCGCGCCTGGTTGCGCCGCCTGCACGACGAGGTACACGTCACCACCGTCTTGGTCACCCATGACCAGACGGAGGCTCTGGATGTCGCGGATCGAATCGCGGTCCTCAACAAGGGCCGCATCGAGCAGGTGGGATCGCCGAGCGACGTTTACGACTCCCCGTCGAACCCATTCGTCATGTCGTTCCTGGGTGCGGTATCGGAACTCAACGGCGCCCTCGTCCGCCCGCACGACATCCGCGTGGGTCGCAACCCAGAGATGGCGGTCGCGGGCGGCGACGGCAGCGCGGCGTCCGTCGGCGTCGTGGCCGCCACCGTCGATCGGGTGGTCACACTGGGTTTCGAGGTGCGGGTCGAGCTGACCAGCGCCACCAGCGGTGCGCCGTTCACCGCCCAGATCACCCGCGGCGACGCCGAAGCGCTGGCCCTGCGCGACGGTGACACGGTGTACGTGCGGGCGACTCGGGTACCGCCGATCGGCCGCCCGGCCACCCGGCCGGCCGGCGGGGTGGACCGGGACGAGACCACGTTGACCACCGCGTGACCGAGTAAGGAGTTTTGCCGCGTTTCCGGTGCGACGAAAAGGGAACCCGCCGCCGGTGAGCGTTTCCGATCTTGTCGCATTGCCCTTCCAGTGGGGCTCCGCCATCCGGGGCAAACGGTTGTTCCATCCGGTCGGGGTACTGGCGGAGGGCTCCATCGAACGGGTCGCCCCCGCGGGCCAGGGGCTGCCCATTCCGTCGTCCGAGGTCGTCGCCAGGGTGTCGAAGGCCAGTGGCACCCCTGGCGCCTTGCCCGACTTCATCGGCCTGGCCTTCCGCGTCACACCGCCGCAGGGGACGGGGCCATGGGACATCCTGGTCGTCTCCTCCGGCTCGGGCCTGCTGTCCCGAGCGCTGGCGCTGCGCCCGGCCGCGTCGTGGAGCGATCAGACCCTGACCACCCTGATGCCGCTGCACTACCAGGGAGCCAACTGGTGGCTCAGGGCCCGCATCGTCAGCCGCATCGACGGTCTCGGCCTGTCGCTGGACAGCGTGCGCGAGCGCCTCGAGCACGACAACATCGAGGTCTCGCTCGACCAAGCCTGTGGCAGTGGCGATTTCACGCCGTTGGGCCGGCTCACGTTGACCCGGGTCATCGACCCCGAACGGGCGTCGGACGTGTCGTTCGATCCCGTGATCAACACGCCGCCCGGCCTGAGCCTGCACCCGCGGTGGCTCGCCGATCTGCGCGCCCGCGCTTACCGGCGAAGCCGCCACGGCAGGGACGCGGAATAGGAGACGGCCTCCGTCACGGCAGCGTGGTGATCGTGCCGGCCACCAGGAGCTCGGTGTAATAGCTTCCGCCCGGGTAGAAGTCGGGAGTGTCGGTGCCCGCGAGCATGTCGCCGATCCAGCCGCGGGTCAGTCCCCACACCGCGGCGACGTTGTCCGCCTTGGGGCGACCGCACACCAGGTTCTCGTAGACCGGCGACGAGGGACCCATCGCGTCGCCGTGAGCGCCGGTGGTGATTTTCACCCCGTGAAACGTTCGGTCCGGCAGGTACCGCTCGATGGCCTTGGTGCCGCGTTGAAAAAAGTTGCACAGCAGGTGGGGCGACGCCGTGGCATAAATCGGCAGCCCCGTTCCCGCGAGGCCCGCGAGCGCGTCTTCGGTGTTGGAACCGAGGAAGGACTTCACGCCGTCTTCGCTGACGATGCCGCTCAGTCGGGTGAAGGCGGCCGGGTAGGAGCTGTGCAGGCGCTCGGCCACGTATTCGACGGCCTCGGCCCCCGCCGAGTGGCCCACGAAGACCACGTTGTCGGGTAGCGGCGCCCCGGGCCGGCCCGCCTGCTCCGCCGCCATCGCGAACGACGTCGCCAACGCGCCATGCGGGTCGTCTTTATGGGCGAAGACCTCGGCGACGTTGTCCAGGAACCCTCTGTTGTCGATCAGGTGCTCCACGGTGCAGCCGAAGAGGTTGACGGTGGACAGCGTGGTGGCCACCACCAGGTAACCGTTGGCTGCGAGCTCGGGGCCGAAGGCGGACCATACCTTCTTGCCTTCCACAAAGCCGTGCTGCAACCAAACCAGCCCGAGCGGCGGCGTGCTGGGGAAATACCACGTCGTCGGTATCGCCTGAATCGTGCTCGCGCAGGCGACCTCGGTCGTGCTGTCCGCTTCCGCGGATTCGGCCCGCGCGGGGCGCCCAGAATACGTAATCACGGCCAGCGCGACGACGCCGATCACGATCGCGCTGGTGCGACGGGCACGCCGGGTCAGCGCCCCAGAGTTCATTAAGTGATTGAACCATTAAGTTAGTTAAATAGGGAACCATCGGTCCCGAATGCCGCGTGCGCAGTTCAGCGGGCCTGTCCGAGCAGGTGGCGGAGCGCCTGCTCAAGGTCGGGCTGGCGGAACCGGTGCCCCACCGCGTTCAGCTTGTGCGGAAGGACGCGCTGGCTGGCGCAGGCCAGTTCGCGGGCGCCCTGCTCGCCGAGCAACACCCGCGGACCCAGCGAAGGAACCGGCAACACCGCGGACCGGTGCACGATGTGCGCCAGCGTCGCGGTGTACTCGCTGTTGCGAACGGGCTGCGGGGCAACGGCATTCACGGGCCCCGACAGTGCCTGGTCCCACAGCGCGCGGTGGTAGATGTCGACGAGGTCGTCGATCCCGATCCACGACAGCCATTGCCGGCCGTCGCCCAGTCGTCCGCCCAACCCGGCGCTGAACAGCGGGCGCATCAGCTTCAGCGTGCCACCGCGCGGGGACTGCACGATCCCGGTGCGCACCTTGACCACGCGCACCCCGGACTGCTCCGCGGGCGTGGTCGCCGCCTCCCAGTCCGCGACCACATCGGCGAGGAAACCGTCGCCACGGTCGCTGTCCTCGGTGAGGATCTCGTCGCCGCGGTCGGCTCCGTAGTATCCGATCGCCGACGCCGAGATCAGCACCGCCGGGCGGTGCGCCGCGCGGCCCAGCGCCTCGGCGAGCCGGCGGGTGGGCCCAATCCTGCTGTCGCGGATGGCATGTCGATGCTTGTCGGTGAACCGGCCGACGATCGAGGCGCCCGCCAGGTGGATGACGGCATCCACCCCGTCCAACAGTGCCGGGTCGGGGTCGTCGGGGTTCCACTGTCGCTCGTCGCCGCCGCGCGGGGAGCGGCGCACCAGCGGGATGACGCGATGGCCGCCGGTGCTCAGAAAAGCCGTCAACGCCGAACCCACCAACCCGGACGCTCCGGTGACGGCGACGGTCAGCGGGGCCAGCCCGTTGTCGGCGGCCAGTCGGTGGGCGGCAAGATCGTCGGCCAGCTGACGGTGCCGGTAGGTGAACATGGGCCGCAGCAACGAGCCGGGCACCGGCGTGTCCACCCGGTCGATGACCCGGGTGCGGCCGTCGCCGACCTCCTCGAAGTCGTGGGTGTGCCGCCAGCGCACGGCGATTCGGGTGGGCAGCGTGGCCAGGCCGTCTCCGCCAATGGCGTCGACGAAGCGGCGCGGGGGCTCATAGCCGTCGGGCTGATGGACGGCGACCCAACGCAGGCCTCCGGGCAGCGCCAGCGTCGCCCGCCCGTCCTTGAGCGAGGCGGCCTCGGAGACCAGCCGCGTGGGTTGCCACGGCGGCGAGAGCCGGGCGAACGCGCCCGGCCTGGCGTGCCAGGCAAACACGTCGCCGATCGGCGCGTCCACCACGCTCGAAAACTCCAGCCCCATCGCTGCAGGTTAGCGGCTGGGCAGCGCGTGCTCGACGATGGGCATTCGCGGCCGGGGCTGGCGCTCGGCGCGCTTGGCGGCGAGATATACCTGGGCGGTTTCCTTGGCCACGGTCTTCCAGTCGAAGGCCGAGGTGAGCCGTTCGCGGGCGGCGCGGGCGCGCCGCTGCGCGGCCACTGGATCGTCGAGCACGACCCGCACCGCCGAGGCAAGCCGGGCGACGTCGCGGGGCGGACAGGAAACCCCGGTCTGGCCGTTGATCACCGCCTCGCCCAGGCCGCCGATGTTCGACGTGACGAGCGGCGTGCCCGCCGCCGCGGCTTCGAGCGCGACGATCCCGAACGGCTCGTAGTGGCTGGGCAGCACCGCGGCGTCGGCCCGGTGCAGCACCGCGAGCAGCTCGGCATGGCCGAGGTGGCCGACGAACCGAATTGCCTTGAGCACCCGATGTTTCCGGGCCTGTTCGACGAGCCACTCCTGCTGGGTGCCCTCCCCGGCGATGGTCAGGGTGGTTCCGGGGTGGCTGCGCCGGATGCGGGGCAGGGCGGCGATCAGGTCATGCACGCCCTTCTCGTACTCCAGCCGCCCGAGGTAGAGCAGTTCGGCGGGACCGGTGCGCGGTCGTCGGTCGGCGAACGGCCAGCGCGCGGCGTCGATGCCGTTGCGGATGACCGTGATTGCGGCCAGGCCGGGCCCGAACAATTCGGTGATCTCGTCGGCCATCGACGCCGAACAGGTGATCAGCGAATCGGATTCCCGCACCAACCACGACTCGACGGCGTGCACCTGACGACTGATCGTCCCGGACACCCAACCGGAGTGCCGCCCGGCCTCGGTCGCGTGGATGGTGGAAACCATTGGTACGTCGTAGAACTGCGCGAGTGTGATGGCCGGGTGTGCCACCAGCCAGTCGTGCGCGTGCACCACGTCGGGACGCCACGGCCGGTGCGTGCCCCGCTTCTTCACCGACAGGCCCTCGCGGGTCATCGAATGGCCCATGGCCAAAGTCCAGGCCATCATGTCGGTGCTGAACGAGAACTCGTGTGGGTCTTGGGCTGCGGCGATCACCCGGACGCCGTCGACCACCTCGTCGGACGACGGGTGCGTGCTGGGGTCGGTGCCGGTGGGGCGCCGGGACAGCACGACGACCTCGTGCCCGGCGGCGGCCAGCGCCGTCGACAGGTGGTGCACGTGCCGGCCGAGCCCGCCGATCACCACCGGCGGGTACTCCCACGACACCATCAGGATCTTCATGCGGTCGCCCAGTTCATCGGGGCAGCCTGCGCGCGTCCAGTGCGCCGAACAGTCCGTCGGCGCGGTTCCATCCCTCGGCCAAACGCAGTGCGGCGTCCCGCCGCCCGGACGCGAGCGCCCCGGCGATCTCGCGGGTCGCGTGCGCATGCAGGTGGGCGCGGTAGCGCGCGTAGTCGGCGGCCGAGTCCTTGCTCACCATGAAGGGCCAGTCGCTGGAGACGGTGAGCAGGGTTTCGCGCAGGATCTGGTCGGCGACGTGGTCACGGGGAAGCGGCCCGTCCAGCGAGGCTCGCTGCGACAGTGCCTTGTCGACGGTGCTCAGCGCCGTCTCGACCACTTCGTTGTTGAGCTGGACGAGGTCGGCCACCTTGTCGCCGGCCCACACCTGCCAGTCCTTGCCCGAGCCCCACGAACTGGGCGGCAATGCGACGGGGCGCCCGACGAATCCGCCGGCGAGGGCGTCGCTCAGCGTGCCCACCCGCACGCCGGCGGCGGGCAGGGCGCGCAGTAGCCGCTGCAGCCACGTCGGGCCCTCGTACCACCAGTGGCCGAACAGTTCGGTGTCGAAGGCGGCGATTACGTGCGCGGGCCGCCCGATCCGCTCGGATTCGGTGGTCAGCCGGTTGCGCACCACTTCGACGAAGTCGGCGACATGGACGTCGACGGCGTGGTCGGCGCGGTCGGGGTCGTAGGGCGCCTTGGCCCCCGATCCCACGTTGCGGCCGGTCACCCGCGCCGGCTTGAGCCCGGTGAGGTGGTCGTAGGTGTGGAAGTCGCGGTACGCGGCGTGCCCGGGGTAGCCGGATTTCGGTGACCACACCCGGTAGCTGACCTGCAGGTCTCGTCCGAACGCGACGACGTCGGTGTCGCCGACGGGCCGGCCCAGGGCGGTGTCGCCGTGCAGCGACGGGCCGTCGACCATGAAGTGGGTGACACCCGCGGCGGCGTAGTCGTGCTCCATGCCTGGGGCATAGGCACACTCGGGCGCCCAGATCCCGCTGGGCCCCTGACCTTTTCGCGCTCCGAGGCGCGACTGCGCGTCAGCTAGCCCCTCGCGCAGGGCGAACTCGCGCAGCCGCGGCGCGAGCAACGGCTGGAAGGGGTGGGCCAGCGGGCCGCCCAGCAACTCCACCGTGCCCGCGTCGATCAGGCCGCGCAGCAGCGGACTAGCGCCGTGCCGCCACCGGGTGGCGAAGTCCTCCAGCGCGCCGTCCGCCTCGGCGCATTCCCGAATCCCCAAGGTGCGCAACGCTTCCGGCGTGCAGGATTGATAGTCGGCCGACTTCGAACGCGCGGCGGACCGGACGCTGGCGGCCTCCGCGGCGCGCAGCCGCCAGTTGGCCAGCCAATGGTGCATGCCGTCCAGGCAATAGGGGTCGTCGAGCTGCGCGTTCACCACCGGGGTGACGCCGAGCGTGATCAGACCGCGGCGGTCCTCGTCGGCCAGCGTGGTCAGCACCCGCATCAGCGGCAGGTAGGCCGCCGCCCACGACTGGTAGAGCCACTCCTCACCGACCGGCCACCGGCCGTGATGGGCAAGCCACGGCAGGTGGGTGTGCAGGACCAGGGTGAACATGCCGGGCACCCGGTCGTGCGAATCGCTCACGGCGCTACCGCGATCGCGATCAGGTCCAGGCTGTCGTCGATGTCCCGGGGCCCGCTTTCGATGTCGAAGTCGTCGCACGTCACCGCGGCGACGTCGGCCACCAGCTCCGGCGGCCACGGCGCGTCGGCAACCGCCCGCTCGATCTGCGCATCGATGATGGAGCCGCCGTGGCGGGCGTCCATCTCCCGCAGCCGCGGACCGTGGAACAGCCCGCTGATCGACACGTCGCGAAAGCCCGCGTCGAGGAGCAACTCGGTCAGCTCGGCGGCGTTGAGTTCGCGGGTGTGGAACGGGTTGATCGGGGTGTCGCGGCCGGGCGAGAAGGTGATCCGGTTCGGTGTGGAGACCATCAGCGACCCACCGCGCCGCAGCACGCGTGCGCATTCGGCGACGAATTGTGCCTGATCCCACAGATGCTCGATGACTTGGAAGTTGACCACAATATCCACCGACGCATCGGGCAGCGGCAGCGCCGCCAGATTGGCCTGCATCACTTCCACGCGCGGGTAGCGGCCGCGCACGTGGGCCACGGCGGCCTCGTCGTAATCCACGGCCAGGACCCGCCGGGCGACGGCGGCGATCAGGTCCGCGCCGTAGCCCTCTCCGCAGCCGGCCTCGAGCACCTCGCGGCCCGCGCAGCGTCGGGCCAGCCGCTGGTAAACCACCTCGTGGCGGCGGAACCAGTAATTCTCGACATCCAGGCCCGGGATGGTCCGCTCGCCCGTCAGCGTCAGCACGGGGTCAGCCGCCGGCGAGGGGTCGCCGGAGGTGTGGCAGGGGACGTCGGGGACGGTTGCGCTCATCGCATAGGCAGGCTAACGCGAAGTGTCGGATTCGCGAACCGGGAACGCGGCGGCGCCGGTTAGCGAGGGTGGACACGCCGGAAGAACCTGCAGTACCACCCGCTATGGTGTGAAGGCAGGCTGCACAAAGTTACCGAGTAGTAACCCGACCGTGCGCTGCGAAACGCGTACTGAAAGTCTCGTGGTCGACTGCTGCGAGACTCCTTCGAGGAGGACGAACCACACTCATGACGAACATCGTGGTCCTGATCAAGCAGGTCCCAGACACCTGGTCCGAGCGCAAGCTGAACGACGGCGATTACACGCTGGACCGCGAGGCCGCCGATGCAGTGCTGGACGAGATCAACGAGCGCGCCGTCGAAGAGGCCCTGCAGATCCGCGAGCGGGAGGGCGGCGAGGGGTCGGTCACGGTGCTGACCGCCGGCCCCGAACGTGCGACCGAGGCGATCCGCAAGGCCCTGTCGATGGGAGCCGACAAGGCCGTCCACCTCAAGGACGACGGCATGCACGGCTCGTGCGTGGTGCAAACCGCATGGGCGCTGGCGCGCGCGCTGGGCACCATTGAGGGCACCGAGCTGGTCATCGCCGGCAACGAGTCCACCGACGGCTCCGGCGGCGCGGTGCCGGCCATCATCGCCGAGTACCTGGGCCTGCCGCAGCTGACCCACCTGCGCAAGCTGTCGATCGAGGGCGGCAAGGTCACGGGCGAGCGCGAGACCGACGACGGGGTGTTCAAGCTCGAGGCGTCGCTGCCCGCCGTGGTGAGTGTGACCGAGAAGATCAACGAGCCACGCTTCCCGTCCTTCAAGGGCATCATGGCCGCCAAGAAGAAAGAGGTCACGGTGCTGACCCTCGCCGAGATCGGCGTCGAAAGCGACGAGGTCGGGCTTGAGAACGCCGGGTCGAAGGTGCTGTCGTCGACGCCGAAGCCGCCGAAGACCGCGGGTGAGAAGGTCACCGACGAGGGCGAGGGCGGGAACCAGATCTCCCAGTACCTCGTGGCCCAGAAGATCATCTAGACGAGCACCCATCCCACAGACGAGAAGAGCGAAGAAACCATGGCAGAAGTTTTGGTGCTCGTTGAGCACGCCGAAGGCGCACTGAAGAAGGTCACCTCCGAACTGATCACCGCCGCCCGCGCGCTGGGCGAGCCGGCCGCCGTCGTGGTCGGCAAGCCCGGGACGGCCGCGCCGCTGGTCGACGGTCTCAAGGAGGCGGGCGCCGCAAAAATCTATGTCGCCGAGTCCGACGACGCCGAGAATTACCTGATCACCCCCGTGGTCGACGTGCTGGCCGCGCTTGCCGAGTCCAACTCGCCCGCCGCCGTGTTGCTGTCCGCCAACGCCGACGGCAAAGAGGTCGCCGGCCGGCTCGCCGCCCGGATCGGCTCCGGCCTGCTGGTCGACGTGGTCGGCGTGCAGGAGGACAAGTTCGTGCACTCGATCTTCGGTGGCGCGTTCACGGTCGAGGCGCAGGCCAACGGTGACACCCCGATCGTCACGGTCCGCGGAGGCGCCATCGACGCCGAGCCGCAGGCCGGCGCAGGAGAGCAGGTCACCGTCGAGGTGCCCGCGCCCGCGGAGAACGTCACCAAGATCACCGCGCGCGAGCCGGCGGTTGCCGGCGACCGCCCGGAGCTGACGGAGGCCAGCATCGTGGTGTCCGGGGGCCGCGGGGTCGGCAGCGCGGACAACTTCCACGTTGTCGAGGAGCTGGCCGACTCGCTGGGTGGCGCCGTAGGCGCTTCCCGGGCCGCGGTCGACTCGGGTTACTACCCGGGCCAGTTCCAGGTCGGGCAGACCGGCAAGACGGTGTCGCCGCAGCTCTACATCGCGCTGGGCATCTCCGGGGCGATCCAGCACCGCGCCGGCATGCAGACCTCGAAGACCATCGTCGCCGTCAACAAGGACGAAGAGGCGCCGATCTTCGAGATCGCCGACTACGGCGTGGTGGGCGACCTGTTCAAGGTCGCCCCGCAGCTGACCGACGCCATCAAGCAGCGCAAGGGCTGATCCTCTCGGCCCAGGAGCCCCCGACGCCGCGGTGTCGGGGGCTCTCGCGTAATCACCGCGGCCAGCGCGCCGCGGGGACGCCGCCATCTGCCAGGTCCAGTGGAGACCCGGCTCGAAGTCGGTGACGGCGAATGGCGCCGGCGCCGAATCGGCGCGGCCCGATCCGTTCCGCCTGCCTCAACGCGCCGCAGCACGGGCCCCGCATCGACATTTCGTCACCTGACGTGCACAGACACGTCACAGCCGCGATGCCGACTCGCTCACCGATTACGCAACGTTGGCTTACATGAGCATTGCTTCTGTCCTGATCCCTAGTGACAAGCCTGACGGCGCGACGTCGGCGTCGTCCGGCGGGCCCCGATATTCACTGTTGCTGTCGACGGATCCCGGCATGATCGAGGCGGCGCAGCGGCTCCGCTACGACGTCTTCAGCAGCACCCCCGGCTTCGCGCTGCCGACGAAGGACGGCGAACGACGTGATGTCGACAGATTCGACGAGCACTGCGACCACCTGCTGGTCCGCGACGACGGCACCGGCGAACTGGTCGGTTGCTACCGCATGCTCGCCCCGGCCGGCGCCATCGCGGCGGGCGGGCTCTACACCGCGACGGAGTTCGACATCCGCGGTTTCGACCCACTCAGGCCGTCGCTGGTGGAGATGGGACGCGCGGTGGTGCGCGAGGGGCACCGCAACGGCGGCGTCGTGCTGCTGATGTGGGCCGGCATCCTGGCGTACCTGGACCGCTACGGCTACGACTACGTGACCGGCTGCGTGTCGGTGCCCATCGGCGGCGATTCCCATGCCCCCGGTAGCCAGCTTCGCGGGGTGCGCGACTTCATCCTCAGCCGCCATGCGGCCCCGCCGCAGTACCGGGTGCGCCCGCACCGGCCGGTGGTGGTCGACGGGCGGGCGCTTGACCAGATTCCGGCTCCCGCGCGTCCGTCGATCCCGGCGCTGATGCGCGGTTACCTGCGGCTGGGCGCGCAGGTGTGCGGCGAGCCCGCGCACGACCCCGACTTCGGGGTGGGCGACTTCTGCGTCCTGCTGGAAAAGCGGCGGGCCGATACGCGATATCTGAAGCGGCTCCGCTCGGTGTCGGCCGCTTCGCAGCTGGCCGACCGCGACCGATGAGCACCTCCGCCCACACCGGGCACTCCTGGTTACCACGCGCGTCGTGTGACGCCGGTTGTGTGCGCCGCGGCGACGTGACCGCGTCGCCCGGCCTGTTGGTGGCGCTGCGGGTGACGCTTCGCGTCATGCTGGCGCTGCTGCTGGCGCCCGGGGTGGCGCTGCTGGCGGTGCCGCTACCTGGCCGTACCCGCGTTCAGCGCATCTACTGCCGGATGGTGTTGCGCTGCTTCGGGATTCGGATCACAGTCACGGGCAGCCCGATTCGCAACCTGAGCGGTGTCCTGGTGGTCAGCCCGCACATGTCGTGGCTGGACGTCTTTGCCATCGGGTCGGTGCTGCCCGGGTCGTTCGTCGCCCGGGCCGACATGTTCACCGGCCCCGCCACCGGGATCGTGGCCCGCACCCTGAAGATCATCCCGATCGAGCGGTCCAGTCTGCGGCGCCTGCCCGCGGTGGTGGACACCGTCGCCCGCCGGCTGGGGTCCGGCCAGACGGTCGTGTGTTTTCCGGAGGGCACCACCTGGTGCGGTGCGCCCGGCGACGATCCCGGCGGTGCGGCTGCCGGGCAGCCGCATCGAGGCCGCGGGGCGTTCTATCCGGCGATGTTCCAGGCCGCGATCGACGCAAGCCGTCCCGTGCAGCCGCTGCGGTTGACATATCACCACGTCGACGGCAGCGTCTCGACCGTGCCGGCCTTCGTCGGCGACGAGACGCTGGTGGGGTCCATCGGCAGGCTGCTCACCGTGCGCCGCACCCTGGCCCGGGTCCACGTCGAATCCCTGCAGCTCCCAGGGACCGATCGGCGGGCCCTGGCGAACCGCTGCCAGTCGGTGGTGGGTGTGGGCACGCCCCGGCCCGCCGGTCACGGGCCCGTGCTGGTGGCCTCGTAGTCAGATGGTGGCGACCCGCGGCGCCCGGCTGCGCCGCGCTTGCGATCGCTACGTAATCCGATGGTGGCGACCCGCGGCGCCCGGCTGCGCCGCGCTTGCGATCGCTACGTAATCCGATGGTGGCGACCCGCGGCGCCCGGCTGCGCCGCGCTTGCGATCGCTACGTAATCCGATGGTGGCGACCCGCGGCGCCCGGCTGCGCCGCGCTTGCGATCGCTACGTAATCCGATGGTGGCGACCCGCGGCGCCCGGCTGCGCCGCGCTTGCGATCGCTACGTAATCCGATGGTGGCGACCCGCGGCGCCCGGCTGCGCCGCGCTTGCGATCGCTACGTAATCCGATGGTGGCGACCCGCGGCGCCCGGCTGCGCCGCGCTTGCGATCGCCACTGGCTCGGATCGCCCTCGGACCTGCCGGTATCGTGGGTCGGGTCATGGTCTACCTCGATCACGCTGCTACCACGCCGATGCACCCCGCCGCCGTCGAGGCGATGACGGCGGTGCTCGCCACCGTCGGCAACGCCTCCTCCCTGCACACCAGCGGCCGAACGGCGCGCCGGCGCATCGAGGAGTCCCGGGAGCTGATCGCCGACAGGCTGGGCGCCCGTCCGTCCGAGGTCATCTTCACCGGCGGCGGTACCGAGAGCGACAACCTGGCCGTCAAGGGCATCTACTGGGCCCGCCGCGACGCGGAACCGCGCCATCGGCGCATCATCACCAGCGAGGTGGAGCACCACGCGGTCCTGGATTCGGTCAACTGGCTCGCCGAGCACGAGGGTGCCGAGGTGACGTGGCTGCCGACCGCCGCCGACGGCTCCGTGTCGGCGGCCGCGCTGCGCGAGGCGTTGCGCAACCACGACGATGTCGCGCTGGTGTCGGTGATGTGGGCCAACAACGAGGTGGGCACCGTGATGCCCGTCGCCGAGCTCGCCGCCGTCGCGGCCGAATTCGGGATTCCGATGCACAGCGACGCAGTCCAGGCGGTGGGGCAGTTGCCGGTGGACTTCGCCACCAGCGGGCTGGCGGCGATGAGCGTGGCCGCGCACAAGTTCGGCGGGCCGCCCGGCGTGGGCGCTTTACTGGTTCGCCGTGACGTGACGTGTGTGCCCTTGGCCCACGGCGGCGGGCAGGAACGCGACATCCGCTCCGGCACCGCCGATGTCGCCGGCGCAGTCGGCATGGCGACCGCCGCAAAAATCGCGGTCGACGGGATCGAGGCGAACGGCTCACGGCTGCGTGCTCTGCGGGATCGCCTGATCGACGGGGTGCTGGCCGGCATCGACGACGTCAGCCTCAACGGCGCTCGCGACCCGCTACGGTTGCCGGGCAACGCGCACTTCACGTTCCGCGGCTGCGAAGGCGATGCGCTGCTGATGCTCTTGGACGCCAACGGAATCGAATGCTCGACCGGATCGGCGTGCACCGCTGGCGTCGCGCAGCCGTCGCACGTGCTGCTGGCGATGGGCGCCGACCCGACCAGCGCCCGCGGTTCTCTACGAATGTCCATGGGGCACACCAGTACTGACGCCGACGTCGATGCCGTGCTGCGGGTGCTGCCGGCGGCCGTGGACCGGGCGCGCCGCGCCGCGCTGGCCGCCGCGGGGGCCCCCTAAATGAAGGTCCTCGCCGCGATGAGTGGTGGCGTCGACTCGTCGGTCGCCGCCGCCCGCATGGTCGACGCCGGCCACGATGTGGTGGGCGTGCACCTGGCGTTGTCGACCACGCCCGGCACACTGCGCACCGGCTCGCGCGGGTGCTGCTCGAAAGAGGACGCTTCCGACGCCAGCCGGGTCGCCGATGTCCTCGGAATCCCGTTCTACGTCTGGGATTTCGCCGAGAGGTTTCAAGCGGACGTGATCGACGACTTCGTGTCGTCGTACGCGCGCGGCGAGACGCCCAACCCGTGCGTGCGGTGCAATCAGCGGATCAAGTTCTCGGCGCTGTCCGCGAAAGCCCTTGCGCTGGGGTTCGACACGGTGGCCACCGGCCACTACGCCAGGCTGTCCGGCGGGCGACTGCGCCGCGCGGTTGACCCGGACAAGGACCAGTCCTACGTGCTGGCCGTGCTGACCGCCGAGCAGCTGCGCCACGCCACGTTCCCGATAGGGGACACCCCCAAGGCGCAGATTCGCGCCGAAGCCGCCCGGCGCGGCTTGGCGGTCGCCGAAAAGCCCGACAGCCACGACATCTGCTTCATCCCGTCCGGGAACACCCGGGCCTTCTTGGGCGAGCGGATCGCGGTTCGCCGCGGCACCGTGGTCGGCGACGACGGCGCGGTGCTCGCCGAACACGGCGGCGTACACGTGTTCACCATCGGCCAGCGCAAGGGCCTGGGCATCAGCGGGCCGGGCCCCGATGGGGGGCCGCGCTACGTGACGGCCATCGACGCCGACACCGCGACCGTTCGGGTGGGGCGGGCCGCCGACCTCGACGTGCGTGAGTTGCGGGGGCGGGAACCGGTTTTCACCGCGGGGCGGGCGCAGTCGGGCCCCGTCGAGTGCGCGGTCCAGGTACGCGCGCACGGTGAAACGGCCGACGCGGTGGCGGAGTTGGTCGGTGACGAGCTCGTCGTCCGGTTGCGTGCCCCGCTGCGCGGCGTCGCGCGCGGCCAGACGCTGGTGCTCTACCGATCCGACCCCGACGGTGACGAGGTGCTGGGCAGCGCCACCATCGCGGACACCGCGCGCTAGGCCGGCATGTTCGCGACGATGTTCGTCATCACGATGTCGGACACCGATTGCGCGAAGCCGCAGAAGGTGACCTCCACAATCGCGACCGACCGCAGCCGATAGTCGCGGCCGCAGCCACCCGGTCGCAGGTGCAGCGACGCGGCGTCGGACAGCCAGTCGCCGACGTATTGCTGGCCGGCCGAGCCGTTCGCGCAATCCCCGACCGTGGTCACCAGCGCGCCGAAGGCGCGATGCGCGGTCTCGACATCACGGTAGGCCGCGGCACCTTCGGAAATCAGCGCGCCGTCGGGCGGGTCTTGGAAGGTCGTCTTGTGGAACTCTTCGATATCGGGTCCGAACGTCGCCGTCTCGGCGTAGATGAACCGGCATTCGGGCGGCGTGGTGTCCGCGAGCGCGTCGATGTCCACCGGGCTGGTGCCGTCCATCGAGGGAATGATCGTCAAATGCTCGCCGGCGCCGGTGATCGCACGCATCCGCGACTGGTCCAACAGGATCGTGTCGACGTTGACACCCTGCACCGCCCTGCGGGGAAGGCCGGATTGGGCCACCGCCGCACCGTCCACCATCCGGGTGCACGCCGCAGCCAGCACCGTGGCCCCGCATAACAGCAGCGGCCGTGCCAATCCCGCCATCCGTGACACGTTTCGCACCCTTCTTGCGTCGAACCTACCCGTGCCGCCGCGCGGCAGACACCCCTGCCGACCGGCCGGTGGGGTGACGTCGAATACGGTTTCCCGGTGAGCGTTTTCGCGAGGGCCAGCGGCATCGGGTCGTGGCCCGGCATCAAGCCTCGCGAGGCCGCCGAGGTCGTCGTCGGGGAGTTGGCCGGCGCGCTGGCCCACATCGTCGAGCTACCCGCCCGGGGGGTCGGCGCCGACATGCTCGGCCGAGCCGGCGCGTTGCTGATCGACGTGGCCATCGACATCGTTCCCCGCGGCTATCGCCTTGCCGCTCGGCCCGGCGCGGTCACCCGCCGCGCCGTGAGTCTGCTCGACGAGGACATGGACGCGCTGGAAGAGGCCTGGGAGGTGGCCGGCCTGCGCGGTGGCGACCGCGCCCTCAAGGTGCAGGCCGCCGGGCCGATCACGCTGGCCGCCGAACTCGAGCTGGCCAACGGCCACCGCGCGATCACCGACCCCGGCGCCGTGCGCGATCTGGCGGCGTCGCTGGGGGAAGGCGTCGCCGCCCACCGCGCGGCGCTGGCCCGCAGGCTCGAGACGCCGGTGGTGGTCCAGTTCGACGAGCCGTCGCTGCCGAAGGCGTTGGGCGGGCAGCTGACCGGGGTGACGTCGCTGAGCCCGGTGGCGCCGCTCGATGAGGCGGTGGCCACCACCCTGCTCGACACCTGTGCCGCCGCGGCGGGAGGTGAGGTGCTGCTGCACAGTTGTGCCCCCGGATTCCCATGGAAAGTGTTGCAGGACAGCGGTTTAAGCGCGGTCTCGGTAGACGCGAGCATGCTGGCCGCGGGGGACCTCGACGGCATCGCCGCGTTCGTCGAATCGGGTCGCGCGGTCATGTTGGGCGTGGTTGCCGCCCACGCGCCGCCACGGCGACCCTCGATAGCAGAGGTAGCCGCCGCACTGGTCGCGGTGACCGATCGGCTGGGCTTCGGACGATCGGCGCTACGCGATCGAATCGGCGTCACCCCGGCCTGTGGTCTGGCCGGCGCGACACCGCAGTGGGCGCGCCGGGCGATCGAGCTTGCCCGCGGGGCGGCGGAGGCTTTTGCGGAGGACCCTGACGCCATCCGATAGGCAACCAAACGCAACCAAACAGTTGCGCTTGTGTCGGTGACGTGATTGGCTCATACGCAACCAGGAGGTTGCGTATGAGGATTGAGAAGCGCGTCTTGTTGCACGCGCCGTTGGAGCGGGTATGGCGGGCCATCAGCGATGCCGACGAGTTCGGCCGCTGGTTCGGCGTCCGCTTCGACGGGCCGTTCGTCCCCGGGACTTCGGTCGCCGCGGTGATCACTCCGACCACGGTCGACGACGAGGTCGCCAAGCGCCAGGAGCCGCACGCCGGAGTGAAGAGCACCTGGCACATCGTCGCGGTCGAGCCGCCACGGCGGCTCGCCTATCGCTGGCATCCCTTCGCCGTCGACTCGGACGTCGACTACAACCGAGAGCCGACGACGTTGGTCGAGTTCACCTTGTCGGAGGCGCCCGACGGCGTGCTGCTCACCATTACCGAATCCGGATTCGAGGACATTCCCGAGGCGCGCCGCCCCTCCTCGTTCGAGGCCAACGCCGAGGGTTGGGCGATCCAGACGGTCTTGGTGCGCAGGTATGTGGAAGACGTACGCGAATGAGCGGGCGCGTCACCGTGGCCGCGCCGCTCTTCGACGCACTCGGTGACCCGAACCGGCTGCGCATCATCGTGCGGCTCTGCGATGTGGGCCCGAGCTCGACATCGCAGCTCACCTCCGTCATTCCGGTCAGCCGGCAGGCTGCCAGCAAGCACCTGCAGCTGCTGGAGTCGGCGGGTTTGGTGACTAGCAGCAGGCGGGGCCGTGAGCGCGTCTGGACGGTGCGGACGGCCCCCTTGGCCGAGGCCAGTGACTACCTCACTGCGTTGTCGCGCCGGTGGGATGCGGCCTTGGACCGGCTGCGGGCGTACGTGGAGGACTGATTCGTGGTGTCGGCGTTCTCGGATAGCCTGCGAGGGTGAGCTCACCAGAAGTTGATTCGGTGGCGCCCGAAGTCCGGCGGCAGTGGCAGGAACTTGCCGATGAAGTCCGCGAACACCAGTTCCGCTACTACATCAAAGACGCGCCGATCGTCTCCGACGCCGAATTCGACAAGATGTTCAACGACCTTGTCGCGCTGGAGGACCGTTACCCGGAGCTGCGAGTTCCGGATTCGCCGACGCAGCTGGTCGGCGGGGCGGGCTTTGCCACCGACTTCACCGAGGCCGAGCACCTCGAGCGGATGTTGAGCCTCGACGACGTGTTCGACCGTGACGAGCTGGTCGCGTGGAGCAACCGCGTCGAGAACGAGATCGGTCGTGAGCCGCACTACCTGTGCGAACTCAAAATCGACGGGGTGGCGTTGTCGCTGGTCTACCGCGACGGGCGGCTGGAACGGGCCGCCACGCGCGGCGACGGCCGGGTGGGCGAGGACGTGACGCTCAACGCCCGCACCATCGACGACGTGCCCGAGCGGCTCACCGCCAGTTCCGATTTGCCGATTCCGGACGTGCTTGAGGTACGTGGCGAGGTCTTCTTCATGCTCGCCGATTTCGAGGCGCTCAACGCCAGCCTGGTCGAGGACGGCAAAGCGCCGTTCGCCAATCCGCGCAACAGCGCGGCCGGTTCGCTGCGCCAGAAGAACCCCGCGGTCACCGCCCGGCGCAAGCTGCGAATGATCTGCCACGGCATCGGCCGCACCGACGGGTTCGCACCGAAGACCCTGCACGAGGCCTACACCGCGCTGAAAGCCTGGGGCCTGCCGGTGGCCGAAGAAACCGCACGCGTTCGCGGCCTGGCCGCGGTGGAGGACCGGATCGGGTATTGGGGTGAGCACCGCTACGACATCGACCACGAAATCGACGGCGTGGTGGTCAAAGTCGATGACTTCGCGCTGCAACGCCGGCTGGGCACGACGTCGCGGGCACCGCGCTGGGCGGTCGCCTACAAGTACCCGCCGCAGGAAGCGCAGACCAAGCTGCTCGACATCCGGGTGAACGTCGGGCGCACCGGGCGCGTCACGCCGTTCGCCTTCATGACGCCGGTGAAGGTCGCCGGGTCGACCGTAGGCTTGGCCACCCTGCACAACGCCGCCGAGGTCAAGCGCAAGGGGGTGCTGATCGGCGACACGGTGATGATCCGCAAGGCCGGTGACGTCATTCCGGAGGTGCTCGGTCCCGTCGTCGACCTCAGGGATGGCTCCGAACGCGAATTCGTCATGCCGACAACATGTCCCGAATGCGGCACCACGCTGGCCCCCGCCAAGGAGGGCGATGCCGACATCCGGTGCCCCAACGCGCGGTCCTGCCCGGCGCAACTGCGTGAGCGCGTCTTCCACGTCGCCGGTCGGGGAGCGCTCGACATCGAGGGGCTGGGCTACGAGGCGGCCATCGCGCTGCTGAAGGCCGGGGTGATCGCCGATGAGGGCGACCTGTTCACCCTCACCGAGGACGATCTGTTGCGCACCGAGCTCTTTCGGACCAAGGCCGGCACGTTGTCGGCCAACGGCAGGCGCCTGCTCGACAACCTGGACAAGGCCAAGGCGGTGGCGCTGTGGCGGGTACTGGTGGCGCTGTCGATCCGGCATGTCGGCCCGACGGCGGCCCGCGCACTGGCCACCGAGTTCGGCAGCCTGGACGCGATCATGTCCGCGTCGACCGAGCAGTTGGCCGCCGTCGAGGGGGTCGGGCCGACGATCGCGGCCGCGCTCACCGAGTGGTTCGCCGTCGACTGGCATCGCGCGATCGTCGACAAGTGGCGGGCCGCCGGCGTCCGGATGGCCGACGAGCGCGACGCCAGCGTGCCCCGCACGCTGGAGGGGCTGACCGTTGTCGTCACCGGTTCGCTGACCGGTTATTCGCGCGACGACGCCAAGGAGGCGATCATCGCCCGCGGCGGAAAAGCCGCGGCTTCGGTGTCGAAGAAGACCGACTACGTCGTCGCCGGCGACGCGCCGGGCTCCAAATACGACAAGGCGGTGGAGCTCGGCGTGCCGGTGCTCGACGAGGACGGGTTCCGGAAGCTGTTGGCCGAGGGGCCGCCGAAAGCTCCGGCGGAATAGGCCGATGAGCCCTCGCTACGGCGATTCCACCCGCAGCCTCAAAGCCTCGAGCCCACAAGCGATCCCGGGGCAGCCCGTCGCGCCGCAGGCGGTGCTCGCCGCGACCTACCACCTGTCGGGCGACGAAACCGAGGCGTCGGACAGCTACGGCCGCGGCTCCAATCCCACGTGGCGGCAACTGGAGTCGGCGCTCGCCGAGCTGGAGGGAGCGACCGGCGCGCTGGCGTTCGCCTCCGGAATGGCCGCCGTCGGCGCCGCGCTTCGGGAGCTCGCGACGCCCGGATCGGCTCTGGTGGTGCCCGCCGACGGCTACTACCAAGTGCGCCGCTTCGCGAGGGAGGACCTGGCGCCCGCGGGGGTGACCGTCATCGAGGCTTCGAGCTCGCGGATCTATGACGCCGCCGCGGGCGCCGACGTGGTGCTGGCCGAAACGCCCACCAACCCGGCGCTCGATGTCGTTGACCTGCGCCGGTTGGCCACCATCTGCCGTGGCCGCGGCGCGCGGTTGATCGTCGACAACACCGCCGCCACGCCCCTGGGGCAGCAGCCGCTGTCACTGGGGGCCGATGCGGTGGTGGCCAGCGCCACCAAGGCGCTGTCTGGTCACAGCGACCTGCTGGCCGGCTACGTCGCCACCAACGACCCCGAGTTGCTCGCCGCCGTGCAGCGCCAGCGACTGCTCGCCGGCGCAATCCTGGGCGGGTTCGAAGCATGGCTGCTGCTGCGCAGCCTGGCCAGCGCCGGACTGCGTTTCGAGCGGCAATGCCGGAACGCCCGGGCCGTGGCGACGATGTTGGCCGGCCACCCGGCGGCCCGAGTAGTGCGCTACCCCGGTTTGGCGCACGACCCCTCTCATCGCGTGGCGGTGGCGCAGATGCGCCGGTTCGGTTCTTTGGTCTCGGTCGAACTGGCCGACGCCGCCGCGGTGCACGCCCTCGTCGAGCGCAGCGAGCTGCTCGTCGCGGCCACCAGTTTCGGCGGCCTCCACACGTCGGTGGATCGCCGGGCACGCTGGGGCGATGCGGTCGGCGACGGGTTCGCGCGCATCTCGCTGGGCATCGAAGACACCGACGATCTGGTCGCCGACATCGAACGCGCGCTGCCGACGTCGAGATGACGGCCCCGCCCGAAATTGGTCCGCGCAGCGCAAGCGGCTCTATCGTGGGCGCTATGACCCAGACGGCGGACCGTTTGACGCAGGAATCACCGTGGTCGCCCCGAGAGGGCGAGATTTTGGCGGTCACCCTGCGTTTGCTCCAGGAGCACGGCTACGACCAGCTGACGGTCGACGCGGTTGCCGCCGAAGCCCACGCGAGCAAGGCCACGGTGTATCGGCGCTGGCCTTCCAAGGCCGAATTGGTGTTGGCCGCCTTCATCGAGGGTGTCCGCGTGATCGCCGTCGCGCCCAACACCGGCACACTGCGCGGCGACCTGCTGAGTCTGGGGGAGACGTGTGGGCAGCACGGCACCGAGCACGCCAGCACCATCCGCGCGGTGATGGTCGAGGTGTCGCGGCACCCGGCGCTCAACGACGCATTGCAGGAGCAATTCCTCAAGCAGCGCAAGGCGTTGATTCAGCATGTGCTGCGCCAAGCCGTCGACCGCGGCGAGATCGGCGAGGACGTCATCACCGACGAACTCTGGGACCTATTGCCCGGTTATCTCATCTTCCGGTCCATCATTCCTGGCCGGCCACCCACCCGTCGCACCGTGCAAGCGCTCGTGGACGGGTTTCTCATCCCGGGTTTGACCAGAACCACCGGGTAGCGCGGCTTGATCCGCCGAGATGGAATGTGCACGGTCGCGTCTCTTGTGCAGTACGGTCCCGTACCGTACTGTCATACCTGTCAAGGCCCCACCCCGGCGGCGGCTGTACTCGCCTCGAGGGTGATTGCGTTACCCGATGATCGAAAGGTGAACGGGTGAAGGGGATTTCGGTGGCATCCCTGGTCAGACGGGGGTGGATGGTGCTGGTCGCGGTGCTAGTCGTCGGGCTTGCGGCATTCGCCATCTACCGCCTGCACGGAATCTTCGGCTCAGATAGCGGCGCTTCGGCCAACAGCGGCTTGGCCAACGAAATCGTCCCGTTCAATCCCAAACGGGTGGTGCTCGAGGTCTTCGGCACACCGGGCGCAACCGCGACCATCAACTACCTTGATGTCAACGCCCAGCCACAGCAAGTGAAGGACGCCCCGCTGCCGTGGTCGTTCACGATCACCACGACCGAGCCCGCGGTGCTGGGCAATGTCGTCGCGCAGGGCACCGGCGACAGTCTGGGGTGCCGCATCACCGTCAACGGGGAAGTGAAAGACCAACGCACCGTTGACAAAGTCGACGCCTATACCTTCTGCCTGGACAAATCCGGATGAGCGACCACGAACAGCCGCGGGCGCGCGTCCCGCGCACCATCCGCCGACTCGCACTGCCCGTCCTGCTGTTCTGGGTGGCGCTGGCCGCGATCACCAACATCGCGGTGCCGCAACTGGAAGAGGTTGGCAAGACCCACAATGTGGCGCTGAACTCGCCGGACGCCCCTTCGCTCAAAGCCATCAAGCGCATCGGCGAGAAATTCGGCGAGTTCGACACCGACAGCTCGGCCATGATCGTGCTGGAAGGCGACAAGCCACTCGGCGCGGACGCGCACCGCTTCTACGACGAGCTGATCCACCGGCTCGAGCAGGACAAGAAGCACGTCGAGCACGTCCAGGACTACTGGGGCGACACCCTGACCGCGGCGGGGTCGCAAAGCAGCGACGGCAAGGCCGCTTACGTTCAGGTGAACCTCGCCGGTAATCAGGGCTCGGCGTTGGCGAACGAGGGCGTCGGTGCGCTACGTGACATCGTCGATCGCATCAAGCCGCCGCCGGGCGTCAAGGTCTACGTGACCGGTGCGGCGCCGTTGATATCCGACCAGTTCGACGTCGGCAGCAAGGGAACCGCGAAGGTCACCGCGATCACGATCGGCATGATCGCCCTGATGCTGTTCTTCGTGTACCGCTCGGTGCTCACCACGCTGCTGGTGCTCGCCACGGTCCTGATCGAAATGTCGGCCGCCCGAGGCCTTGTCGCATTCCTCGGCAACGCCGGGGTCATCGGCTTGTCGACGTATGCGACGAATCTGTTGACGCTTCTGGTGGTCGCCGCGGGCACCGACTACGCGATATTTTTCGTGGGCCGCTACCAGGAAGCGCGCGGAACCGGGGAAGACCGCGAAAAGGCTTTCTACACCATGTATCACGGCACGGCGCATATCGTGCTGGGTTCGGGGCTGACGGTGGCCGGCGCGGTGGCCTGCCTGAGCTTCACCCGGCTGCCTTACTTCCAGAGTCTGGGCATTCCGGCCGCATTGGGCATCCTCGTCGCGTTGTTCGCGGCCCTCACCCTGGGGCCTGCGATCCTCACCCTGGGCGCCAAGGTGGGCATCTTCGACCCCAAGCGCGCGGTCAGAACCCGTGGCTGGCGGCGGATCGGCACCGCCATCGTCCGCTGGCCCGGAGCCGTCCTTGCCGCGGCGTGCGCGCTGGCCCTGGTGGGCCTGATCGCCCTGCCCGGCTACAAGACCAGTTACGACACCCGTCCCTACATGCCGGCCAGCGCTCCGGCCAATGTCGGCTACACCGCCGCCGAGAAGCATTTCTCGCGCGCCCGGCTGGAGCCCGAACTGCTCATGGTTGAAACCGATCACGACATGCGCAACCCGGAGAGCATGCTCATCCTGGACAAGGTGGCCAAGGCGGTATTTCACGTTCCCGGCGTCGCGCAGGTGCAGACCATCACCCGCCCCTTGGGCACCCCGCTGGTCCATAGTTCGCTCGCATTCGTGGTCAGCAATTCCAGCGCGGCGCAGCAGGAAAACCTGACCTACCAACAGGATCGGGCCAACGATGCCCTCAAACAGGCCAACGAGCTGAACAAGACCATCGACATCCTCAAGCAGCAATACGTATTGCAACAGCAGCTCGCCGGCACCACCCACGACGAGACCCAGAGCTTCCACGACACGCTCGGCACGATCCAGGACCTGCGCGACAAGGTCGCGTATTTCGACGACTTCTTCCGCCCTGTTCGCAGCTACTTCTATTGGGAGAGGCATTGCTACGACATTCCGATCTGCTTCGCGTTCAGGTCGCTGTTCGACGCGCTCGACGGAATTGATCAGCTCACCGAGAAGTTCGAGAACCTGACGGCGTCACTCGACAAACTCGACGCGCTGCAGCCGAAACTCGTGACGCTGATACCGCCGCAGATCGAGAGTCAACAGACCAATCGCGATCTGACGTTGGCCAATTACGCCACCCTGTCGGGCATTTACGCGCAGACCGCGGCCGCGATCGACAATGCGACGGCGCTGGGGCGGGCCTTCGACGCGGCCAAGAACGACGACACCTTCTATTTGCCGCCGGAAGTGTTCAACAATCCCGACTTCAAGCGCGGGCTCAAACTGTTCCTCTCACCCGACGGCAAGGCCGCCCGCATGATCGTCACGCACGAAGGCGATCCCGCAACGCCCCAAGGTATTTCGCACATCGACCCGATGGCCAAAGCGGCGCATGAAGCCCTGAAGGGCACGCCGATGGCGGACGCGGGAATCTATCTCGGCGGGACCGCCGCGACCTATAAGGACATCCAAGATGGCGCCAAGTACGACCTGATGATCGTCGCGTTCGCGGCGCTGAGTTTGATTCTGCTGATCATGATGATCATCACGCGCAGCCTGATCGCCGCACTGGTCATCGTGGGCACCGTCGCCTTGTCGCTGGGCGCCTCGTTCGGGCTCTCGGTCCTGGTCTGGCAGTACCTCCTCGGTATTCAGCTGTACTGGGTGGTGCTCGCGCTTGCCGTGATCCTGCTTCTCGCAGTGGGATCCGACTACAACCTGCTGTTGATCTCCCGGTTCAAGGAAGAGATTCATGCCGGCTTGAACACCGGCATCATTCGCGCGATGGCGGGTTCTGGATCGGTGGTCACCTCGGCTGGCATCGTGTTCGCCCTCACCATGTGTGCGTTCGTGTTCAGCGGCTTCCAGGTTCTCGGTCAGATCGGAACGACGATCGGGCTCGGCTTGCTGTTCGACACGCTGATCGTGCGGTCGTTCATGACGCCTTCTGTCGCAAGGATTCTCGGGCGATGGTTCTGGTGGCCGCAACGGGTGCGCCCGCGTCCGGCCAGCACCATGCTGCGGCCCTACGGTCCGCGTCCGGCGGTTCGGCAGCTGTTGCTGTGGGACGACGACGACCATGCCGTGCTGGTGGGATCGAACTCGCAGGCGGTGCTGTCCGGTTCGGCGTTGGCGACGCACTAGCGCAGCATGGTGGCGACGATCCCGGCCAGATAGCCCAGGCGAGCCACTTCCGACGGCCGGAACTCCGGGCCCGGGCGGCCCAACACCACCGCGGTGTGCGGGTCGCCCAACGGGGCGGCGACCATCGTGGTGTCCATGTCGCGCCAGGCCTGCGGAACCCAATCGCCCGCGCTGTCCAGCGTCACGGCCCGCTCGATCGGCAACCACGGGGCCGAATCCGCCCGCGTCTCCGGCGTACCCGGGCTCGCGGCCAGCCGCTCCAACCCGTCGCCCGCACTGCGCACCACGGTGCACCAACTCACCCGCAGTACCCGGGGCGCCTCGTCGGCCAGCACCTGCACCCGGTGCGCGTTGTCGCCGGCCGCGGCGACGTGGTCGAGCAACTCCAGCTCGCGATGCGCTTCCAGCAGCCCGGTGTGCGGGCGCACGCTGTCCACCCGAACACCGTTGAGCGATTCCGCCGCGGTGATCAGCGTGTCCGGCATCGCCCCGGGCGGCAGTTCGATCACCAGGTCGTCGATCGCATACCCCGAGCTGCGCTCGACCACGTCGAGCGACAAGATGTCGGCGCCGACCGAACCAAGCGCGACGGCCAGCGAGCCCAGGCTGCCCGGGCGGTCGACCAGTTCGATGCGCAACAGATACGACGGCACGGCCAACACTGTTACACAGCGATGCGTGCACTGCATTTCTGCGGACGACCGGTGACCCTGACCGGCTCCCGAGTGTGCGGCTACCCGCACGCTCGCGGTTCCCGCCCCGCGCGCCGCGTCGTCGCCCGACTAGGCTTTCCTGTCGTGTCTCAGATCTCCCGCGACGAGGTGGCGCACCTGGCCCGGCTGTCCCGGCTCGCGCTGACCGACAGCGAGCTCGACAGCTTCGCCGGCCAGCTCGACGCCATCCTGACCCACGTGAGCCAGGTGCAGGCCGTCGACGTCACCGGCGTCGAAGCGACCGGCAACCCGCTCAAGGACGTGAACGTCACCCGCCCGGACGAGCCGACCCCGTGCCTGACCCAGTCCGAGGCGCTGGCCCAGGCGCCCGAGGCCGCCGATGGCCGCTTCGCGGTGCCGCAGATCCTGGGGGACAGCGAATGAACGAGATCATCCGGTCCGACGCCGCCACGCTGGCGGCCCGGATCGCCGCCAGGGAGCTGTCGTCGGTCGAGGTCACCCGGGCCTGCCTGGACCAGATCTCCGCGACCGACGACCGTTACCACGCCTTCCTGCATGTGGCCACCGACGAGGCGCTTGCCGCCGCAGCGGCCATCGACGAGGCGGTGGCCGCGGGCGAGCCCCTGCCGTCGCCGCTGGCAGGGGTGCCGCTGGCGCTCAAGGACGTCTTCACCACCGTCGACATGCCCACCACCTGCGGCTCCAAGATCCTCGAGGGCTGGCGTTCTCCCTACGACGCCACCGTCACCACGCGGTTGCGCGCCGCGGGCATCCCGATCCTGGGCAAGACCAACATGGACGAGTTCGCGATGGGCAGCTCGACGGAGAACTCCGCCTACGGCCCCACCCGTAACCCGTGGAACCTCGACCGGGTGCCCGGTGGCTCCGGCGGCGGCAGCGCGGCGGCTCTGGCCGCTTTCCAGGCGCCGCTGGCGATCGGGTCCGACACCGGGGGCTCCATCCGGCAGCCTGCGGCGCTGACCGCGACGGTCGGCGTCAAACCGACCTACGGCACCGTGTCGCGCTACGGGCTGGTGGCGTGCGCGTCGTCGCTGGATCAGGGCGGCCCGTGCGCGCGCACGGTGCTGGACACCGCCCTGCTGCACCACGTGATCGCCGGGCACGACGCCCGCGACTCCACGTCCGTCGAGGCGGCGATACCCGATGTCGTCGGCGCCGCCAAAGCCGGCGCGGCCGGTGACCTCAGGGGCGTGCGCGTCGGAGTCGTGCAGCAGCTGCGCGGCGACGGCTACCAGCCGGGGGTGCTGTCCTCGTTCGAGGCCGCGGTGGGACGGTTGACCGAGCTGGGCGCCGAAGTGACCGAAGTCGACTGCCCGCACTTCGAATACGCGCTGGCCGCCTACTACCTGATCTTGCCTTCGGAGGTGTCGAGCAACCTGGCTCGCTTCGACGCGATGCGCTACGGGCTGCGGGTCGGCGACGACGGGACCCACAGCGCCGAGGAGGTGATGGCGCTGACCCGGGCCGCCGGTTTCGGTCCGGAAGTCAAGCGGCGCATCATGATCGGCACCTACGCGCTCTCGGCCGGTTACTACGACGCCTATTACAACCAGGCGCAGAAGGTGCGCACGCTGATCGCCCGCGACCTGGACCGGGCGTACGAGTCGGCTGATGTGGTGGTGTCACCGGCGACCCCGACCACCGCCTTCCCGCTGGGGGAGAAGGTGGACGATCCGCTGGCGATGTATCTGTTCGACCTGTGCACGCTGCCGCTGAACCTGGCCGGCCACTGCGGCATGTCGGTGCCCGCGGGGCTGTCACCCGATGACGGACTGCCGGTCGGGCTGCAGATCATGGCGCCGGCGCTGGCCGACGACCGCCTCTACCGGGTGGGCGCCGCCTACGAGGTGGCGCGCGGCCCGCTGCCGAGTGCCATCTAACACCCAGCTGGTGTACCCGCCCGCTTGCGGGGAAACGCAAAACCGCATCTTTTTCCGCACTTCGGTGCGATTCTGCGTCTGCCCGCGCCATCTAGCTGGGCCGCAGGGCAAGATAAGGGCATGCGGATCGGAGTTCTCACTGGAGGTGGTGACTGCCCGGGGCTGAACGCCGTCATCCGGGCCGTGGTGCGCACCTGCGACGCCCGGTACGGCTCGTCGGTGGTCGGCTTCCAGGACGGGTGGCGCGGCTTGCTGGAAAATCGGCGCATTCAGCTGCAGAACGACGACCGCAATGACCGGCTCTTGGCCAAGGGCGGCACCATGCTGGGGACCGCCCGGGTGCATCCGGACAAACTGCGGGCCGGGCTGGACCAGATCAAGCAGACGCTGGACGACAACGGTATCGACGCGCTGATCCCGATCGGCGGGGAGGGCACCCTGACCGCCGCGCACTGGCTGTCGGAGGAGAACGTTCCCGTCGTCGGCGTGCCGAAGACCATCGACAACGACATCGATTGCACCGACGTCACTTTCGGCCACGACACCGCGCTCACCGTCGCCACCGAGGCCATCGACCGGCTGCACAGCACCGCGGAATCCCACCAGCGGGTGATGCTGGTGGAGGTGATGGGCAGGCATGCCGGCTGGATCGCGCTCAACGCCGGACTGGCGTCGGGCGCGCACATGACACTGATTCCCGAGCAACCCTTCGACGTCGAAGAGGTTTGCCGGCTGGTGAAACGCCGGTTTCAGCGCGGAGATTCGCACTTCATTTGCGTGGTCGCCGAGGGCGCGAAACCCATCCCAGGCTCAATCTCGTTGCGCGAGGGCGGGCTTGACGAGTTCGGCCATGAGCGTTTCACCGGCGTCGCGGCCCAATTGGCCGTCGAGGTGGAAAAGCGGATCAATAAGGAAGTCCGCGTGACCGTGCTGGGCCACGTCCAGCGCGGCGGTACTCCGACCGCCTATGACCGGGTGCTGGCCACGCGGTTCGGCGTCAACGCCGCAGACGCCGCACACGCGGGCGAATACGGCCAGATGGTGTCGCTGCGAGGGCAGGACATCGGCCGCGTGCCGTTGGCCGATGCCGTACGCCAACTCAAGCTGGTGCCCGAAAGTCGCTACGACGACGCCGCCGCCTTCTTCGGCTGATCCCCCGCAAACGGCGGGCGGCCCTGACGTGACCCTGACCTGACGACGGCCTGAATTTGCCCGCCGGTTGACCAACTCCGGGCGCGTTTGCCCAAAATCCGTGGTTTCCGGACCGGTTCCTAGCGGTTATACCCCCAAAGTGAGCAACCGCGGTTCGATTCGCGGAGCCGTTCAGCACCCCGCGGCGACGGCGGGGCCAGTGGGCCCGCCGGTCCGTCCGTCGCGTCCGCCCGCGTGGCGCATCGAGGCCGATCCGGCGGCCACCACGGCGCCCCAAGCCCATCCATCGGACCCGGCCATCCGTCGTCCGCCGTTCAGGCCGCCACCGCCCGTACCCGCCCCGGCGGGACGGGGCCCCTCGCTGCGACGGCCGGCGCGACCGCCGGGCGGGACGGCGCTGGACGGGCTCGACCAGCAAGAGCCCGACGGCTCCCCCCGGTTTAGCTGGCGAGAAGTGGTCCATCGCCTGACTGGCGTCGATCTGGGCCCCGGCAAAGACGCGCGGTACAAAGAGGAGCTGCGCAACCGCATCCGCGCGGAGGTGGGCGGAGCATTTCCCATCGCCGTTCTCAACCTCAAGGGCGGCGTCGGCAAGACCGCGGTCGTGGAGGCGCTGGGGTCGACATTCGCCGACGTGCGCCACGACCGGATCGTCGCCGTCGACGTGGACGCCGGCGACCTGGCCGAGCGCCACGGCAAGCCCAACGCGCTGGGAATGGCCGAGCTGCTCGCCGACGACACGATCACGAGTTACGCAGACGTGCGGGCGCACACCTACATGAATAACTTCGGCCTCGAAGTGCTCGCATTGCCCGATTACGCGCACACCGACTGGCGGCTCGAGCGCCACGACGCTGTCAAGGCGTTTTCGATCCTGCGCAACCACTATTCGGTGGTGTTGGTGGACTGCGCGAAGGCGCTCAATTCGGGTGTGATGGACGCGGTGCTGCGCGAGGCGCTGGCGCTGGTCGTGGTAACCAGTACGTCCATCGACGCGATTCGGAAGACCGCCACCACTCTGGATTGGTTGGCGAACAACGCCTATCAATGGCTGGTGCAGTCGACGGTATTGGCGATCAACCACGTCGAACCGGCCAAGGTGGAACTGCTGGCCGCCAACGAGCTCGACCGATTGTCCGCGCGCGTCGGCGCAACGGTGGTGCTGCCGTTCGATCGGCACATCCATAGCGGGAACCAGATCGAGCTGGATCGATTGAACAAGGAGAGCCGGCGAAGTTACCTCGAGATGGCGGCCGTGCTGGCCGACATGTTCCCCGTCAGGGGCGGGGAGCCCAACCGGCGCCCCGTGCCGCGCTCGCCGCACTGGCCCTGATCGCCCGGCGGCGCCGCGCTCGCGGTCACCATGTGCCTGGTGGTGGTGACCCGCTTCGCCCGGCGCCGCCGCGCTCGCGGTCACCACTACGATCGACGGCATGAGTGTTGCTGCCAGCGCCGATCTCATGGACTACGACGAGGTCATCGCGCGCTTCGACCCGGTACTCGGCCTCGAGGTGCACGTCGAGCTGTCGACCGTCACCAAAATGTTCTGTGGCTGCTCCACTGCGTTCGGCGCCGAACCCAACACCCAGGTATGCCCCGTGTGCCTCGGGCTGCCGGGCTCGCTGCCGGTGCTCAACCGCACGGCGGTGGAATCGGCGATCCGAATCGGGCTCGCGCTCAACTGCGAGATCGTGCCCTGGTGCCGCTTCGCCCGGAAGAACTACTTCTACCCGGACATGCCCAAGAACTACCAGATTTCCCAATACGACGAGCCGATCGCCATCAACGGCTACCTGGAAGCGCCGCTGGACGACGGCACCACCTGGCGGGTCGAGATCGAGCGTGCGCACATGGAGGAGGACACCGGCAAGCTGACCCACCTGGGCAGCGAGACCGGCCGCATCCACGGCGCGACGACCTCGCTGCTCGACTACAACCGGGCCGGTGTACCGCTCATCGAGATCGTCACGAAGCCGATCGTGGGTGCCGGTGAGCGGGCCCCCCAGATCGCCCGGGCCTACGTTACGGCATTGCGAGACCTGTTGCGCGCCTTGGGAGTATCCGATGTCAGGATGGACCAGGGATCGATGCGTTGCGATTCCAACGTCTCGCTGATGCCCAAGGGCGCCGCCGAGTTCGGCACCCGCACCGAGACCAAGAACGTCAACTCGCTGAAAAGCGTTGAGGTTGCGGTGCGTTACGAAATGCAGCGGCAGGCCGCCGTCCTCGTGTCCGGCGGTCAGATCATCCAGGAGACCAGACACTTTCACGAGGCGGGATACACCAGCCCCGGCCGCGCCAAGGAGACCGCCCAGGACTACCGGTATTTTCCCGAGCCCGACCTGGAACCCGTCGCGCCCAGCCGTGAGTGGGTCGAGCAGCTCCGCGAAACGATCCCCGAACTACCGTGGCTGAGCCGCAAGAGGATTCAGCAGGAGTGGGGCGTATCCGACGAGGTGATGCGCGACCTGGTCAACGCCGGCGCCGTCGACTTGGTCATCGAGACCGTCAAGCACGGCGCCACCAGCGAGCAGGCGCGGGCCTGGTGGGGAAACTTCCTGGTGCAGAAGGCCAACGAGGCCAACGTCGGCCTGGACGAGCTGGCGATCAGCCCGGCTCAGATCGCCGCGGTGATCGCGCTCGTGGACCAGGGCAAGCTGTCCAACAAGCTGGCCCGCCAGGTCGTGGAGGGGGTGCTGGCCGGCGAGGGTGAGCCCGAGCAGGTGATGACGGCGCGCGGCCTCGAGTTGGTGCGCGACGACTCGGTGACCCAGGCCGCCGTCGACGAGGCGCTGGCCGCCAATCCCGATGTGGCGGAGAAGATCCGCGGCGGCAAGGTGGCTGCGGCGGGCGCGATCGTCGGCGCGGTGATGAAGGCCACCCGCGGGCAGGCCGACGCGGCCCGGGTTCGGGAACTGGTGCTGGCGGCCTGCGGCCAGGGGTGAGTGCCGACCGGATCGAGAGCGAATGTAGCTACGCGCCAAGCCGATTCGTCGTCGCGAGATTCGCACTCGATGGGCGGCCCTGAGTAAGACCTAGGTCTTGTCGTCGTTGTTGCGCGGGAAGCCGCCGCCCTGTGGGAACAGCGGGAACACTACGTCGTCTAGCTTCTCGGCGTCGCCGGCGGTCTTGTTGACGGTTGCGCCCCAGACGTTTCCGTCCGGCGACATCCGCAGCGCCCATGCGTGGGCGTGGGTGTCCTTGCGGACCACGTCGGGTTCACCGGTGACCGCACCCGTCGCGGGGGCCAGCCGCACGGCCACCGTCATTTTGGTGTTGATCAGGTTGACCAGCACGGTCCCGTCCATCGCCGCGCAGCCGGCCACGCCGGGCTTGTCCGGCCAAGTCCACACCGTGGAGACATCGGAGGTCTTGGTGATGCGCTGCAACCGGTCCGCCGTCGGCGTGCGGTCGGCGACGTAGAGCGAGCCGTCCACGGGGTCGATGCACAGGCCGCCGCCCGCACCGACGCCCGACAACGCCGTCGTCGGCGGGGCCTGCCCGATGGTGGTCGGCTGCTCGATGCGAAGCACCTTGCCGGCCAGCGATTTGGGGTCCGCGGCCGCCGCGGGGTTACCCGCATCGCCGGTCATCACGACCAACGTGGTGGGGCTCGTGAAGATCAGCGCGCCACTGTTCCCGGTGGCGCCCTTGGGGATCCCGGTCAGGATGTCTTTGGGGATGTCGCCGTCGGCCACCCGGATCACCCGATTGTCGGTCGGCGTGCTGATGTAGGCGTACATGAGCCGGTCTTGGGTGTAGGTCGGCGACAGCACGATGTCCATCAGGCCGCCGTCGCCGGACGGGTCGACCGGGATGACCATCTTCACCTTCGGCTCGGCGCTCACCGAGATCTCCTTGACCGCGCCGGTGGTGCGCTCGGCGACGAGCGCGGTTTTGCTGTCGGGCCCCATGATCAGCCCGCTGGTGCTCTCCAGGCAGCCCTGCATCACGCCTGGAGCCGGGCACGCCTTGGGGAACGGCGTGGGCGGCAGCGGCGGCGGCGGGGGCGGCGTCGAGCTGGGTTGGGGCTTGAGCTCGGGGTTGGTGGTGAACGGCTGCGACTGGGCGTCGTTGAACCGTGCGCAACCGCTCGCGACCAGCACCACCGCGCAAAGCGCGGCGAACCCGCACCGAATCGAGCGCCCTAATCGCATGACCGACAGGCTACGGATAGTGCGGCCGCCGCCGCCACACGCATGCGCCTGCCCGCCTGGCGCGACGCAATCCGGCCGGCTTCTCCCCAGCGGCGAACCGGGCCGGCTCCGCCCCGATTCGCCGGCGTATGGGCCCCTCCGGCTGCCCGCGGATGGCATTTTCGGGCCGATCCGGGCGCGTTCGGCGGGCAAACCGCCGATTGCCTGGCGAAAGCGCCGCTCAAATCCCCAATTCGGCGCCAAATGCCCTTACCCTGACACGCGTGACCAGTCAACCGAATGACGGACATTGGCAGCGGCCCGGCGAATCCCCGGAGCCAACTCCAGGTCGCCCCGCGACGGCGCGTGTGGTTGACCCCGAAGACGATCTGACGCCCGTCGGCTACCCCGGCGACTTCAACCCCTCCACCGGAACCACCACCGTCATCCCGTACATGGGTGACCACGCCGGCGGTGGGTCGAGCGCGGCCGGTTACAACGTGCTCGACCAGCAGGAGCCGTTGCCCTACGTCCAGCCGCAGGCATCGCGGCACGCGGCAGCCGAGCCCACCGAGATCGACGCGGACGAACACCACGGCCGGCTGCACGAGGTCGGCCGGCGCGGAACCCAGCATCTGGGTTTGCTGGTCATGCGGGTCGGCCTCGGGGTAGTGCTGGCCGCCCACGGGTTGCAGAAGCTGTTCGGCTGGTGGGGCGGCTCCGGGGTGGGCGGGTTCAAGAACTCACTGTCCGACGTCGGCTACCAGCACGCCGACATCCTGGCCTACGTCAGCGCCGGGGGCGAGCTCGTCGCGGGCATTCTGCTGGTACTGGGCCTGTTCACCCCGGTGGCCGCGGCCGGTGCGCTGGCCTTTTTGATCAACGGCATGCTGGCCACCATCACCGCGCGGCCGCATCCGCACAGCTTCACGTACTTCCTGCCCGACGGGCACGAATACCAGATCACTCTGATCGTGATGGCCGTCGCGGTGATCCTGTGCGGGCCGGGCCGCTACGGTCTCGACGCGCGACGGGGCTGGGCGCATCGGCCGTTCATCGGGTCTTTCGTCGCGCTGCTGGTCGGCATCGCCGCCGGCATCGCCGTGTGGGTGCTGCTCAACGGGGTCAACCCGATCGCCTGACGCTCACTGATACGGGTTGGGCACCCGTCCCGAGCTGGCCTCCGTCAGCTGCGGCAGCGTCGCGAACGTCACCGCGGGCAGGCGCACCTCCGCGCCGCTCTTGAGATGTGCGCGAGCCCACGAACCCCGATGGAAGCGCAGCCCGTCGATGTCATCCCAGTCCACCGTCTGGCTGCTCCGCAGCGTTCGGACGGTCACGCCCCGATCGTCGGCAACGGTCCGCAACCGAACGATCAGCGCCGACAACAGCACGGGAATCACCAGCAGCGGCGCCGAGGGCGGCCACAGCATCACCGGGATCAGCAGCCCCAGGGTGAAGAAACCGACGGCCAGGTGCGCGATGGGGGAGACCTTGATCACGACGGGCGTGTGGGAAGACGAACCGGTAGCCACCCGACCATCATTTCACCGGTCGCCGGGGCCGGATCCGGGCGCGGGGCAACAGGGGCGGATTTGACTGCTGAGCTGTGCGAAGGCTACCGTCGGACGTTATGGATACCGCCGGACAGCCCGGGATGCTCGTAGTAATTGGTCGGCGCGTTGGTGCCTGACTAGCCTCTTCGGCATTTGAAGCTATCCAGACCAACGCGCAACCCTCGTGCAGCAGAAGAGCTGTCGGGGGTTTTTTGTTGCCCCCAGCGAGACTCCCAGAGTGAATAAAGGACGAAAGACAGTGAGCGCACCCACCAGGCAGCACGCCACCCAGCCGGAGCGTGCCGCCGACATCGCCTCCGACGCGGCGGAAACCCCCGCTGCCGCCCCCACCAGGAAGCCGAAACGCGTTGGGCCCGAGAAAGTTACCGGCGCCCAGTCGGTGATCCGGTCGCTGGAGGAACTTGACGTCGAGGTCATCTTCGGGATTCCCGGTGGCGCCGTGCTGCCGGTGTATGACCCGCTGTTCGACTCGAAAAAGCTTCGCCACGTGCTGGTTAGGCACGAACAGGGCGCCGGTCATGCCGCGAGCGGATACGCCCACGCCACCGGCAAGGTCGGGGTGTGCATGGCGACATCGGGCCCCGGCGCCACGAACCTGGTCACGCCGCTGGCCGACGCCCAGATGGATTCCGTGCCCGTCGTCGCGATCACCGGGCAGGTCGGTCGCGCACTGATCGGCACCGACGCCTTCCAGGAAGCCGACATCTCGGGCATCACGATGCCAATCACCAAGCACAACTTCCTGGTCCGCACGGGCGACGAGATCCCGCAGGTGATCGCCGAGGCCTTCCACATCGCCTCCTCGGGCCGCCCGGGCGCAGTGCTGGTCGACATCCCCAAGGACGTGCTGCAGGCTGAGTGCACGTTCAGCTGGCCGCCGCGCCTGGACCTGCCCGGCTACAAGCCCAACACCAAGCCGCACAACCGGCAGATCCGCGAGGCCGCCAAGTTGATCGCCGCTGCCCGCAAACCGGTGCTCTACGTCGGTGGTGGTGTCATCCGCGGGGAGGCGACCGAGCAGCTGGCCGAGCTGGCCGAGCTGACCGGCATCCCGGTGGTCACCACCCTGATGGCTCGCGGGGCGTTCCCCGACAGCCATCGACAGCACATGGGCATGCCCGGCATGCACGGCTCGGTCGCCGCGGTCGCGGCGCTGCAGCGCAGCGACCTGCTGATCGCCCTGGGTACCCGCTTCGACGACCGGGTGACCGGGAAACTCGACACGTTCGCGCCCGAGGCGAAAGTCATCCACGCCGACATCGACCCCGCCGAGATCGGCAAGAACCGCCATGCCGACGTGCCGATCGTCGGCGACGTCAAAGCGGTCATCACCGACCTGATCGCGATGCTGCGCCACTACGAGCATTCCGGCACCGCGGCAATCCCAGACATGACGGAGTGGTGGGCCTATCTGGACGGCGTCCAAGCCACCTACCCGCTGAGCTACGACCCGCAGAGCGACGGCAGCCTCGGCCCGGAATACGTGATCGAGAAGCTCGGCCAGATCGCCGGCCCCGACGCCGTGTATGTCGCCGGGGTGGGCCAGCACCAGATGTGGGCGGCGCAGTTCATCTCGTATGAGAACCCACGCACCTGGATCAACTCCGGCGGGCTGGGCACCATGGGGTTCGCCATCCCGGCGGCGATGGGGGCCAAGATGGCTCGACCGGAGGCTGAGGTCTGGGCCATCGACGGCGACGGCTGCTTCCAGATGACCAACCAGGAGCTGGCCACGTGCGCGATCGAGGGCGTGCCGATCAAGGTGGCGCTGATCAACAACGGCAACCTGGGCATGGTGCGGCAGTGGCAGACGCTGTTTTACGAGGAGCGGTATTCGCAGACGGACCTGGCTACGCACTCGCATCGCATCCCCGACTTCGTGAAGCTGGCGGAGGCGTTGGGTTGTGTCGGATTGCGTTGCGAGCGTGAGGAAGACGTCGTCGACGTCATCAACCAGGCGCGCGCGATCAACGACCGTCCGGTGGTGATCGACTTTATCGTCGGCGCGGACGCGCAGGTGTGGCCAATGGTCGCCGCGGGCACCAGCAATGACGAGATCCAGGCCGCGCGCGGCATTCGCCCGCTGTTCGACGACGAGAGCGAAGGGCACGCCTGATGCACACGCACACGCTGTCGGTGTTGGTGGAGGACAAACCCGGTGTGCTCGCCCGCGTGGCGGCGCTGTTCTCCCGGCGCGGTTTCAACATCGAGTCGCTGGCCGTCGGTGCCACCGAGCAGAAGGACATGTCGCGCATGACGATTGTGGTCAGCGCAGAGGAGACCCCGCTCGAGCAGATCACCAAGCAGCTCAACAAGCTGATCAACGTCATCAAGATCGTCGAGCTCGACGACGGGGCCGCGGTGTCCCGGGAGCTGGCGCTGATCAAGGTGCGCGCCGACGCGGGCAGCCGCAGTCAGGTGATCGAGGCGGTGAACCTGTTCCGCGCCAAGGTGATCGACGTATCGCCGGAGGCGCTGACGATCGAAGCGACCGGTGACCGCGGCAAGATCGAGGCGCTGCTGCGGGTGCTGGAACCGTTCGGCATTCGCGAGATAGTCCAATCGGGAGTGGTGTCGTTGTCCCGCGGTCCGCGCGGCATCGCCACGGCCAAGTAACACACAAGGAGATAGTCAAAAGTGGCACTAGAAATGTTCTACGACGACGACGCAGACCTGACGATCATCCAGGGCCGCAAGGTCGGGGTCATCGGATACGGCAGCCAGGGGCACGCGCACTCGCTGAGCCTGCGCGACTCCGGCGTGCAGGTGCGCGTCGGGCTCAAGGAGGGGTCGAAGTCGCGGCCCAAGGTCTCCGAGCAGGGCCTGGAGGTCGACACCCCCGCCGAGGTGGCCAAGTGGGCCGACGTCATCATGCTGTTGGCGCCCGACACCGCGCAGGCCGAGATCTTCGCCAGCGACATCGAGCCCAACCTCAAGCCCGGTGACGCGCTGTTCTTCGGACACGGCCTCAACATTCACTTCGGCCTGATCAAGCCGCCCGCCGATGTGACCATCGCGATGGTCGCCCCGAAGGGGCCCGGCCACCTGGTGCGCCGCCAGTTCGTCGACGGCAAGGGCGTGCCGTGCCTGATCGCGGTGGACCAGGACCCGACCGGCAACGGCGAGGCGCTGGCGCTGTCCTACGCCAAGGCCATCGGGGGCACCCGCGCCGGCGTCATCAAGACCACGTTCAAGGATGAGACCGAAACGGACCTGTTCGGCGAGCAGGCGGTGTTGTGCGGCGGCACAGAGGAATTGGTGAAGACCGGTTTCGACGTCATGGTGGAGGCGGGCTACCCGCCGGAGATGGCCTACTTCGAGGTGCTGCACGAGCTCAAGCTGATCGTGGACCTGATGTATGAGGGCGGCATCGCCCGGATGAACTACTCGGTGTCCGACACCGCCGAGTTCGGCGGATACCTGTCGGGCCCGCGGGTCATCGACGCCGGCACCAAAGAGCGGATGCGTGAGATCCTGCGCGACATCCAGGACGGCACCTTCACCAAGAAGCTGGTGGCCAACGTCGAGGGCGGCAACAAGCAACTCGAGCAGCTGCGCAAGGAGAACGCCGAGCATCCCATCGAGGTGACCGGCAAGAAGCTGCGCGACCTGATGAGCTGGGTCGACCGGCCGATCACCGAGACGGCGTAACCGCGAGCGTCACGCCAGAGTGGCGTTCGGCCACCGCGGTCACTCTGGCGTGACGCTGGGCGACGCCAGCCGGCCGGCCGTCTCGACCACGCGGCGGGCAAGGTGGTCCAGCGCGTTACCCGTCGCCTCGTCGCACTCGTGGATGTTGTCGTGGGTGGAGACCAGGCTCACCCCATAGGGATTGCCGTCGACGAACTTCAGCGGGTCGGTGTAGCCGGGCGGCACAATGATGCCGCCGAAATGCATCAGGGTGATGTATAGCGACAGCAGCGTGGTTTCCTGACCGCCGTGCACGGTGTTGGACGACGTGAACGCCGCGTACACCTTGTCCGCGAGCTTGCCCTCGGCCCACAGCCCGCCCAGCGAGTCCAGGAAGTTGCGCAATTGCGCAGCGGGAGAGCCGAAGCGGGTCGGCGAACCGAAGATCACCGCGTCGGCCCAGACGATGTCCTCACCCGTCGCCGCCGGAAGGTCCTTGGTCGCTTGGTAATTCGCGGTCCAGGCCGGGTTCTGCGCGAACGATTCCGGGTCGCGGGTCTCGGTGACGTGCCTCAGCCGGACTTCGGCGCCGGCGGACTCGGCCGCGGCGGCCACGCGTTGCGCCATCGCGGTGCCATGCCCGGTGGCCGAATAGTAGATGATCGCGAGTTTGGTCACGAGCGCATCGTAGGACCACGGCGACGCGCGTCCAAGCACGCGTCGGTGCAGGTTACGGCAGTGGCGAGCCCGTCGATGCCCGTCAAACGCAGCCGTTAGGCTGGCCGGGTGAATCTGCCTGTTGTATTGATCGCCGACAAACTCGCCCAATCGACTGTCGCCGCCCTGGGAGACCAGGTCGAGGTGCGCTGGGTAGACGGGCCGGACCGGGAGAAGCTGCTGGCCGCGGTGCCGGAGGCCGACGCGCTGCTGGTGCGTTCGGCCACCACGGTGGACGCCGAGGTGCTGGCCGCGGCCCCCAAGCTCAAGATCGTCGCCCGCGCCGGGGTGGGGCTGGACAACGTCGACGTGGACGCCGCGACCGAGCGCGGCGTGCTGGTGGTCAACGCGCCCACGTCGAACATCCACAGCGCCGCCGAGCACGCGCTGGCGCTGCTTTTGGCCGCCGCCCGGCAGATCCCGGCCGCCGATGCCTCGCTGCGCGAGCACGCCTGGAAGCGGTCGTCGTTCAACGGCACCGAAATTTTCGGCAAAACGGTCGGCGTGGTGGGGCTGGGCCGGATCGGGCAGCTGGTCGCCCAGCGATTGACGGCCTTCGGCACCCACCTCGTCGCGTACGACCCCTACGTCTCGCCGGCTCGGGCCGCGCAGCTGGGCATCGAACTGCTCCCGCTCGACGACCTGCTGGGCCGCGCCGACTTCATCTCGGTGCACCTGCCGAAGACGCCCGAGACTGCGGGCCTGATCGGCAAGGAAGCGCTGGCCAAGACCAAACCGGGCGTCATCATCGTCAACGCCGCCCGCGGCGGGCTGGTGGACGAGGCCGCGCTGGCCGAGGCGGTGCGCAGCGGCCACGTCCGGGCGGCCGGTCTTGACGTCTACGCCAAAGAGCCATGCACCGACAGCCCGCTGTTCGAGCTGCCGCAGGTGGTGGTCACCCCGCACCTGGGTGCGTCCACTTCCGAGGCTCAGGATCGGGCGGGCACCGACGTCGCCGAAAGCGTGAAGCTGGCGCTGGCCGGGGAATTCGTTCCCGACGCCGTCAACGTCGGCGGCGGTGTGGTCAACGAGGAGGTGGCGCCCTGGCTGGACCTGGTGCGCAAGCTCGGCGTGCTGGCCGCCTCGTTGTCCGCCGGGCCGCCGGTCTCGGTGTCGGTGCAGGTGCGCGGCGAGCTGGCCTCCGAAGACGTTGAGGTGCTGAAGCTTTCGGCTCTGCGAGGACTGTTCTCGGCGGTGGTCGAGGGCCCCGTCACATTCGTCAACGCACCGGCGCTGGCCGAAGAGCGCGGCGTCACCGCCGAGCTCACCACCGCCTCGGAGAGTCCCAACCACCGCAGCGTCGTCGACGTGCGCGCGGTAGCCGCCGACGGCAGCGCCGTCAACGTCGCCGGCACGCTGTCCGGGCCGCAGTTGGTGGAGAAGATCGTCCAGATCAACGGCCGCAACTTCGACCTGCGCGCCCGCGGCACCAACCTGGTGATCAACTACGTCGACCAGCCCGGGGCGCTGGGCAAGATCGGCACCCTGCTCGGCTCGGCGGGCGTGAACATCCAAGCCGCGCAACTCTCCGAGGACGCCGAGGGTCCGGGCGCGACGATCCTGCTGCGGCTGGACCAGGACGTGCCAGGCGAGGTGCGATCGGAGATCGGTGCGGCGGTGGGCGCCAACAAGCTTGAGGTGGTTGATCTATCGTGAAGCGCGCCGGCGACGAGACAAATTTGAGCGATGAGGTGGGGGTACCACCCGCGAGCGGGGGAGAGCGGCGCTCATGAAGTTGGCGGTTGTCGGCGGCGACGGCATCGGGCCGGAAGTGACGGCCGAGGCCGTCAAGGTTCTCGACGCGGTGCTGCCCGGTGTGGAGAAGACGGATTACGATCTGGGCGCCCGGCGTTTTCACGCCAGCGGTGAGCTCTTGCCGGAATCGGTGCTCGCCGAATTGCGCCAGCACGACGCCATCCTGCTCGGCGCGATCGGGGACCCGTCGGTGCCCAGCGGCGTGCTGGAGCGGGGCTTGTTGCTGCGCTTACGTTTTGAGCTCGATCATCACGTCAACCTGCGGCCGGGCCGGCTTTATCCCGGTGTGGCAAGCCCACTCGCCGGAAACCCCGACATCGATTTCGTCGTGGTGCGCGAGGGCACCGAAGGTCCCTACACCGGCACCGGCGGCGCCATCCGCGCCGGCACACCCAACGAGGTTGCCACCGAGGTGAGCCTGAACACCGCCTTCGGCGTGCGCCGCGTGGTGGCCGACGCATTCGAGCGCGCCCAGGGCCGGCGCAAGCATTTGACGCTGGTGCACAAGACCAACGTGCTGACGTTCGCCGGCAAGTTGTGGGCGCGCATCGTGGCCGAGGTCGGGGAGCAGTACCCCGACGTCGAGGTCGCGTACCAACACGTAGACGCCGCCACCATCTTCATGGTCACCGACCCCGGGCGCTTCGACGTGATCGTCACCGACAATCTCTTCGGCGACATCATCACCGACTTGGCGGCGGCGGTGTGCGGTGGAATTGGCTTGGCCGCCAGCGGGAATATCGACGCCACGCGGACCAACCCGTCGATGTTCGAGCCGGTGCACGGCAGCGCGCCGGACATCGCGGGCCAGGGCATCGCGGACCCGACCGCGGCGATCATGTCGGTGGCCTTGCTGCTTGCCCATATCGGCGAGGACGAAGCCGCTAAGCGGGTGGATCGGGCTGTCGAGTCGTATTTGGCAACGCGTGGGAACGCACGGCTCGCCACCACCGAAGTCGGCGAACGGATTGCCGCCGGGCTGTAGTTTCCAGCCCGGGCGGCAGCAGCCGCCCGGGCACCAACGGCACCGCGACGACCGGGAACAGCCCGCACAATATCCACGCGTTCGGGTATTTCGCGGCGGTGATCAAGGCGCCGAACAGCGGTGGCGCCGCGGCCGCCATCACTCGCTGGGTGGTGTTCTGGATGCCCAGGGCGCGCCCGCTCCAGAACGGACCGGCGAATTCGGTGATGGCCGTGGCTTCCAAACCGTTGTCGAGCACGGCGATCACCGAGATGGCCACCATCAGGGGCGCCTGGTAGCTCGAATTCAGGAAATCGGCCCAGGCCAACAGGAACAGGGTGATGGCGGCCGCGCCCGCGACGAGGCGGACCGGACGCATTCGGGAACCGATCCGGTCCGACCAGCGGCCCACCAGGACGCGGCCGACGGCTCCCAGTAGTTGCGAAAGGGTGACCAAACTGCCGGCGGCGGCCACCGACCAGTGCAGATTCTTGATCAGCCACACCAGCATGAACGTGACGGTCACCGTCTGCGGCACCATCATCAGACCCGCGACCGTGTGAATTCGCCACAGCGTCAACGACCCTCGATAGGGGCTGGCGAGTTCGGTGTCGGTGGCTTTCTCCCGGGGCTTGCGCGGCGGGTCGATGATGCCGACCGCGCTGGCCGCCGCACCCAAGGCGCACGCCAACGCCGTGAATCGGAGCCCCGTGCTCGGTCCGTGTTCGGCCAGCTCGGGAATGACCAGCGCTCCCAAGGCGATTCCGAGGGGTTGCGCGGTTTGGCGTAAGCCCATCGCAAGGCCGCGCTGGTGCGGCGGGAACCACGCCGACACCAGCCGCCCGCCGGCGGTGTTGCAGCTCGCGGCGGCCATGCCGCCGAGGAACAGATAGACGGCCATGAGCACCATCGAATGCGCCGAAGCCGCGGCGTAGGCCGCCACCGCGGTGAGCGCCGAGCCTGCGGCCATCACCAGGCGCTCGCCCACCCGGTCCAGCACGTAACCCCACAGCACCAGCGTGACCACCATGCCCCAACTGGGCATCGAGGACAACAGACCGGCTTCGTCGAGCGGGATTCCCCGCGCCGCTTGCAGCGAGGGAATCAGGAATGCGACGCCATTGATGAAGAGGAAGGAACTCGCGGTGGCCACCAACGATACGACCATGATCGACCAGCGCGCGCCGGCGCCCAGGTCCCGCGTCGCGGCCGTCCCGGTCTGCATCCCCCATGCTTGCACACGCGGGGAAAACCGCTGGTAATACTCGTGTGCCTGCTGCCATTGCGATGGGGCAATCGCTCATTAGTAGGCTCAACGAAATGCGCCTTGGTCGAATCGCCAGCCCGGACGGTGTCGCCTTCGTCAGCATCGAGGGAGAACTCGCTGATCCCGCCGCGATGATTGCCCGCGAGATCGCCGAGCATCCGTTCGGCACGCCGAACTTCACCGGCCGCTCGTGGCCGCTGCCCGATGTGCGGCTGCTGGCCCCGATACTGGCCAGCAAGGTGGTCTGCATCGGCAAGAACTACACCGATCACATCGCGGAGATGACCGAGCTCACCGGCCCGGCCGCGCCGGATCCGATCATCTTCCTCAAGCCCAACACGGCGATCGTCGGCCCGAATGTGCCGATTCGGTTGCCGGCCAACGCATCACCCGTGCATTTCGAGGGGGAGTTGGCCGCGGTGATCGGCCGGCCGTGCAAGGACGTCACGGCCGCCGAGGCCGCCGACAGCATCCTGGGTTACACCATCGGCAACGACGTGTCGGCCCGCGATCAGCAGAAGGCCGACGGCCAATGGACCCGGGCCAAAGGGCACGATACCTTTTGCCCGGTCGGGCCGTGGATCGTCACCGATGTCGACCCGGCGGACCTCGAAATCCGTACCGAGGTCAACGGCGAGGTCAAGCAGCACAGCCGGACCTCGCTGATGATCCACGACGTCGGCGCCATCGTCGAGTGGATCTCGGCCGTGATGACCCTGCTGCCCGGTGACCTGATCCTCACTGGAACGCCGGCCGGCGTCGGCCCGATCGAGGACGGCGACACCGTCGCGATCACCATCGAGGGCATCGGCACCCTGTCCAATCCCGTGGTCCGTAAGGGCAAGTCGTGACCGCCGAAGCGAAAGTCCGGGTCCGGTTCTGCCCTTCACCCACCGGCACCCCGCACGTCGGAATGGTCCGAACGGCGCTGTTCAACTGGGCCTACGCCCGGCACACGGGTGGCACGTTCGTATTTCGTATCGAGGACACCGACGCCGAACGCGACAGCGAGGAAAGCTATTTGGCGCTGCTGGACGCGCTGCGTTGGCTCGGTCTCGACTGGGACGAGGGGCCGGAGGTGGGCGGGCCCTATGGTCCATACCGTCAGTCGCAGCGCAAGGAGATCTATCGCGACGTGGTGGCCAAGCTGCTGGAAGCGGGCGAGGCCTACTACGCGTTCTCGACCCCGGAAGAGGTTGAGGCGCGCCACATCGCGGCCGGCCGCAACCCGAAACTGGGATACGACAACTTCGACCGGCAGCTGACCGACCCCCAGCGGGCCGCGTTCCTCGCGGAGGGGCGCAAGCCGGTGGTGCGGCTGCGGATGCCCGACGAAGACCTCGGTTGGAGCGACCTCGTGCGCGGGCCCACCAACTTCGCCGCGGGCAGCGTGCCCGACTTCGCGCTGACCCGCGCCAACGGAGATCCGTTGTACACCTTGGTCAATCCCTGCGACGACGCGCTGATGAAGATCACCCACGTGCTGCGGGGCGAGGACCTGCTACCCTCGACCCCACGCCAGCTCGCGCTGTATCGGTCGCTGATCCGGATCGGGGTGGCCGAGCGGATCCCGGAATTCGCCCACCTGCCAACGGTATTGGGTGAGGGGACCAAGAAGCTGTCCAAGCGTGACCCGCAGTCGAACCTGTTCGCCCACCGCGACCGGGGCTTCATCCCGGAGGGACTGCTCAACTACCTGGCGTTGCTGGGATGGGCCATCGCCGACGACCACGACCTGTTCAGCCTCGACGAGATGGTGGCCGCGTTCGACGTCGTCGACGTCAACTCCAACCCGGCGCGGTTCGACCAGAAGAAGGCCGACGCGCTCAACGCCGAGCACATCCGCATGCTCGAGCCGGCCGACTTCGCGGGGCGGCTGCGCGACTACCTCGAGGTGCACGGCCACCGCCTCGGGTTGGACCCAGGTAATTACGAAGCGGCGTTCGCCACCGCCGCCGACCTGGTCCAGACCCGCATCGTCGTGCTCGCCGACGCGTGGGAGCTGCTGAAGTTCCTCGACGACCACGAGTACGCCATCGATCCCAAGGCCGCCGCCAAGGAGCTCGGCCCGGACGCGGCCGCCGTGCTGGACGCCGCGCTGGCCGCGCTGGAGGGCGTGACGGACTGGACGACGGTCCAGATCGAGCCCGCGCTCAAGGCCGCGCTCATCGAAAACCTGGGCCTCAAACCACGCAAGGCCTTCGGTCCGATCAGGGTTGCGGCCACGGGAACGACGGTCAGCCCGCCATTGTTCGAATCGCTGGAGCTGCTGGGCCGGGACCGCAGCATGCAGCGGCTACGCGCTGCGCGCGAAACGATCGTCGGCTAGCCAAGGCCTCGCGTGCGGATACTGTGCCGAGTCTTTGGTAGTCTGCACTGCGGTTCGCAAAGGCCGACAACGGCTGGCAGTGGCGGTCCCGGGGCGGCGTGATATCACCCGGAATGATCGCTGACCAGCGGTTTTAGGCAGCCAATGGGGTATGGTGTAATTGGCAACACAGCTGATTCTGGTTCAGCCATTCTAGGTTCGAGTCCTGGTACCCCAGCAAAATCTCGCCACCTCAAGCGATTAGGTGGCCTTCTGACGTGTGAGCTATGCTGACACCTCGGATCGTGTCTGGCCCCGTCGTCTAGCGGCCTAGGACGCCGCCCTCTCACGGCGGTAGCGTGGGTTCGAATCCCATCGGGGCTACAAATTATTGACCGGTTCCCAACACGGCCGGTGCCGTGGACCCACCCACCGGCATCGCCGGCAGGCCGAGTTTGCGGTGATCCCAGGAGCGTGCCCGCCGGGCGGCGATGCGCACGCAGACGCGCTTGTTCATCATCTGCTCCACAACGGGCTTCATCTCGTCGGTGTAGGGCCCGGTGTAGCGCTCGAACACGCTGACGCCAACCCGATGCGACACCTCGGGATCGTCGATGATCTCCGCGACACCCTCGAACGACACCCCACGCAGCGTGTCGTAGGTGTGGCCGTCCTCGATCAGGAAGCTCACCCGCGGATCCCGTTTGAGGTTGACCGCCTTCTGCGACTTGGCCTTGGTCTCCAGCCAGATTTCGCCGTCCACGACGGCGTACCACATTGCGGTCAGGTGCGGCTGGCCGTCGGGGCCGACGGTGGCCAGCGTTCCGGTGCGGCTCTTGACCACGAAGTCGGCGATTTCGTCTTCCGACATGACGATGCTCGCGCGCTGATTGGTTCCCATGGCGGTCAGTCTGTCAGGCCGCACCGGTTCGAGCGTGCGCTGGTGGCGTCGAGTGTGCGCGGGGGGCGGGATTTCGGCGATTTCGCCGCCGTAGTCGCACTCGCGACGCCATCGCTGCACACCCGACTCGGCGGCCTCTATAGCCGGCGGGTGAGTGCTTCGGCCGCCGACAACAGATCGGCGGCCCAGCGGGCGCCGGGGCGGCGGCCGATTCGGTCGACGGGTCCCGACACGGAGATGGCGGCGATGACCGCGCCGCGGCCATCGCGCACGGGAACAGACACACTCGCGACCCCGGGCTCTCGCTCGGCCACGCTTTGCGCCCAGCCGCGGCGCCGCACTTCGGCCAGCGTGCGCTCGGTGAATTTTGCCGTCGGCAGGACCGCCTTCTGCGTCGCCGCGTCGCTGTGGGCCAGCAGCACCTTGGCGCCCGAGCCCGCCGTCATCGGCAACCGCGCCCCGACCGGGACGGTATCGCGAAGGCCCGCAGCGGGTTCCAGGGCGGCCACGCAGACCCGCGTCGTGCCTTCGCGGCGGTACAGCTGCACGCTCTCGCCGGTGGTCTCGCGCAGCAGGGGCAGTACCCCCGCGCTGGCGGCCAGCAGCGGATCGTTGACGTGGACGGCGAGCTCGGTGACGGCCGGACCCAGTAGCCAGCGCCCTTCGTCGTCGCGGGCCAGCAGGCGATGGATTTCCAGCGCGGCCGCCAGTCGATACGCAGTGGCCCTGGGCAATCCGGTCCGTTCGCACAGTTCGGCCAGTCCGCAGGGGGATTGGGCGATCGTGTGCAGGACACTTACGGCTTTGTCGAGGACGCCGATGCCGCTATGCTGTCTCACAAGAAGATACTAGCGTCTCGCATTCTGAGATCACAGCCCGTGGTGGATCGGCGAGCCGCGCACCAGGAATAGAGGCGAGTTTTCAGATGGGTTCCGGCAAGCCGCGCACCCTGGCCGAAAAGGTCTGGGACGACCACGTTGTGGATAACGGGGGCGCTGACGCGCCCGACCTGATCTACATCGATCTGCATCTGGTGCACGAGGTCACCAGCCCGCAGGCCTTCGACGGTCTGCGGCTGGCGGGCCGGGCCGTGCGGCGCCCCGATCTGACGCTGGCCACCGAGGATCACAACGTGCCCACGGTCGACATCGACAAACCGATCGCCGATCCGGTGTCGCGCACGCAGGTCGAGACGTTGCGCCGAAACTGCGACGAATTCGGCGTCCGCCTTTACTCGATGGGCAATATCGAGCAGGGCATCGTGCATGTCGTCGGGCCGCAATTGGGCCTCACCCAACCCGGAATGACCGTTGTCTGTGGTGATAGTCACACATCGACGCACGGCGCATTCGGGGCGCTGGCGATGGGCATCGGCACGTCGGAGGTCGAGCATGTGCTGGCCACGCAGACGTTGCCGCTGCGGCCATTCAAGACAATGGCCGTCAATGTCGACGGCGAATTGCCGGCCGGTGTGACGGCCAAGGACATCATTCTCGCGTTGATCGCCAAGATCGGCACCGGCGGCGGGCAGGGCCACGTCATCGAATACCGCGGCAGCGCCATCGAATCGCTGTCGATGGAAGCCCGGATGACGATCTGCAACATGAGCATCGAGGCCGGCGCCCGGGCGGGCATGGTGGCGCCGGATGCCACCACCTTCGAATTCCTGCGTGACAAGCCACACGCGCCCCGGGGCGAGCAATGGGACGCGGCGATGCGCTATTGGCAGCAGCTGCAGACCGACCCGGGTGCCGTCTTCGATACCGAAGTTCACCTCGACGCAACATCGTTGAGCCCGTTCGTGACCTGGGGCACGAATCCGGGGCAGGGAGTTCCGCTGGCCGCGGCCGTGCCCGACCCGGAGCTGATGACCGGTGACGCCGAGCGCCAGGCCGCCGAGAAGGCGTTGGCTTACATGGACCTTCGCCCCGGCACCCCGATGCGCGACATAGTGGTCGACACCGTGTTCGTGGGCTCGTGTACCAACGGTCGTATCGAAGACCTGCGGGTGGTCGCCGACGTGCTGCGCGGACGCAAGCTGGCGCCCGGGGTGCGGATGCTCGTGGTGCCCGGGTCCATGCGGGTGCGCGCGCAGGCCGAAGCCGAAGGGCTGGGTGAGGTTTTCACCGCCGCGGGCGCCGAATGGCGCCAGGCAGGCTGCTCGATGTGCCTGGGGATGAACCCGGATCAGCTGTCGCCGGGGGAGCGGTGCGCGGCGACGTCCAACCGCAACTTCGAAGGGCGCCAGGGGAAAGGCGGCCGCACGCACCTGGTGTCTCCGGCCGTCGCAGCCGCGACGGCGGTTCGCGGCACATTGTCCGCCCCGGCCGATTTGAACTGATCGATTCGAGAAGAAGGCAAGAGCATGGAAGCATTTCAGACGCACACCGGCATCGGTGTGCCGTTGCGGCGGTCCAATGTCGACACCGATCAGATCATTCCGGCGGTGTATTTGAAGCGGGTCACTCGAACCGGTTTCGAGGACGGATTGTTCGCCAGCTGGCGGCAGGATCCCTCATTCGTCCTCAACCTCAGCCCCTTTGATCGGGGGTCAGTCCTGGTAGCTGGACCCGATTTCGGGACCGGCTCGTCGCGCGAGCATGCGGTGTGGGCCCTCATGGACTATGGGTTCCGGGTGGTCATCTCGTCTCGATTCGGTGACATCTTCCGGGGCAACGCAGGCAAGGCCGGGCTCCTGGCGGCCGAAGTTTCGCAAGACGGCGTGGAACTACTTTGGAAGCTCATCGAGCAGAGTCCGGGACTGGAAATCACTGCCAATCTTCAAGATCGAAATATCACCGCGGGAACGACGGTGTTGCCGTTCAAGATTGACGACCACACCGCCTGGCGGCTTCTCGAAGGTCTCGATGATATAGCCCTTACGCTGCGGAAACTCGATAAAATCGAGTCATACGAGGCCGCGTATCCGCAGTGGAAGCCGCGCACTCTGCCCGCCTCGTGAACGGTCGAGGCGACCCGAATTTTTTCTCGCTCACCTAACTAAACCGGGCGGAATTCGAGTCCCCCACCGGTCAAGGGCGGCAACCGGATTGCGAAAATCTGCGATTGTCCGACCCTGAAATTGCGCGTGGCTCTTGGAAATTTGCTGGGTGAGGGTTTACCGTGTGCACTAGTCGGTTCAAAACAGAGGACCACTAGCGTCGGAGGGATTGGATGAATAAGGCAGAGCTCATAGATGTGCTCACTCAGAAGTTGGACACCGACCGTCGGCAGGCAACCGCCGCCGTCGAGAACGTGGTCGACACCATTGTGCGCGCGGTGCACAAGGGCGACAGCGTCACCATCACCGGGTTCGGTGTATTCGAGCAGCGGCGCCGCGCGGCCCGAGTGGCCCGCAACCCGCGCACCGGCGAGACGGTGAAAGTCAAGCCGACTTCCGTGCCGGCGTTTAGGCCCGGTGCTCAATTCAAAGCGGTTGTGTCTGGGGCACAGCGTCTCCCGTCGGAAGGACCTGCAGTGAAGCGTGGTGTAGTGGCAAGCGGCGCGGCAAAGAAGACGACCGCCAAGAAGGCTCCGGCGAAGAAGGCGGCGGCCAAGAAGGCTCCGGCGAAGAAGGCGCCCGCGAAGAAGGCGCCCGCGAAGAAGGCTCCGGTCAAGAAGGCTGCGACCAAGGCCCCGGCCAAGAAGGCCGCAACCAAGGCCCCGGCCAAGAAGACCGCCGCTAAGAAGGTCGTGGCGAAGAAGGCTCCGGCCAAGAAGGCTGCGACCAAGGCTCCGGCCAAGAAGGCCGCTGCAAAGAAGGCTCCGGCCAAGAAGGCCACCGCGCGTCGCGGTCGCCGCTAAGGCATCGGCCGAGTTCTAGACGCGAATACCCTTCGGGGTGCAGCGATGCACCCGAAGGGTATTCGCGTGTTATGCCCGCACGTTGGCGGCCAGGGCGCCACCGATGTGGTCGGCCGACACCAGCCGGCCGCCCGCGAGCGAGAGCACCCAGGTGCTGCCCTTGTGATTGCGTGACTTGTCGGGACGCACCCCGTCCCGGTCGCACCACCACGCGATCAAATCCGGGATCACTTTGCCCTGTGTGCAAATGACCGGTGTGCCTTCTTGCTCCGCGATGGCGAGCACGCGGTGCCGGCCGCGTTTGGGGCTCTTGGCGTAAGACTCTTCGGTGAGGGCGGGCTCGTTGTGCACCGTCACACCCAGCTCCTCCGCGAGCGGCTCAACCGTCTGATGACAGCGCAGCCGGTCGGCCGCATATACATCGGTGGCGCCGAAGGCCAGCAGTTGCGGCACCAGCGCCTCGGCCTGTGCGCGCCCCCGCTTGTCCAATGGCCGCTGGGTGTCGTCGCCCTTGAAGCGGGATTTCCGGCCGGCCGTGCCGTGTCGGACCACGACCACGGTGTGCGTCTCTGCAGGGTGTTTGCTGAAGTGGCGCAACATCTTTCGATCATGAGAGTAGCTGAGTTTCTTCAGCGCGTCGGAGACCGGCAGCCAAATCAATTCGTCGACCTCGTTGCCGGGGGTGAAGTCACCGCCGGTGCTGCGCGCCGCCCAGTAGTAAACCTTTTTGACCCCCGCCTCGATCGGGTAGCTCACCATGTCGAGCCGCCTGCCGAGGATGGCGTGGTGCCCCGTCTCCTCGCACACCTCTCGCACCGCGGCGACGGGTGCCGTCTCGCCCGGGTCGACCTTGCCCTTGGGCAGCGACCAGTCGTCATAGCGCGGGCGGTGGATCACCGCGATCTCGAGGCCGGGGTTGGACGAATCGGTCGGCCGCCACAACACGGCTCCGGCGGCATACACGATCCGGCTTCCCGAACGCGAGCTCTTGGTCGGCAACTCAACTCCTGCAGGTCAATTCGGTCCGGGGTCGCGCGCACGTCCGCGGTGCGCCGGAGACAACCGTAAATCACCACGCAGAGGGTTACGGACTGCGGTGCCGCTCCATCAATGACACTTGGTGATCGCGCACGGTGTGGCCCTCCTGCGGCGACGCGGTCCACTGCCCGTCGCGCCCCAGCTCCCAGCACCGGGTGGAGGGGTCGAGCGCGGATTCGAACAAGTCGTCCAGATATGAGGTCAGCCTCGGATCCTTCACCTGAACCAACGCCTCGACACGCCGGTCGAGGTTGCGGTGCATCATGTCCGCGCTACCGATCCAGAACTCGTTGATGCGATTGAAATGCATGATGCGGGAATGCTCGAGGAAGCGACCGAGGATCGAGCGGACCGCGATGTTCTCCGAGAATCCTTCGGCGCCGGGCCGCAGCGCGCAGATGCCGCGCACC
>NZ_LZJI01000048.1 GCF_001667775.1 Mycobacterium sp. E1747
GCGTTGGGACTGCTCGCCGTACACCTTGCCACCAAATTGGTGCGCCGGGACCGGGTGCGCGGATGACGGCCGGCGCGGTCTTGCTCTGGGTCGGTGTGCCGCTGATCGGCGGCATCGGTTCGGTGCTGCGCTTCGTAGTCGACCGCGCGGTGGCCCGTCGGGTGGCCCGGTCCTTCCCGGTCGGGACGTTGGCTGTGAACGTCAGCGGCGCAGCGCTATTGGGCTTTCTGGCGGGCCTGGTGCTGAGCAAGGAAGCGGCCCTGCTGATCGGCACCGCGTTCGTCGGTGCCTACACCACGTTCTCCACCTGGATGCTGGAAACTCAGCGGCTTGGCGAGGAGCGCCAGTTGCGCGCGGCGATCGCCAACATCGTCGTCAGCGTCGCACTCGGTGAGGCGGCCGCGTTCCTGGCGCAGCGCATCGCCGAGCAGCTCTGAGTCAACCGACGGGGACGTCGTCGGGCGTGCGGGGCAGCGCGTAGAGCGCCATCCGCCGGTTCGACATGTCGTGCTCACCGAGGAAGACGCAGCCGCCCCGCTCGCAGAACGTACGCGCCAGGACGTTGCGGTGGTCCGGATCGAACATGATGCGCCGGCATTGTGGGTCGAGGCCCAGGATGCTGCCCACCAGATGGGGCAGCAGGTAACTGACGTGCCCCCGCTTGATGTAGTCCAGATCGGCGACCGCGACGTGCAAGCCCAAGTCGTGCGGATCGTGGTCATACCGGTTGGCAATGGAATCCTTTGCCGCGCGATATAACTCGATATAGGCCCGCGGTATCGCGTCGAGTGTCGCGACGAACGGTCGGGAGAAGCCGCCGTCGAGTTGCGCCCGCAGGTAGCGGCGCCAGCGCGCCGCCGGCCAGGCGGACTCCCACGCTTCCACGAGGTGTGGCCGGTTCATCCACTCGGCGATCATCTCGGCGTCGGCGTCCGGATCGGCCAGCCGCAACCCGTAGGGCTCGGGCAAGGTCGGGATGGGCGGCGGCGGGACGGCGCGCACCTCGTCGCGGAGGTCGGTCAACTCCCGCGGCAGTATGGGGTGGTCGTCGCTCACGCCGGTGCCCCCGCCATCCACCGGTCGGCCAGAGCCGAAACCCATTCGGCCGCGGCATCGGGGCGATCGGGCGGGGCCGCGACCAGAACCAATTCGTCGACGCCGAGATCGGCGAGGGCACCGACATCACCGACGCTCGGGTCGCGCAGCGCCACTGACAGCCGCAGCTGCCCGCGGTCCCGCGCCGCCTCGGCGCATAGCCGCTCCAGCCTGACGAGGCGATCACGGACGGCTGCAACGCCGTCGAGGTTGAAGCCATACCAGCCGTCACCCCACGCCGCGACGCGCCGCAGCGCCGAATCACTATTGCCACCAACGACTATCGGGATCTGGCGGTCGCGCACCGGCCTGGGGTTGACCCGAATCGAGTCGAAGCTGACGAAGTCACCGTCGAACGAGGCGATGTCGTCGCGCCACACCGCGCGCATCGCGGCAACGTATTCGGCGGTGCGCGCGCCGCGGCGGGCGAACGGCACCGAAAGCGCGGCGAACTCCTCCCGGGACCAGCCGACGCCGACCCCCAGAGTCAGGCGCCCACCGCCGAGCCGATCCAGGCTGGCGGCCTGCTTGGCCACCACCACCGGATTGTGCTCGGGCAACAGGAGCACGCCCGTCGCCAGCCCGATCCGCGATGAGGCCGCCGCGGCGAAGCTCAGTGCGATCATCGGGTCGAGCCAATCCGCTTGGGCGGGAACGGCAATGACGCCGTCGTCGGAGTAGGGATAGCGGGAGGCGGATCGATCGACCATGACGACGTGTTCGCCGGCCCACAGCGTGGCAAAACCGCAGTCGTCCGCGGTCGACGCGACGGCATCGATCACGGCGCGATCGGCGCCGGCGCCGATTCCCAGGGCGTGCAATCCCAGCCGCATCGCACGATCGTCTCACGCGTTCAGTGGCTTTTTCAGCAGCTCCGCGAGGACGGCGGCGTGGCTGATGCCCGGGTCGCGGGTCGCGGTGACCAGGGTGACGACGCCGCGGCGGGACAGCTCGCGCAGCTCCTCGAGCGCCGGGTTGTCGCGCAGCTCCGCCTCATAGCGCTTGGCGAATTCGTCGAAGTGTTCGGACCGGTGGTGATACCACTCGCGGAGGTCCTTGGTTGGCGCGACGTCCTTGGACCAGATCCCCACCCGCGGGTCATCCTTGCGCACCCCTCGCGGCCACATGCGGTCGACGAGCACCCGCTGGCCGTCGTCGGCGCCGACATCGTCGTACACCCGCGCCACCCTGATCCGGTTCTTGGCGCTCACCCGGCCAGCGTAGCGGCGGACTCGTCGGCGGTCCCGGTTACTATCGAAAATATGTTCGAAGAATTGATGGTCATCGACGCGTCGGCCGACGAATCGGCGCTGATCGAGCGCATCGCGGAGCTGGAGGCGGCCAAGTCGGCGGCCGCCGCCGGGCAGGCCCGCGCGACGGCCGCGCTGGACGCCGCGCGTCGAGGTGCCGAGGCGGCCGCCGGGGTGCCCGCCGCGCGGCGCGGCCGGGGCGTGGCCACCGAGGTCGCGCTCGCGCGGCGCGATGCCCCGGCGCGGGGCGGGCGACACGTGGGCTTCGCCAACGCCCTCGTGCACGAAATGCCGTACACGCTGGCGGCGCTGCAGCGCGGGCTGCTGTCGGAATGGCGGGCGACGCTGATCGTCCGCGAGAGCGCCTGCCTGGAGGTCGAGGACCGGCGGACCTTGGACGCCGAACTGTGCGCCGAGCCGGCGAACCTGGACGGCATGGGCGATGCGCGGGTGGCCGCGGCCGCCAAGGCGATCGCCTATCGCCTAGACCCGCATGCCGTCGTCGATCGGGCGGCCAGGGCGGAGAAGGAACGCACGGTAACCATTCGGCCCGCGCCCGACACGATGACATATCTCACCGCGTTGTTGCCAGTGGCCCAAGGGGTTTCGGTGTATGCGGCGCTGCGCCGCGAGGCGGATACGCGCGGCGACGGGCGCTCACGCGGGCAGCTGATGGCCGACACCTTGGTGGAGCGGGTCACCGGCCGCAGCGCGGCGGTCCCCACCCCGGTCGCCGTCAACCTGGTGCTCTCCGACGACACGCTGCTGGGCGGTGACAACGCCCCGGCCGACCTCTCCGGCTACGGCCCCATCCCCGCGGCGGTGGCGCGCGCGATGGTCAGCAACGCCGCCAGCGACCCGCGCTCGCGCGCGACCCTGCGCAGGCTCTACGCGCATCCCCGGGCCGGGGCGCTGGTAGCCCTGGAGTCACGGGCACGGATCTTTCCGCGCGGGCTGGCCGCATTCATCGCGCTGCGCGATCAACGTTGCCGCACTCCCTACTGCGATGCGCCCATCAGGCACAACGACCACGCGCAACCGTGGGCGGACGGCGGCCAGACCACCGCGGACAACGGCCTGGGCCTGTGCGAGGGTTGCAACTACGCCAAGGAAAGCGCGGGCTGGCGGGTGAGCGCCGCAGTCGACGAAAACCACACCCACACTGCGCAATTCACCACGCCCACGGGCAAGAGCTACCGATCAACCGCCCCGCCGCGCGTCCCCGCGATCACGGTCAGTGAGGTGGAATTCCGCATCGGGGTCTCCATCGCGCGCCATGCGGCCTAGGCATTGGTCAGGCCTGGCCGGTGAGGTGCTGCACATCGATGACCTCGCCGCGATTGATGCTGACCCAATCGCGCCCGTCCAGGTAGGGACGCAGCGCGCGGCCGATCAGCTCGGCATCGGCGGGCGACTTGGGGCGCTGCAGCTCGTACACGTGGGGCAACTCGGCCATGCCGGTGACGACGTTCCACAGCGTCAGGGCCTTCGGACCGGTCGGCGGGTCCACCAGCACCGGCCCAAATAGGCACTGCCCCAACAGAAACAGCGTTGGCACCCCATAGCCGCCAGCGTCGGCCACGCGCTGATGGTCGAGGTGGATCTCGTCGTGCGTGGTCGGGTCGCCGAGGGCCGCATCGAGAAGCGACGGCTCCACGCCGAACTCGCCCAGCAGACGGCGAGCGACCGCGGGGTCGTGCGGTTTGCCGCCCAGCGTGTGCAGTTCATGTCCGATGGCGGCGTACCACCGGTCCAGCAGCGCCATGTCCGTTCGGCGCAGCAGCGCGCCGATCCGCATCAACGACCACCCGTAGGACCACTCCCGCTCCCAGGGGTGCTTCTGGCCCTCGGACCGGTTGATCTCCTCGAGGCTGAAGAATCTCCAGTTGACGGTGATGCCCAGTTGCTCGCGAACGTCGCGGATCCACAGCGAGGTCTGATAGGCGAATGGGCACATCGGGTCGAAATGAAAATCCACCACAACGCTCATCCCGGACCCGCTTTGTCGCTCAGTAGTGATAGGTGTCCGACGGCGCGGGTGAATGATCCCGTTCTTCGTCGTCGAAGTCCGACGATTCTATGTCGTAGGCGCGGGCCAGCTCGAGGATCTTGGTGGCCCGCGCAATCCGCGGCAGGTCCGATCCGTTGCGGATCTCTCCCCCGTCACGTTCGAATTCGGCGAAAAATTCTTTCGCCCAGGCGATTTCGTCCTGCGACGGCGACAGGCCCTCGTTCACCACCCCGCATTGGTCCGGGGTCAGGCAGATCTTGCCGGTCATCCCGAATTCCACGGAGACGGCGGTGGCCTCAATCAACTTCAGTGCGTTGGAGCCGATTGTGGGCCCGTCGATGGCGCTGGGCAGGCTCGCTGCCTTGGCGGCGATGGTGAAGCGCGACCGCGCGTAGGCCAGCGTGCTGGGGTGTTCGCCGAAGCCGGTGTCGCGACGAAAGTCGCCGATGCCGAAGGCGAGCCGGAAGGTGCCCTTCGCCGCGGCGATCTCGGTGATGCGCTCCAGGCCGCGGGCCGTTTCCACCAGCGCCACGATCGGTACGTTGGGCAGCCGTTGCGCGGTCTCGGTGACATGGTCCACCGATTCGACCATCGCCAGCATCACCCCGCCGACCGGCGTGCCGGACAGCGCGGCGAGGTCGTCCGCCCACCACGGGGTGCCGAAACCGTTGACGCGGACCCAGTCGGTGTTGCCGGCAGCCAACCAGCTCACCACGTTGTCGCGGGCGGCGTGCTTGTCCTTGGGCGCGACGGCGTCCTCGATGTCGAGCACGACGATGTCGGCCCGGGAGTGCGTCGCGGATTGGAAGCGGTCGGCGTGCGCGCCGTTGACCAATAGCCAACTCCGGGCCAGAACGGGATCGATGCGGTAGCCGATGACGTCGTCGGGCTCCGTGGCGCTGCTGTTGACCTGGTCGTACATTCGTCTCTCGTAATTATCGATGTCGGATTGATGCCTTAACCGTAGCGATGCCCCCAAACGGGCGTGCCCCCCGCCGCAGAAAAGGCTGGCCGCCCGGGCGGAGGAAACCCTCGCCCGGGCGGCCTGGTTTTGAAATGCTCGGCTAGTTGATGCCGACGACTTCCTGCGCGATCGCGGCGACACGCGTCTGGGCGGCCGACACGACCCGCTGGCGGTTCTTGTTGGCCTCTTCGTAGGCGATGATGGCCCGCACGTCGCTCGGACTCCCGAGCTCCTTCACCTCGGCGACGGCCTCGCTGACGTTGAGCTCGTCATAGTTGGCGATGGGCAACTCATCGGCGTCGAGGACGCCCACCGCGGCGCGCGCCGCGTGCAGGGCGTCGGCCGTCTGCCGGGCGCCCTCGTTGCGGGTGACCTTTTCGGCCGCCTCGAGTGCGGCGTTGCGCGACGCGGCGAGCGCCCGGGTTGCGACGTCACCGGCGTGCGCACTCCGGCTCACCAGCTCGTTGAACGTCGGCCGGGCCGAGCGCAGCGCGTCCGCCGCCCTGTCGACGCCCCGGACCGACCATTCGACCGGCAGGTTGACCAGTTTCACCGCGGTACCGGCCGCGGCCTGCAACGGCGTGCGGCGCAGCGCGGCCGGGCCGCCGAGCGCATCTTCGGCCAGCACGGTCGTCAGCCAATCCACGGTCGCCGAGTGCGCCGTGATCAGCCGCGTCGCCAAGCTCTCGACGTCGGGAAGCTCGGCCGCGACGGCCAATGCCTTCAGGTAGCGGGCCCGGTCCAGCAACTGATCTTCCAGCGCGAGGTCGCCCAGGAGAGCCTCGTCGAACGGTTGGGCTTGCTCGGTCAGGGCCTTGACCGCCGCGGCGGCTCGGCCCAGGAACTCCCCGACGATGTCGGGGACACCGCCGAGCTCGCGGATCGCCTTCTCGATCGCCTCGGACCGCTCACGGGCGTTGGACGCGTTCTGCGTGAGCTCGCGCTGAACGGCCTCGGTACGCGCCTGCGGGATGCGCGTTTCCGCGACCTGGATCTCGGTGTTGGTCAGCTGGTGAAGCGCGCGCAACTGCGCCAGCACCGTCGTCTTGTCCGATGAAGTCATCGAAGATTTCGCCTCCTGCGTTGATTGTTTGGATCGGCACGAAAGCGCCTCTTTAGCGGCTACCCATTCACCCCTCGGCAGATAACATCCGCATTTTCGGCGTGTGAGACAGATCGCTTTAGCGGCGACCCCTGACGCCCGGGCCCGCCCGGCTGGGCAGATCTCGGTCAGGCCACTTGGGCTCCGGCGGAGTTCGACTGCGCCCGCGCGGTCGTCCGCCACAACTACGTTGGCGGACAACAGAAATGACCAGCACAGCGACAACAGCGCGCTGGGGGGTCTGGCGGGCCTCCTCGGGCTGGGCGGACTCGCCGGACTCAAGCGCCGGAAGGACAATCTCGCGAACCCCGGCGTCGGGGCCGGCCATCCGAGACCGCACCGTCTCGCTGTCGCCGGCACCCTCGAACGAAACGCTTTGCGCCGCAGGCTTTCACCGCGCCGGGGCAGGCGCCGTTTAGGCGGTTGTGCAGCGGGTATGCCTGGCGAAGGCGCACACAGCCCAAAGTGCGCAGCCAGATTCGCGTAAAACACTGGAGGTATCGGCGATGGCCGACATGATTGTCCAATCGCCCGAGGAAGTCGTCGCGTTCCTCAAGGCGCAGCACAACCTGATCGAGGATCTGTTCGACGAGGTGCTGCACGCATCCGATCCCCAGGCGCGGGAAAAGCCGTTCGCAACCCTGCGTCAACTGCTGGCCGTACACGAGACGGCCGAAGAAATGGTGGTGCACCCGCGCGTGCGCCGGGAGGCCGACGCCGGCGACGCGATCGTCGACGCCCGACTCAAAGAGGAGCACGAGGCCAAGGAGTTGCTGTCGAGCATCGAAGACCTCGACGTCACCTCGCAGCAGTTCATCGACGAGGTGAAAAAGCTTCGCGAGGCCGTGCTGGACCATGCGCAGCAGGAGGAAAGCGAGGAGTTCCCCGTGCTGCAGAAGGAAGTCGACGACGCCGACCTCAAGCGGATGGGTGCGGCGGTGCGGGCGGCTCAGGCCATCGCGCCGACGCATCCGCACCCCGGCGTGGAGTCGGCGAAGATGAACTTTGCCCTTGGGCCGTTCGCGTCGATGCTCGACCGCGCCCGCGATCTCATCGGGCAGGCCCTCGGCTCGTAAATCACCGTAGGCTCGTTGAGATGAGCGTCGCCCCGGACATGACCGTCGCCCTGCAGGACCGGTTCTTCCGTGCATTGCCGGAGATGGCCGTCCGCTGGCAGGCCGAGCCGCCGGCCGCTCCGCGGATGCTCGCCCTCAACGAGCCGCTCGCGGCGGAACTCGGCCTGGACACCGCGTGGCTGCGAAGCCCAGAGGGGTTGCGCTTCCTGGTCGGCGACCTGCTGCCCAGCGGCGCCGTTCCGGTGGCGCAGGCCTACGCCGGACACCAGTTCGGCGGCTTCGTCCCCCGGCTGGGCGACGGCCGCGCCCTGCTCCTCGGCGAACTCGTCGACGGCGGCGGGCGCCTGCGCGACATCCACCTGAAGGGCTCCGGGCCGACACCGTTCGCGCGCGGCGGCGACGGCCTCGCGGCCGTGGGCCCGATGCTGCGCGAATACATCGTCAGCGAGGCGATGCATGCGCTCGGCGTGCCGACGACGCGATCGTTGGCCGTCGTGGGCACCGGCCGCCCGGTCCTGCGCGAGGCGGAACTCCCCGGGGCCGTCCTGACCCGGGTGGCCAGCAGCCACCTACGCGTCGGCAGCTTCCAGTTCGCCGCATCCACCGGTGACATCGACCTACTGCGGCGCCTCGCCGATCACGCGATCGCCCGCCACCATCCCAGCGCCGCGAACGCCGACCGGCCCTACCTCGCGTTGTTCGAGGGGGTGGTCGCCGTCCAGGCGTCGCTCGTTGCGCGGTGGATGCTGATCGGGTTCGTCCACGGGGTGATGAACACCGACAACATGACGATCTCCGGAGAGACGATCGACTACGGGCCGTGCGCCTTCATGGAGGCCTACGATCCCGACACGGTGTTCAGCTCCATCGACTTCTGGGGACGCTACGCGTACGGCAACCAGGCCGTCGTCGCCGGCTGGAACCTCGCCCGGTTCGCCGAGACGCTGCTTCCCCTGCTCTCCGACGATGTCGAGCAGGCGGTAGCGCTAGCGGAGACGTCGTTCGGGGTCTTCGAGCGTGAGTACGACGCGGTGTGGTCGTCCGGGATGCGCGCCAAACTCGGTCTGCCCGGTCTCGAGGCCACCGCCTCGGCCGCCCTGGTCGACGAGTTGCTCGCCCTGCTCAAGGACAGCCACGTCGACTACACCTCGTTCTTTCGCCAGCTCGGTCGGGCGGCGCGAGGCGACGCCGAACCCGCGCGCGGGTTGTTCATCGACCTCGCCGGCTTCGACGCCTGGGTGTCACGCTGGCAAGCGCTGCAACCCGACGCCGATGTCATGGACCGGGTCAACCCGATCTATATTCCGCGCAACCACCTGGTGGAGGAAACACTGACGGCCGCGACTGCGGGTGATCTGGGCCCGCTCGAACAGCTGCTCGCCGCGGTGACCTCCCCGTATGATGAACGGCCGGGCCTGGAACGCTACGCCAGTCCGGCGCCGGAGGACTTCGGCAAGTATCAAACGTTCTGCGGCACTTAGCGTTACGCCAACTTTGCGGATTCGGCCTGCAACTCGTCAAGGCGCCGAAGGGTTTCGTCGCGCGGCTCGGTGGGCAGCTCGACCAGCAGGTGCTGCATCCCGAGAGCGCGGTAACCCTCGAGTTGCGCGGCCGTCGGCGCGCCACCATGGAAGCTGATCACCGGCACGTCCGGACTGGCCAGGTCGCGCAGTCGTTCCAACTGCGGGGCCAAGACGTCCGCCGACGGTGTCATCGACAGCCAGCCCGCATGCAGCCGGGCGATGCGTTTGAAGCCGGCGGGTCCGCCGCCGAAGTACAGCGGCGGGTAAGGCTTCTGCACCGGCTTGGGCCAACTGTAGATGGGCCCGAAGTTTACGAATTCGCCGTGAAATTCTGCCTTTTCGTGTGTCCAGATCTCGATCATCGAGTCCAGTCGCTCGTCGACCACCCGTCCCCGAACGGACGGGTCGACCCCGTGGTTCGCGATTTCCTCGCGCAGCCAGCCCACACCCACGCCGAACCGGAATCGGCCGCGCGACACCAGATCCAGCGATGCCACCTCCTTGGCCGTGTGAATCGGATCGCGCTGGGGAACCAGCGCGATGCCGGTGCCCAGGACCAGCCGCTCGGTGGCGGCCGCCGCGGCGGTCAGCGCCACGAACGGGTCCAGAGTGCGGTAGTACTTCGGGGGGATGGGACCGCCGGACGGATAGGGGGTGACGTCTCCAGCGGGGATGTGGGTGTGCTCGGCGAGGAACAGCGACTCGAATCCGCGCCGTTCCAGCGCCTGCCCCAGCTCGCCCGGGCCGATACCCTCATCGGTTACGAATGTCAGTACGCCTAACCCCATGCCGCCCAGTCAACCGCATCTACCCCGTTCCGGCGACCGCTTGGTCGCGCTGAGCAAGCAAATATTCGCCGGTCCGCTGGGGCGTCACGGGGCGGCTTCGTCGCTCGCCCGCGTGGTCCGGCGCGCCGCGCCCCACAGGCCCACGCCGATGCCGACGACCGCGCCACCCAGGCCGATGATCCGTTGCGACGGCCGCAGTTCCTGGTGGACGCTCATTCCCCCGAGCAGGTCGGCCGCGTCGGCACCGCCCGACGCCAGGAACCAGCCGCGGGTGTTCTTGCCGCGCAGCGCCGCCACGGCGAGCAGCCCACCGATCAACGCGTCGCGATATCCCATGGACCGCAACAACAGTCGCGCCGTCGGCGTCGGTTCCTCCGGATCCCCCCAGAATCGGTTCGCGCTCAAGGGGTCGACGAGGAACCAGACGCCGGAGGTGAGTCGGATACTGCCCGCCAGAAGTGCCGCCCGGTCGATTGACATGCTCGGCAGCCTAAGAGCAAACCGTGCCTTCGCGCACGGGTTCACCGCGACGGGCAGTCATGGAGCGGGCCACGCGGGGGCATTTGGATGAAGGCGGGCCACTATGCCCTGGTCAAGCCGAAGGCCGTGCGCCGAAATAGATCCACGGTCACTCCAGCGCGGGATCGGGCAGCCCGCACAGCCAGCACAGGGTGGCGAGGCCGTCGGGTGTGCCGGGCCAGTGCCTGGCCAGTGCATCGGGTCCCGCACTGCGGCTGATCCAGCGCAGCACCAGGCCGACGATGATCACGTCGTCGGCGAACCCGATCACCGGGATGGCATCCGGTATCAGGTCGATGGGCGACACGACGAAGGCGATCAGCGCGACCAGGACGACTCGGATCCGCCGCGGCAGTTCGCGATCGGCAGCGAGGCGTTTGAGCAGCCGAAGCACGTCGGGCAGCAGGCGCACCAGGTCTTGCAACTTGGCCTTGGGTCTGAGCAGCCAGAAGGTGACGGCGAGGCTCAGCCAGATCACCACAAACGCGCTCAGGATGCCCAGCGCGATCATCCACCAGTCAGGCCACATCTGGTCCATCTTGTCGCGCCGGGCCGACTCCTGCCAGCCGTGCCGCGCTCTATGCCGCACCGGGCGGCGGGAACGGAATCCAGGGGAACATCCCGGTATCGGTCGGGCGCGGCGGGGGCTCCGTGTTCGGTTCCCCGATGTGCTGGGGGCAGTAGGCGTTGACCGCGCTGGTCGTGAAACTGGTGGCATCCGACACGGTGAAACCGGCGTTCTCCGAGGACACACTTTGGATGACGGCGGCTTTGGAGTGGCCCTGGTCCATCAGTTCGCACGCCTTCTTGCCCACCCGAATGGCGACGGCGCCGTCCTTGTAGGGAACACCGGCCTGATCGAGCGCGGCCAAGAAGCTCGCATCGGGACTACCGACGGGATCGGCCTGCGCGGCCGCGGCAGCGCCGATGACGGCGGCGAAGCTCGCCAGCAGGAGAAGCATCCGCACCACCCCATCCTTGTACAGAGGGTGAGCGTTGTCCTGGCGGCCTGGTCCCCCTCGCAAAGCAAACATTTCTCCACTGCCCGGGTGTGGTACACAAGGCTTATGCCCGCGCCGAACCGTCAACTTCGTTGAGGGCGTTGGCGTGGGCAACGATCGGCTGTTGGTCCCCGGGCGAACGTGCTGGCGTGTGGAGCGTGCCGATCGGTTCGGCTACATCATCGACGCGGCCGATTACTTCAGGCACGTCAAGGCGTCGATGTTGCGGGCCAGGCACCGGATCGTCCTGATCGGTTGGGATTTCGACGCCAGGATGACGTTCGAACGGGGCGTCAAGACCCTGCCCGGCCCGAATCAGCTGGGCGCCTTTCTCTATTGGATGCTCTGGAAGCGACCCGCGCTCGAAATCTATCTATTGAAGTCCAATTTGCGTCTTCTGCCGGCCTTCGACGGCATCTGGTTCGGGCTGACTCCGGTGGCGCTGGTGAACCAGATCAGCAGCAGGCGAATCCACTTCGCCATCGACGGCGCCCGTCCCACCGGCGCCGTCCATCACCAGAAGATCGTCGCCGTCGACGATTCGGTGGCGTTCTGCGGAGGGATCGACCTCACCGTCGACCGATGGGACACACGCGCGCACGACCATGACGGTCAGGTCCGTCGGACGTTGGGACGCAGCTATGGGCCGCGGCACGACGTCGCCGCGGCGGTCGACGGTGCGGCCGCGCGAGCACTGCGCGAACAAGCCCTTCAGCGGTGGCAGACGGCGACCAAGCAGTCGTTGCAACCGGTAACCGCCAAGCACACCGCGTGGCCCGGCAAACTCAAGCCGGCGTTGCGCGGCGTCGACGTGGGAATCGCTCTGACCCTGCCGGAACTCGGCCGTCGCCCCGAAACTCGGCAGGTCGAGACGCTCAACCTTGCGGCCATAGCGGCGGCGCGGGACTCGATCTATCTGGAAAACCAGTACCTGGCGTCCCGGCGCATCGTCGACGCGCTGGCCGCCCGGCTGAAGGAAGACGACGGGCCGGAGATCGTCATCGTCATCGCCCGCCGGGGGAACAACCCCCTCGAGCGCGGGACGATGGATTCCGCACGCCACCGGCTCATCCAGCTGCTGTGGGCCGCGGACGAGCATCGGAGGCTGGGCATCTACTGGCCGGTGACGGACGGCGGGGCGCCGATCTACGTCCACTCGAAGGTGGTCGTGGTGGACAACCGGTTGCTGCGTATCGGCTCATCGAATCTCAACAACCGGTCGATGGGATTCGACAGCGAGTGCGACCTGGCCATCGAGGCGGAGCCGGCCAGTCCCGAAGACGATCGCGTGCGCGCCCAAATCACCGCGCTGCGAAGCGAATTGGTGGCCGAACACCTCGGCGTGTCGGTCGGTGAGTTCGACGGCGCGACGCGCGAACGCCGGTCGATCCTCGAGGCCATCGAGGCCCTGCGCGGAGAGGGCAAGACGTTGCGGCCGTTCACCGAGGGCACCGTGGCCAATGAGGCGGGACCGCTGGCGGAGAACGAGCTGGTGGATCCCGACCATGTCCCGCGTTCGCTGACCCGCAGCGTGCAGCGGTTCATCACCGGGTTGAGGGGTTGAGGTGAGGCGTGCCCGGCCTAATCTGGACTGGGACGAAGGGCGCACGCCAATGAATATCGACGACTCCGTCACCACGCTGGAAGACCTCAGGGGCGATCTGGCGCAGCGGTACAAGCGGACACCGACCGGCGGAAGCTCGGTCGACAACGCGATCGTCGACGCCGACATGGCGGCCATCGACCGCGACGGTTACGTCATCTGGCCCGACCTGCTCACGCCCGAGCAGTGCCAGGAAATCCGTGAGATCGTGCGGCCCTGGCTCGGGCACACGGGCCGCAATTCCTTCGAGGGCCGGCGCACCCAACGCGTCTACAGCCTGCTCAGCAGAACCCGCGTGTGCGACGGGATCATCGACCATCCGCGGGTGCTGGCGGTGCTGGATCGGTTGCTGATGCCCAACTACCTGTTGTCGGCCTTGCAGGCCATCAACATTCAGCCGGGAGAGGCCGCGCAACTGGCTCACCACGACGACGGCTTCTACCCGATACCGCGGCCCCGCGAACCCCTGGCGGCGGCGACGATCTGGGCCATCGACGATTTCACCGCCGACAACGGCGCCACCGTCCTCTACCCCGGCAGTCACCGCTGGGGCAAGCGCCGGCCCGGCACCGACGATCGGGCTCTGCCCGTCGTGATGCCCGCCGGCTCATGCGTCTTCTTCGTGGGCACACTCTGGCACGGCGGGGGCGCCAATAGCACCGACCGAGACCGTCTCGCCGTCACCGCCCAGTACTGCCAACCCTGGCTGCGGCCGATGGAAGCCTTCACCCTGTCGATATCGCGCGAGACCGCGCGGGCGGTTTCCGGCGACATTCGCCGCATGCTCGGCTACAGCATTCACCCGCCGTTCGTGGGCGCGGTCGACGGTCTGCACCCGCTGCGGTTGTTGGACACCGACTCATAGCCGGCTCACGCCCGCCAAGGACTGCTCCCGCGCGGGGTAGCTCTCGACCTCGATCGCCTGGCTCCGGCTGAGCGCGACGGCGGAGGCCGCCATCGCCGAGACCGCGACCAACAACGCCAGCGCCGTCGAGCCGCCCACCGCGAGGTGTTCACCCAGCACCGCAACGCCGAGCACGACCGCGACAACGGGCTCCCCCACCAACATGATCGGCACCGACGCCTGCAACGCACCGGCGTGGAACGCCGAATTCTGCACCACCGTCGCCGCCACGGCAAGGCCGACCAGGAGGTAGGGGGCGGGGACGGCCAGCAACCCATGCCAACCGCCGACCGCGAAACGGTGCGTGCAGATCTTCGTCAACACGGCGATCATGCCGAGCAGGACCGCCACCGCGAATCCCAGCAGCATCGCCCGTGCACGGCCGATGGCGCGGCCTGCCGCCATCACGCAGACGACCAGCAGCGGCACGGTCACCAGCAACGTCAACGTCCACGCCGGAACCGGCGGACGGCCGTCGCCCTCCCGGGGCTGACCGACGAGCACGAAGGCCGCCAGCGCGCCGGTCAACAGCGTCGCCCAACCCCACTGGACCGCGCTTATGCGCTGGTCGCACAGTCGCGCGCCCAACGGCAGCGCGAAGAGCAGCGAGGAGACCAGCAGCGGCTGGACCAGCAGCAGGGAGCCGTGGGCCAGCGCGACGGCCTGGAACACGTAGCCGGCGACGGCGGCGATCAGACCCGCCCACCACAGCGGCCGCCGGACCATGGTCATCACCATCGTCACCGACGTGCCCTGATCGGCGGGAACATCCTGTGCGGCGCGCTGGCGAACGACGATGCCCACGGCGGCCCAGAACGCAGAAAGCAACGCCGAGAAGATTGCGACCGCATGCGATTGGACCCACCCCATGCCCGGACGGGTACCCGGGGCGTCGGCTCGGCTAACTGCGCTGAAAGCGAACTACCTCATACGTCGTAATAGAGGGCGAATTCGTACGGGGTCGGCCGGAGGTTGAAAGGCGCGATCTCGTAGGTGCGCTTGTAGTTGATCCACGTCGCGATGACGTCGGGGGTGAAGACCCCGCCCTCGGTCAGGTATTCGCTGTCTTCCTCCAGACGGTCGATCACCGCCGACAGCTGCGTGGGCGCCTGCGGGATCTCCGCAGCCTCCTCCGGCGGCAGTTCGTAGAGGTCCTTGTCCACCGGCGGGGGCGGCTCGATCTTGTGCTTGATGCCGTCCAATCCGGCCATCAACTGGGCCGCGAACGACAGATACGGGTTGCCCGACGCGTCGGGGCAACGGAATTCCAGCCGCTTGGTCTTCGGATTGTCACCGGTGATCGGGATGCGCACGCACGCCGACCGGTTGCGCTGGCTGTAGACCAGGTTGATCGGCGCCTCGAAGCCGGGAACCAGACGCTTGTAGGAGTTCACGGTCGGGTTGGTGAATGCCAGCAACGACGGGGCGTGGTACAGCAGGCCGCCGATGTAGTGCCGCGCGGTGTCCGACAGGCCGGCGTACCCGGTCGCGTCGAACATCAGCGGCACGCCGTCCTTCCACAGCGACTGGTGACAGTGCATGCCGGAACCGTTGTCGCCGAACAACGGCTTGGGCATGAAGGTGACGGTCTTGCCGGCCTGCCAGGCGGTCTGCTTGACGATGTACTTGTACATCTGGTGGTCATCGGCCGCGTGTAGCAACGTATTGAACTTGTAGTTGATCTCGGCCTGCCCGCCGCTGCCGACTTCGTGGTGGCCCTTCTCCAGGGAGTAACCGGCATTGGTCAGGTGGGTGAGGATCTCGTCGCGCAGATCGACGTAGTGATCGGTCGGGGCCACCGGGAAATACCCACCCTTGGGGCGGACCTTGTAGCCGAGATTGGGGCTTCCGTCGGCGCCGGCGTCCTCTCCGGTGTTCCACCACCCGGACGACGCGTCGACCTTGTAGAACGATGCGTTGGTGCTCGAGTCGAAGCTGACCGAGTCGAAGATGTAGAACTCCGCCTCCGGACCGAAGTAGGCGGTGTCCGCGATGCCGGAACTGATCAGATAGTTCTCGGCCTTGCGGGCGATGTTGCGCGGGTCGCGCGAGTACACCTCGAGGGTGAACGGATCGTGCACGAAGAAGTTCACGTTCAGCGTCTTGCGGGCGCGGAATGGGTCGATGGTCGCGGTCTCGGGGTCGGGCAGCAGCACCATGTCGGACTCGTGGATCGATTGAAACCCGCGGATCGAGGAGCCGTCAAAGGCCAGGCCTTCCTCGAACACACCTTCATCGAAGGCGTAGATCGGAATTGTGAAGTGCTGCATGGTGCCTGGCAGGTCACAGAAGCGGACGTCGACGTACTCAATGTTCTCGTCCCTGGCGAGCTTGAAAATATCGTCGGGCGTCTTCTCGGACACGCAACGCTCCTTAGCTTGATCGTCGGCAGTGGCAGGCCAGCGCTTTCTACGCCCTGACTATTTCGCCCACGTCACCACCGCGAGTCGAACCGGTTGCGTCACAGAAAGACAGGGCTTTGATCGCGCCCGCCGCCGGGTTCCGGTGGCACTTCCCTGCGCATTGGCCGATAGTCATATGGTCCACGCAGCCGCAGCAGAAGTAGGGGTAGTCATGCCACGCAACGCAACCGGCGGTCATCCGGCGCCCAGCCGCGGCGATCGACGCGCGTAAGAATCGAACGAAGCCCCGCGCAATGGGCGAACTCTTTCAGTTTCACCGCGAGATCATCGTCAGCGGTGACGACGCGCTGTCGAAGACGATCGCCGAGGAGTTGAGGGGCGCCGGCGCGCGAATCATCAAGATCAACACCGCCGCCGACCTCCTCGGCGCCGGGGTGCATCGCGCGCGAGCCGTCGTGTGCGCGGGCCCCAGTGACGCGGTGAATCTCGAAATCGCTTTGTTAGCAAGGGAATTCAGTCCGAACGTCCGGGTGGTGGCCCGGTTGGCCAACGACGTGCTGCGCGAAGCCGTGGACACCGTCAACGGCCCCGGCGCGATCTTGGACGTCGCCGACCTCGCGGCGCCATCGATCGTCGAAGCCGTCCTGTCGCGCAACGCCCACCAGTTCGACACGGCCGGTATCGAATTCGTCGTCTGGGGATCCGAGGCGCCCTACAGCGCGACGCTCCGGGAGATCTACGCCGACCTGGCACCGGTCGCGGTGGTCCACGGTAAGAATTCACCCGCTCCCGGCGAGGTGGTGCCATGCCCGGGACGAGATCTGCGGGTATACGCCGGCGACTGGACGTCGATGATCGGCGTGAAGGATGAATTGGAAGCCCGTGGCATCACCTTGCCTCCCCCGGCCGCGACGCGCGCTCGCCACTCCCCGGTGCGGCGGGTCATCGACGCGGCGCGCGCCATCCGCGACGAGGTGAACCCGATGCTGTTCCCCTCGCTGGCGTTCGCGCTGTTTCTCACCATTGGGTCGACGGCGGTGGTGCACTTCGCCTATCACAACCCCCGAATGTCGTGGACCGATGCCCTGTACTTCGCCTCCGAGACGATCACGACGGTGGGCTACGGCGACTTCAGCTTCGCCCAGCAATCCACCACGCTGCGGCTGTTCGGGGTCCTGTTGATGTTCGGCGGCGCGAGCGTCACCGCCATCCTCGTCGCATTCCTTGCCGACCTCCTGCTGTCGCGCCGCTTCGTCCAAACGGCCGGACTGCGGCGCGCACGCCACATGCACGACCACGTCGTCGTCGTCGGGCTGGGTTCGATCGGGGTGCGGGTCGTCAGCGATCTCGCGGCGGCCGGATACGACGTCCTGGTCATCGAGCCCGACGACAGCAACCGCTTCCTGCCGACCGTGGCCGCACTCGATGTGCCGGTGATCTTCGGGGATCCGACAATGCGCCAGACGCTGGTGTCGGCGCGCATCGAGCGCGCCCGAGGGGTGGCGCTGGTGACGCAGGACGACATGAAAAACATCGAAACCGGGATCGTGCTGCTCGAAATGCTGGGATCCGACACGAAGGTACCCATCGTCATGCGCGTTCAGGGCCGCGCGCTCGGCACCGCGGTGCACCGGCGGTTCGGTTTCGAGAACGTGCGGTCGATCGTCGACCTGGCGGCGCCGTGGTTCATCGGCGCGGCGATGGGCTTGCAGGTGCTCGGCACATTCTGGGTTGGCCAGCGCTCCTTCATGGTCGGCGGGATGCTGGTAGCGGCGGGCAGCGAGCTCGACGGTTCGCGGATGGTCGATCTGTCGACCCAGACGCGTGTCATCGCGATCACCCGGCCGGAGGGGCCGGTCAGGTTGCGCCCGCGGCGCGACGCCCGCCTGAAAGCCGGTGACACCGTCTACCTCATCGGCCCTTACCGAGAACTGATCGCGACGCTGCGCAAGGGCCAGCCTCCGCCGCTGACCACGATCAACGGCGAGCGCACCGTGGCGCTGGCGGCCGCACGGTCGACACGCCGGCCGGATCCGCGCCCACCGCGGTGGGCGCCCGACCCGGAGGGTTAACGGCGGCTAAAAAGGCGAGCCACTTCATCGCGTCTGGTTGTGATGCACAGCACATTTGTGCTTCAGTTGTATCTGAGGTCACAACGCGATGGGAGCTTGTATGTCCGCACCCCACGGCTCGGGCAAGTACGTAGTCGTTGCACCACGCGCTAGCGGAGCGGTGCACTCCCATCGGATACTCCTGGCCCTGGTGATGGTCATGGCCTTCATCGCTGCGATCACCGGCGTAGTCGTCGCGGCGTCAACCGGGCACACCACCGCCGCACTCGTGATCGCGCTGGTGGCCGGCGGGTGGTTTTCCGCAGCCCTCTGCTAGCGGCATGATCGGGCGGAACCTCGCTCGATCAGCGCTGGTTGCGGCGTCGCTGGTGCCTTCGCGGCGCCGACCCCCACGGTCCATGGGGACCCCCGCAGCCGGGCCAGATCATGGGCGCCGTCGGAACGTTTTGTCCCGATCTGGAGGCACCGTTGGATCGCTGGACCGACAACAACCCGTGACCGTCGGGGATTACGGGGCGCCAGCGCCCGGGCAGTACTTGATCCGGCCGAGATCGACCCACATGTTGGCGCGCTTGGCGGCCTGATCCGGATTCAGCCCGGTCACGCCCTGGTTGTTCGCCTGCTGCATCGCGCCGACGATCTGCCCGCGGGACCAGCCGTCCGCCATGGCCCTGCACATCGTCTGTTCGGTCTGCATCTCGTAGTTAGGCCAGTCCGGCGGAAAACCGATCGCGTCGGCGCGGGCGGTCGAAAGCGCGCCCGGCATCAGAGCCGAAGCGACGACAACCGCGAGGGCAAGGAGCAGCCTTCGTGTGGCCGACAGGGATGAAAGCGACTGATGCACGGATACTTCTCCTCGTCTCGGCGCCTTGATGACCGGAGGGTCGACCAGCGATGACCCTCGCCCATCAATGTTAGGACGTGGGAGGCTGTTGGCGGCGGGAGAGCCCCAGAGGAGTCAACATCGACCTTCGGTCGGATAGCCTTGGCGGGGCTGGCGCCCGAGAGTCCCGGTCGACGATGAGATCGCACACCGATCACCTCGAGTGAGGTTCTGGCGATGAAATTTGTCCTGGCGAGCTTGGGAACGCGGGGTGATATCGAGCCTTGCGCCGCCATCGGCCGGGAGCTTCAGCGCAGAGGCCATAGCGTGCTTATGGCGGTCCCGCCCAACTACATTGGATTCATCGAGTCGGCAGGCCTAACCGCGGTCGCCCACGGCCGCGACCAAGTCGAGCAGAATGCGGAGATCGCCCGCAAATACGGGATCACGCCGCCCCCAGTCCTCATGGCATGGGAAATCCTCAGCGATATAAAGCGACTCTGGCCGCAATTGGGTAGAGCACTCGTTTCCCTAGCCGAGGGCGCAGACCTGCTGTTGACGGACGCAGGCCAACAGGGGCTCGCCGCCAATGTTGCTGAGCACTACGACATTCCGCAAGCTGCGGTGCACATCTACCCCATCCCGCCGGGCCATCCGGGTTCGTCCATCACCAAAGAGGCCGAAGACGCCCAGCGCCGGGCATTAAGCCTGCCCGGAACGAGGCCCTCGACGCGGCGACCGCTCGAGATCCAGGCCTATGACGAACTCTTCTTTCCCGGGTTGGCGGCCGAATGGGTCGAATGCGGCGCCCAACGGCCTTTCGTCGGCGGCCTGACCCTCGAGTTGCCGACGGAAGTCGACGATGATGTGTCGTCCTGGATCGACGCGGGAACGCCACCGATCTACTTCGGCTTCGGCAGCAGCGCACGAGTCGCGTCCCCCACGGACGTCATCGCGATGATCACCACGGCGTGCGCGCAACTCGGCGAGCGGGCGTTGATTTGCAGCGGCGTGAGTGACTTGACCGCCCAACCGGATTCCGTCGACGTCAAGGTTGTCAGCGCGGTGAACCACGCGACCGTGTTTCCTGCTTGCCGCGCGGTCGTTCACCACGGGGGGCCCGGCACAACGTTCGCCGGCATCCGGGCCGGAGTCCCCACCCTGGCCCTCGCCGTATCGGTCGATCAGCCGATGTGGGCGGATGCGGTCGACCAACTCGGAGTCGGAATCGGCCGGCGCTTCGTAGACACCACCTTGGAGTCTCTCGTCTCGGATCTGCGGTCCATCCTCGCCCCGCACTACCTCGCCCGGACTCGCGAGGTCGCTGCGCAGATGACCCCGCCCGCTCAAAGCGCCGCCCTTGCAGCCCAAGCGCTAGAAGAGGCGGCCACTCGTGGCCCGCTGGCCGATCAACGAACGCCGCGAGACGCGGGCTGATCTGGGCGCCGGTCAGGGCTTGGCGACCGAGGCCTCAATCTGGCTCTCCGAGACGCTGCGATACGACGGCAACTCGAAATCCGGGACGGCACAGATGTCGGCACAATCGCGGACCCGCTCCGACCAGAAACTCCGGTCAGCGGCCGACGTGCAGGCGTAGATCTTCATGTAGGTCGCCGCGAACGGGAACAAACAGCCGTTGCCGACCGCCTGCCAGACCGCCGCGGCCACGCCGGGAGTCTCGACACCTCGATAGTCGTCGATCGCGATCACGCCCCGTTTTGCCAGGTGTGTCGTGGCGAGGGCAATGTCGTTCGCGACGCACCGATAGCTGTGACAACCGTCGATGTGGACGAAGCGCAGTGCCCGTTCTCGGAGGTCGAGCTCTGATGACTCGCACACTTCGAGCGTCGGCCGGCGAGCGTGGAATCGATCCCAATTGGCGAGGAACTGCTGCTGCTCGAGCCCCGAATACTGCTGGCGTGGAACCAGAGCCATGTCCGCGTGGTCCATTACGGCGTCGAACAAGTCGCAAATCACCAGTTCTTCATCGTCGCGGAGACCGTATCCCATCAGGATGGCGGACTTGCCTTGGTATGCGCCGATCTCGAGCATGTCCCCCTTGATGTCCTCCGCCGTCTGGGACGCGATCAGTTTGCTGAAGAGCTTGACGTCGGCCTCAAAGAACCAGCCGTCGACGTTGTCGACTTCCTCGGCATAGAGGCTCCAGGCGGCATCGGTCACGCGTCCATCTTTCCTCAGGTGACCTCGACGCGTCAGTCAGAGTGCGTTGGTCGCTTCAATCGATGCCCTTGGTCCCTGGTCCTTGGATCGCTTCGGCCCTGACACAAGCGGTGGCGCTGGATAATCCTGCCTGTGGGCAAGCGGCCGATCAGGAGCTGGAATGTGGCAACCCCCACGTAACGCGGTCTTGGTGGGCGTCGACGGCTCGGCGGCGGCACTGGGTGCCGTCCGGTGGGCGGCTCTGACTGCCGCCTTGCGCGACGCGCCGCTGGCCCTGGTCCATGTCGTCGACGACCCGGTGCCGGGGTGGCTGCGGGCCGGCGCGGCGGTCGGGCACCGGCAGCAACACCGGGCACGCGAAGTCGTCACGTCGGCGATCCGGGTCGCCGAGCAGAGCACCGGTGAACGCGGTCTCGTTCAGGTCGACGGCGAGGTGATCTATTCGACCGCCGTCGCCACGCTGGTCGCCCTCTCCAAGGAGGTGGAGATGGTTGTCGTCGGCTATCGGGGCTATGGCGGCGTGCTGGCGCGCAGCGTCCTCGGCTCGGTGAGTTCAGGATTGGTCTACAACGCGCACTGCCCGGTCGCCGTGATCCACAACGGGGAACCGCTGCCCAGCAATGTCGCACAGGCACCCGTCCTCGTGGGCATCGACGGTTCGTCGGCGTCGGAAGCCGCCACCGCGATCGCATTCGAAGAAGCGTCGCGACGACGTGTCGGCCTGATCGCTTTCCATGCCTGGGCTGATCCCCGAGAATTCAACTCCAACAACGCTTTTCAAGACACCAGGTGGGACTCCCGGCTATCCGAGGAGGAGGAGACGCTGGCCGAACGGCTAGCGGGCTGGCACGAACGCTATCCCAATGTGGCGATTCGTCGCAGAATCGAGATCGGCGACCCGGCGCATTGCCTGATCGAGGCGTCCGAACTGGCGCAACTGATGGTGGTCGGCAGCCACGGCCGCGGGGGGTTCGCCGGCGCCTTGCTCGGCTCGGTCGGGTCGGCGGTGGTCAACAGGGCGAAAATCCCGGTCATCGTCGTGCGCCAGCCCTGAGCTTGTCACCCGCGCGGTTCGTAGGCCAGAAAGCACTGCACCTGCCGCACGGCGTCGGGCCGACTGACCCCCATATCCACTAATGTCTCGACGATTTGCGCCGGTGGCACAGCACCGTCCACATCCGTCTCGATCACATGAACGCTGGGAAACCAGTTCTCCGGACGCACCCCGGGCGGCGGCGGCTGCGCACCGCCTCCGACGCAACGCGCATAACCTTCGATGCCATTGTCAGCGTGCGCAGACCCCGCCCCCAATACGACCGGGGCGACGAGCAATACGCCGGTGGCCATGGCGACCGCCGCAGCGACATAGCCATAGATGAAGCGCATGCTCGAATATAACCTCGCGTCGTTGCACCGAACGCGGAAATCTCGCCCGCACCGTGGCGCAGACTCGGCGTAACGTGACGGCCGGCTTGGAGGATGGGAAGAAGCAAGCGGTGAACTCTGCATCCCGGTTGACGCGCTTCGAGCGGCGGGGTGCCGCCATGACCGGAATGCTCGCGGCGTGTCTGGTGCTGGCGCAGTGCACGGTCGCGGCACCACCACAGGTGGCCACGCGGTCAGCGTCCGCTCCGCCGTCATCGTCGGCGGCCACGGCGCCGGCCGGTCCGCCGCCAGCCCCCGCAGGTGCCACCGTGGAGCCGGTCACCGCCGCCGAACTCGGCGCGACCTGGCGGCCTGGTTGCCCCGTCGAGCCGGAGCAGCTGCGCCGGGTCGACGTCAGCTACCTCGGTTTCGACGGCCAGACGCATCGCGGCCCGCTGATCGTTCATCAGGACTTGGCGCCGGAGGTCGGCGCGATCTTCGAGCAGCTTTACCGCCTGCGCTATCCCATCGAGAAGATCCGCACGGTCGACCATTACCCCGACGCAAACGACGAATTGTCGATGGAGGACAACAACACGTCGGCGTTCAACTGCCGCCTCATCCCGGGAACCGACGAATGGTCTCCACACGCTTACGGTCGGGCGATCGATATCAATACGCTGGTGAACCCGTGCCTGTACGCCAGCGGGTATTTCGAACCGCAGAACGCGGCCGCGTACCTGGACCGCAGCCGCACCGATCCGGGACTCTTACATCCCGGCGATCCGGCGGTGCGCGCCTTCACAGATCGCGGTTGGCGGTGGGGCGGCGAATGGGCGGCTCCCCTTGACTACCAACACTTCGAGCGGCCCTAACGGCCCAGGGCCTGGGCCGCGGCGGTTGCCACCTCACCGCGGAGATCCGAGATGGGTGGGCTGCC
>NZ_LZJI01000049.1 GCF_001667775.1 Mycobacterium sp. E1747
TCCGCATTCGGGCGGCACGTGCCACGGACACGGGGGAGTCCAGCAGTACTTGTAGCGGTCGGCGATGCCCGGCGCTGCTCGCCGCGATCGGATGGTCGGAGGACGAGGGGTGACCATCCGCGAGCCCCAGCGCCGGCATCGCCGAACACCATGCGGTGCAACGGGATTAGCCCGGATTCTGGGCCCGCGATCAACGCGCAGCAGAGCCCCACACGACATGTGCATGTAAAAACTCCCGTTGTGGGCTTCTTTGAAAGGCCGCAGCGAAGGCGCAGAAGTGTGATTGACCCTCTCAGCTAGTGAGGTCAACCCTGCGCGTCGGTCGCTTGGTCGAAGCCGAAGACCCGCACGGCCGCTGACTTTCCCTTCAGAGCGTGGGAGCCACTGTCGATCAGTCCAGGCGGTCGAGATGCCAGAGCTTCGAGGCACTGCTCGGTGAGAAGAATCGCGGCGCCGGTCGTTTTAGTCAGCTGCTCCACGCGGGCTGCCACGTTGACTGTGTCACCGATGAGGGTGAACTCGAGTTTGCTTCCGCCACCGATGGTGCCCGCGATCACCACACCGGTATTGATGCCGATGCCGATTCGAAGCTCCGCGCCGAACCGCTCAACGACAAGGCGCTGAATCAGCACCCCCGCAGTCACAGCGGCGTCGGCATGATGCGCACGATCATTCGGAGCGCCGAAGACGGCCAGCGCCCCGTCACCGAGGAACTTGTTGACATGCCCGCCGGCATCGACGACAGCCGGCACCACAATCTCGAACAAAGCGTTGAGGCGGGCGACAGTGTCTTCGGCGGTGTTGGCCTCAGCGAAGGAGGTGAAGTCGCGAACGTCGACGAACATCACCGTCACCTCCCGACGCTCCCCGGTGAACACATCGTCTCCCTGCTCAAGCAGTCTGGTCGCCAGGGCAGGGTCAACGTACGTGCCGAATGCTGCTTGAAGTCGTCGTCGCTCAGCCAAACCCGCTTGCATGCGGTTGAACGACGCCACCAGTGCGCCGAGGTCATCGTCCTGGACAACCGGAAGGCGTTGTCCGTAGTCGCCGGCCCTGACTCGCTCAGTTGCGTCCGCGAGGTCGCGGATGGGCCGAAAGGACGGCGAAAGCATCGCACCGACGGTGATCGGTATCCCAACGGCAAGCGTCAATGCGCTCGCGATCACAACGGAGAGCAGCGGGGTCCCCCTGCCCCGATCCAGCGCGACCGCCATCATCGCGGCCATCGTGGAGAAGACGAATATCGAGCCAAAGATTGAAAGGCCAAGCCACACGGCAAAGGTCGGACGTGGGCGCGGGAAAGAGTCGCCAATTCCGGTATTCGCGGCAAGGGCCGCCCTGGGCGGTCGCATTGCTCCTTCACCAAAGTTGTGCACGCCGATCAGCGCCGTAGTAATCCCTGCGGCGACACCCACGATCCCGTACTGAGCCAGCCGCGACCCGCCAGCTCCTGCGATGATCCCGACAACCAGCAACAACACTACGACCGAAGCCGGTACTGACCACAACCCTCGAACATCAGCCGCGCGAACCCAGGCATACGTGTCTTCCAGCGCCTTTGCACGATCAACTTCACGCCCAGCCGCCCACTGCTGCGCTAGGCGTAGCCGTCGACGTTGAGGAAAAACACTTACGAACACCATCATCAGCGTGACTGCAACCGCAGAAAGCGACGCCTCCACGTAGTGACTGGAGCGCTCAAACGCGAGAACAATCCACGACCAGATGAAGAAGACCGGCAGCGTCGAGGCGAAGGCCCCTACAGAGAGGGCCCACGAGTACCTCGGCCCATACCGATCCCACGCCCACTGCCAGATGCGATCCATGCCGGGGAGACTAAACGACTAGCCCCCTTCTCATCCGCGTTTGACCATGCAGCTAAATCGGTGCCGCCGAGACGAGATGGTGCCAAATGCCCTGGCCTGCGGCGCCGCCCCCCGAGCAAGCCCGCCCGCAGTTCGTGGGCACCGGCCTTGGTCCGCTCGGTGATCGGCTCAACCCAGTTGTCGCCCAATGTGGTTCGGGCGCCGTCGGATGTCCCTCGCCGCGGGCCAGAGCCACTATCGCGACAATCACCACGATCACCGCCGACGCCAGGACGATCATGCCCACGCCATCGGCATTGAGGGTCTCGCCGAGCACCACGATCCCCAGTACCGATGCCACCACTGGTTTGGCCACGGTCAGCGACGGCATTGAAGTGGTCAACGCACCAGCGCGAAACGATGACTGCTGAAAGATCATTCCTGCCAAGGCCGCCAGTATCCAGACATAGAACTCCGGGCCGCACAGCAGCGCCCCGAAACCATGTCCGGCCGCCGCGACGACGGCTTTGGTTAGCACCGCGAACAGGGCGAGCGACGAGCCGGCCACCACTGCGAGCAGTACAGCCGCACGCGGACCGGGCCAACTGCGCGCACCCAGGACACAGAACATCAGTAGCGGGCCCAGCACGAGGGCCACCGCAGTCCAGGTTGTCAGTGACCCCTGCGGCTGCCCGGCCGTCGGCTCGCCGACCGTGACGACCAGCGCCAAAGCGACGGCGAGCACCGTCGCCCACGTCCACTGCGAGCGCGTCACCCGCTGATGGTTCAGCCGCGCGTTGATCGGCAAGGCGAAGAGCAGCGCCGTCACCTGCAGCGACGTCACCAACATCACCGACCCGACTCCCAGCGCGGCGGCTTGCAGGCTGTAGTTGGCAACGGCTCCTCCGCCGCCAAGCCACCACCGGGCGTCGCGCAACGACATGCGAAACAACTCCCAATGGCCGACTGGTTCGTCGGCGACCTCACGCGCGGACTGTTGGCGACTCACCGCGCCGAGCGCGGATGCCAGTGCGGCGCACAGGGCGAGCACAACCGCGATATCCGCCTTCAACATGGGGCCTCCTCAAGGTTCTCCTCGTTGCTTCCGTTAGGTCATGCCCGTTGTCGGTGCCCAATTCATAACAACCGCTTGAGGAAATGATCGTGGACAACGCACTGCTTCCGGAATGACCGGGAAGGCCAGATTGGGTTGCCTCTAGCGATAGGGTTTCCTATCCATTTGGTAAGCATCGCGTGATCGAGTGCAACCTGCGTCCGTTGAGGCGCGCCCGCCCCGAAGTCGTCAGATGACCGCACCCGAGATCTCTGCATGTTGGCACGCAGTTACTCGTCTCGAGCACCGTCACCGCGCAGCATCGCGAGCGTGATCGCCCGCGATAATCGGACGCGCGTGCCCAACCTGCCACGGCGACAACGTGATTGGGTGCGCTGAAGCGTTTTTCGGTCTGGCTACCCAGCCGCTGACCATTCCGCGTGGTCGGTTCGGGTGGAGTGCTGGTGCACTCACACCCCAGGAGAGAACTGGGTTAACCCCGACAGGTAGGTGGTGGTAGTGCGAGGGGATGAGCCGGCTAGACCAAGGCGCTCGCGTCGAAAACCCAGCTGGTGTCCGCGTTCGCCAGGTTCTCGAAGTGGTTCGGCGGAGCGAAGCTCACCAGGCTGTTGAAGTCCCAATAGTCTTTCCAGACGGTGACCTTCCCGTCGGCGACCTTGTGGACGGTCACGAACCTCAGCACGCCTTGCTCGCCCGTGGTGAAGGTCCACGTCTCGGAGTGCTCGTAGAGCACATCGGAATCGTTTGACACCAGCACGCCGTCGTGGTTCTGGTAACCCGCCAGCGGCTCGAGGCCCATCTTCAGCCGCTTGACGATGTCTTCGGGTCCGCGCGCCGACAGCGCCGGCACCGGCATGTCAACGTACAGGCAGTCGTCGGACAGGAACGTCTTGACCGCCTCCCAGTCCCGTCGCGAGAGCGCCTGCCACAGCCCGAGTACGACATCCTCGACCGAGATCATAGAAACGTCTGTCATAGCGCAAATAAACTCGGTTGTCCGACGGGTGTCAACACCTCTGATCCCTAGCCGTCGACGTGGGCCATCGCCCGCGCCGGTCCCAGCGCCACCGGCAGTGACGACCAGCCCCGCAGCACGCGGGTGTCGCGCCTGCTGCCCGCACCCGCCGCGCGCACCTCGGGGAAGTGGTCGAAGAACGTCCGCAGCCCCACTTCGCCCTCGGCGCGCGCCAGCGCGGCGCCCAGACAGAAGTGCCGGCCCCCGGAGAACGCGAGATGCCTTGCGGCGTTGGCTCGTTCGATGTCGAACCGGTGCGGATCGTCGAAGACGGACGGGTCGCGGTTGGCGGCGGCCAGATAGGCGAGCACCACGTCGCCCCGCCGGAGCCGCTCGCCGGCCAGCTCGACGTCGCCCCACGCCACCCGCGCGGTCAGCTGCACCGGCGACTCCAGCCGCAGGATCTCCTCGACGGCGTTGGGCCACAGCTCGGGGCGGCGGCGCAGGACATCGAGGCGGTCGGGGGCGTCCAGCAGCATGCGAATCCCATTGCCCAGCAGGTTGACCGTGGTCTCGAATCCGGCGGCCAACACCAGCCCGGCGACCGCCCGCAGCTCGTTGTCATCCAAATACGTTTCGGTGGAGCCACTTTCGGCTATCTGAATCAGCTGGCTCATGAGATTGTCGCTCGGAGCGCGCCGCAGCCGGCTGAGGTGCTCGTCGAGCCACGAGCTGAAGCCGGCCAGCCCTTGCTGCACGCTGCGGTACTGCTGCCACGTCAACCCGACGTCGAGGCTCGGTGCCGCGAGCTCACCGAACTCCAGCACCCGCCGCCGGTCCGGCTCGGGCACGCCCAGGATGTCGCTGATGATCGCGACCGGAAGCTGCGAGCAATACCGTTCCACGATGTCGACGACGGGGGAGGCGCCGGCCTCGGCGGCCAGCCGGTCCAACAGGTCGGCGGCGGTCTGCTCCACGCGGTCTCGCAACGCGGCGACCGCCCGGGAGGTGAACACCGCCGACACCGTCTTGCGATACCGGGTGTGGTCCGGCGGCTCGACCGCGAGCAGCGACGGCGCGCGAAGCGGATGCGGCAGGGCGTCGCGGGTGCGGCCCTCCAGCCACCGCAACGGGCCGGGCAGATTCGAGCCCAACGCCACCACACGGAAATCATCGGAGCGCAGCAGCTCGTGCGCGAGCGCATGATCGGCGGTCAGGTAGCTGACGCGGCCCTTCACCAGCGGCCCCGCGGCCCGCAGTTCGTCGTAATAGGCCACCGGATTGGCGGCCACCGCCGGATCGGCGATCAGCCTCGCATGCAGGTCTCCCCGCCGGGCCCCGAGCGTCGCGACGCCCCGGATGAACCCGTGCATCGCCAACCAGTGCAGTCGTTCCTTCACCGGCCCCTCCATCGATCGATGTCTTTCGAGCTTAGGCCCGAACCACCCGACCGGATCAGCACTCGGCGCTGATCTTGAACTCGGTCGCGATGACCTTGTTCGGATTGCTGGTGTTGATGCCGTAGGCGCTGCCGGTGATGATGTACGCGTCGTTGGTGACCTCGGCGTGTGCGTCGCCGACCCCGCCTTCCCAGAAGCTGCCGGTGAACCCGTCGACGTTGCGGATCTTCACCCACTGGGGCATCACCCGGTAACCACTGGTGAGCACCACCGCCTCGACGCCACCGTCGTGGTCCTTGATGTCGATGGTTCGGTACTGCTGGTTTTGGCTGCACGACGGCGGCCGTGCGCTGTGCGTGGCGCCGTCGATGCTCAGGCGGGCCGCTTTCCGCGGCGTGGTCTGGGCCTGACCACACCCCGCGAGACCGACACCGGCGATCACGAGGACGACAACCGCGAGTACCCGGCTTCGCACCGGTTCACCTCCTTCACTGCCGATCCGGCATCATCCTGGGCAGGGACTTGACGATGCTGCGTCGCACGAACTCCGGACTCAGGCCCTTGAACAAGTCGATCAACCGAATGCTCTTGGGCACATACCAATGCAACCGCTTGGGGTGGTGGTAAGCGCGCCACGCGGTTTCGGCGACGCTGCTTGCCGGCATCAACCGGAGCATGCCTTTCTTGGGCGCGGCGGCGCGCAGCTCCTCCGCCGTCATCGGCGCGCGGCGGTCGTTGGAGTGATTCGTCGTCGTGGTCAGGATGGCGGTGTCGATCAGACCGGGCAGCACGTCGGCGACGCGGACGCCGTGTCGCTGCCACTCGACGCTGAGCGCCTCAGTCAGGCCCTTGACCGCGTGCTTGGTCGACGAATAGACCGCGAGGCGCGGCATCCCGTAGGTCCCCGACGAGGACGACGTGGAAAACATCAGGCTGCCCGGCGTCTTCTTCAAATAGGGCAACGACGCGTAGGCGCCGGTCAGTACGGCCTTGTAGTTGATATCGACGACGCGCATGGCGGCCTCATAGGGCACGTCCTCGAACCACCCGGACTCGCCGATGCCGGCGTTGTTCCACATCATGTCGAGCCCGCCGCCGGTGTTGCCGACGCAGAAGTCGGCCAGGGCGCCCTCGAGGGCAGCCTTGTCCGTGACGTCGACTTGGCGCGTCCACAGGCGGTCGCCGCCCAGCTCGTTGTGCAGCGTCGCCAAGCCGTCCTCGTTGCGGTCCACGGCACCGACCCGCCAGCCCTTGGCGTAGAAGAGCTTTGCGCCCTCGCGGCCCATGCCGCTGCCCGCGCCGGTGATGAAGACCGATTTCACGGCGAGTCAGCCGGCCTCGACCACATCTTTGATGCGATTCAGGGTCTTGGTCATGTCGCGGACGTTGCGGCGCTTGCGCAGAAAGCCACCCAACAGCCAGTAGAGGCCGAGCCACGGCGCGGGGCTGAGCCGGAACGACTCGGTCACGTCCGTGCCGCCGCCGCTGGGCGCCAACCGGTAGTGCCAGTTGTTGACCGCCCGATCGCCGAGCAGCACCGCGAATCCGAATTCACGGCCGGGTTCGCACGCGGTGACCTCGCAGGTCGTCCAATACACCGGCCCGATCTCGTTACGCCGAACGTGCCCGCGGAATTTGGCGCCGAGGGCCGGGCCGCTTGCATCACCCAGCCACTCGGCTTCGAACACCTCCGGGGAGAACCGTCCGATGTTGGGAACGTTCGCGATGAGATCCCAGATCTTGTCCGCGGACGCAGCCATATGAACAGTCGCCGAACCTTCCATGCGCTGATCCAAACACAGCTTCCCGCTCGGTCATAGCCCGCGACGGTGGTTGATCGTCAGTGCGGAACCGCCGCCTGGATCAGCCCATTGATGATCTCCTTGATGCCCTGCGCGGGGTGCGAGTACCAACCGATCGGCAGGCCCGACTGGGCTCCGCACTTGGGCCACGCCTCCACGCCTTGGTCGGCGAAAACCCGGTTGGCCACGGCGATTTGCTGCTCTCTGGTCGCGGCCGCCGGGTTGCCGACACCGCCGTACGCGGCCCAGGTGGCCGGCTTGAATTGGAGTCCACCGTATTCACCGTTCCCGGTGTTGGCGTGCCAGTTGCCGCCGGACTCGCACTGGGCGACCGCGTCCCAGTTGGGTGTGGGGGCGGAGGTGGCGATACCGGTGGAAGAAGCTATCGACGCTGCAACGAAGCCGCCGACCGCCAGGGACTTGACGAGAGGCTTGCAGAGAATTGTCATGTGATGGATTTCGGCCGCTGTGGCCAAAGCGTTACCTATTCGAAAATGGTGCGAGATATGCCTTCCAGCTGCGGAAATGGCCTTATTCCGAGATGGAAAGAAAGTGTTAGAAACCGATGAGGAAAAAATAAATTATTGCTGGCAATATGACTGGGTTGCTAACGCCAGCGCCCGCTGATAGAGGGCGTCCAGCCGGCGGGTGCGGACGACGCCGCCGCGGGCGAGGTCGAGCTGCGCGGGGCAGGCCGGCGAATGCAGCAGGTCCCAGTCGGCCATCATCTGGTTCAGCATGGTTTGGTTGAGGTCGTCGATCGCCGACCGGGAGGCCGTCAGGTCCGCCGACTGCGCCGGCGCGCCCGCGGGATCGAGCTTCCAATCCGCGAACCGGCTGTATTCGAGGGCTTCGGTGGCACTGATCTGGTCGCCGAACACCTTGGTGACATAGTCAGGGTCGACCTGCCGGGCGGTGGCCTGGGTTGCCAATTCCGCGAGTTCTTGCTGGACGCGGTCCGGGTCTTCGATAGCCCCGTGCGTGTGCCACTTGAACGCGGCCACCGGCTCGGCGATCTGTAACCGCTGCGCGGCGGCGTCGACCAACTCGGTGAGCGCGCCGGAATCCGCCGCCGCCGGCGACGCGACCAGCACCGCCAGCGCGCCGGCGACGACGCCGCAGCGCGCGGCCAGCGTGCTGCCGCGTCCGGTCATGACCATGATTCTGCGGCAGTCCCGGGCGGAGGGGCACTTCGGAGTTAGCCTGAAAGTGCTGATGTCGTCGACCATGGGCAGTCGCGGCCCGCAGCGCGTAGCCGGGAAGCGCGGAAAGTCGTTGCGTTCGAAGCAGATTCGGGCGCTGATCGCGGCTGCACTGGCGGTCCCGCTGTTGTTGGGTGCGGCGATCGTCATGCTCGACCGGCTGCATTCGATGCCCGCCGACGCGCTCGACCACCCCGCCAGCCCCGTGAGTGACGACCAGTCCAGGGCTCAGGTCGTCGAGTCGGCACAGGACGTCGTCGCCGCGGCGGCCCTGTGGACATCGTCGGCCGGCTACTCGCTGATGTCCTGCAAGAACCGCGACGACCCGCCGTATCAGGGCGCGGTCTACCTGACGTTCGCGGTGCCCGCCGCAACGCAGGCCGAGACGTACTTCGCCCGAATCGCCACAACGCTGGCCACCCACGGCTGGACCGAGGGCCTACCGCCCAACAATCACGCCTTCGCCAAGGCGCTGACCAAGAACGCCGTCACGGTGATCGTTTACCGGCACGACGACGAGCCCACCGTGGGGGTGCTGCGGGTCTACGGCCAATGCCGGAACGTGACCGATCACCACGCCGACGCGACGGCCTGGACGGATATCACCGGCGAGTTCGCCAGGCCGAGCTGAATCGGCCGCATAACGCACTACTGCGCCCGACGATTTGTCGGGCGCAGCAGCGAGCTCGCGACAGGTGAGGGGTTATCCGCCGCCGCCGGGGGTGGCACCCAAGGTGCCCTGCAGGTCCGGCTTCATGGCGTTGAGCTGAGCTCCCCAGTACTCCCAGCTGTGCGTGCCATTGGCGTTGAAGTTGAACACCGCGTTGTGGCCACCGGCCGCGTTGTACTGGTCCTGGAACTTCAGGTTGCTGCTGCGCACGAAGTTCTCCAGAAACTCGGCGGGCATGTTGGCCCCGCCAAGCTCCGACGGTGTGCCGTTACCGCAGTAGATCCACAGCCTGGTGTTGTTGCCGACGAGCTTGGGAATCTGCAGCGTGGGGTCGTTGCGCTGCCACGCCGGGTCGCTCGACGGACCCCACATGTCGTTGGCCTTGTAACCGCCGGCGTCACCCATGGCGAGGCCGATCAGGGACGGACCCATACCCTGCGACGGGTCCATCAGGGCCGACAACGAACCGGCGTAGATGAACTGGTTGGGGTGGTAGGCGGCCAGAATCAGTGCCGAGGAGCCGGCCATCGAGATGCCGACCGCGGCGCTACCCGTGGACTTGACGCTCTTGTTGGAGGCCAGGTACTGCGGCAGCTCACTGGTCAGGAAGGTCTCCCATTTATAGGTGGAGCAACCCGCCTTGCCGCAGGCCGGGCTGTACCAGTCGCTGTAGAAGCTGGACTGGCCACCGACGGGCATGATGATCGACAGGCCTGACTGGTAGTACCACTCGAACGCGGGCGTGTTGATGTCCCAGCCGTTGTAGTCGTCCTGTGCCCGCAATCCGTCGAGCAGGTAGACCGCGGGGGAGTTGTTGCCGCCGCTTTGGAACTGGACCTTGATGTTGCGGCCCATACCCGCCGATGGCACCTGCAGGTACTCGACGGGCAGACCCGGGCGCGAGAACGCCCCCGCGGTCGGCGCGCCGCCGGCAAGACCGATCAGGCCCGGCAGCGTCACAGCCGCTGCCGCACCGACTAATAGCCGGCGCCCCCAGGCCCGGACCTTCTCGCTCAGTTCTGTCATACCTGCCCCTTGTCGTAAGTGATGGCGGTCTCAGCAGGAATTTACCGGGTAAATAGGCCGAATGTCGATCGGGACGCGGTGACACCCCGATTTGGTATCGCCTTTTCTTCCGTCAATTTCGCGGCCGGATAAGGGCGCCGGAGCCGTACAGGTCGGTCGGTTCGCCGACGCCGCTACCGCCGGCATGTCCGAAACGCCTGGTAGCGATCGCAGGTCCGGGTTTAGCTCAATGCACATAGCCCTATTTTTTCGGTCGCGTTACTCCGACAACTCGTTCCGAGGCGCCGAACCGCCACCGGAAAAGCGGATTCCGTCGCTAAGACCTTTATCGGCGCGAGCACACGCGATGGTTTCGGGGCGGCCCGGGGCCGCTCCCTCACCAGCGCGTCCGGTGGAGCACCGGTGGTTCTCGTCGGAGCTGAGCGTCCGGCGAAGCCGAACCGGGGCAGCTGGACTTGCGCCGACCGCGTAGGCTCTCACGGAGCAAGCCGATGGAGACCACATTTTCTCGGTCCGTTCCGGCCCTCACGAACCACCTCACCAGGGGATTTACTGGTGCGCGTCGGTTTGGGCGAGGGTATCGGAGGTCCGGGACCGATTGGGGCATGAGTTTTGGACACGGTACTTGGGCTATCAGTGACGCCGGCCGCCATTGGATGGGTCCTCGCTGAGGGACACCGCGCGGACGGCACCATCCTGGACCACCGGGAGCTGGACTTGGACGCCAGTCGCGGGATGCGAGCCCTCAGTACCGCAGAGCAAGTAGCCGACGAGGTACTGCGGGTGGAGGCGCAGGCGGCCGCCACTGATCACCGGCTGCGGGTCATCGGAGTCACCTGGAACGACGACGCGTCCGCACAGGCGGCGTTGGTGCTGGAAGCGCTCACCAATGCGGGCCTCGACAACGTCGTACCGGTCCGTGCGCTCGACGCCGTCGAGACCCTGGCGCAGGCCATCGCGCCGGTCATCGGCTACGAGCAGACCGCCGTCTGTCTCCTCGAACCGGAGAGGACGACCGTTGTCATGGTCGACACTCACAACGAGGAGACGCGGACAGCCACCAAGCACGTGGGCGGCGGCCTCGACGGCCTGACCCGCTGGCTGAGCGGCATGTTCGACCGCGACGGCTGGCAGCCGGGTGGGGTGGTCGTCGTCGGCGCGCACAGCGACGTCGACGGTTTCTCCTGGGAACTCGAAAATACCTTGCCTGTACCGGTTTTCGTGCAAACGATGGCGCAGGTAACCATCGCACGGGGCGCGGCGCTGACCGCCGCCCGAAGCACGGAGTTCACCGACGAGCAGTTGCTGGAGCCCGACGGTGCACCCTCCGCCACACCCGTGCCGCCGCGGAAGCTGTCGTACGCCGGTGCCGTCACCACCCTGGCCGCCGGTGTGCTCACGTTCGTCTCGTCGTTATCGCTCGCCGTGGGTATTCAGCTTGCTCCGACCGGCAAGCCGGCGAGTCGGCACGCGGTTCAGCCGCCCACACCACAAATCGCCGAGGCCGTTGCACCGCCCCCAGTCGTCGCTCCGCCCACCACGCAGGCGAAGGTTCCCGCCGTTGAACCGATTACGGAATCCGTCGCCCCCGAGGTCGAGCAGCCCGACCCCGGTACCCGGCAGCCCTACCTGACAAGGGTTCTCGAGCACATCCCGGCCGACGCCGGTGAGCCGACGGGCGACTCGGTGTCAGAGTCGCCCGTGCAGCCGCAGCCCTGACATCGCGCCGCTCAGGCGTCCTTCGCGTGAGTGGCGGTGAAGGACAAAGCAACGTCGTCGGCAACCTGGAGTGAACCCATCAGCAGTGAGTACGGCTTGATGCCGTAGTCGGTCTGGCGGACCGTCGATTCGGTGGACATGCGCCACGCGTCCCCGAGATCCTCTGTGCGCAGCTCGATTACGTGGTCCCGCGTCTTTCCTCGCACGGTGAGTTGGCCGTTGAGCCGGTACCCGCCGCCGGTCTTGTCGACGGCGCGTGCGACGAAGCGGATCTCGGGGAACCGGTTGGCATCCAACGACTTCAGGGCGTTGGTCCGCACCAGGGCCTTCTCGGGCGTGGACAGTGCCTTGACGCCGCCCTCGCCGCGCAGCACCTCGAGCGAGTCCGTCTCGACCACAAGCTCGACGGTGGCGGGTTCCGAGCCGGCCCAGCCCACGGTGGCATGCCAGCGGGCCATGACAATGGTGAGACGGTGACCCATTCGCGCCGCCCGCCCGCGGACGCCGGTGGCAAGTAGTAGTTCGCCGTCGGACGCGTCCAAGCTCCACTCGTCGGTCATAGGCCGACTCTAATCACATCGTCAGGACCGTACGGTAGTGCGCGCGCCCTTGCTCCAATGCCGCGTAGCCCTCGGCGGCGTGCGAGAGCGGCAGTTCCTCGATCCACGCCCGCACCCCGGACAGGACGGCGAAATGCATCGTCTCTTCGACGTCTTTCGCCGTGCCGGAGGGATGACCGACGATACTGATCCCCGGTGTGATCAGCTGAATGGGGCTGATCGGCAATGGTTCTGGCGTGACGCCGATGGTGACGAGCGCCCCCTGCGGCAATATCCCGCCGACGGTTGCGGCCATCGCCGGTGAGTTGCCCGCGGTCGCCAGTACGACCGCCGCCCCACCGAGGGCCTTCAGCGCTTCCGCGGGATCGGTGGCGGTGGAGTCGATGTAGTGGTGGGCGCCCAACTTCCGGGCGTCCTCCTCTTTGCCGCTGCCGCGAGCGATGGCGATGGTTTCGAAACCCATCGCCCGGGCGAACTGCACCCCGAGGTGGCCGAGCCCGCCGACACCGAGGATGGCGACCCGGTCACCGGGCACTGCCTTGGTATGACGCAAGGCGTTATACGTGGTAACGCCGGCGCAGCCCATCGGCGCGGCCTCGGCGTCGGAGAGCCCTGCCGGTATGTGCGCGAGCGCGCTCCCTGGGACCGTCACCGATTCCGCGTATCCGCCGGGATACTGGTAACTCGGGACCTTCCCGTTCTCGCAGTGAATGAAGTGGCCTTTTCGGCACTCGTCGCAGTGGTAGCAGCAGCCGCCGAACCACCCGACCGCGACGCGATCGCCGACGGCGAAACCCTCGACACCCGCACCGAGTTCGGCGATGGTTCCGGCGATTTCGTGTCCGGGAGTCAACGGCCACGTCATGCCCGGGAAGCCACCGGCGACAAAGTGTGCGTCGGTACCGCAGATTCCACACGCGGTGACGTTTATCCGCGCCTCATCGCGTCCTGGTGGCTTGGTTTCGACATCGACCAGTTCCAACGGTGCCCCGGCCGACTTTACGTGAACTGCTCGATGGGTTGTCATGCAGTTGATGCTACTGTGCGGCAGGGGTTTTCGCGGCGTCGGCGTGGTAGTCGACCTGCCAGTGTTTGATCCCATTGAGCCAGCCGGACCGTAGCCGTTCGGGCTTTCCGATCGATTCCAGGTTCGGGACCCCGTCGGCGATGGCGTTGAACATCAGGTCTATGGTCATGCGCGCCAGGTTCGCTCCGATGCAGTAGTGGGCACCTGTCCCACCGAAACCCACGTGCGGATTCGGGTCGCGCAGGATGTTGAAGGTGAACGGGTCGTCGAAGACCTCTTCGTCGAAATTGGCTGAGCGGTACACCATCACCACCCGCTGGCCCTTCTTGATCTGCACGCCGGACAGTTCGTAGTCCTCGAGTGCAGTGCGCTGGAAGGACGTCACCGGGGTGGCCCACCGGACGATCTCGTCGGCCGCGGTGGCTGGACGCTCCCGCTTGAACAGCTCCCACTGATCCGGAAAGTCGGTGAAGGCCATCATGCCCTGTGTGATGGAGTTCCGGGTCGTTTCGTTGCCGGCCACGGCCAGCAAGATGACGAAGAAGCCGAACTCGTCGTCGGAGAGCTTATGGCCGTCGATGTCCGCCTGGACCAATTTGGTGACGAGGTCTTCGCCGGGATTATTCGTCCGGTCGGCGGCCATCTGCATGCCGTACATGATGAGTTCGACGGAAGCCGTGATGGCGTCGTTGCTGGCGAACTCCGGATCCTGGTCGCCGACCATCTCGTTGGACCAGTGGAAAAGCTTCTTGCGGTCTTCTTGCGGCACCCCCATCAACCCGGCAATGGCCTGCAATGGCAACTCGCACGAGACCTGCTCGACGAAGTCACCGCGCCCCTCGGCGGCCGCTTCGGCGACGATGCACCGGGCCCGCTCGGCGAGGTCGTCGCGCAGGCGCTCGATGGCCCGCGGGGTGAATGCGCGGGAGATGATTTTGCGCAGCCGAGTGTGTTGCGGCGCATCCATATTGAGCAGCACGAACTTGCCGCGCTCGACCTGCTCGCCGACCGTGCCGTCCTTGTAGCGCGGCAGCGCGGTGTTTTTCAGGCTGGAGAAGACGTCGCTGCGCAGCGAGACCTCTTTGACGTCCTTGTGCTTGGACACCACCCAGAATCCGCCGTCGTCGAATCCGCCGGCTCCGATCGGCTGCTCGTTCCACCAGATCGGTGCCGTCCGCCGTAGTTCGGCCAATTCCTGCACGGGCAACCGCTCGGCGTGGATGTCTGGATCGGTGAAGTCGAATCCGGGCGGAAGATTGGGGACCGGCTTGGCGGTTGGCTCGACGGTTGGCATGGCCCGCTCCTCGATGACGAAGTGGTCTAGTCGTCTTTGTGCAAATAAACCATTGCCGCACCACGGTTGGGAAGCGTTGACACAAGATCGCCGAGCACAAATTGAAACGTGTTCTTCATTTCCGGGCCCCGGGGCCGATACGGCCTTGTGGCCGGCGTCTCGGTGGATATGCTTTGGTGCAGGTCACCGGCGACGACAGGCGGGGTGGAACATGATTCGGGAACTGCTCAGCGCCGCTTCGATAGCGGGCATCGCGATTGGCATGGCGCCGTCCGCGGCGGCCGGGTACGACGGCGACGTGCCGGGCATGAATTATCAGGCGTCGTTGGGTGCCCCGTGCGACAACTACGAGCGCTTCATCTTCGGTCGAGGCCCCAGCGGCCAGGCCGAGGCGTGCCACTTCCCCCCGCCAAACCAGTTCCCGGCGGCGACCACCGGGTACTGGGTCATCTCCTACCCCCTGTACGGGGTACAGCAGGCCGGCGCGAAGTGCCCCGGACCGCAGGCGGCGGCGCAGTCGGATCGCGGGCTGCCCATGCTGTGCCTGGGGGCGCAGGGTTGGCAAGAGGGCTGGTTCACCGGGGCGGGATTCTTCCCTCCGGCCGGATGAGCGGCTGAGTCATGAACGACGGCCGTCCCGGCGAGACCCTCGTTCCGCGCTGGCTGCGGTTCGTCCTCGCGTCCGATCGGGCCGGCTCGGCGTGGTACATCGGGACGGGATTCCTTTTCGCGCCGGTCCTCGCAATGCTGTCGCCGTGGCCCGCCGTCACCGCCGTGCTGTGGGGAATCATCGGGCTGGCCGGACTGTGGCTGGGCCTGCTGGGTATCGCGATGGCCGTCGGCCTGGCTCGAATCTTGCGGTCTGGGGCCGAAATCCCCGAGGACTATTGGCGCAGCCTGGTGAACTACTAGCCCGGCGCCGCCGGTCTAGAGTCATAGCAACTGTCCTGCGACCAGAGGAGACTCGAGATGGCTTTCCACCCGAAAGATGCGGTCGACGCGGCCAGGGACATTGCGACCAACGCGGTCGAAAAGGCCTCCGACATTGTCGAACACGCCAGCGACATCATCCGCGGGGATATCTCGGGCGGTGCCAGCGGGATCGTCCAGAACTCGATCGAGATCGGCACCTACGCGGTCGACCGGACAAGGGAGCTGTTCAGCGGCCGCGACGCACTCGACGACGAGGTTTAGTTCCGCCCTCAGACCGACGCGGCCTCGTTGAGCTCGTCCAGGCGGTTGGTGGCTTCCAGGTACTCCTGGACCCAGCGCTCGATGACCGTCGCCGTCTTCTCCACCTTGGTGAACTGACCGACGACCTGACCGACCGGGTTGAACGCGACGTCCACGCTCTCGTTCGGGTACCTGTTGGTGGCCCGCACCGCCATGCCGGAGACCATGTACTGCAACGGCATACCGAGCGGCTTCGGGTTGTCCGGGTGCTCCCACGCCTCGGTCCAGTCGTTGCGCAACATGCGGGCCGGCTTACCGGTGAACGACCGGCTGCGGACGGTGTCCCGGCTGCCCGCCTTCACGTACGCCTGCTGCTGAACCGGCGTGTTCGAGGATTCCTCGACCATCAGCCACTGCGAGCCGGTCCATGCCCCTTGGGCGCCGAGCGCCAACGCCGCCGCGATCTGCTGGCCGCTGCCGATGCCACCGGCGGCCAGTACCGGCACCGGGGCGACTTCCTTGACGACCTGCGGCCACAACACGATTGAGCCCACCTCGCCGCAGTGACCGCCGGCCTCACCGCCCTGGGCGATGATGATGTCGACGCCCGCGTCCGCGTGCTTGCGGGCCTGCGAAGGCGAGCCGCACAGCGCCGCCACCTTCAGCCCGGCGTCGTGAATGTGCTTGATCATGTCGGCCGGGGGAGTGCCGAGCGCGTTGGCGATCATCTTCACCTTCGGGTGCTTGAGCGCCACCTCGACCTGGGGAGTGGCCGTCGCCTCGGTCCACCCGAGGAGCTGCAGGCTGTCGCCGTCGCTGTCCTCGATCGGCACCCCGTGGTCAGCGAGGATCTTCTTGCCGAAGTCGAGGTGTTCCTGGGGCACCAGCTTGCGCAGCGTCTCGGCGAGTTCTTCGGCCGAGAGGTGCGAGTCCATGCCCTCGTACTTGTTCGGGATGACGATGTCGACGCCGTAGGGGTGGTCGCCGATGTTCTCGTCAATCCAGTTGAGTTCGATCTCCAGCTGCTCGGGCGTGAAGCCGACCGCGCCGAGGACGCCGAACCCTCCGGCCTTGCTGACCGCGACCACGACATCACGGCAATGCGTGAACGCGAAAATCGGAAACTCAATACCAAGCTCATCGCAGATGGCGGTGTGCATGCCTACTCCTGGGGCGCGGAACCGATGCCAACAAATTGAAACGTGTTCTAGTTTAGTACGGACGGCATTGACGAGGCCAGCGGGTCCTGACCTGCGTTTTGCCACTACGACCCGTCGGCCCCTCAGAGTGTCGCGCTGCGCACGACCCACAGGGCCACGAACGCAAACATGCAGCCCGCGCACACCAGATGATCCCGGCACACGGAACGCGCCAGCCGCGCCTGTTCGGGCGGGCCGTCCGCCCGCCTCCCCAGCCGCACCGCGTCGGGGACGGTCTGCGTCAACGCCAGCATGATCGGAAGCCCCGCGAGCACGGCCGAGAGCACCAGCACCCACCACGGTTCCGGCCCGTGCGCGCACTCGTAGGTCAACACCCCCACCAGCAGCACCATCACCACGGCGATCAGCCGGCTCATCGGGCCAGATGTGGTGGTCGCGCGATGGTAGTAAGCCGCGATCGAAGCGAGCACATCCTCAGGCAGATCCGTTGGCGGCGAGCGGAATCGGAGCACCTGTACATCGAAGATCAGATCCATCCATAAGACCGCGAGCAGGAATCCGGCGCAGGCCGTGAGTAGCGAGGCCATGGCGCTCCTCCATCTCCGTGCCGCTGGGGGCACGCGTCGACGTGGACCCATTGTTTCCCAGCGCCGCGGCGAATTGGAATCACTTTTGCCACTTCAGTTTCAGAGGGTCCTTGCCCCACAACCTTGTCGGCGGGCGGCGGTAGCATTCGAACATGCATTCGAGTAATCGCGAGCAGATCGCCGCGGACTATGCCGCGCTGAGCGACGCCGTCTCTCGCGTTCTCGGTCACTCCTACGATGCGCTGACCACCCCGGAATGCTTCGCCCACCTCGAACTGCTCGAACGCGAAATGCGGCGGCTACCTGCGGCCGGCCACGAGCTGATCAATCAAATCGACGGCCAAGCCACCCCGGCCGAACTGGGTGGCAAGTTCGCTCACGTGCTGTCCGACCGGCTCCGCATCACCCGCGGGGAAGCCGCCCGCCGGATCACGGACGCCCAGACCCTCGGCACGCGGCGCGCCCTGACCGGCGAACGGCTGGCGCCGCGGTATGTGGCCACCGCGGCGGCCCAACGCGCCGGCCGTATCGGCGCGTCCCACCTCGCGGTCATCCACGGCTTCTTCGCCGAGCTGCCCGGCTGGGTCGACGACCCCACCCGCGAGGCCGCCGAGGCCGACCTGGCGCGCTGGGCCGGCGAACAGCGCCCGGAATGCCTGCGCAAAGTTGCCGACCGCATCACCTGCTACCTCAACCCCGACGGACGGTTCACCGACCAAGACCGCGCGCGCCGCCGCGGCCTGACCCTGGGCACCCAGGACAGCGACGGCATGTCGCGCCTCAGCGGCTGGCTGACCCCCGAAGCCCGCGCCAGCTGGGAAGCGGTGCTGGCCAAACTCGCCGCACCCGGCATGTGCAACCCCGACGACGACACCCCGGTCATCGACGGGCCCCCGGCGAGGAAGCCGTGCAGCGCGACAGCCGCACCGCGGCGCAGCGCCACCACGACGGCCTCAACGCTGCGCTGAGAGCAATGCTGGCGAGCGGCAAACTGGGCCAGCACAACGGCCTCCCGGCGGCCATCGTGGTGACCACCACGCTCACCGATCTCGAAGCCGCCGCCGGCAAAGCACTGACCGGCGGGGGCACCTTGCTGCCCATGTCCGACGTCGTCCGCTTGGCCCGCCACGCGCATCACTACCTCGCGATCTTCGACAAGGGCAAAGCAGTAGAGCTCTATGACGCCAAACGGCTGGCCTCGCCGGGGCAACGAATTGTCTTGTACGCCAAGGACCGCGGTTGCTCGGCACCGGGCTGCGACGTCGGCGGCTACTACTGCGAAGTCCACCACGTCGAAGACTGGGCCGACACGCACCGCACGGACATCGACCAACTCACGCTGGCCTGCGGACCCCACCACCGCTTGCTCGAGAAGGGCTGGACCACCCGAACACGCGCGAACGGCGACGTCGAATGGATCCCACCGCCCCATCTCGACCGCGGGCAGCCACGCACCAACACCTTCCACCACCCCGAAAAGCCGATGGCAGACCGGGACAACGACGACCCACCGTAGTGATCGGACTATTGATCCGCTCCCTAGCCAGCGGGTAGCGTAGTGCTGCCAATTACGACACGGTAAGTCGCGTAATTGGGGAACCTCCGCGACCGAGAGGATCGGCTAGATGCGCAGCGCCTATGCCGGCGATCCCTTCACCACGTCCACCGCGGAAATCGAAGCCGCCCTCGCGGACGTCAGCATCCCGACGCTGCTGCTTTCGCTGGTACACATCACCGGTGATCCGCGATTCATCCGCGATTTCAAGCAGATGGGGGTCTTCCTCAACGAGATTCAGGGGTTCATGTCCGAAGAGGACAAGGCGCGGGCCCGCGCGGCCGCGCTGCCGGTGCTCGTCGACTATCGGGACCGCGGCTGTCCCGAACCAAAACCCTTGAGCCCCATCCTTATTCGGGAGATGATGGACTGGGCCGCCTGTGAGCACGTGTCCGACGATTACCTGCCGCTGATCCTGGAAGAGATGGACCTCGACGGCGTCGATCCCCGCCGCCCGCATGCCCTGCCGACCGAGAGCGCCGCGGACATCCCGGTGCTCGTCGTCGGCTGCGGTGAATCGGGCATCCTCGCGGGAATCCGTCTCAAGCAGGCCAATATTCCGTTCACCCTCGTGGAGAAGAACGCCGGCCCGGGCGGAACCTGGTGGGAGAACAGCTATCCCGGCGCCCGCGTCGACGTTGCCAACCACTTCTATTGCTACAGCTTCGAACCCAATAACGACTGGACGCACTTCTTCGCCGAACAGCACGAACTGCAGGACTACTTCACGAAAGTCATGGTGAAGCACGGCCTGGCTGAGCACGTGCTGTGGAATACCGAGGTGCTGGCCGCCGAGTGGGTCGACGACGATGCCACCTGGAGCGTCCGGCTGCGCGGCGCCGAGGGCCAGACCAGCACCGTGCGCACGCGAGCCATGATCACCGCGGTCGGCCAGTTGAACCGGCCCAACATTCCCCCCTTCGACGGCGCCGACAGCTTCGCGGGCCCCGCATTCCACTCCGCCGCCTGGGACCACTTCGTCGACGTGCGCGGCAAGCGGGTCGCGCTGATCGGCGCCGGCGCCAGCGGCTTTCAGATCGCACCCGCCATCGCCCCGGCGGTTGAGCACCTCACCGTTTTTCAGCGGACAGCGCAGTGGATGTTCCCCAACCCGATGTATCACGACGAGGTCGGCGAGGGCATGCGCTGGGCCATGCGTCACCTGCCGTTCTACGGCCGGTGGTACCGCTTCCTGGTGCTGTGGCCCGGGTCCGACAAGGGGCTGGACGCCGCGGAAAGCGACCCGGACTACGCCGACCAGGAACACGCCGTCAGCGACATCAACGCCGCCGCCCAAATGATGTTCTCCCAGTGGATCACCAGCCAGGTCGGCGAAGGGCACGAGCTGTTGAGCAAGGTGATGCCCGACTATCCCGCCTGCGGCAAACGCACCCTGCAGGACAACGGCAGCTGGCTGCAGACGCTGCAACGCGACAACGTCGATCTGGTGCGCACAACCATCCGGCGGATCACCCCCGGCGGCATCGTCACCGACGACGGCGAGACACACGAGGCCGACATCATCGTGTACGCCACGGGATTCCGGCACACCGACGTGCTGTGGCCGCTGAGGATCACCGGCCGCGACGGTGTCGACCTGCGCGAGATGTGGGGGAGCCGTCCGTACGCCTACCTCGGTATCACCGTCCCGAAGTTCCCCAACTTGTTCATCATCTACGGGCCCGGGACCCACCTCGCCCACGGCGGCAGCCTGATCTTCCAGTCCGAACTGCAGATGCGCTACATCGACCAGTGCCTGGCGCGGCTGGCGCAGGCGGGCGTGCATTCGCTGGAGCCGAGGGCGGACGCTGCGGCCGCGTGGCACGAGCGCACGCAGACGCAGATCAAGAAGATGGTGTGGGCTCACCCCGCCGTCAAACACTCCTACTTCAAGAACGCCGACGGAGAGATCCACACCGTCAGTCCATGGCGCCTCAATGAATACTGGGCCGCGGTGCGCGAACCGGACTGGTCCCAATTCGTGGTGCGACAAGGGAAGTGAGGCCGCCAGCATGCGTACGGTAGTCGTCGACGGGGCCCGCAGTGTCCAGGTCGAAACCCGCCCTGATCCCGTCCTTCCCGGTCCCGATGGAGCGATCGTCGAGGTCACCGCCGCCGGCATCTGTGGATCCGACTTGCATTTCTACGAGGCCGATTTCCCGATGCCCGAGCCGATTGCGCTGGGGCACGAAGCGATCGGCACCGTGGTCGAGGCGGGCCCGCAGGTGCACACCGTCAAGGTGGGCGACCTCGTCATGGTGTCGTCGGTGACCGGGTGCGGCGCCTGCGCCGGCTGCGCCACCCGCGACCCCGTCATGTGCCACAACGGGTTCCAGATCTTCGGTGGGGGCATGCTCGGCGGCGCGCAGGCCGATCTTCTGGCCGTGCCCGCCGCCGACTTTCAGCTGCTGAAGATGCCCGACGCAATCAGCACCGAGCAGGCGCTGCTGCTCACCGACAACCTCGCCACCGGCTGGGCGGCGGCGCAACGCGCCGACATCCCGTTCGGCGGCAGCGTGGCGGTCATCGGCTTGGGCGCGGTCGGGCTGTGCTCTTTGCGTAGCGCGTTCTTCCAGGGTGCCGCAACGGTTTTCGCCGTGGACCAGGTCGACGGGCGGCTGGACCGCGCCGGCAAGTGGGGGGCGACACCTCTCAAGGCGCCCGCGGTTGGGGCCATCCTCGAAGCCACCGGGGGCCGGGGCGCGGACGCGGTGATCGACGCCGTCGCCACGGACGCCTCCCTGACGGACGCGCTCAATGCGGTGCGAGCGGGCGGCACCGTCTCGGTTGTCGGTGTGCACGACATGAATCCGTTCCCGCTCAACGCCCTGGGCTGCCTGATCCGCAGCATCACCCTGCGCATGACGACCGCCCCGGTGCAGCGCACCTGGCCCGAGCTGATCCCGTTGCTGCAGTCCGGGCGACTGGATGTCGACGGCATTTTCACGACGACCCTGCCCTTGGAGGAGGCGGCGAAGGGCTACGCCGCCGCGGCGTCGCGGTCGGGCGACGACGTGAAGATCCTGCTGACGCCCTAGCGCTTACTGGCCGTAATGTACTGGGACCGCATGAAACTGTCGATCTTGACGTCGACGTCCGGCGGCGTCAGCCCGTAGTTCGCCTGCAAGTCCAGCGTGTTGCGAACGGGGTCGACCGACCAACCGTGGGAGGCCAGCCGTTCGGCGGGATCTGTCTGTGGCTCGTAGGTCAAGGCGGAGAAGTCGACGTCGCCGGACATGTTGACGCCGGGATGGGCCGACTCCAGGGCCTCGAGTTGAGAGTGGTCCAGCCTGGAACCGAGGGCGCCGATGGCGATTCGGCTGCCGGACGCGCTGAGCCCGCTGATCCGGGTGAAGAGCGTGTTCTGGGCCTCGTCGGTCAGGTAGGGCAGCACTCCCTCCACCGACCAGGCGCTGGGCCGCTCGACGTCGAACCCGGCGTCCTCGAGAGCTCTGGACCAGTCGGCGCGCAGGTCGGCGGCGACCTCGACCCGGGGAGCCTTGGGCTTGGCGCCGTGCTGGGCGAGCACGCGGGCCTTGAATTCCAGCACCTTCGGCAGGTCGACTTCGAAAATCCTTGTGCCCTGGACCCATTCGAGCCGATATGCGCGGGAGTCCAGCCCGGCGGCGACGATCACCGCCTGGCGGATGCCCGCGGCGCCGGCCTCGATGAAGAAGTCGTCGAAAAACCGCGTCTGCACGCCGTAGAGGCGAGGAAAGGCCAGCTCGTCTTCGGAGGCGCCCGGGTTGGCGAGCTTGGCCGCCAGGTACGGGTCTCGCGACGCGTCGATGAAGACCTTTGCGTAGTCATCCCGGACCAGCGGCCGCGGGCTCACCGCGTGCAGCGCGCGCCATCCGGCCACCAGCAGAGCGGTGTAACCAACGCTGCTGACGATGTCCCAATTGTCGTCGTCGGAACGGAGCGACCCAAACTCAGGCGTCGGGCTCATCGCCCCTCCCATCAACAATCGGCCACGGCAAGCGACGTATCCAACCTACCCGTCGGTTCACAGTTCCAGGAGCACGGTGACGGGGCCGTCGTTGACCAGCTCGACCCGCATGTTCGCGCCGAACACCCCGGTCTGGACCTCGGCGCCCAGGCGCTGCAGCGCGTCGGCGAACGCCGCGACCATCGGCTCGGCGACCGCACCCGGCGCGGCCGCGTTCCACGACGGGCGTCGGCCCTTGGCGGTGTCGGCGTACAGGGTGAACTGGCTGATCACCAAGATGGGCGCGTTGAGGTCGGCGGCTGACCGTCCGTCATCGAGAATCCTCAAATACCAGAGCTTTTCGGCGAGCCGCCGAGCTGTGTCGAGGTCATCGCTGTGGGTGACACCCACGAAGGCCAGCAGCCCCTGCCCGTTCGGCTGGATCGCCCCCACCACGTCACCGTCGACCGACACCGCCGCCGACGTCACTCTCTGCACCAGAACCCGCATGGGCCTTGATGCTGCCAGGCCGGCCGCGACCGGCTTGGGTAGGCTCGATGGGTGTCTGTGCTCGTCGCGTTCTCCGTCACCCCGATGGGGGTGGGTGAGGGCGTCGGCGAGATCGTTGCCGAAGCGGTTCGGGTGGTTCGCGATTCGGGCCTGCCCAACCGAACGGATTCGATGTTCACCGTCATCGAGGGCGAAACCTGGGAAGAGGTGATGGGGGTCGTGCAGCGCGCCGTGGAGGCCGTTGCCGCCCGCGCACCCCGGGTCAGCACGGTGATCAAGGCGGACTGGCGGGCCGGGGTCAGCGACGCGATGACCCGGAAGGTCGCCACCGTCGAGCGTTACCTCGAAGGCGACTAGCCAGCCACGGCGTCCCGGAAGGCACGCTCGGCCGCGTCGCCGTGGACCGCGAACACCACCTTCTGCAACGAGACCGCCGCGTGCCGGCGGACCGCGTCGACCATCAACCGCGCCGCCTCGTCCAGCGGGAAGCCGCCGACGCCGGTGCCGAAGGCCACCAGCCCCAGCGTGCGGCAGCCCAGTTCGTCGGCCTTGCGCAGCGTGGCGGCCGCGGCCCGAGCGATGATCTCCGCTGACGTCGGGCCGCCGAGCTCCATGGTCGCGGCGTGGATGACGTAACGCGCCGGCATCGCGCCGGCCGTGGTCTCGACCGCTTGACCGAGCCCGATGGGTGCCTTCTCGTTCGATTCGCGCTGCACTTCCGGGCCGCCGGCCCGCACGATCGCCGCGGCGACACCGCCGCCGTGCCGCAGCTGTGTGTTGGCCGCGTTGCTGATCGCGTCGACCTCGAGCCTGGTGACGTCTGCCTGCACAACCTCCAGCTCGATCATCGGCTCATTGTCTCCCGTCCCGGCCAGTAGGCTCATGCCGGTGAGCGCACGCGCAGGCATCGTCGTCACCGGAACCGAAGTCCTCACCGGGCGCGTCCAGGATGCGAACGGCCCCTGGATCGCGGATCGCCTGCTGGAGCTGGGCGTCGAGCTGGCGCACATCACGATCTGCGGCGACCGCGCGAAAGACATCGAGGCGCAGCTGTGCTTCATGGCGGAGCAGGGCATGGACCTGATCGTCACCAGCGGCGGCCTGGGGCCGACGGCCGACGACATGACGGTCGAAGTGGTGGCCCGGTTCTGCGGCCGCGACTTGGTGCTCGACGACGAGACCGAGAACAAGATCGCGAACATCCTCAAGAAGCTGATGGCCCGCTTCGAAGGCGTCGACTTCGACGCGGTGCGCGCCGCCAACCGCAAGCAAGCGATGATCCCCGCCGGAGCGCAGGTGCTCGACCCGGTGGGCACCGCGCCGGGAGTGGTCGTCCCCGGCAAGCCCACGGTGATCGTGCTTCCGGGGCCGCCGCGCGAGCTGCAGCCGATGTGGAGCCGGGCCATCGAGACGCCCGCAGCGCAGCAGGCGATCGCCGCCCGAACGCTCTATCGGCAGGACACCGTGCGAATGTTCGGGCTGCCCGAATCGGGTCTGGCCGAGACGCTGCGCGAGGCCGAAACCTCGGTGCCGGGCTTCGAGTCACTCGAGATCACCACCTGTCTGCGGCGGGGCGAGGTCGAGATGGTCACGCGCTACGAGCCGGACGCTGCAGCCAGCTACGCGAAACTCATGCAGCTGGTGCGCGACCGGCACTCCCAGCAGCTCTTCTCCGAAGACGGTTCCACGGTCGACGATTTGGTGGCCCGGGCGCTGGCCGGCCGCCGGATCGCAACGGCCGAATCCTGCACCGCCGGGTTGCTTGCCGCGCGCCTGACCGACCGGCCCGGGTCGTCGGACTACGTCGCCGGCGGGGTGGTCTCCTACTCCAACGAGGCCAAAACGGAGCTGCTCGGCGTCGACCCGACGTTGATCGAGTCGCACGGAGCGGTGTCCGAGCCGGTGGCCGAGGCGATGGCGGCCGGCGCCATCCGCCGCTTCGGCGCCGACACCGCCGTGGCGATCACCGGCATCGCCGGCCCCGGCGGGGGTACACCCGAAAAACCCGTCGGGACGGTCTGTTTCAGTGTGACCCGCACCGACGGCCGCACGGACACCCGCACGCTGCGGCTGCCCGGCAACCGCTCCGACATCCGGGAGCGCTCCACTACGGTGGCGATGCACCTGCTGCTGCGCCTGCTGAGCAACCCCTGACGCCGAGCGTCGCTACTTGGCTTCCGTTGGCAGAAAAGTGCTTTCGGCGGTGCCGAAGCGAATCCCCGTGGCGTCCTTGCCGATCAGCGTCAGGAGTGCCACCGCGACGAGCACCGGCACGATCGTCGCCGCCAGGGCAAACGGGTACCCATGCGACTCGGCCAGGCGCTCCTGAATCGGCAGGTTGAAGGCCGCCAACAGGTTTCCCAACTGATAGGTGACGCCCGGGTAGAGGCCGCGGATGGCGTCCGGCGACATCTCGGTCAGGTGCGCGGGGATCACGCCCCACGCGCCCTGCACGAACAGCTGCATCAGGAAGGCGCCGAGACACAGCATCGCAGCCGTCCGCGAATAGGCGAACAGCGGCACGATCGGCAGACCGAGCATCGCGCAGAAGATGATGGTGTAGCGGCGGCTGAACCGCTGTGACAGCGTCCCGAAGACAAGCCCGCCGATGATGGCGCCCACGTTGTAGACGATCACGATCCACTTGACGGTCGCGCTGGACAGGCCCGCGCCGTGGTTGGCCGTCGAGGTCAGGAACGTCGGGTAGACATCTTGGGTCCCGTGGCTCATCCAGTTGAAGGCCGTCATCAACGCCACCAGGTAGAAGAATCGGCGGATGATCGCCCCGTCCCGCAGCACGTCGCGGATCTTGGTGCTGGTCAGTTTCATCTGGTCCTGTGCGGCTTCCCAGACTTCGGACTCCTCCACCCGGTACCGGATGATCAGGCTGACCAGCGCGGGAACGATGCTCAGCGCAAAGAGCCACCGCCACGACAACCCGAGCCAGTTCATCACCACCAGCGAGGCGACGCTCGCCAACAGGTATCCGAACGCGTAGCCCTCCTGCAGTAACCCCGAGAAAAACCCGCGTCGCTCGACGGGCACCTTTTCCATTGCGAGCGCGGCGCCCAGGCCCCACTCGCCGCCCATGCCGATGCCGTACAGCAGGCGCAGGATCACCAGCACGGTGAAGTTGGGGGCGAACGCGCACAGGAAGCCGACCACGGAGTAGAACATCACGTCCACCATCAGCGGGAGCCGGCGCCCGACACGGTCGGCCCACAACCCGAACAGCAGCGCACCGACGGGACGCATGATCAGCGTCGCGGTGGTGACGAATGCGACCTCGGCCTTGCTGTGGTGGAAGGTCTTGGCGATGTCGGCGTAGACGAGCACGACGATGAAGTAGTCGAAGGCGTCCATCGTCCAGCCCAGCAACGCCGCGATAAACGAGTTCCGCTGATCGGCGGTCAGCGTGTTTCGAGGACTTTGTGGTGTCACGTTCAGCATCGTGGCCTACCGCGCGCGGTAAAGCGAGCCATTCCAACATGCAATCCGCGAGAGTAAGTTCCGGATACATGCGCATCATCGACGCCGACGGTCACGTCGCCGAGAATCCTTCGCTGGCAATCGAAGCGATCAAACGCTGGCCGCAGTACGTCAAGCCCAGCAGCGACGGGCGGATGCGGTTGACCTTCGAGGGCCGCAATTATCCCGAGGACGAGGGCCCGGGCGCGGGGTGCCCGCCGGAGCACGGCATCAGCAAGGCGCCCGACATCAACTGTCGATCGACCAAGGGCGTGCTGGGCGACGCCGACCGCGACCACATCGACACGATGGTCTTGTACCCGAGTCTCGGCCTGTGCGCACCCACCCTCGAGGACCCGGAGTTCGCCGCCGGGTTTGCCCGGCTGTACAACCAGTGGATCGCGGATTACTGCGCCCCGTCGGGTGGACGGTTACGGGGCGTCGCCGTCACCCCGATCGAGCACGGCCAGGCGGCAATCGACGTCATGACCGAGGCGAAAGAGCTTGGGCTGGTGGCGACCCTGATCCCGCCGGCGCTCAAGACCCGTAATCTCGACCACCCCGACCTCGACCCCTTCTACGCCGCAGCGGTCGACCTGGATATGCCGTTGGGTGTCCACGGCGCGCCGGGCATTCACCTGCCGAAGATCGGCGTGGACCGCTTCACCAATTACATTCAGGTGCACTGCATCAGTTTCCCGTTCGACCAGATGACCGCGATGACGGCACTGGTGTCCGGCGGAGTCTTCGAGCGCCACCCGCAGTTGCGCGTCGCCTTCCTCGAGGCGGGCGCGGGCTGGGTCCCGTTCTTCATGGATCGCCTGCACGAGCACTACGAGAAGCGGGGCGATTGGGTCGACCGCGGCTGGCGCCGCGACCCGCACGAATACCTGGCCGCGGGCAACATTTGGGTGACGTGTGAGCCGGAGGAACCCATCCTGCCCGGGGTGATCAACGTGCTCGGCGCCGACTTCATCATGTTCGCTAGCGACTATCCGCATTGGGACGGCGAATGGCCGGAAAGCACCAAGCACCTGCGCACGCGTCCCGATATCAGCGAAGAGGCCCGCGAAAAAATCGGTGGGTTGAACGCGCAGTGCTTCTACAACCTGAATTAGGTTCGGGGGTTGGTGACTCGTAGTCATCACCACGGTTGGCTCGATTTCCCCCGGAAGCCTTGGCCGCTTTCATCACCGAGCGCTGCACGCCCCGACAATCGTCCCGACAAGCAACCCGATAGCCTCGAGAGACACGCGAATTTTTCGGGAGGTGTCGATCTGCATGGCTGACAAATGGTTCTCCGACATCAGCGCGCCCGGGCAATTGACCCTCGCGGACCTGTGCGACCAAATCGAGGAGAAAATCCATCTCAACGCGGACAACCAGAAACCACCGCAGGAGTTTGCCGACTGGCAGTCGTGTGTAGCGGATCGGGACGCCACCATTGCGAAGTTGAGCGCCGCGGTCGTCAACCTTTGCCAGATGGTGAAGCACTTGTCGTCACAGCGCGGCGACGCCTAGCCCGGGCGCTGAACGGCTGCCCTTCGCGCACCGGTGGTGAGAGGATCGTGGGCATGGGCCCTTTCCTGCTCCGCGCCGCACTGACCGGTTTCGCGCTATGGCTGGTCACCAAGTTCGTTCACGGGATCACGTTCGTCGGCGGTGACAGCAAGCTCGAGCGGGTCGGCATCATCTTCGTCGTCGCCGTCATCTTCGGTCTGGTCAACGCGTTCATCAAGCCGATCGTCCAGCTCCTGTCGATCCCGCTCTACATCCTCACGCTCGGGTTGTTCCACATTGTCGTCAACGCGCTGATGTTGTGGCTCACCGCCCGGATCACCGAGCACACCACCCACTGGGGTTTGCAGATCGATCACTTCTGGTGGACGGCGATCTGGGCGGCGATCGTGTTGTCCATCGTGAGCTGGGTGCTGTCGCTGATCATTCGGGACGTCAGCCGGCGCTAGCGGCCCTGCCACCGGGGCGGACGCCTCTCGGCGAAGGCCCGTGGGCCCTCCTTGGCGTCCTGCGTCTCGAAAATCCGGTCGCTGTGCCGGGTTTCGTTGTCGTACGCCGCCTCGAGGTCGAGCGCCAACCCCTCGACGGCGGACTGCTTCGTTGCGAACACCGCAAGCGGTGCGTTCGCGGCGATGCGCTCGGCGTAGTCGTACGCGGTGTCCATCAGCCGCGCCGGCGGCACCACCCGATTGATCAGCCCCATCGCCAGGGCTCGATCCGCGTCCACCATGTCGGCGGTTAGCAGCAGCTCCATCGCGAGCGGGTAGGGCATCTGCCGTGGCAGCCGCACTGTGCTTCCGCCGCCGGCGAAGAGGCCGCGCTTGGGCTCCATCACCGCGAAGCGCGCGCCGGGTACGGCGACGCGGATGTCGGTGGAGCTCAACATCTCGAAGCCGCCCGCGACACAGGTGCCGTTGATCGCGGCCACGATCGGCTTGTAGACGGGGAAGCGGTGCAGGACGGCGTGAATGGCGTCTTCCTTGTTCCACCCCTGCGGCTGCGGGAGGTCGCCGGTGAGTTCGGGGATGAACTCCTTCAGGTCGGCGCCCGTGCAAAAGTCCTGCCCCACACCGGTGATCACCGACACCCACGCGTCGGCGTCGTCGCGGAACGCCTCCCAGGCGTGCGCCAGGTCGCGGAAATGCGCCATGTCCAGCGAATTGCGCGTCTGGGGACGGTTGATCGTGATGGTGGCGATGTGGGCGTCCACAGCGTAGTCGATGCTCATCGCGCCGCCCCCTGACTCACCAGCCGGACCACGTCGCGCGCGCAACCCCACGACAAGGTCACGCCGTTGCCGCCGTGACCGTAGTTGTGAATGCACAAGGCCTCTCCGCGCGCCCGATCCAGCGGCTCACCCTCCACCCGCACCGTGGGGCGGTCGGGCCGCAGTCCGGTGATGATCTCTATCACCTCGGCTTCGGCCAGCCTGGGCTCGATCTGCCTGCAGCGCCGCAGGATTCGCTCGGTCACATCGGGATCCGCGGCGGTATCCCAGCGGCCGGCGACGCTGATGCCGCCGCATACCACCCGGTGGGGATGGGGAAAATAGCACGTCCATTCCGGGCCGCCGTTGATCTCCAGAAACAGCTGGCGCAGACCGGGATTGGTGAGCACGACGTGCTGGCCGAACAGCGGTCGCACGGTGTCGTCCCCGGTCAGCCGTCCCGCGGCGAGGCCGGTGCAGTTGACCACGATCGGCGCGGCTTCGGCCGCCTCGGCCAGCGACTGCACGGGATGTTCCTCGATGTCGCAGCCGGCCGCGGCCAGCCGCCGGGTCAGGTAGCCCAGATAGTGCGGCATGTCGATCATCGGCAGCGTGGCGCCAAAGCCGTTGCCGAAGCCGCCAGGCAGGTCGGCCGGATCGATCGGTCGCAGGTCGGGGATCAGCGCCGCCGCGGACGACATCGCCTCGGTGGCGGTCAATTCGCCGACGGCCATCGCCGGCGCCAGTTGGACGCCGGAGTCGGGATCGTCGGCAAGTTTGCTAAAGACCTGCAGCGAGTGCTCGGCCCACGTCCGCGTGTCATTGGCACGTTCCGCGGGTCGCGGCGGCAACCACACCGCGCCCGCCACTTTCGACGTCGTCTGCTGCGGCAGGGCGGCCGTCCAGACCCGCACCGGCCAGCCGGCCTCGGCCAGGCACACGGCCGACGTCAGCCCGCTGACCCCGGCACCGACGACGACGATCTGCTGCGCACTGGCCACGGCGCCACCGTAACGAAACGGGCGGGACCCCGTCAGTTCCCGTCAGGAATGGGGAGGCTGCTGCCCGCCCTGACCGCCGAGCAACCCGTTGAGGATTCCGAGTGTGCCCTGCACGCCGGCGGGCGGTGTGGTGGGGGGCAGGGCGGCGTCCGGGGTCAGCTGCCAGGGCTGACAGCCCGAGGTCTTGAACGCCTTGTCGGTCGGGTCGATCTGCACCACCTGCGGCTTCTTGCTCATCGCGTTGTCGATGATGTTGCCGTCGGGATTGCCCGTCCGCTTCCAGTAGCACGTGCCGTTGTTCACGGGCCCGCCCGAGCTGTAGATGCCGGGCGCGATGTCGGACCCGACGTTGTAGATGCCGTCCTTGTCGATCGTCGTCTTCGGCCCCGGTCCCGGTGCGGCCGCGGGGGAGGGCGCCGGAGAAGCGGACGACGGCGGCGGGCCCGGTGGCGGCCCCTGCGAGGCCGCCGGCGAGGGCGCCGGAGAAGCGGACGACGGTGGCGGGCCCGGTGGGGGGCCCTGCGAGGCCGCCGGCGACGGTGACGGAGCCGGCGTCTGGCCCGGGTCGGCCCCCGCGTAACCCGCCGAAGCGGTCCAAGCCGCGATCATCAGTCCCGCGACGGCCAACCGTGCCGCGGTAGGAACACCAGCCTCAAACCCCATAGCATGCCAGCGTACCGGGGCGGGCACCGTAAATCACACCATGCGGCATACGCCGGTTGCCTTGGTCGGACACATAAGCCCTGGTCGGCACACCCTAAGTCCGGCGCCGAATGCGCCCCGCATAGCCGAGCGCATGCTCCTAGGCGTTGAGGTTGTCGGGGGCGGTCGGCCAGCGCCTCGGCGAGCCATTCGAGCTGCGTCTCGTAGTCCTGGAAGAGCACCGCGTCCTTGGTGGGGAAGTGCCGGGCAAGCACGCCGCCAGCGCCTACGCATACGCGTTCCCTGTGGAAGTCGACCGCCAGCACCATGGGCGACTCAAACCGTTATGGCCAAACGGGTTATCGATGAGATCACCCGGCTGGCCCCGAACTTCAGGGACATCGTGATCCGCCACATCACGTTCGCGCCCTGCCACATGAACACGATGTTCGGCGCGCCGTCCGGCGACTTCTGCCACGGCCCAGTGCATCCGGATTTGCTGGGCCCGAACAGGTCCGGCGCCCCAAGGGATTCCTCGACTTCCCGGTCCCGATCGACGGCCTTTACCTCGGCGGCGCGGGATGCCATGGCGGGCCGGGCATCACGTTCACGCCCGGCTACGACGCCGGCTATCAAGCGCTCGACCACATGGCCTGACGCTCATCCCGCGAACGTTCCGGTCAGCTGCGCCTGGGCGGTCGCGGCGCCGCCGATCGTTTGCGCCGCCTGCACGCCGGAAAGGCCGCCGGGGAGCTGGTAGTCGTTGGGCAGCTGGTAGAGGGTGAACCGGTAGTGGTGGGTGCCGGATCCCGCCGGTGGGCACGGACCCCGATACGCGGACTGGCCGGCCGTGTTCGGCAGCGTGGCCGCACCGGCGGGCGTCTGTCCGTCTGCGGTGCTGCCGGATCCCGGGGCGATGCCCACCACGACCCAGTGCACGTACAGCCCATTGACCGCGTCCGGGTCGTCGACCACGAGCGCCGCCCCCAACGGTGCCGACCATGCCAGCGGGGGCGCGATGTTGGCCCCTTTGCAGGTGTACTGCACCGGAATCGGGGTGCCGTCGCCGAACGCCGGGCTGCTGATGGTCAACGGTGCCCCGGCGGGCGCGGCCGCGACCGTCCGCCCCAGGGTCGTCACCTTCGGCGTCGACGGCGCCGTGACGCGGGTATCGCCGTGCCCGCCGCAGCCGGCCAGCGCGGCGATGATCGCCAGCCCGCCGATGATCGAGGCAGTCTGGCGAGGGCCGCGCGGAGTCGTCGATTCCATAAGAAACAGTGTGGACCGCGTCCCGGCCGCCCGGTAGGGACAGAACGCCGCTAGGCGTCGCGCTTCTTCACCTCGAGCACGCGCTTGCGCAGCCCTTTGGTCGCGGTGTCCATAAGGCTTTTCGACCCCCGCTTGATCAAGAATCCGGGCACCGGCATCAACAGGTCGACGGTCAGATCGAAGCTCACCCGGGTGGAGTCACCGTCGGGCGTCAGCGTGTAGCGGCCGTCCTGCGCGCGCTGCTGTTTGGCGCTGACCAGGGTCCAGCTCACGCCGTCCTCGTGAACGGTGTAGGCCAGCTCTTGCTCGTCGCTGACGCCGACCAGTTTGACCACTTGCTTCGACCTGGTGGGGTGGCCCTGGTCGTCCCGCTCGAGAACCTCCACCTTTTGGTGAACCGAGGACCACTCGGGCAGCGATTCGATGTCGAACAGCACATCCAGGATCTCATCCGGTGTCGCTTCGATGACAACCTCGCGGGATTCGGTGACAGCCATGGGGGATAGATAACCACCGCGGCGCCGCCAAAAACTCACGGCACCAAGACCACCTTGCCGACGTTCTCGCGCGCAGCCAGGATGCGGTGCGCCTCCGGCGCTTCGTCGAACGGCACCGCCGCGTGGACGATGGGAGCAATCGTTTGATCCTCGAGCGCCTTGGTCAGCGGGGTGATCCACGGCTCGAGGGTGCCGCGGTCGTCCCACAGCCGCAGCATGTTGAGGCCGATCACGGCCTTGGACTCCGAGAGTTGGTCGATCAGGTTGAAGCCGCGCAGCATCGCCAGCGCGTGCGGGGCCGCCGCCCGCAGCGAGCGTTTCTCCCCGTGCTGCAGGTTCGAAACCCCGTATCCCACAAGCCTTCCGCCCGGCCGCAGCAGCGCATAGGAGCGCCGCAACGAGGTTCCGCCCAACGCGTCAAGCACCACGTCGTAGGGTTCCAGGCCCTCCCGCCAGCCGTCGCGCCGGTAATCGATCGCGCGGTCCACCCCCAGTTCGGCCAGCTTCTGATGCTTCGCGGGCGATGCGGTGCCGTGAACCTCGGCCCCCGCGGCCTTCGCGAACTGGACGGCTGCGATGCCGACCCCGCCGGCCGCGGCGTGCACCAGCACCCGCTCACCGGCGCGCAGCGACCCGTATCCGTGCAACGCGGCCCACGCGGTCGCGTAGTTGACCGGGACGGCGGCGCCCTCTTCGAAGCCCATCGCGGCCGGCAGCGGCACGGAGTCGCCCGCCGCAACATTGACGACCTCGGCGTAGCCGCCGAACCGGGTGCCCGCCAGGACCCGTTCGCCCACGCGACCGGGGTCGACACCCTCCCCGACGGCCTCGACCGTCCCGGCGACCTCGTAGCCGACCACCGCCGGCAGCTTCGGCGCGTCGGGGTACAGGCCCACCCGGGCGAGGTGATCGGCGAAGTTGACACCCGCCGCCCGCACCGCAACCCGAAGCTGCCCGGGACCCGGTGGCGGCGGATCGGGCCGCCGCTGTACTCGCAGCACCGATGGATCGCCGCGTTTGGTGACGACGACTGCGCGCATCTGCAATTTCCTCCCCGGCCGCTCAGGCCCGGTTGACGGCGTCGGCCAGGCGGGGGAGGACGACGCCGGACCAGCCCGGCCCCATCCGGCGGAAGGCCTCGGCCATCCTCTTGTCGTCCAGGTCAAAACCGCTGTGTTCCAAGAACACCCGGGTACCGTCACCCTCCGGCTCGAGGCGCCAGGCGAGCGTCCAGGCGGGCGTGAAGGTGTACACGAACCGGCGCGGGGGATCGACCTCAAGCACCGTGCATGGCTGCTTGCCGTAGCCCGGCATGTGGAGGGTGAACTGGTGGCCGACCACCGCGGCCACGTCGCCCTCGGCCCACCACAGCCGCAGGAGGTCGGGCTCGGTCAACAAGCGCCACACCTTCGCCGGCGGCGCCGCCACAAATTGATCCACCCGGATCGTCGCGGGCGTCGAAGTCTTGGTCATTGCCACTCCTCTTCTGCCGTCTCGGCCAATTTGGCCAGCCGCGTGCGCCAGAACTTCTCGAACGGGTGCAGCCACTCTCCAAGTTCCGCCAACGGTTCCGCGGTCAAGCGATAGATGCGATGGCGGCCCTGTGGTTCGTCGGCCACCAGGCCGGCGTCGCGCAGCACCTTGAGATGCTCGGCCACGGCGGGGCGGCTGAGGTCGAACCGCTCGCAGAGTTTTCCGGCGGGCAGCGGCTGGCGAGACAGGATCTCCAGCAGTTCCCGCCGCACCGGGTTGGCCAGTGCGAGGAACACGCGATCAGTGCCACCCATGACCGCAATATATGTCGGGGATTTCCGACATGTCAATCGTCCCGGGCGAGCGGAGACCGGCGGGGCGCGATGACCGCTATCTTCCGGTTATGCATTTCGCCTGGGAGCAGCTGACATCCAGCGTGCACCGATGCCGGCTGGAGTTCTGCGACGTCACCGTCGGGTTGGTGCGGGGCCGCACCGGCGCGCTGCTCGTCGACACCGGCACTACGCTGGTCGAAGCGGACAGGATCGCCACCGACGTGCGCCGGCTCGCAGGGCGGCCGGTCACTCATGTCGTGTTGACGCACAAGCACTTCGACCACGTCCTGGGTTCCTCGGCATTCGGCCAAGCTGAAATCCTTTGCGCCCCAGAGGTTGTCGAGTATTTGTCGTCCGGCGTCGACCACCTTCGTTCGGATGCCGTGCGTTATGGCGCGGACGCCATTGAGGTCGACCGCGCGATCGCGGCATTGCGGCCACCAAAGCGCGGTGTCTACGACGCCGTCGTCGACCTGGGCGATCGCACCGTGACGATCAGCCACCTGGGCCGGGGACACACCTCCTCGGACCTGGTCGTCATCGCGCCCGGCGCCGACGGCGAAGACGACCCGGTTGTGTTCTTCACCGGTGATCTCGTCGAGGAGTCCGCCGACCCCGACATCGACGCCGATTCGGATGTGGCGGCCTGGCCGCGCATGCTTGATCGGATACTCGCGGTGGGCGGACCCGGGGCCGTCTACGTGCCGGGCCACGGACGCGTCGTCAACGCCGAATTCATCCGCCGCCAGCGGGATTGGCTGGCCCGACGCGCGGGGGCCGAGACGGGCTAAACGCGCGAACCGGCGCAGGCGGCAATGAGGGCGTCTGGGTCGGTGACGCTGACCCATAGCTCGCGCAGCGAAATCGATCGGCCGACGGCCTTTGCGTCCACCGGTGGCTCGATCGTCAACGCCACCAGGCCCTTACCCGACCCGTTGACCAGCCAGCGCCCATCTGAGTAGTGCACGCCCAGGGTGAAGACCCGGTCGTTCGCCCGCTCGGCATGGGTGATCGACGCCAACGGAACGTGCGCGTCGAACGCCCAGCCCATCTTCACGCGCAGGGTTCCGGCGTCCACCCTGACCTCGCTGCGCTTGGGTCCCAATCCGACAGGAACCGAAAGCGGAAGATACCACCGGTCATAACGCAATTCCGTTTGCACAGCGCTAACCCTACCGCTTGTTTGCTGGATGCGTCCGGTTTTTCGGATTTTCGCTCCCCGGCCGACCGGGTCAGCACCTCGGCAAACTTGGAACCATCTGCAGCACAATGGATTCCATCTAACCAGTAATTTTCCGCGCAGGCCGCGGCGCTCCCGTCGAAACCGGCGGGCTTGTGTGCCCGTCGGGCTCAAGCTAGCGACGTGGGCCGGAGCAGGGCAGTTGGCAACAGTTTTGGCACGGGTCTTTCGACCGCTGATTTAACTGTCACCCTCGGGGATAGACTCACGTTCAAGGGAATCGTGCCGAACAGGGAGCGTAAGGCCATGGCCATCATTGACTCGGACACTGAAGTCCGGACTTCGTACGAGGACGACATCGCCGCGACGCAGCGATACATGGACGGCCCACGGTTCGCCGGAATCACGCGTCTTTACACGGCTCGCCAGGTAGTGGAACAACGCGGCACCATCCCCACCGACTACATCGTGGCGCGCGAGGCGGCGGCCGCCTTCTACGACCGGCTCCGCGAGCTGTTCGCCGCCAAGAAGAGCATCACCACGTTCGGGCCCTACTCGCCAGGCCAGGCCGTGGCCATGAAACGGATGGGCATCGAGGGCATCTACCTCGGCGGCTGGGCCACCTCGGCCAAGGGCTCCACCACCGAGGACCCCGGCCCGGACCTGGCGAGCTACCCCCTGAGCCAGGTGCCCGACGACGCCGCGGTATTGGTGCGCGCCCTGCTGACCGCCGACCGCAACCAGCAGTACCAGCGGCTGAACATGAGCGCGGCGCAGCGAGCCAGCACCCCCGCCTACGACTACCGCCCGTTCATCATCGCCGACGCGGACACCGGGCACGGCGGTGATCCGCACGTGCGCAATCTCGTCCGCCGCTTCGTCGAGGTGGGCGTCGCCGGCTACCACATCGAGGACCAGCGCCCGGGCACCAAGAAGTGCGGCCACCAGGGCGGCAAGGTCCTGGTGCCCTCCGACGAACAGATCAAGCGGCTCAACGCCGCTCGCTTCCAGCTCGACGTCATGCGGGTGCCGGGGATCATCGTCGCCCGCACCGATGCCGAGGCGGCCAACCTGATCGACAGCCGCGCCGACGAGCGCGACCAGCCGTTCCTGCTCGGCGCGACCAACCTGAACATCCCGTCGTACAAGTCCTGTTTCCTGGCGATGCTCCGGCGTTTCTACGAACTGGGCGTCAAGGAACTCAACGGCCATCTCCTTTACGCGCTGGCCGATTCGGAGTACGCCGCGGCCGCCGCCTGGCTGGAACGCCAGGGTATCCAGGGCTTGATCTCGGAGGCCGTCAACGCCCGGCGCGAAGACGGGCAGGGTTCGATCGACGACCTCTTCGACCAGGTGGAGTCGCGGTTCGTGGCCGCCTGGGAGGACGACGCCGGCCTGATGACCTATGGCGAGGCCGTCGCCGAGGTGCTGGAATTTGGCGAGAGAGAAGACGACGAGCCCTTCGCCATGAGCCCGGCGGACTGGCGGCGATTCGCCCAGCGCGCGTCGCTCTACGCCGCACGGGAAAAGGCGAAGCAGTTGGGCGTCGACCCGCCGTGGGACTGTGAGCTGGCGAAGACGCCGGAGGGCTACTACCAGATCCGCGGCGGCATTCCCTACGCGATCGCCAAGTCGCTGGCCGCTGCGCCGTTCGCCGACATCCTCTGGATGGAGACAAAGACGGCCGATCTCGCCGACGCTCGGGAGTTCGCCGAGGCGATCCACGCCGAGTTCCCCGACAAGATGTTGGCCTATAACTTGTCCCCATCCTTCAACTGGGACACCACCGGCATGACCGATGAGGAGATGAAGCGCTTCCCCGAGGAGCTCGGCAAGATGGGCTTCGTCTTCAACTTCATCACCTACGGCGGCCACCAGATCGACGGCGTCGCCGCCGAGGAGTTCGCGGCCTCCCTGAAACAGGACGGCATGCTGGCCCTGGCTCGCCTGCAGCGCAAGATGCGGCTGGTGGAGTCGCCTTATCGCACACCGCAGACGCTGGTCGGTGGGCCCCGCAGCGACGCGGCGCTGCAGGCGTCCTCCGGGCGGACGGCGACCACCAAGGCCATGGGCAAGGGTTCGACCCAGCACCAGCACCTCGTGCAGACCGAGGTGCCCAAGAAGCTGCTGGAAGAGTGGCTCGCGCTGTGGAGCGAGCACTACCAACTCGGCGAGAAGCTGCGCGTGTCGCTGAGGCCGCGGCGGCCCGGCTCGGACGTGCTGGTGTTGGGCATCCACGGCAACGGGGACGAGCAGCTGGCCAACGTCGTGTTCGACCCGATCAAGGACCGGCACGGTCGCAGCATTCTCACGGTGCGCGACCAGAACACGTTCGCCGAGAAGCTGCGCCAGAAGCGATTGATGACGCTGATCCACCTCTGGCTGGTGCACCGCTTCAAGGCCGACGCGGTGTATTACGTGACGCCGACCGAGGACAACCAGTATCAGACCTCAAAGATGAAGTCTCACGGCATCTTCAGTGAGGTGAATCAGGAGGTCGGCGAGATCATCGTCGCGGAGGTCAACCGTCCGCGCATCGAGGAGCTGCTTAAGCCGGACCGCGTGGCGCTCCGGAAGCTGATCACCAAGGAAGACTAAGGAGCGGCCCTCGCGCGAACCCCCGTTCGCTCGAGGGCACCGCTTCGACCGGACGTGGCGTGGCGCCACGGACCATCCAATTTACGAATAAGAAAATTTCTTACCGCGGCGTTTGCAGAATCTGGGCATAGCAACAGTTGTCTGCGGATACGATTTGATTCGCCGATGGCCCATTAGCCCGAGATGGGCCATCGGCTCGTAAGGCGCCCCGGTCCGCACCCGCGGCCCGCTTCGCGCCAACTCCCGTCGCCTTGGTTCGATGCCGCCGATGTGGCGCGCCCTCGCCGGCCCACATCTCACCCAAAAGCCCGTCTGTAGCAACAGTTGCACAGGTGTAGAATTGAAGTCATGGATGCGCGCCACCTCCCGACGCGCAACGAGAGGAAGGATCGGCTGATGAAGGCGGAAATGAGGACGATGGTCGCGGTGTTCGGCGGAATGGCCGCGGTGGCCTTGGCGGTCGGTTTCGGGGGATTGGACGTCAGCCCGACCGGGGCCGCGGCGACGCACAAGCCGTCCGCCGTCACGTCGGCGCCGGCGGTTGCGTCCGGCGTTCACCCGGCCACCCTGGCCGGCTGCGTGTCCGGTCTCGACTGCTAGTCGAACCGCTTCCCCGATGGCCCATCCCGGTGATGGGCCATCGGCATTTCCGGGCTTCGAAGCCTCTGTGCCGCATCCAGTTTGCCAGGGCGCGCACCGGGGTAAGGAGAAGTGGACCAGGTGCACGTGGTGCAAGTGGGGATTGGGGACTTCGAGATGAGATCTGCAGCCAGAAACTCGGTCGCGCTCTTCGGCGGTGCGGCCATGCTCGTGCTCGCGGTCGGATGCGGCGGCGGCAACAAGGCGCCTAACAGCAGCACCACCACCACGCCGACGACCACCCCGTCGTCCACCGTGGCCCCGTCCACCCCCGGCGGAGGCGGCGGCACCACTGGCGGCCCCACGGGCGGCGGAGGACCCGGCGGCGGTAGCGGTGGCGTCCCCGGCGGCCCCACGGGCGGTGGCGGACCCGGCGGCGGTGGCGGTGGCGTCCCCGGCGGCCCCACGGGCGGTGGCGGACCCGGCGGCGGTGGCGGCAGCATCCCCGGTGTCGGGGGTGGCGGCGGCGGCCCGGGCGGCGGCGGCGGTTGCATCGGCAACGTCTGCGGCGGCTACTGACATCTCGCCGAACCGACGCCGACCAAACCACAACACAGACTTGCTGCCCTAGTCGGCGGGGCTGGGATCACCCGGCCCCGCCGGCTGAGAATCTCTCGCCCACCGAGCGTTGTCGCGCGACGGCCTAGGCCGGGCTCCGCATACGAGTTATGGTTCTGGCCAACTCGGTTGCAAGGGGACTTCGATGACGAAGCTCAGGTTCGGATATTTCATCGCGCCGTTTCATCGGGCGGGCACCAACCCGACGCTCGCGCTGCAGCGCGACCTCGCCTTCATCGAGCACCTCGACACCCTCGGCTTCGACGAAGTGTGGCTGGGCGAACACCACTCGGCGGGTAGTGAGATCATCAGCTCGCCGGAGGTCTTCATCGCCGCGGCGGCCGAGCGTGCCAAGCGCATCCGCTTTGGCACCGGGGTCATCTCGCTCTCGTACCACAACCCGCTGTGGGTCGCCGACCGGCTGATGCTGCTGGATCACCTCACCCACGGCAGGATCATCGGCGGTGTGGGTCCCGGCTCGCTGCCCAGCGACTCGTCGATGATCGGGCTCACCCCGACCGACACGCGCGAGCTGCTCGAAACGAACCTCGACATCGTCGTCCGCCTGCTCGCGGGCGAAACGGTGAGCGCCAAGACGGCCACGCACCAACTGTTCGACGCCAAGCTGCAGCTCGCCCCCTATTCGGACGGCGGGATCCCGCTGTCGGTGGCCGCGGTCGCGTCGCCAACGGGCGCACGGTTGGCCGGCAAGCATGGCATCGGCCTGCTGTCCATCGGCGCGACGCTGACCGTCGAGGGTTTCAACGCGCTGTCCTATCACTGGGGCATCGTCGAGGAGCGCGCGGCGGCCTTCGGCACGCAGGTCGACCGCAAGAATTGGAGCCTGGTCGGCCTGTTCCACCTTGCCGAAACGGAGCAGCAGGCGCGCGACGAGGTCAAGTTCGGCATCGAGCCGTGGTTCCGCTACTTCCAGAAGGTGGCCGCCTTCCCGCAGATGACGATGCCCGGTGAGCAGCTCGACGAGATGATCGACGTCATCAACGACAACGGGGCGGGCGTGATCGGCACGCCGGAGCGGGCGCGGGCCCAGGTGCAGCGGCTGTGGGATCAATCCGGCGGATTCGGCTGCATGCTGCAGATGGGCCACGAGTGGGCGAGCCCGGCCGCCACCAGGCGGTCCGCGGAACTGTTCGCCGCCGAAGTCATGCCGCATTTCCAGGGGCAGGCGCAGCCGACGTTGGATGCCGCCGCCCGTGCTGGACAGGCCCGGGACAGCCTCGCGCAATCTCAGTTGGATGCGGTCGCGCACATGACCAAGAAGTATCAGGACGAGGTCGCCGCCAAGTAGCTTCATATTCCGGCGATAGCCGCTGCCCAGCTGGCGGCTAGGGTCTCGGCGCACAACCGTGGGATGACCACCACCACCCGCCGCCCCAGGCGGCGGATTGCGCGGCTTTCCTTCGCGGCCGCCGCGGCCGTCGCCCTGCTGACCCTGTTCGGCGCGGCGCAAGCATCGGCGCGCCCGACCTTCCAACAGGCACCGCCCAACCTTTCCGGCGGGAGCGGTTTCGCCGCCGACGACGGCGACGACGAGGCCCAACTGCAGCAGCAGCTGCAGCAGTCCATGCAGCAGGCCGAACAGCAAAACGAACTGGCGCAGCAGCAGTTCGAACAGAGCATGCAGCAGGCTCAGCTCGACGAGCAGCAGGCCAACAACCCGTAGCGCCGGCCTTTGACGCCCGCGGCTAGCGCTGGACGTTCGACTCGCGCTCGGCGGTCTCCACCAGCCGCCGCACGAAGAACCGGATCGCGCCACTCATCGCGGCCCGCAGCACCGGACCCGTCCCGGAAACGCCCTCCACGAACGAGCCGGCCCAGCGGATATCGGTGCCGCCGGCCGGGTTTGGCGTCAGGACCACCTCGCCGACGTAGTCCTTGATCGGGCTCGACGGCGTGATGAGCTTGTAGACGTGCCGCCGGTCCGGCTCGTATTCGACGGTTTCCTCCTGCACGAGCAGCGGCCACATCCCAAGCTTGCGGACCGCCCCGACTCCGCCCGGCGCGGGATCACCCTGTCGCACCCAACTCGAGTGGACGATGATGGGCTTGGCCCACTTCGACCAGTTCGCGCCGTCGGCCACGAGGCGGAACAGCGTCGCGGCGGGCGCGGTGCTGGTACGGGTGGCCTCGAACGAATACGTCCTGCCTGACATGACCCACTCCCTGCGAATCGGTCGCCGGCCCTGCTGGCCGCTCGCGCGTAGGCTACCGCTCGCGCCGCACCCGCGAGGGGCGGGGTTCGGCGACGGTAAGGCCGTCGGCTACGAGGATCACGACGGGTCGTGGGCTGGATTCGTCAGGCTTTCCAGGTCAGCAAGGACCGGTCGACGTCGCTGGCAATCAGCTGCGACACCGACAAGCAAGACCCCGAGACGCTCGCGGACGCGCTGGCAAAGCGCTGCATGTAGCTGGCGGATTCGGTTCGCGGACAACGTCCTTCGCGCACGACGTGCCGATGATCACGTTCGCGGCACGACGGGTTTGCCGCTGCCTACAGTGGGGTCCATGGAGTTCGGTTCCGGGCGGAATGCCGGCGGTGTCCCCGGCCTGCTCAAGATCGAGGATTGCCTGGACGCCGAGGGCAACATCATGCCGCCGCCGGACGTCACGCTGATTTCCCTCATCGACCGCAACATCGCCAACGTCGGTGACGCCGTCGCGTACCGCTTCCTGGACTACAACCGCTCACCCGACGGGGCGGCGGAAGAGGTGACGTGGAGCCAGTTCGGCGTGCGACTGGAAGCGATCGGCGCGCGCGTCCAGGAGGCCGCCGGCCATGGCGAGCGGGTCGCCGTCCTGGCGCCTCAGAGCCTGGACTATGTGATGGGCTTCTACGCGGCGATCAAGGCCGGCACCATTGCGGTGCCCTTGTTCGCGCCCGAGTTGCCGGGCCACGCCGAACGTCTGGACACGGCCCTGCGCGATTCGCGGCCGACGGCCGTGTTGACGACGGCGGCGGCCAAGGGAGCGGTCGAGGACTTTCTGAGCGCCCTCCCGCAGCTGCAGCGGCCACGGGTCATCGTCATCGACGAGATACCCGACTCGGCGCGGGAATCGTTCACTCCCACCGAACTGCGCCACGACGACGTCTCCCATTTGCAGTACACGTCGGGTTCGACGCGGCCCCCGGTCGGCGTCGAGATCACGCACCGGGCGGTGGGCACCAACCTCGTCCAGATGATCCTTTCGATCGACCTGCTGGACCGCAACACCCACGGGGTGAGCTGGCTGCCGCTCTACCACGACATGGGCCTGTCGATGATCGGCTTCCCGGCGGTGTACGGGGGACATTCCACGCTGATGTCGCCCACGGCGTTCGTGCGGAGGCCGCAGCGCTGGATCAAAGCCCTGTCGGATGAGGCGGGGCGGGCGGTCACCGCGGCGCCGAACTTTGCCTACGAATGGACCGCCCAACGGGGGGTGCCCGCGCCGGGTGATGCGGTCGACCTGAGCAACGTGGTGCTGATCATCGGATCCGAACCGGTCAGCGTCGACGCGATCAGCGCCTTCAACAAGGCGTTCGCCCCTTATGGCCTACCGCCGACGGCCTTCAAGCCCTCCTACGGCATCGCCGAGGCAACGCTGTTCGTCGCGACGATCGCGCCCGAGGCGGTCGCGACGCCGGCCTATTTCGACCGCGAGGAGCTGGGCGCCGGTCGCGCGGTGCGGGTGGCGGCCGACGCCCCGGAGGCCGTCGCGCAGGTGTCCTGCGGCCAGGTGGGCCGCAGTGAGTGGGCGGTCATCGTCGACCCGGACAGCGGCGCCGAACTGCCCGACGGTCGTGTCGGTGAGATCTGGGTGCAGGGCAACAACGTCGGGCGCGGCTATTGGGGGCTGCCCGACGACACTCGCCGAGCGTTCGGCGGACGGCTGCGCTCGCGGTTGGCCGAGGGCAGCCACGCGGCGGGATCGGCCGTCGAGGGCGCGTGGCTGCGGACCGGGGACCTGGGCACATTTCTCGACGGCGAGCTGTACGTCACCGGCCGGATCGCCGACATGGTCACCGTCGCCGGCCGCAACCACTACCCGCAACACATCGAGGCCACCGCCGCCGAAGCGTCGCCGATCGTCCGGCGTGGATACGTAACGGCTTTCGCCGTGCCCGCAGGGGACTCCGATCACCAGTTGGTGATCGTCGCCGAGCGGGCGACGGGCACCAGCCGGGCCGATCCGCAGCCGGCCATCGAGGCCATCCGGGCCACCGTTCTGCGCCGCCACGGGCTGCGGGTCGCCGACGTGTGTTTCCTGCCGGCCGGCGCCATCCCGCGCACGACCAGCGGCAAACTGGCCCGCCGGGCCTGCCGCGCCCAGTACCTGAGCGGCGGCCTGGGCCACACTGATTCGGGTGGACGGCATGGAAAACGGCCCTGACCCGGTCGGCTGACTTAGTCTCGGTTCGGAGGCAGGACGATGATTTTCAACTTTGCGTTGCGGCAGGCCGTGTTTCACGACGTCCTCGGCGTACGCCCACAGACGTAACCATTCCGGCCCCGGCGCCGCCGAGGGCGGGCCCTACGCCGGAAAACCGCCCTGGAGTGCGTAGGGCCCACGTTCGGCAGCATGTCGGTCGGCCGCGGGTGGCATCCTGGCCGTGTGGGTTTGCTCATCCGGCTGGCGGAGCTGTTGATCGTGATCCTGCCCTTAGTGGGCGCTGCCGTCGCCGTGGTCCGCTCGTTCGGCGCCAACCGGCGCGCGGCCGAGCGACCGCCAACCGCCGACCGGGCGGAAACGCCGCCGGACGCCGGCGACAATCACGTCGCGCAGTGGCGGTCGCTGCGCCGAGTCCTCGAGGAGCACAGCCGCACCGATGCGCGATGGCTCGACTATGAACTCGACGTCGCAAGGCTTCTGGATTTCCCGCTCATGACCGACATGCGCGATCCGCTGACGGTCGCCTTCCACAAGGCCAAGCTGCGGGCCGATTTCCTGCGGCCGGTCAAAGCCGAAGACCTACTCGACGACCGGGAAGCCGCCGCGCAATACCGCGCCGCCGTTGAGGATTACGTGACCGCCTTCAACGCCGCGGAGACGGAAGCGAAGCGCAGGCGGCGCAGCGACTTCTCGCGCGCGGACCAGCAGCGCATCGCGCGCGGCCAGAACCTGCTGCGCGTGGCGTCGGACCCCGCCGCGGCGGCACAGGAACGCCGGCGCGCCTACGAGTTGGCGCGCCAGGAACTCGAGGGCCTCGTCGTCTTGCCGGCCACCACGCAAGCCGCTATCGAGCGCAGGGTCGTCGGGGAGCTGGAGGGATGACCGCGAAGCCCGACCCGCCGGTCGCCGAACCCGGCGGGGACCCGCCCCTCGCGGGATTTGCGGTCAGACCGCCGCCGCTTCGCGGCCCCGTCACCTTCGATCAGCGTTGGCGTGACCTGACCTTCATCCATTGGCCGGTCCGGCCGGACACCGTCGAAACGATGTTTCCGCCCGGCACCCGCCCCGACGTCTTCTCCGATGGGATGACCTACGTCGGGCTGATCCCCTTCGTCATGGACAGCACTAAAGTTGGCTCCTCAGTTCCTCTTCCGTACTTCGGCAGCTTCCCGGAGACCAACGTGCGGCTCTATTCCGTCGACAATTCCGGCCGGCACGGCGTGCTGTTCCGGTCGCTGGAAACGGCTCGGCTGGCGGTCGTGCCCGTCGTCCGGTCCGGCCTCGGCGTGCCCTACACGTGGGCGAGAATGCGGACCAGCCGACACGGCGACCGCATCACGTACCACAGCGTGCGCCGGTGGCCCCGGCGCGGCCTGCGCAGCAGCGTCGAGATCACCGTCGGCGCCCCGGTGGACCCGACGCCGCTGGAGGTTTGGCTCACCGCCCGGTGGGGCGCACACACCCGCACGGCGGGCCGAACCTGGTGGATACCGAATGAGCACGAACCCTGGCCGTTGCGGGCGGCCGACATCGTCGTGCTGGACGACGAGCTGGTGGCGGCCAGCATGGTGCGGCCCGCCGGCGAGCGCCTGCGCGCGCTCTTCTCGCCGGGTGTGCGCACCCGTTTCGGCCGTCGCGTCGTTGTCGGATGAGCTATGGGCAGGTGTATCCGCCGTCGATGACGAGGTCGGATCCAGTCATGTAGCTGGAGGCCTCGCCGGCCAGGTAGAGGTAGAGGCCGGTGAGTTCCTCGGGGCGGCCGATCCGGCCGAGCGGGATCTTCGGCTCCCACAGCCGGTGATATTCGGTCATCGGCTCCACGAGCTCGGTGAGGATGTAGCCAGGGCTGACGCTGTTGACCCGGATGTTGTGCGGCGCCAACTCCACGGCCATGGCCTTGGTCAGGTGGATCACCGCGGCTTTCGACGTGCAGTAGTGACCCACCTGCTGCGGGATGTTGATGATATGGCCGGACATCGAGGCCGTGGTGATGATGCTGCCGCCGAGCCCCTGCCGGACCATCGCCCTGGCCGCCGCCTGGGCGGTGAGGAAAACGCCTGTGACGTTGGTGCTTTGGATGCGTTCGAACTCTTCCGGGGACATGTCCAGCATTCCAGTCACGGTGATGATGCCGGCGTTGCAGACGGCGATGTCGACCCCACCCAACTCCGCGGTCATCCGGTCCAGCATCGCGGTCACCTGGTCGGGCTGGGTCACGTCGCAGGGGATGGGCACCACCTTGCCCTCGCCGTCCGCCGCGATCTCGCGGGCCACCTCCGCCAGACCCTCGGCGCGGCGCGCGGCAATCGCCACGTCGGCACCGGCCTGCAGATACGCCTGCGCCACCTTCTTCCCGATACCGCTGGATGCCCCGGTGACCAACGCCCGTTTGCCGCGCAGATCAAACAACTTCAAGACGTTCATGCGAGATCCCTATTCAGACGAGCGACCTATAACCGAAACACGTTCTAGTGTGTCCGCCATGGGCAAATTCACCAGGGCAGAGATCGAGCAAGCGCTCGAGAACTACACGCGGGTGGTGGAGGGGTGCAGCGCCTCGGGCGACTGGCGCCCGTTCGCCGATCTCTTCACCGAGGATGTCGTCTACACCGAGCATCACTACGGAGTGTTTCACGGCCGCGAAGCGGTGCGGGACTGGATCATCGCCGTCATGGCGCCGTTCCCGCACATGCGATTTCCGTCCGACTGGACTGCCTACGACGAGGACCACGACGCGGTGGTGGTGATGATCAAGAACCTGCTCGACCACCCGACGGATCCTCAGGGTGAGCCCTTCTGGTTTCCGAACTGGACCCGGCTGGTCTACGCCGGCAACGGATTGTTCTCCAGCGAGGAGGACATCTACAACCCCAACCGAGACGCGCCCGGGGTTGTGACGGCGTGGCTGCAGGCGGGGGGACAGCTCGCGTCCGACGAGATCCTGCAGCCGGGCTAGTGGTGATCGCAAGCGCGGCGAAGCCGGGCGCCGCGGGTCACCACCACCGGGCTAGTGGTGATCGCAAGCGCGGCGAAGCCGGGCGCCGCGGGTCACCACCATCGGGCTAGTGGTGATCGCAAGCGCGGCGAAGCCGGGCGCCGCGGGTCACCACCATCGGGCTAGCTCGTCACGGGGTGTCGCATCCGCCGCCGCGACCGGACGGCCGCCAGCGCCTGCTCCCACGCCAGCATCGTGGTGGCCTTCAGATTGGCCGGCTTGACACTGTCCCGGGACAGCAGCGCGGTGGCGGCCGCCTTGGTGGCCGTCGACGCCTTCGACAGATGGCCGGAGTCGAAAGGCGGCTGCGGGTCGTATTCGATCGCCAGCTGGATCGCCCTGGCGCGGCCCTCGCCGGCGATCTCCCCGGCCAGCCAGAGCGCCAGGTCGAGTCCCGCTGATACCCCCGCACACGTGACGACATTGCCCTGGTGCACGATCCGCTCGTCGCCCACCGGCACCGCGCCGAACGCCTTCAACGCCGGAACGGTCAGCCAGTGCGACGTCGCGCGGCGGCCCTCGAGGAGGCCGGCGGCCGCCAGAATCACCGATCCCGAGCACACCGACGTCATCCAGGCGGCGTTTCGATGCGCCCGGCGCAGCCAGTCCAGCAGCGCCTCGTCGCGCGCATGCACCGGGGTCGACGGGCCGCCCGGGACGAGAACCACGTCGGGCGAGGGCGTTTCGGCCAGCGAGTGGGTGGCGCCAATGACCAGGACGCCGGAGTCGGCGGTGATCGGTCCCGCCTCGTGCCAGACGAACCGCACCTCGGCGTCCGGCAGGTTGCGCAGCACCTCGTACGGGCCAATCATGTCGAGCGCGGTGAAGCCCGGATAGCTCACGATCGCTATTTGGGTCATGGGTGTTCGTCCTTCCTCTTAGGCGAAAGCCTTGCGGTATTGGTCCGGCGGAATGCCGACCCGACGAAGGAAGTTGCGCCGCATGGTCTCCGCGGTGCCGAAGCCGCACCGGGTGGCGATGGCAACGACGGTGTCGTCGGTCTCCTCCAACTGCCGGCGCGCGGCTTCGGTGCGAATCCGCTCGACGTACTGGCCCGGCGCCTCGCCGACCTCGGCGGTGAACACGCGGGTGAAGTGCCGGGGGCTCATCGCCGCGCGACGGGCCAGCTCGTCGATGCTGTGCTCACCGCCTGGCTCGCCCTCGATCGCCTCCTGCACCGCGCGGATCGAGTTGCGTTTGGCCCGCGGCATCCACACCGGCGCCGCGAACTGTGTCTGCCCGCCGGGGCGGCGCAGATACAGCACCAGCCAGCGCGCGACGGTCTGCGCGACCTCGGTGCCGTGGTCGTCCTCCACCAGCGAGAGCGCCAGGTCGATGCCCGCGGTGACACCCGCGGCGGTCCAGACGGTCTCCGAGCTGCGGACGAAGATCGGATCCGGGTCGACGTCGATCGCGGGAAACTCGCGGGCCAGCCGTCCGGCGAAAGCCCAGTGGGTGGTCACCCGGTGCCCGTCCAGTAGCCCCGCCTCGGCCGCAAGGAACGCGCCCGTGCAGACCGTGACCACGCGGCGGGCGGTCGCGGCGACGGCCCTGATCCAGCCGATCAGCTCGGCGTCGGATCGCGCGGCGTCGACACCGCCGCCGCCGGGCAGCACCACGGTGTCGACGGGCTCGCGCGGGTCCGGCAGCGACGTCGCGGCGAAGGCCAGCCCCGTCGGCGTGGTGATCGCCTGGCCGCCGATGGAGGCCAGCGCGACCTCGTACGCGCCGCCGGTGAGCAGCGATGCGCCGGTGAAGACCTCGTGCGGTCCCACCACGTCGAGCGCCTGCACGCCGGGGAAACCGGCGATGACCACCCTGCGAGTCATGGACTTCAGTGTTCGGCACAACCCCTACGTCGTCTACGCCGTGCACCCCACCAATTAGGACACGGGGACCTGACCCACAGGGGCCGCGGCGGGCTTGGCAGACTGTGCGGCATGGCACAGATAACGTTGCGTGGAAACCCGATCAACACCGTCGGCGAGCTGCCTTCCGTCGGATCTCCGGCGCCGGCCTTCAGCCTGACGGGCAGCGACCTGGCGGAGGTCAGTAGCGGCCAGCTCAGCGGTAAGTCCTTGGTACTCAACATTTTCCCGTCGGTGGACACACCGGTGTGCGCGACCAGCGTCCGGACGTTCAACGAGCGTGCCGCGGCCGGCGGCGCCACGGTGGTGTGCGTGTCCAAGGACCTGCCGTTCGCGTTCGCCCGGTTCTGCGGGGCGGAGGGCATCGACAACGTCAAGACGGGTTCGGCGTTCCGCAGCAGCTTCGGTGAGGACTACGGCGTCACCATCAGCGACGGCCCGATGGCCGGTCTGCTGGCCCGCGCCATCGTGGTCGTCGGCGCCGACGGCAAGGTCGCTTACACCGAGTTGGTGCCGGAGATCGGCCAGGAGCCCAACTACGACGCGGCGCTGGCCGCGGCCGGCTGACCCCAGCTAAGCCCGTCCTCGGCGGACGGCCGCGCCCCTCGGGTGTTTGCGATGTCGCGGTGTTCGCCGTCCTGAGCTGTTCCGTCGCGCTTGTGCGTGTTAGCCTGACCGTTCCGCCGGACGAGCGGTGGAACGGGCGACGGCAAAGGAGTACCGGCGATGGACGGCGGCAAGGTCGGTGTTATCGCGGGGGTGCTGGTGGGGATGGTGAGCTTGCAGCTCGCCGGGTGCGGCACGAAGTCGACGGTCAAGCCCGACGGCGCGGCGCAATCCGTCGTCGACGTCGTCTCGAGCCAAACCGGGTTCCACCCGGCGGACGTGAGCTGCCCCTCCGGCATCGAGGCCAAAGTGGGCCAGGAGTTCGACTGTCACTTCACCGGCCCGGAGGGCAAGCGTTACACCGCGCACATGCGCGTCACCAAAGTCGAGGGCGAACAGGTGGTCTTCGACGTCAAGAGCCGTCCGAGCTAGGCTTCCGCGGCCCTAGCCGATCCGCGGTGGCGCCAGCACTTCGCGGCATCCCGCCCAACACCGCTCGATGATGTCGGCATCCAGGGCTTGCGGGCCGCGGACCAGGGTGCCCACCACGCGAACGGCGGTGATGCCCGCATCGTGGAGCTAGCCGGTGAACAATGCGGGATCGCCCGCCGAGGTGGTGACGAAGCGAATGTCGTTGGCCACCACGAGGTCACGGTGGCCGGGTCGGTGCTCATGAGTCCCTCGGGTCGATGAGGTCACGAAAGCCGGCGGCGGGCTGCACGGAAGCGCCGAGGCTCAGCACGCGTTCGCTCAACCCCCTGTCCGACGTCACCACCCGTACGTCGTGCGGTCGGGGGTCGGCCTGCACGCGGCGGACGATTTCGTCGTCGGCCGAGTTGGCGGCCGCCCTGGGCGCATAGGCGATTTCGACCAGGGATGAGGGGATGGCCGTCGAGGGCGGCCGCTCGAACACGACCGTCACGTCGTCCTCCCGACCGGCGGCCCACCGGTCGAGGCTGGCGACCAATGCGGCCATGGCGCGGCCGCGGTCCTTCCACCAACCGTCCGGGCGACTCCCGATCACGTTCATGCCGTCCACGATCCACCGCACGCCCTAACGGTAGGGCGGCATTTCCCCGCGACGCTCGTGGACCCGCTCTGCGGGACCCGCGAATCCATTCTTTTCATCGCTGAGCGGTTGGTACGGTCACCGATATCGGGCTGATGCCGTCGCAACGATGGGACAGGTGGATGACGTCGATGGCCGACACCGAGGATCGGGTGGTCTCGCTGGCCCGCGGCATGCGGGAGCTGGTGCTCTCCGAGGCCGCCGAATCCGAACGGGCGCGCACGCTGACCCCGGCCATCGTCGATGAGATGTGGGCGACCGGGCTGCTGTCCGCCTTCAACCCGGCCGAGGCCGGCGGGGTCGAGCCGTCATTCACCGAGATGATCGAGACGTGGATCGAAATGGCCTGGCAGGACGGTTCTTTCGGTTGGGTGGGCATCGCCAACCTGCCCTCTTCGTTCGCCGCTGCAGCGTACCTGCCCGACGAGGGATTCGCGGAGGTGTTCACCGCACACAACAACCGTGTGACGATGGGCGGCCAATTCTTTCCCAACGGGCAGGGGGCCGCCGTCGACGGCGGCTACCTGGTCAGCGGGTCGTGGAATTTCGGCTCCGGCATCGGCCACTCCCAGTACGTCGCCGCGGGGTTCCTGCCGATGGACCACGGTGAAATGCGCTGGATCAGTGAGGGCTTCCCCGAAATGCGCGTCGCCGTGATTCCTCGTGAGCAGATCAGCTTCAACGACGGCTGGTTTGTGCAGGGGCTCAAGGGGACTGGGTCCTACGACTACAGCGCACACGAGGTTTTCGTGCCGGCGAGCCGCACCTTCGAGCTCTTCGTGCGCCAGCCGCACCGAGGGAGATCCCCGGCCACCCGGATGGGACTGATGCCGGTCACCGCCGCCGGCCACGCCTCGTGGGCGCTCGGCGTCGCCAAGAGCATGCTGGACGACGTTCAAGAGCTAGCGGCGACGAAGTTCCGGATGAGCGACATGGCGTCGCTGGCCAGCCGCCCGACCTTCCAGAAAGGGCTGGCACACCATCGCGCGGCGTGGCGCGCCGCGCGTCTGCTGGTGCTCGACGCGTTCACCACCGCGGAGGCCGCGGTCGCGGCGGGGGAGGACCTGACTCCGACCCTGCGCGCGGACATGCGGGTCGCGGCGGTCTATGCGACCGACACCGCCCGCGGTTGCGCCGAGTGGGCCCATCTGGCCGCGGGCACCAGTTCGATCCGGGAGGGTAGCCGGCTCGAGCGTGCCTTCCGCGACATCTACACCGGCACGCAGCACGCCTTCGTCAGTGAGAAAGTGGCCATCGACGTCGCGCAGATATGGCTCGGCATCATCGAGGACCAGCCGGGGCTGTGAGTGGCTGACGGTCCCGCCTACACCGGGTGTTCGCCCGGCTCGTCGCGCACGCCTGGGCGTTGTCCCGACGTCGCCTACTATCAGCCCATGCGTGGTTCAAAGATCCTGATCACCGGCCCGACCGGACAAATCGCGACCCCGATTGCGCGGGCGCTCGCGGCCGACAACGAGGTGTGGGGCATCGCCCGGTTCACCGATCCCGCCGCGCGAGAAGGCCTGGAGAAAGCCGGCGTCCATTGCCAGACGGTCAACTTGGCGGCCGGCGACTTCACGGCTCTGCCAACCGATTTCGACTACGTCCTCAACCTCGCGGTGGCCAAGAGCGGGAACTGGGACAAGGACCTCGCGGCCAACGCCGAATCGGTCGGGCTGCTGATGGCGCACTGCCGCGGCGCGAAGGCCTTTCTGCACTGTTCCTCCGCCGCCGTCTACGACCCCCCGGATGACCTGCCCCGTACCGAAGGCGCCGCCCTGGGCGACAACCACAAGTGCTTGTTCCCCACCTATTCCATCTCCAAGATCGCCGGGGAGGTCGTCGCCCGGTCGATGGCGCGGGTTCTTGGGGTTCCCACCACCATTGCCCGGCTCAACGTCCCCTATGGCGACAACGGCGGATGGCCGTTCTATCACATGGAGATGATGCTGGCCGGCATCCCGATCCCGGTTCCGGCGGGCGGGTCGGCCCAGTACAACCCGATTCACGAGGACGACATCATCGCGACCATCCCGAAGTTGCTCGAGGCGGCGTCGGTCCCCGCCACGACGGTCAACTGGTGTGGCGATCAGACGGTCAGCATCCAGGAGTGGTGTGGATACCTCGGCTCGCTGGTCGGCAAGGAACCGGTTTTCGAGGTGAGCGCGCAGGCGCTGCGCGGCAATCCCACTGCCGGCGATCGGATGCACGAACTCATCGGCGGCACGACGGTCGACTGGCGTGACGGGCTGCGGCGCATGGCCGCCAAGTTCCATCCGGAGCTGGTCGGCGCGTAGGACCAGCCGTACGGCCTGCGTGACTGCGCGGTGCGCGACCCCGCGGGCAACCTGATCCGCATCCAACAGCTGCGCTAGACAGCCGGATACCGACCGTTTTCGCGGCCCCGGGGCGGATCATCAGATGACGCTGCCCAGCTCTGATTCCCCCTGGACGCGCGAAAGCCCCGAACCGCTCCGGGATTCGGGGCTTTCGTCAACTCGCGGCCCCGGTTATGACCCCTTGGCGTAGCGGGTCAGGAACCCGAAGGCCGCCACCGCCGAGACGGCGCCGATCACGCCCCACAGCACGATCTGGAAGACCATCGACCCGAAGAGCCAGCCGAACGTCATCCCGATGTAGAGGGCCCAGATCAGCCGGTACGCGCTCCACAGCGCGACTGCGCCGGCGCTGAGTCCGATGTAGAGGCTGCGCTGCCGGTCGACCCGATTGATCTGTTCTTCGATGCTGGCCGGGACGATCTTCATTTTCTGACTTCCTTTCGTGGGGCGCCGCCGGAGTGGCGTCGTCGTTGCGCCAAGTACAAACCGCGGCACGGGCTACCGATCCCAACGTTGTCCGGCGACGACGGCGACGAACGCCTGGCGTCGCCCGTAATCTGGCGGTGAAAGGCGCGCGTGCCCGGCTGGGCGATCCGCTTTTTCATGCACCACGAAGTGGACGATGGCAACCCTGCCCGCCCCCAGCGACGATCAGGTCCGGCTCGTCACCGTGCCGCCCACGACCATGGCGGTGCTGCCATTCAGCGGCGACCGCAGCCCCAAGGTGGTCGCCTCCCGCACTCAGGAACTCCTGAACATGTTGCGGGCCAAGGGCATTAAGCCGACCGGGGAGGAGGCGTGGTTCTACGACCCACCCTCGACGCTGCCGATGCGGCGCCGCAATGAGATCGCGGTCCCCATCGACCCGCCGCCGCGCTAGTCGCGCTGGTGTCGACAAACGCGACTGCGTGTCAGTCGCCTCTTGCTGAGGCGGGGCGTCTTCGGGACGCTGTATGCCGCGCTGTGGCGGTTCCCGCCGACGAGGCCGTACCGCGGGGTCTACGCTCGCCTGGACTTCGGCTGATCAGCCGATCTTGACCACCAGCTTGCCGACGTTCTTGCCGTCGAACAGCATGTTGATCGCCGTCGGCAGCTGCTCGAACCCCTCGACGACGGTCTCGAGCGGCTTGAGCTTTCCGGCCTCGATCAGGCCGGCGATCTCGCCGATCGCTTCCGGCGCGCGCCCGAAGTGGTCGAGGACGATGAAGCCCTGCACCATGGCCCGCTGGATGAGCAGGTTCCCGAACGCGCGCGGGCCGGGCGGCGGGTCTTCCGCGTTGTAGCCCGAGATCAGGCCGCAGAGCGCGACGCGGGCGCCGATGTTGAGGCGCGCGAAGATCGCGTCCATCAGGTCGCCACCGACGTTCTCGAAGTCGACGTCGATGCCGTTCGGTGTCGCGGCGGCCAGCTGGGCGGCCCAGTCGTCGGCGCGGTGGTCGACCGCGGCGTCGAAACCCAGCTGGTCGGTGAGCAGCGCGCACTTCTTGGGACCGCCGGCGATCCCGACGACACGAGCGCCGGCCGCCTTGGCGAGTTGCCCGGCGATCGAGCCCACCGCGCCGGCCGCCGCCGAGACGACGACGGTCTCACCGGGCCGGGGCTTCCCGATGTCGCGGATCCCGATCCACGCGGTCAACCCCGTCATCCCGAGCGCGCCCAGGTACGCGCTCGGCGAGACACCGGGTGCCACGTCCACCGGGTTCACCATCGACGTGTCCGTGAGGACCGCGTATTCCTGCCAGCCGAGCAGGCCTTGAACCTGCTGGCCGACCGCGTAGGTAGAGCTCTTGGACGCGACCACCTCGCCGATCCCGGCGGCGCGCATGACCTCGCCGATGCCGACCGGGGGTAGGTAGGTCGGGGTGTCGTTGATCCACATGCGGTTGGTCGGGTCGAGCGAAATCCAGTTCACGCGCACCAGCGCCTCGCCGTCGCCGAGTTCGGGGATCGCCTCTTCGGTCAGTTCGAATGTGTCGGGGCCGATGCGGCCGGTGGGGCGTTCGCGGAGCAGAAAACGACGGTTTCGAACGGCCATATCCGCACCGTACCCTTCAACAACAAGGAGCCCGCCGAACGAAGGGTTTTGCGCGGTGAACGTGAGGTCGCGAAGCGTCGCTGTCCCTATCGCCGCGCTGATGCTCGGCCTGCCACCCTGGTCGGCCGCCGCGGACCCGCCGCCCACCCAGCAGATCACCCTCGTGGCCGTCGGCCCCGACGGCGAACCGATCAACGGTTACCACGTCTCGTCCGGACCGGGCAACGTCGGCCAGGCCAGCGACTGCAGCACCACGTCGCCGTCGGCGGTGGCCGACAACGTCTACTCCTGCTCGCCGACCGCGGCCGGCGCCGGCACCTGTTGGCCCTCGACAGGCGGATCGCTGCTGTGCGTGGACGATCCCTGGGACAGGAGCATGCATCGCGTGACGTATGACCGCCCGCTCCCACCCGTGACCGCGCCCGCAACCCCCGACCCGTTTGCGTTGACGCTCGACGATGGCACCCGTTGCCGGCTCCGTAACGGCGGGGCCTGGGGTTGGCGCGCCGACGGCTACGAAGGGGCGTACTGGTGCGGCGACCCGCACGCAAACCTTTCGGTGCTGTGGCTGCCAAGCCAGGGCGCCGGGAGCTGCATCGACCGCTCGTCGGCGGCCTGGACCGTCAAGGTCGGTCAGCTCGGCACGGGGGAGGCCGGCCTGCCGCCGCCGCAAACCCGGACGGTGGCCGAAGCGTGGTTCGCGGGAGGCCAGGCCGGTCAATAGGCCGGCGCGGGTGCTGCTATAACGCACGTATGTCAGCCCCCAGACACACCATCACCCACGTTTCGGACACCGCCCGCTGGACCGCATTGCACCGGGCGACCGAAACCGCCCGTCCCGATGCGCTTTTCAGCGACCCGCTCGCCGAGCGCCTCGCGGGCGAACACGGCCGTGAGATCGTCGCCAACGTGCCGCGGTCCACCCGCAACGGCTGGTGGCTCGTCGCGCGCACCAAGATCATCGACGACGCCATCGCCGAAGCGATCGCCACCGGCTGCGACCGGGTGCTGAACCTGGCCGCCGGCCTGGACACGCGCCCCTACCGGCTCGACCTGCCGGCCGACTTCACCTGGGTGGAGGCGGACCTGCCGAAACTCCTCGCGGAGAAGACGCAACTGCTGGCCGAGGAGACGCCGCAGTGCCGGCTGACCCGGATGGCCGTCGACCTCGCCAACCCCGCGGCCCGCGAGGGCTTCCTCGACGAGGCGTTGGCCGGCGCGACCAAGGCGTTGGTGCTGACCGAGGGCCTGCTGATGTATCTGGAGGACAGCGACGTCGTCGCGCTTTCAGCGGCGATCACGCGACCCGAGGTCAGGTGGTGGATGCTCGACTTCGCCGGCCCCGGGCTCAAGAAGATGATGAACAAGAAAATGGCCGGCATGCTGCAGAACGCGCCGTTCAAGTTCGCACCCGACAACGGGTTGGCCTACTTCGAAAACCTGGGCTGGCGCACCGTCGAGGTGCAGGCGCTCTTTCTCGCCGCCCACCGGTTCCATCGCTTGCCGATGTGGATGCGGCCGCTCACTTGGCTGCCGCAGCCGAACCCGCGGCACCCGGGCAGCAGGGCGTGGAGTGCCACCGCCCTGCTCACGCACTGAGCGCGCTTACCAGACGCGGATCCAGTCGACGAGCATGTCAGCGGGATAGGTCCCCGGCCCAGGATCGCCGCCACCGGAGCCCGCGACCGCCAGGTTGAACACCGGATAGACCGTGTAGCCGGGCCCATTGAACGGCCAATCCGGCAGGGAACTGGCCGGCACGTCGAAGTAGGGCTGCGCGCCGTCGGCATAGTCCTTCCAGAACCGGATGCCCGCCTCGTCCCACTGGGTCCGCCAGGTGTGCCAGCCGCTGTCCATCGCGATGTTGTGGGTCTTCCACTCTCCACCGTTGGCTTTGGCGTGGACGGTGGTGGCCGAGGGCCAGCTGCCGTTGCCGTACCACTCCATGACGTCGATCTCGCCCTGGTCTTCGTTGCCCAGCCAGTAGGCCGGCCAGGCGCCGGCGGTCAGGCAGTTGAGCTTGATGCGGGCCTCCCAGGTGTGGCCGACGCCGCCGCGCCACAGGCTTTGAACCTTGCCGCTGTAGTAGGTGGGCCCGTCCTTCGCCGCGCGCAGTACCAGGTTGGAGTTGCCGTCGACGAAGACGTTGCGGCGATCGTCGCGGTACTGCCCGATGTGCTCGGGCTGCTCCCAGTACGTCGGGTCTTTGATCGTCTCGCGGGCCTTGGCGACCGTCCACTTCGACGGGTCAGGCGCCGACCCGGCCGGGCCGTCGAATTCGTCGTGGAAAATGTAGGTGCCGGTTTGGCCGCTGGGCGCTTTAGGGGCGGGCGGGCGATCCGCCGGTAGGTCCCGTTCCGCGGGGCGGGCCCGAGCTTCCGGCGCAGGCAGGGCGGTTGCCAGCACGCCGATCCCGGTCGTCAACATCATGCGGCGGCGATCCATCTTGGGCATACGCAAGGGACCATAGCAGCCGCCGGCCCCGGGGGCCGAAGCGGGAATTGTTGTCGGTGGCTGCCGCTAACGTTTCGGATCGCCGGCGGGCCTGCGCGGACGGCGGCGTGAAGCGGCCGACGGATTAGTCAAAATTCATGGCCAATTCTCAACTTTGTGGGTGGTTTGGTCTCAGGATCGTCCGGGCATTCTGGGATCACAAGCCGATAACCACAAGGCCTAGAGCTTTAGCGGGTTGCGCTGAGAGGAGTTAACGATCGTGGCTAATACAACGGGAGCGACGGTTATTTCCCTTCAGTCCCACCCGCGATGGACTGCCGCGCAGCGTCACGAGCGCGAGCGTAGTGAGGCGATGCGCCGCCATCCCACTTTCCGCGCCCGTCAGCGCGCCGCGGTGTCCGGCGGCGAGGTGGTCCCGCTCGTCCGTGACTTCAAGCTGTACCCGAGCACGAACACCTCGGCCTAAGAATTCCCCGGCGCAAATTGCGCAAAAAGTGGCGAGCCGTCTTACTCTCCGGCCGTGCTAATCGCCCCGCAAAAACGATCCGATAACTCTGCACTCCCCACGCACAACCCATCGGTGCGCTCGAACGCGACAGGTTCGATGGTTATTCGCATTACGGCCGTACCCTTTTGATTCGGAAGCGAAGTCGGTCGCCAGAAGCGGTGAGCAGCAATTGGTTTCCCGCCCGCGCTGAGGCACCGATGTGTCGCCCGACGGGTCAGAGCTTGCCGGCGACGAAGTCGGCGGCCTGGTTGGCCATCCCGGCGTCGATGTATGCACCGGCCAGGTGTTGGGGCCAGTTGGCTTTCCAGGTGTTCGGGTCCGCCGGGTTGCAGATGGGGTCGGCGCCGTGGCACAGCTCGATGGTCCGGTCGTTGTAGATCGGGCTGAAGTTCGTGATCGGGCCCACCCACTGGCTGCCGTTGCCGAATAACGCCACGGCGGCGATGTGCTGGTCTGCGCCCGGCGGGAGGGGGCTGTCGAAGCCGAACGCGCCGATCGGCGCGGCGAGCACGACGTCGGTGACCGCCGCACCGAGCGAGTAGCCGCCCAGCACCAACCGGGTGTCCGGGCAATTGGTGATCATGTCCTGAACGTGACGGCTCATGTCATTGGCGCCCTGCGCGACCTCGGTGTCGGCGGGGTAGTTGACGGCATAGACACTGATGTTCTTGTTGACCTTGGAGCGGAGCGCGCTGATGAACGCGTTGCCCAGCGCTCCCGTTCCTGGCGATTCCATTCGGCCCCGGGCGAACACCACCTGGACCGGGGGACAGTTGGCGGCCGCGGCCTTGGGAATGCTGGGCGACGGCAGCACAGCGGGCAGCGCCAGCGCGGCTGCGGTCAGAACCGCCGCCAGGCCGATGTCACCGAGTCTGCGGGCGAGCACAGCATGATCGTAGAGCGATCCCGCCTGGGGCGCTGGTCAATGTCGCCGGCCGCCACGGACCACCCCGATCGGATCCGGCCGCTGACCGATAGGTTCTTCGGTGTGAGTCCCACTGAGGTCGGTTCAACCGAGCGCCTGTTTGCATTGGCGGAGCAGGTGCGCGGTTTCCTGCCCGCAGACGAGGGGCGTGCGCTCTACGACGCCGCACTGGGGTATCTCGGCGGCGGCGTCGGTGTCGAGATCGGCACCTATTGCGGCAAATCCACGCTGTTGCTCGGTGCGGCCGCCCAACAAACCGCCAGTGTGCTCTACACGGTCGACCACCACCACGGCTCCGAGGAACACCAGGCCGGCTGGGAATACCACGACGCCTCGCTGGTCGACGAGGTCACCGGTTTGTTCGACACCCTGCAGACGTTCCGTCGCACGCTCGATGCCGCGGGCCTGGATGACCACGTCGTCGCCGTCGTCGGCAAGTCACCGGTCGTGGCCGCCGGATGGCGTACGCCGCTGCGGTTGCTGTTCATCGACGGTGGCCATAGCGAGGCCGCGGCCAACCAGGATTTCGACGGCTGGGCGAAATGGGTTGCCGTCGGTGGCGCATTGGCCATCCATGACGTGTTCCCGGATCCCCGGGACGGGGGGCGGCCCCCGTACTACATCTACTGCCGCGCAATCGAGTCCGGCCAGTTCCGGGAGGTTTCGACGACCGGATCGCTGAGGGTGCTCGAACGCGTCAGCGGTGAACCGGGCGTGCCTATCTAGGTCACCAGCCGGGGCCGGTGGCCACGCATTCGCACTCGAAGTCCGTCTGCAGGCCCGTCGGTAGACCCTCACCGCGGAAGATCCCGGCGCCGGCGGTGGTGTTCGACAGCGCGTCCGCGGCGAGGATCATCGCCGCACCCGTCCACGTGGTGCGCTCCTCGGGCCACCGCTTGCCGTCGGCGAACACCAAACCGGTCCAGTACGAGCCATCCTCCTCACGGAGATGCTGCATCGCGCCGAACTGCCGATGGGCGGCCGACCGCTGGCCGATGGCGTCCAGCGCCATCACCAGTTCACACGTCTCCGCGCCGGTCACCCATGGCCGGTCGGCCACGCAGCGAATGCCAAGGCCGCCCACCACGAAGTCGTCCCAGCGCTCTTGGATTCTCGCGGCCGCCTCGGGTCCGCGTAGCGCGGTACCAAGGATGGGGTAGTACCAGTCCATCGAGTAGCGATCCTTCTCGGTGAACGCCTCTGGGTGTGCGGCTATCGCATGGCCGAGCCGGCCCACCGCCAGTTCCCACTCGGGCTGCGGATCGCCGACCAGGCGGGCGAGCGCCAGGGCGCACCGGATGCTGTGAAACACACTAGCGCAACCGGTCAGCAGCGCTTCCGGCAGCGGGCCGGCTTCGCTTCGGGCCCAACAGATCTCGCCATAGTTGACCTGCAAGTCGATGACGAAGTCGATCGCTTTGCGAACCACCGGCCACATCTGCGAGGCGAAGCGCCGGTCACCGGTGACGAGCACGTGGTGCCACACACCGGTGGCGATGTAGGCGCAAAAATTGCTGTCGCTGTTGCCGTCTTCGACGACGCCCGCGCGGAACTGGATGGGCCACGAGCCGTCTGCCCGCTGGGTCCGGCGGCTCCAGTCGAACGCGGCGCGCGCCGCATCCAGCAGTCCGGCGGCGGTGAGCGCCATCGCGCATTCCACGTGGTCCCACGGATCGGTGTGGCCGCCCTCGGACCAGGGGATGGCTCCCGACGGTTCCTGATGAGCTGCGATGGACATCGCGGTTTGACGGCACTGCTCGGGCGAAAGGACGCCCGCGACCGAGGGTGGGTTAGACCGACGCAACGGAATATCCCACGGTCGCCTGGCTTTCGGCCGCCGGGTGCTTGACGAAGTACATGGCCACGCTCTTGCCGACCAGCGGATTGAGCAGCGATTCAGCCAGCTGCGTAATCTTCGGTCGCCGCATCAGGTCCCACACCAGGAGTTTGTGGTAGGTGGACACCGCTGGGTGCTCGGTGTTCGACACTCCCACCGCGCATTTCAACCACCAGAATCCAGAGTGCAACGCGTGTGCGTGGTGGGTATGCGTCAATTCCATCCCGCCATCGAGGATCTTCGCGCGCAATTCACTGGCACGGTAGATGCGCACGTGACCGCCCTCGTTGCTGTGGTATTCGTCGGACAGCAACCAACACACCCGTTCCGGAAGCCAACGCGGCACACTGACCGCCAATGTGCCGCCCACCTTGAGCACCCGGATCAGTTCGACGATGGCGGCGTCGTCATGCGGTATGTGCTCCAGGATCTCGGACGCGATCACGCAGTCGAACGCCTCGTCGGCGTATGGCAATTTCAGCGCGTCACCGACCACCACCTCCGCCGAGGCCCCGGCGGGCGCCTCGCCCGTTTCCGCCATCGCGCGCAAAATGGTGTCCACCGAACGTAATTCGGTCTCGTCCCGGTCGAACGCGACCACGTCGGCTCCGCGCCGATACGCCTCGAAGGCGTGCCGGCCGGCCCCACAGCCGACGTCGATGACCTTGGTGCCCGGCCCGATCCGCAGCCGGTCGAAATCGACCGTCAGCATCGGGCTTCCCCCTCGGCCGCCGACGAAGCGGCGCTACGAGCGATCGCGCGTTCGTACACCCGAACCGTTTGAGCGGCCACGGCCTCCCAGCTGAAGACGTTGACCGCGCGGGTGCGCCCCGCCGTGCCCAGGCTCCGCCGCTTCTCCGGCGAGTCCAGCAAGTCACCGAGCGCGCGGGTGAGCGCGTCGATGTCGGCGGGCGGCACCAGGTCGGCGCAGGCGCCGTCGGTGCCCAGCACTTCGGGCAGTGCGCCCACCCGGCTGGCCACGATCGGCGTCCCGCTCGCCATGGCCTCCACCGCGGGCAGCGAAAACCCTTCGTAGAGCGACGGAATGCAGGCGACTTCGGCCGAAGCGAACAGCGCGGCGAGCTCGGCGTCTGAGAGCCCACTGGTGATGTGGACGATGTCGGAGATGCCGAGCTCGGCGATGAGTTTGTGAGTGGGACCGTTGGGCTCCACCTTGGCGACGAGGCGCAGCTCGAGATCCCTGCTCGTGCGCAGCCGGGCCACCGCGTGCAGCAGGGTGCGCACACCCTTGAGCGGGGTATCGGCGCTGGCGATCGCGATGATCCGTCCGGCCTTGCGGGGCGACCCCGGCTTGAACAGCTCGGTGTTCACGCCCAGCGGCACGACGTGCAGCTGGGCGGGGGAAACGCCGAAGTCGCTGACGATGTCGGCGGCCGACGACGACGAGACCGTCAGCAGGTCAGGAATCTGTCGCGCCACTTGCTGCTGCATGCCCAGGAATCCATACCATCGCTGCACCAACGGTTTTCGCCACCACCGCGCGGCGGCCAGGTCCAGCACCCGGTCGCGGGTGATGGGGTGGTGCACGGTGGCCACCACCGGCAGGCCCGCGCCGGCGATCGTGAGCAGTCCGGTGCCCAGGCTCTGGTTGTCGTGGACGACGTCGAAATCGGCTTTCCGACCGGCCAGCAACCGGGCGGCACGCATCGTGAAAGTCCGCGGCTCCGGGAACCCCGCGGTCCACGTGGTGAGCAGTTCCAACAGGTCGATCGAGTCGCGAATCTCGCTGGGCCGCGGCACACGGAACGGGTCGGGTTCGCGATAGAGGTCCAGGCTGGGCACCTTGGTCAGCCGCACCCGCGGGTCGAGCAGGTCGGGGTAGGGCTGGCCGGAGAACACCTCGACGTCATGACCGAGTTCCACCAGCCCGTGGCTGAGATGGCGCACGTAGACGCCCTGTCCGCCGCAGTGGGTTTTACTACGGTAGGACAGCAGGGCAATTCGCATACTCAACTCTTCTTTGCTGGTGACTGACCGCGGAATAGCGCCGAACCCATCGCGGTCAACGGACTCCCGAACTCCGTGACAGCAAACTGGACATGTGTCCAGACTATAGTTCGGTCGGCTAACCGAGCGCAATGAGCTCGAACATCACCGGCTCCCGCAGAAACGGTCCCACAAGAATCCGGCACCCCAAGGATCATGCCACCCGGGCACGGGAGCGGGGTTGAACCGTTCGGCCCGCCCGCGCGTATCACTAGGTATATTGAACTATACTCAGCCGGAGGTGAGGGGAAGTCGTGGGTGCTGTATTGGAACCGCGTTACGACGTCATCGTGTGTGGCGCCGGGTCGTCGGGATCGGTGATCGCCGCCCGGCTGGCGGAGAACCCGGATGTAAATGTGCTGCTGCTGGAAGCGGGCGGCTCCGACGACCTGCCTGCCGTTACCGAGGCGAGCGAGTGGCCGTCCAATCTGGGAAGTGACCGCGACTGGGGTTTCGCGGCCGAACCCGACCCGCGGCTGCACGGGCGCTCCATCCCGTTCTCGATGGGCAAGGTGCTCGGCGGCGGGTCGAGCATAAATTTGATGGTTTGGTCGCGAGGACACCGCGGCGACTGGGACCACTTCGCCGCCGAGTCCGGCGAGCCGGCCTGGGCGTACGGGCAGGTGTTGCAGCTGTATCGGCGGCTTGAGGACTGGCAGGGCACCGGCGAGCCGGATCATCGGGGCAGGGGCGGGCCGGTGTTCGTCGAGCCGGCATCAGAGATGCATCCACTCGCGCCGGCGGTACTCGACGCGGCGCGGGCTCATGGCATCCCCACCTATCAGAGTCCGAACGGCCGTTTGATGGAAAACGCGCGCGGCGCCGCCATCGCTGACCTGCGCAGCCGCAACGGCAAGCGCGAGTCCGTGTTCCGCACCTACGCCGGCCCGCGGATGGGGCAGCCGAACCTGACGGTGGTGCCGCATGCCCTGGTCACCCGCGTGATCCTCCAGGGTGACCGGGCGGCGGGCGTCGAAGTCCTCCATGCGGGCGCAATCCGTCAAGTCGCCGCCGAGGCGGAGGTGGTGTTGTCACTCGGCGCGATACACACCCCCAAGGTGCTGATGCAGTCGGGCGTAGGAGACGGCGACGAATTGCGGCGAGCCGGAATCCCGGTCCGCCTGCACTTGCCCGGGGTCGGACGCAATTTCCAGGATCATTTCGGGTTCGACTGCGTGTGGGAGTTTCCCGACCGGGTTCAGGTCAGCACCCAGGTCGGGGCGACCATGTTCTGGGACTCCGGAGCGGCCAACGTTGAAGGCCCCGACCTCTTCGCCTGCTTGGGCCCCTTTCCGAAGGCAACGCCGGAGAACGCCGCGAGATACGGCCTGCCGGCCAACAGTTGGATCCTCTTCGGTTCCCCGACGCATCCCACCAGCCGCGGTCGGCTGCGGTTGTCGGGCCCGAACCCGGCCGACCCGATCCGCATCGAAGCCAACGCGCTCTCGAACGCCGACGACCTCAAAAACGCGATCGCCTGTGTCGAAACCCTGCGCGAGATCGGCAATTCGGCCGAACTGCGGCCCTTCGTTGCCCGCGAAGTGATGCCGGGCGACCTCTCGGGCACCGAACTCGAAGACTATCTGCGCTATGCCGTAACCACGTATTGGCACGAGTCTGGGACGGCGAAGATGGGGCGCGACCCTATGTCGGTGGTCGACGGACGCCTCAAGGTATACGGCACCGAGAACCTGCGCGTCGCCGACGCATCAGTCATGCCGCGGATCACGAGTGGCAACACCATGGCTCCGTGTGTCGTGATCGGAGAGCGCGCCGCCCAGTTCATTAAGGGTGAACACCGGTTCTGAGCTGTTTGTTACCATCGCGCGGTGCAGGGTTGGGCTGCATCAGGGGCATGCCGCGGGCGGCGATCGGCGTCGCGACGCGACGTCCTGAAACTCGCCGTCGCACCGGCTTTCCTCAGCTTTGTGACTTCAGCCGCCAACTCCGCCGCGCCGACGGCGTCCGCCGCCGACATACGGCTGATCGATTTCGCCGAGCGCAGGATTTCGCCGGACGAGATCAAATCGGCGGGTTATGCCGGGGTGGTGAATTACGTCTCCGAGTCGCGGCCGGGCGCGAATTTCGAGGCGAAGCCGATCACCCGCGAGTACGCGGACGCGCTGCGCGCGGCGGGTCTGCAGATCGTCAGCAATTTCCAGTACGGCAAACCCGGGTGGCCGGATCCATCGGACTACACCCGTGGCTATGACGGCGGGGTGGCGGATGCCCGGACCGCGCAACGGTTGCACGCCGCGGCCGGGGGTCCGGGCTCGGCCCCGATCTTCTTCAGCGTCGACGACGACATCGACGAGAACACCTGGAACAGCATTGCCGTGCAATGGTTTCGGGGCATCAACTCGGCACTGGGCTTAGGCCGCACGGGCATCTACGGGCATGCCAACGCGTGCGGCTGGGCGATCCGAGACGGCGTCGTGGGGAGCTCGACCACGCCCGGGCACCGGTGGGTGTGGCAGACGAGGTCGTGGTCGCACGGCGCGCGCGAACCCGCGGCGGTGCTCTACCAGTCCGTGGTCAACAGCCCCTCCAACCCCAGCCCGCTCCTTGGCGGGATCAACGTGGACATCGACGAGGTGTTGGCCGCCGACTACGGCCAGTGGAGCCTGGATCGGTGAGCCGTGCGGGCGGCTGATGGCTGATCGCGGCGTGCCCACCGTGCAGTTTCTTCGTGGCGACGGCCGAATCGCCATGGCGCACAGGCCCACCGCCCTGACGCACGGCGCCCCGCGAGCCGATGACCCGCGGGGCGACGCGTGCTCTGCCGGTCTTACTTCAGATCGAACCGATCGTTGTTCATGACCTTGACCCACGCCGCGACGAAGTCCTCGACGAACTTCCCCTGGTTGTCATCCTGGGCGTAGACCTCGGCCAGCCCGCGCAGCACCGAATTCGACCCGAACACAAGGTCATTCGCGGTCGCCGTCCACTTGACCGCGCCCGAGGCACGGTCACGTCCCTCGTAGACGTTCTCGCCGGTCTCCGACGGCTTCCACTCGGTACCCATGTCGAGCAGGTTGACGAAGAAGTCGTTGGTCAACGCGCCGGTTCGGTCGGTGAACACCCCGTGCTTGGTGCCGCCGTGGTTGGCGCCGAGGGCACGTAGCCCGCCGATGAGGACCGTCATCTCCGGGGCGGTCACGCCCAATAGGTACGCCCGCTCGATCAGCAGGTGTTCCAGCGGAGCCTTCTCGCCGGGCCGGATGTAGTTGCGGAAGCCGTCGGCCCGCGGTTCGAGCACCGCGAACGACTCCACATCGGTGTTCTCCTGGGAGGCATCGGTGCGTCCCGGCGCGAAATGCACGGAGATCTCGAAGCCGGCGTCCTTGGCCGCCTTCTCGACCGCCGCGGACCCCGCCAGCACGATGAGGTCGGCCAACGAGATCTTCTTGCCGCCGGACGCCGAGCCGTTGAAGTCCTGCTGGATCTGCTCCAGCACGGGCAACACCTTGTCCAGCTCCGAGGGCTCGTTGCACTCCCAGTTTCGCTGCGGCTGCAGGCGCAGCCGCGCGCCGTTGGCACCGCCCCGCTTGTCCGTGTTGCGGTAGCTGCCGGCCGCCGACCAGGCGGTCTTGACCAGCTGTGGAACCGACAGGCCCGACTCGAGGACCTTGCTCTTCAGCGCCGCCACGTCACTGTCGTCGACCAACTCGTGGTCGACGGCCGGCACCGGGTCCTGCCAGAGCTGCGGTTCGGGAATCCACGGCCCGAGGTAGCGGCTGATCGGTCCCATGTCGCGATGCAGCAGCTTGTACCAAGCCTTGGCGAACGCCTCGGTCAGCTCTTCGGGATGGTCCAGCCAACGGCGCGTGATGTCCCGGTAGATCGGGGACTCCCGCATCGAGATGTCGGTGACCAGCATCGTCGGCGCTCGGCCCGGTCCACCGAAGGGGTCGGGAATGGTGCCCGCACCGGCGCCGTCCTTGGCGACGAACTGCCAGGCATCGCCGGGACTCTTGGTCAGCTCCCACTCGTAGCCGTACAGCGTCTCCAGGAAGGTGTTGTCCCACTTGGTCGGCGTGGGCGTCCACACCACCTCCAGACCGCTGGTGATGGCGTCCTTGCCCACGCCGGTGCCATACGAGCTCTTCCAGCCCAGTCCCTGCTGTTCGATAGGGGCGGCCTCCGGCTCGGGGCCGACCAGGTCGCCGGGGCCGGCGCCGTGCGTCTTGCCGAAGCTGTGCCCACCGACGATCAGCGCCGCGGTCTCCTCGTCGTTCATCGCCATGCGGCCGAACGTCTCGCGAATGTCGATGGCCGCCGCGATGGGATCCGGCTTGCCTTCGGGGCCTTCAGGATTCACGTAGATCAGACCCATCGTGGTCGCCCCATAAGGCTGGGCGAGGTCCCGCTTGCCGGAGTACCGCTTGTCGGTGCCCAGCCAGGTGTCCTCCTCACCCCAGAGGGTCTCCTCGGGTTCCCAGACGTCCTCGCGGCCGAAGGCGAAACCGAAGGTCTTGAAGCCCATCGACTCCAGGGCACAGTTGCCGGCGAAGATGATCAGGTCGGCCCAGGAGATCTTGTTCCCGTACTTCTTCTTGACCGGCCACAGCAGCCGGCGGGCCTTGTCCAGGCTGACGTTGTCAGGCCAGCTGTTGAGCGGCGCGAACCGCTGCATGCCCTGGCCGCCGCCGCCTCGGCCGTCGAAAATGCGGTAGGTGCCCGCGGCATGCCAGCTCATCCGGATGAACAGGCCGCCGTAGTGGCCGTAGTCGGCGGGCCACCAGTCCTGGGAGGTCGTCATCACCGAGATCACGTCGGCCTTGAGCGCGTCGACGTCGAGCTTGGCGAATTCCGCGGCGTAGTCGAAGTCGTCGCCGAGCGGATTGGACCGCGGGTTGTGCGGCTGCAGCATCGAGGGATCGACCTGATCCGGCCACCAGTCGCGGTTGGTCAGCGGCGCATTCGATTTCGGCTTGGGCGACGGGATAGCGGGGTTTTCGCTCTCGCTGGTGCTAGCCGTCTTGCTGTCCTCGTGGGGCGGCCGGCCTTGGGAGATATCGGAGGACACAGCATTCCTTTCTTAGGGGGTGATGGGCTGCGATCTAGGGACTTGCAGTCGAACAGTCGGGGCAGACGCCCCAGTAGATGACCTCGGCCTCGTCCAGGACGAAGCCATCCAGAACGTCGTTGTCGTCGGACGGGGTGAGACAGGGCGCCTCGCCGACGGCGCAGTCGATGTCGGCGATTACGCCGCAGACGCGGCACACCACGTGGTGGTGGTTGTCGCCGACGCGCGACTCGTAGCGGGCCACCGACCCGGAGGGCTGGATCTTGCGCACCAGCCCGACCGTGCTCAGCGCGTTCAGGACGTCGTACACCGCCTGGCGGGACACGTCGGGCAGGCCCACGCGGACGGCCGAGAAGATCGTCTCGGTGTCGGAATGCGGGTGGGCGTCGACAGCCTCGAGTACCGCGATCCTCGGTCGGGTCACCCGGAGATCGGCCATGCGCAGTCGTTCCGCGTAATCGGCCGTCGATGACACCGCACCAATATGACGCACTTATTTGGAACGAGTCAAGACTTTACTGTGAAGTGGCACACAATCGGCTAGGCGAATGGGCTGCGTCACGTCTGGGGCTTCAGGGCGCTGCCTTTGCGCCAATCGTCCCAGCTGAGTGTCCAGTCGCCGTTTTGCGCCAGCGTCAGCGGCGGTCCGCCGCTGTTGCGGACCTCCACCACGTCACCGGGCACCGAGAAGTCGTAAAACCACTTCGCGTTGTCGGCGTTGAGGTTCAGGCATCCGTGTGAGGTGTCCTGATGCCCCTGAGCCCACACCGTGGCGTCCAGCTCGTGCAGGTAGATGCCGTCGGTGCTGATCTTGGTGGCCCAGTTGATGGTCTCGCGGTAGCCCAGGCGGGAGTTCTTCGGCAGCCCGAACGTGGAGGAGTCCATGACGACGGGGTTGCCCTTGTCGAGCACGGTGTAGATGCCCGGGGGAGTCCAGAGCGAAATGCTTTTGCCGCCGACGCTTTCGGTCCCGCCCATCCCCATCGAGGTGGGCATCGTGCGGAGCAAGGCTCCGTTGTTGAAGACGCTGACCTGATGGGTCGCGTCGTCGGCGATGGAGACGTGGGCGTCGCCGATCCGGAAGGACACCTTGGTGTCGTCCTGCCCGAATAGACCGTCACCCAACGAGATTCCGTAGATCTTAGCCTCGGCCGTGACGGTCGTGCCCGGCGCGTAGTAGTGCTCCGGGCGCCAGTGGGCGTTCTGGTCGTCGACCCAGTACCAGGAACCCTCCACTTTGGGGTTGGTGCTCACGGCGAGCTGACGCTCGGCGGCGGCACGATCGGCGATCTGTTCGTCAAAGTGCGCGACGATAACCGTCCCGACCCCATAGGTGCCGCCATCTTTGAGCGCTGCCTCTGACGTGGTGGTGAACGACACCTTCGTCTGGTTGGACGGCTTCAACGTCGAAAAGGACGAAACTTGGCTCGACGCAATACCATTGGGGCCCCGGCTGGCCACCGTCAGGGTGTAGGTGCGGCCGTAGCCCAGGGGGACGGTCGGCTTCCATACCGTGTTGTCGGGTGTCATCACGCCCTGCACCGACTTGCCACTGTCGTTGACCATCCGGACGTCGGTCAGCGTCCCGGCGTCGGCCTTGACCATCACGTGCGCGAGCGGATCGACGTCATGGGCGTCAGGGCCCGGCGTGATCGTCACCTGCGCCGGCCCCGAGGGCCTCGACGAGGCGCTCCGGTGACCGCACCCACCTCCGAAGCAACCGAGGGACGCCGCGATCAGGACGGCGCCCACCAGCGCTACGACCACCACCACGGCAAGGAGTAACCGGCGATCCCGGAGGATCCCGTGAATGGGCCGATCACTGGTCTTGGACATCATTGAGCTGAGGGATCCTTGCGTTCTGTTGATGCCGGGTCGAAGTCGCTCGCTGGCTCGGCGCGACGATGTTGTCCTTCAGGTGCCACGGAGGTGCGGTTTTTAAACAGACGGCGGCCGGGCACGTGGATCATGGCGTCATGGCCGACGACGAACTCGACAGTCTTTATTGGGCGCCGCCGAAGGAGTTCACCGCAGAGCGCACCAGATTGGCCGCCGCGGCCAAACGCCGCGGGGACGACGCGGCAGCCAAGCGAATTTCCGCCTGCAACAAGCCAACTACGGCGGCATGGATCGTCAACCGGCTCGCGCTGCGACACCGTGACACCGGGCAGCGCCTGGCGGGGCTGGGCGATGAGTTGCGCGCCGCGCACGCCGCCATGGACGGCGCACGCATCCGGGACTTGTCCGCCCAGCAGCACCGGCTCATCGACGAACTCACACGGGCCGCATTCCAAGCGGCCGACATCGAACAGCCGTCCTCGACTCTGCGCGACGACATCACCAGCACGCTGCAAGCCGCCATCGCCGAGCCAGAGGTCAGGCAGCGACTCGGCCGATTGGCCCGGCCCGAACAGTGGTCGGGTTTCGGCGACGTCGGCGCCGCGACCACGGTATCGACAACCTCCGCCCGCACCCCAAAAGCGAAGGAGCGGCCGGCAAAACCCCGGCCACAGCCCGCCAAGCGATCCGTGCGCGACGCCGCCGCGCACCGGCGTCTCGAGAAACTCACGGCGGCCGTCACCACCGCCGAACGCCAGGGGGCGGACGCCGACGCCGCGCTGTCCGAGCGCCGCGCCGAGCGCGATGCCGCCCGTCAGCGTCGCGACGAGGCGCTCGCGGCGTTGCGGACAGCCGAGCGCGAACTCGAACGCGCCGAAGCCGACTACGGCCGCGCCAAGCGAGCCAGCCGCGCCGCGGCACAATCGGTCAGGGAGGCGAAAGCGCAGCTGAGGCGGGCGTGACGCCGCCAGCCGGGCCGCACCGGTGTTTCCCTGGGGTCGGCGCGGGTATTAGCCCACCCGTGACGTCTTTATGGTTGACCAACCGCGGCGAACAGCCTTGGGCCGCAAGCCAGCTTGACCAAGGTCCCCGCTCCGCGGATGTCATCGTCGTGGGTGCCGGCATCACCGGGCTGATGACCGCGGTGCTGTTGGCCCGCGCCGGCAAGGACGTGCTAGTGCTCGAGGCTCGCACCGTCGGGGCCTGCGCAACCGGAAACACCACCGCGAAGATCAGTTTGCTGCAGGGCACGCACCTGTCGAAGATCCTGCCCAGGCATGGCCGGGACCTGGCCCGCGCCTACGTGGACGGCAATCGCGAAGGCCAGGACTGGGTGGTCGATTACTGCGAGTCGCATGGCATCGCGGTGCAGCGCGAGGATGCCTGTACGTATGCCCAGTCCGCCAAGGGCGTGCCGTCCGCGCGGCTGGAGCTCAGGGCCTGCCAGGCGGTTGGGCTGCCCGCGGTCTGGGACGACGACGCTGACGTGCCGTTCCCCTACCACGGCGGCGTGCGGCTGCCTGATCAGGCGCAGTTCGATCCCATGCCGTTCCTTGACGCACTGGCGACAGAGCTGCTCGGCCGCGGCGGCCGCCTCGTCGAGCACGCCCGGGTCCGGCGGGTGTCCAGCCGCGGCGACCGCGTGCGCGTGCACATCAACGACGCCGATCAGCGAGACGTGGAACTCGAGACCCGGCAGCTGGTGCTCGCCACCGGCATCCCGATCCTGGACCGTGGGGGATACTTCGCGCGCGTCAAGCCGAGCCGGTCCTACTGCTTGGCGTTCAAGGTCCCCGGCAACATCACCAGGCCAATGATGATCTCGACAGACTCGCCGACCCGCTCCGTGCGCTACGCGCCGGTTCCGGACGGGGAGCTGCTGATCGTGGGCGGGGCCGGCCACACCGTGGGCCGCAAGAAGAGCCCGACCAAGGCGCTCGAGGAACTGGCGTCGTGGGCCCGCATGCACTACCCGGGTGCCGAGCAGACGCATTTCTGGTCGGCGCAGGATTACACCCCCATCGATCAGCTGCCCTACGTCGGGCCCATCCTGCCGAACACCGAAACCATCTTTGTCGCAACCGGATTCAACAAGTGGGGGATGACCAACGGCGCCGCCGCGGCGTTGGCGCTGTCGAGCCGAATCCTGGGCGGGCGGATGGATTGGGCCAAAGCGTTCGCCAGCTGGAGCCCACACGAGTTGTCCGGGCTGCCGACCGCGATGCAGTTCAACGCCGAGGTGGGATTCGATTTGGCCAAGGGCTGGATCACACCGCTGCTGCGCGCGGGCCGCCGGAGCCCCGGCGCGGACGAGGGCGGCGTGGTCAGCGGACCGCCGTGGCATCTTCAGGCGCGTTGCCGCGTCGACGGCACCGAGCATCGCGTTTCACCGGTGTGCCCGCACCTCGGCGGGATCGTGAACTGGAATGACGCCGACAAGGCGTGGGAATGTCCGTTGCACGGGTCGCGCTTCGCCCCGGACGGCGCCCTGCTGGAGGGGCCGGCCACCCGCGACTTGTCCGCCTAGTACCGGCGGCTCAGTCCGTCTTGCGGTAGACGAGCCAGCGCAACTCGATCGGCGAGTGCTCGCGGTCGACGTCGAACATGTCGAGTCCACTGGCCCAACCCTCGAACCAGCCGGTGGGCGGCCAGGTTCCCGCGGGCAAATGAGCCTTCTCGTATTCGTACGCGGAGTCATCGGCGACGAGTTCGAGGGGGAGTCCCGCCACCGCGCTCACCATCTGGTCGCGCGTGTAGATCATCGTGTTGCACTGCTGACCGAATTGCAGCGCAGATTCGTCGGGCAGATAACCGTCGCGAGGCAGGAACGTGTTGAACACCAATTGTCCGGCGGGAGCGAGGCATTCGGCGGCCAGTTCGAACACGCCCCGCAGTTCCTGGGCCGTGCGGAAGTCGGGCACCACCTCGGAAAGCACCATCAGCTGGTATTCGTCGTGGACGCTTTCCATCGCGGTGAAGACGTCGCTCTGAATCACCCGCACGGGCAGCGATTCGCGCTGCGCCTCCACGCGCATGACGTCGGCGAGTTTCGCGGCCATCTCGACTGCGTCCACCGGGTGGCCGCGCCGGGCCAGCGCCAGCGCGTTGCGCCCCGTTCCCGCCCCGACATCCAGCACGCGGTAGGCCGTCGGGTCTGCCGCTTCGGCGGCCAGAGCCAGCACCCGCGCGTCGGGCTCCTTTCCGAACAGCGGCGCCGGGCGCACGGCCACCCATTGGTCGTAGTCGGCGTCGAGTGTCCGCCACTCGGCCTTCACGCGGATGTTGACGCTCGTCCCGAAGGGGGCGTCGAACGAGATGACGATGTCCGAGCGGGGGGAGGCCTTGAAGCCCTTGGCCAGCTCGGTCTCGAGCGAGACCCGCAGCGCAGCGGTCTGTTCAGGTGTGTGCCAGACGCCCAGTGTGGCGCAGATGTTGCCGCACAACTGTACATACTCGTCGATCAGGCCCGGCACGGCCGGCACTCTGATGTGCCCCTCGGCGGACGTCCGGCGATACCACCGCCTGATCATCGCCTCGTAGAGGATCGACGGATCGAGAGGCTCAGAACGCGGACCCTGCACCAGAATCTTCTACACGACGCGGCAGTTTTGCACCACTGATCGACTCCACCCGTCAATCACCCTGAGCGGGCGGCGTCTTCGAGGAGATCGGCGGCCTTGGTGACGCTTTCGGCGGGTTTGGTCATCCGAGCGGCCACCTCTCGGGCTGCCGTGACGTAATCCGCGGCACGCAGGGTGCGCAGATCCGCGATCAGTGAATCGTAGGTCGAGTCCGAGAAGGCCCTCGCGACCCCGATTCCCAACTGGCTCACCGCGGATGCCCAGATCGGCTGATCGAGCCAGAGCCAGAGCACCAGCATGGGGACTCCGGCTCGCATCCCCGCGGCGGTCGTACCGGCGCCTCCGTGGTGCACGATCGCGCGGCATGCCGGGAAGACGGCCGTGTGGTTGACCGCCTCCACGACCTTGGTATGAGCCGACCGGCTCAGGCGGGTGAAATCGTTCGACCCGCTGCAGATTAAGGCGCGTTCGCCCAACTGCTCGCACGCCCCGCTGATCACCGCGACCGTCTCGGGGGGCGAGGTGATCGGAGTGCTGCCGAAGCCGAAGTAAATGGGCGGCGATCCGTCGGCGATCCACGACAGCACCTCGTCGTCGACCTCGGTCGGCATTTCCAGCGTCAGCGAACCGACGAAGGGCCGTCGGTACCCAGATCCCGCCCACTCGGCCGCCAACTCGGGCAAGCAAAACTCTTCGTAAGCCTGGATTTCCAGCACTGGACCGCTCGACGACGGACCGCCTTGCGGCAAGCCAAGCGCCAAGCGTTGCGCATCCTCGGCCACGCTCGTGACGTGCGCCTGGGCCACGCCGAGGTCTAATGCGCGCGCGGGAAAGAAGTGCAGCGCGGCGAACGGCATGCCGGAGGACTCGGCGACGTTGGCGGCCAGCCGCTGCTCGTTCATGCCGGCCACCAGCAGGTCGGCGCCCTCCGCCACGGCCGCCAGGGCCGCGCTTTTCTCCGCCCATACCTGGGTGACCCGCTGCGAGAGTTGCGGCAGCGCGCTCATCGGTTCCTGGACGCGGCGAACGAACTCCGTGGCCGCGTGTACCTGCTCTGCCGTGTCCGGGCCGTAGGCGGCAGCGGTGACCCCCGCCGATTCAGCGAATCGGCACCTGTCAGGCGGGACCGCCATCTGCACGTCGTGGCCTCGGCGGAGCAGCTCGCGGCCGACGGCGACACAGGGCTCGACGTCGCCCCGGCTTCCGTAAGCCGCCAGCACAAATTTCATGAATTGACCTAACTCGCGGTGATGGAGTCGATCCAAGCAGACCAAGTGACGTCGGGTCGGTCCGCTCCGACTGGCTGAGCTCGCACGGGCAAAGCCCCGAGGCGCTCCGTGGCGTTGGCAGCCTGCGTTGCGCTGCGAGGGTAATTTATCGGTGTTCTTGGGCGGACGTGCGGGTAGGGGGCAGCACTCGGTTATCCGCCGATGCCGCACCTGTACTACTAGAAGAAACGAGATTTGTTTGCTGCCCGTTGGGCAATCCCCCTACCGCCTGCAACGGCCCGTTCACGCCGTGGCTACCTGTTAACCCATCCGGAGGAGACGACGACATGGACTTCGCAGCTTTGCCTCCGGAGATCAACTCCGCGCGGATGTATACCGGCCCGGGTGCCGCGCCGCTGTTCACCGCCGCGATGGCCTGGGACGCGCTGGCCGGCGCGCTGCATTCCGCGGCGACCTCCTACCAGGCGGAGGTCGCGGCGCTGACGGGCGGGCCGTGGCTCGGGCCGGCGGCGGAGGCGATGGCGGCCGCGGCCGCCCCGTACGTGACCTGGACACGCACCGCCGCGGCGCAAGCCGAACAGACCGCCAACCAGGCCAAGGCCGCCGCGGCAGCCTACGAGACCGCGTTCGCCGAAACCGTGCCGCCGCCGGTGATCGCGGCCAATCGCAGCCTGCTCATGTCCCTGATCGCGACCAACATTCTCGGTCAGAACACGCCGGCGATCGCGACCACGGAGGCGCAGTATTCGGAGATGTGGGCCCAGGACGCCGGGGCCATGTACGCCTACGCGGCGGCGTCGGCGTCGGCAACCAGGCTGACGCCGTTCACCTCGCCAGAACCGAGCACCGATTCGGGGGGGTCGGTGCGGCAAGCCGCCGCGCTCAACCAGGCCGCCGTCACGTCGGCCGGAAATGTGCAAAACGCCCTCTCGTCGACACAGCAAGCCTTCTCCGCGGCGCCCGATGCGCTGCTCAACCTGGCGAGCCCCCTCGATTTCGGCTTCGGCGGCCGGGACCTGCTGGGTCTGGCGGCAGACCTGAGTGCGGTGTTCGTCGACCCGGAAGTCGGGTCCGCGGGGCTTGCCGCCGCCGTCGTGGCGCTTCCCTACGACGTCTCGGGGGCGTTGACCGGTTTCCACACCGACGACATCGTCAGCGGCTGGGCCGGGGTTCAATCTTGGCCCGGCTGGGCGCCCGTGCCCCCGACGCCTTTCCCGGTCATCACCAATGAGGCGGGGGGGTCGGCGGCGACGGCCGCCCTGGGCGAGGCCAACACCGTCGGCGCAATGTCGGTGCCGCCGGCCTGGGCGGCGGCCGCCCCGGCCGTACGCCCCGCCGCCCTGGCCCTGCCCGCCACCACTGTCGGCGCGGCCGCTTCGGCCTCGTCCGGGGGGACCGGGAGCTTGTTCGGCGAGATGGCTGCGGCGAGCATGGCCGGACGTGCCATCGCCGGCACGGGCGGCGCGGGTCGCGCGGAGCGAATCAGGGCCTCCACCCAGCAGGCGAACCAGGGTGGGGCCACGGCGCCGCAAGTCCCCGCCGGTGGCCCGATCACCAGTATCGCCGCCGAGCTGCGCGAGCTGGCCTCCCTGCGCGATGCGGGGATCATCACGGAGGACGAGTTCCTCGAGCAAAAACAACGGTTGCTCCCGCACTGAGGTTTCCTGCACCGATCGGACGCCCCATTTTCGGAGCGACACAACCGCGTCCAATATCGACAGATGTCACGGGCAATTGTTTCGTATGATTTTTGTGTGCTGATGCGTCATTTCGCTATCGGCGAAAGGCAGAAAAATGCCCCAATTATTCCGTCGATAATCCGCACGTCACCCATACGGCATCATTTGGCTATAACCGTGCGCCGAAAGTTCGCACCTTCCGCTGTACCGCCCCTCACCTTGGACGCTCGCTACCGTTCTCACCTGTAGGGGCAGCGTTGTCAGAAATCGCATTCCGTTCCCAGAAAAAGGGCCGCGGGCCGGATGCGCGGCCCGCATCAATTTTTCTTGGTTTTAATATCGGTCCCCGGCGCTCGCTCATATACTGTCCCCACCTCAACACCGACCAGAAAAGAAGGGCGCGAAATGCTTCCACAGCGTTGGCTGGCCAAATTGACAATTCCCGTGATGGTTGGCGCTGCCCTGACCGCGAGCACCGCAATTGCCTCGGCCGACAGCACCGACGACGCCTACTTGGCGAAATTGCACAACCTCGGGTTCACCTGGCCCTCGTCGAGCGATTCCGACATGATCGGCCTGGGGCACGCGGTGTGCTCCGACCGGATGGCCGGCAAGACGCCGGATGAGATTGCCGCCGACCTGCATTCCGGCATGAGCTCGAAGGGCTTTTCGTTCGCGGACATGACCGGCTGGGTCAGCGCGGCGGAATCGACCTACTGCCCCGGCTGATCGGTTTCCGACCTACCACTGGGTTCCGCGTCCTGCCCGCATAGTCTGATGCAGACAGTGCCGGCAGGATCGCCGAGTGGGGACAGCCAGTGGAGCAGCCGACGGCCATTTCAGGTCATGCCGCGGGGGAGACGCGGGTCCAGAGCCTGCTCCGCTACCCGGTGAAGTCGATGCTCGGCGAGACCGTGCAGAGCATGTTCGTCGACGAGCATGGCGCCGAAGGGGACCGGCGGCTGGCACTGCTCGACGCCACCACCGGGCATGTGGCCAGCGCCAAGAACGCCCGACTGTGGCGCGCGCTGCTGACGTGCACCGCCAATCGCCACGCCGGCGGGGTGAACATCAAGTTGCCCGACGGGACGAGTGTGGCGGCCGACGACCCGGGGATCGATGAACGGCTTTCGCAGCTGTTGGGCCGATCCGTCCGACTGGTCACCCAGCGCCCCGAGGGCGCGACGTTGGTGCGCCCGGACCCCGAGCAGCTGCTGGCGCTGGGCCTGGACGCCGAGGTCGGCGGCCGCATCTTGGAGATCGCGCAGACGACGCCGGGCGACTCCTTCACCGACGAAGCCCCTTTGCACGCGATCACGACGGCAACGCTGGAACATATCGGCGTCGAGGCCCTGCGGTACCGCCCGAACCTGGTGTTCGCGACGCCGCCGGGTTGCCCGCCCTATGTGGAGAACGACTGGGTCGGCGGGGAGATCACGGTCGGCGAGATGCGGCTGCGCGTCCTGACGGCAACGTCACGCTGCGTCGTACCGACACTCGAGCACGGCCCACTCCCACGTGCACCGCAGGCTCTCCGCACGCCCGCCGCCGAAAATCGCTGGGATACGGGCGGTCACGGCCCTCAGCCATGCGCAGGCGCATATCTCGCTGCGGTGACCGACGGCGTCATCCACGTCGGCGACCCCGTGACAATCGGCCGGTAAGCCGTTCAGTCGGCGACCGCGGCGAAGTCCATCCAGAGATGGCGTGGCCCGCGGAAGACCTGATTGTGCCGGTACGGCGGCGGGTCGACCACAAGCTTCGGAGAGTCGATGCGCCGCACGAAGAACTCCAGCGCCAGGTTCACCTCCAGCTGGGCCAGCGGAGGGCAGGCTACTTCGCCGTGGACGTCCGCCACGGGGTTGACGAAAGATTCGCCCGCGGGGGTGCGTCAGGCACCCAGGTTGCGGAGCGCCGTGTCGAGCTCCTCGGCCTGCTCGGCCAGCTCACGCTCGGACAGCTGCGCGCCCCCGGTGCGCTCCAGCAACTCCCGGCGCGTCGCGATCTGCAGGGCGCCACGGTAATCGGGTGATTCCAACTCCGCGACCGACGCGACGTCGATGCGGCCCTCGATGGCGACCAGCACGGCGTCCTCGTCCTGGCGATCCAGCAGCCGCCGGACATCCTCAGCGCTGATGCTCATGTCAAGACACCCCGACCAGTTTCATCACGAGCAGCACCGCAACCGCCAGGAACACCACGGCGAAGACGCAGACGCCAATCACCGTGAGTAGGGAGCTGGGGGTGAACCGCCGGGTCGCCGGGGGTCGATGAACGCCGACGCCCGCGGTCTGCGGGGCAGCAGGCGGAGTGGCCCCCGGGGGGACGCCCCCTCCCGGCTCCAGGCCGGGCGTTTGTACCGGGTCGGGGTTGGGGGGCTGCGTGGTCATTGCCGACACCTGTCCTTTTCATGGCTCGGCCTCGGCGATGTCACCGAACGCCACCGCCATCTACTCGGGGTCGCGACAGGCTGTTCGGCCCGCTCGACGGGGCACGCGATCGTGACCGTCTGCCCGGTGCGTGGCGGGGCCACGCGGCGGCGACGGTCTTGACCGCTCCCAACTCCTGTTGCTTGGCGAAATCCAGATCGCTCACGCCGCTCCCTTCGTTGGGGTGTTGCATTCCCGTCCAGAGCGGGCCCAAACGAGTCGCTGCGTTTACTCCACCGATGGGCGACCGCCGCGATCGAGGTGGGTGTGAGCGGTGTGGAGGACCGGCGGTCTAGGTTTCGGTGCGCGGGGTGGGACTCTGCGCAGATTCCCATTTCGACTCGAGCGACCTGGTCACAGGGGTGCCGGCGGCCAGATCGAGCTGGAAGGTTTCGCCGTCCTCGGCCTCGAACGTGACGACGTAACCACTTTCGGTGGCATCTTTGAACACCACTTTGTAGGGCTGTTCACCAAAGCCGCGGTCGACGGCGATGATGTCGCCGGGGGAGACGTCGTCGATGGGGTCGTTACCGGAGACTTTGGACATGCCATCGACGGTAGCCGATCGGAAAATTCGCAGCGCAGCGCGATACCCGCCCGGCGCTCGACTTCGGTTGAAACGCTGGCCAATTCGTTCACCTGAGGGCGACAATCCGGATCGCCGGGCGGTGACCCAGGTCACACGCTGGTTTCATCGGCGCTATGGCTGGAACCACTGGGCGTGACACGAACGAACGCACTTGGCTACGCCGCAAGGAGACTGTCGATGAGCGAGCACAACAAAGCCGACGAAGCGCGCAGGGGCCTGATCGATTCGATCAAGGGCAAAGCCAAAGAGGTCGTCGGCGCTGTGACCGGCAACGACTCGCTGACTGCCGAGGGGCAGCTTGAGCAGACTCAGGCGCACGAACGCAAGGAAGCCAACGCGACGGAGGCCGTCGCCGAGGCGCAGGCCCAGCAGGCGCGGGAAGCGGCGGTCGAAGCCAAGGCGGAAGGCGCCCAACAGCGGGTCGCCGCGAACGCCCGAGCCGTCGCGGCCGAGGAGTCGATCGAGGCCCAAGAGGCGGCTCAGAAGCGCGCGGCGGAGGAGGCCGCGCGCCAGCGGGCAACCACCGAGATCACCCAAGCCGAACTGAGCGCACAGCGCGAAGCGCAACGAGCGAAGGCCGAGGAACGCGCGGAGATCCGTGAAGCGTCCGAGGAAGTTGTCGACGCCGTCGCCGAGCACCAGACGTCGGTGCAGGTGGCCCGCACCGAAGAGTCGGAGGCCAACCGTTTGCGGCGCCACGCCCGGGACGTGTCCGATGAGGCCGACCTGCCCTGACGGCGGCCTAAACCCAGGAGAAGTTGATGAAGATATCCGAAGTTCCGTTGGCAGTTCTACGGTTTCACTACCAACTGGCCCGTTTCCCGTTGCAGGTGATCGAGGACCGGGTCGTCACGCGGATCCCGTCCGACGCGCCCGCGCGCCTGTTGTTCGAGCGCTCCCTGGGCATGCTCGACGCCACCGTCGGCAATGCGCTCGCTGACCCGAACCTGGTCGAGCGCGGGACGGCGCTCGTCGAACGCAGCGACACCCTGGGCCGCGCCGCACAGTTGGACGCCAAGGCGGCGGCCAGGAAGGAACAGGCCGACGCGAAGCTCCAGGGCGCCCGCGACGAGGCGATCGCCGAGCGCCAAGAAGCGCAGGCGGCCACCCAGCAGGAGATCAAAGAGGCGCGCGAGACGGCCGAACAACGCAAACGCGCGGCAACGCGGTCGGCTCAGCGGGAGAGCGCGGCGGCGAAACGTCGCGCCGACGAGGCGGCTGACCGGCAGAAGCGGACGGTCGAGTCGGCCAAGCGCCAGGTGGAGACCGGGACGCAGGCCACCGAGAAGGCCGTGTCTAAGGCCGCGGCAGCGGAAATCGACGAGGCCGAGGACAAGCTGGGTGACGCCGCCGCCAAGCGCGCCGAGGCGGACCGTGTCGCCCAGCCGGCGGACGCCGAGAAGCTGAAGCGCCAAGAGGAACGGGCGAAAGACTGACAGCGGCGCTCAGGCGCGCGACGGAGTGCCCTGATTGATCTTGTCAGCGGCGAACGTCGCGGCTTGGGTGGTCATCCCGGCGGCGATGTAGGAGACGTGCGCCATGATGTTGCCGCCGGCAGAACAGATCGGATCGTCGGGGGCACACAGGCTGATGGTCTTGGCTCCATACGCGGGATTGATCGTCGGAAGCGGCTGACCGCCCCACAGCATGGACGAGAACCCGCTGCTGGGCTCCCCGAACAGCGCGACGGCGGCGACGTGATCGGCGACGGAGGGCGGCATGGCGTTGGTGGCCAGATCGATCACCGTCGAGCCCTGGGAGTATCCGCCGAGCACGATCCTCGAGTTCGGGCAGCTGGCGACCGTGTCCTGGATGTGTGTGCTCGCGTCGGTGGACCCGGCGTTCGCGCTGTTGTGGTAGTCGTCGTTGGCCGGGTAGTTGACCGCGTAGACGTCGACGGACTTTCCGCCGAGTTGCGAGGTCAGCGAGTCCACGAACGCCTGGCCGATGTTGCCCAGACCCGGCTCCTGATGGGTGCCGCGGGCGAAGACCACCGAGACGTCGGAGCAAGCGTCGGCGACCGCGGTGGGGACGGCGACCGGGATGCTCAGCGCTGCCCAGGTCGTCGCCACCGAAACACCAACAATGCGAACAAGTCTGCGTGCACTCATGGCGAAATCCTGTCACACCGCGGGTCACCGCGGTTCCGGCGGTTGGCGCGGCGGCGCCAACGCGGCGCGGGCACGCCTAATCATCTTGCGCCACAGAGGTTGTCCTCCGGTGGCAGCCGGATACGAACGGGGCCGGTCCACTCGTCGGCAGGATCGATGACGTTGCCTGCCGCGCGTTCTAACGGCCGCGCCACTGAGGCTTGCGCTTCTCGGCCCACGCCCGTAGCCCTTCGCCGACGTCCTCGGTCGCCCCGGCGACCTTACGCATGGTCTCGCCGAAGCGCACCGCCTCGATCCAGCCCATATCCGCCGTTCGCCACGCCACCTCCTTGGTCGCCCGTTGCGCCAGGGGAGCGGCCTCGGTGAGCGTCCGCGCCCATGCCCGGGCCTCGGCTTGCAGGTCGTCGGGGTCTACGAGCTTCCAAACCAGACCGACCTCCTTGGCCCGCGCCGCGCTCATCGGCTTGCCGGTCAGCAGGAGTTCCATGGCATTGGCCCAGCCGATCCGCTGGGGCAGCCGGATGGCCCCGACGATGGTCGGGACGCCGATCGACACCTCCGGAAAGCAGAAGCTGGCTTCGGTGCTGGCGATGATGAAGTCGCAGAACAGCACCCCGGTCACGCCGTAGCCGATGCACGGTCCGTGCACCGCGGCGATGGTCGGCTTGAACAGCTCCATCCCGGATTCGAAGGAGTTGATGGTCGGCTTCTCCCAGAAGGTGCCGCCGAAGGTACCGACCGAACCTTCGCCGTCCTTGAGGTCGCCGCCCGCGCAGTACACGTCGCCGTTGGCGGTCAGGATCGCGACCCACGCGTCGAGGTCGTCGCGGAACCGCTCCCACGCCGCGTTCAAGTCCTGGCGGAGGGCGCCGTTGATGGCGTTGCGAGCCTCGGGTCGGTTCAGGGTGATGGTGGCGATGTGGTCGGCCAGCTCATAGGTGACGAGGCTCATGGGTTCAGCCTAGGGCGCCGGGTGTGGGCCTCAGGCATGAAAACCAGCTCGTATTCGCCCATCGTGCCGGCGCTCGAGGAACTTGACACCGATTGGGGCATAGCGATGGCCGGGACGCCGGGAGCTTCCAGCCGGCCGGCGAACCAGGGCGGCGTCACGGCGAAACCGGTTGTGGCGGAGGGCCAATCATGCTTGCCGCGCAGTTCGACGATGGTGCACTCGAGGCTGTGGGCGGCGTCGAGACCGCACAGCGACTCCGCGGCGGACTGACCGCCCGCGAACGCTCACCGCGGGTTGCCCCCTTGGCCCCCGTCTGGTGGCCGAGAACAGGGCGCAGGCGGCGGGGACGACGTCCTCGTGTGGGTGAATCCCGCGTGGCCTTGCCCGGCCGCCGGCGGGCCACGCGCCTACCCTGGCCAAAGTGGCCGAATTGTCCGTCGCGGAACTGCGCGCCCGCCTCGACGGTTTGACCACCCGCGACGCCGCACGCCTGGGCAGGCGCCTGAGAAATCTGCGCGGCGCGAAACACGGCACACTGCGGCAGCTCGCCGATCAGATCGCGCAGGCCGAGGCGCTCGTCGTCACCCGGCGGGCCGCGGTGCCGGCGATCGCCTATCCCGACCTGCCGGTCGGCGAGCGGCGGCATGAGATCGCCGACGCGGTGCGCGCCAACCAAGTCGTCGTCGTCGCCGGCGAGACCGGTTCGGGCAAGACCACCCAACTGCCCAAAATCTGTTTGGAGGCAGGCAGGGGAATCCGCGGAACCATCGGGCACACCCAGCCCCGGCGGCTGGCCGCGCGCACCGTCGCGCAGCGCATCGCCGACGAACTGGGCAGTCCCCTCGGTGAGACCGTCGGCTACACCGTGCGGTTCACCGACCAGGTCAGCGACCGCACCCTGATCAAGTTGATGACCGACGGCATCTTGCTCGCCGAGATTCAGCGCGACCGTCGGCTGCTGCGCTACGACACGCTGATCCTCGACGAGGCCCACGAGCGCAGCCTGAACATCGACTTCCTGCTCGGTTACCTGCACGAACTGCTGCCGCGCCGCCCCGACCTGAAGGTGATCATCACGTCGGCGACTATCGAGCCGCAGCGGTTCGCGGACCACTTCGGCGGCGCGCCGATCGTCGAGGTTTCCGAGCGGACGTACCCGGTGGAGATTCGCTACCGGCCGTTGGAAGTTCCGGTGTCGAGCGGTCCGGACGACGACCCGGACGACCCCGACCACGAGATCGTGCGCACCGAAACCCGTGACGAGGTCGAGGCGATCGTCGATGCGGTCGGGGAACTGGAAGCCGAGCCCGCCGGGGACGTCCTGGTATTCCTCTCGGGTGAACGCGAAATCCGGGACACGGCTGAAGCTTTGGGCGGACTGAAGAATACCCAGGTGCTTCCCCTCTACGCGCGGCTGCCGACCGCCGAGCAGCAGAAGGTCTTCGCGCCGCACACCGGGCGCCGGGTCGTGCTGGCGACCAACGTGGCCGAGACGTCGCTGACCGTGCCTGGCATCCGCTACGTCGTCGACCCCGGCAACGCCCGCATCTCGCGCTACAGCCGCCGCCTGAAGGTGCAGCGGCTGCCGATCGAACCCATCTCGCAGGCGTCCGCCGCGCAACGCGCCGGCCGCTGCGGCCGCGTCGCGGCCGGCGTGTGCATCCGCCTGTACTCCGAGGAGGACTTCGCGGCCCGTCCGCGGTACACCGAGCCCGAGATCCTGCGGACCAATCTCGCCGCAGTGCTGTTGCAGATGGCGGCGCTGCGGCTCGGTGAGGTGGAGAACTTTCCGTTCCTCGACCCGCCGGACCGGCGCAGCATCCGTGACGGGGTCCAGCTGCTGCAGGAGTTGGGGGCCTTCGACGCCGACGGTGCCATCACCGACCTGGGCCGTCGGCTGGCGCGGCTGCCCGTCGACCCCCGCCTGGGCCGGATGATCCTGGCAGCCGAGACCGAGGGGTGCGTGCGTGAGGTGCTGGTGCTGGCCGCCGCGCTGACCATTCCCGACCCGCGGGAACGTCCCACCGACCGCGAGGAGGCCGCGCGCGCAAAGCATGCCCGCTTCGCCGATGATTACTCCGACTTCCTGTCCTACCTCAACCTCTGGCGCTACCTGCGGGAACGCCGAAACACACTGACCGGCAATGCTTTTCGGCGGATGTGTCGCGAAGAATTCCTGCACTACCTGCGCATCCGCGAGTGGCAGGACCTGGTGGGGCAACTGCGCAGCATCGCCCGTGACCTGGGCATCGTCGAAGACGCCGAATCCGCCGAACCGGCCGATCCGGCGCGGGTGCACGCGGCGGTGTTGGCCGGCTTGCTGTCGCATGTGGGCATGCGCCGGGAGGACGGGCGTGAATATGTGGGCGCGCGCAACTCGCGGTTCGTCCTCGCGCCGGGCTCGGCGCTCGCCAAACGGCCGCCGCGCTGGGTGGTGGTGGCGGAGCTGGTAGAAACCAGCCGCCTCTACGGGCGCACCGCCGCGCGGATTCAGCCCGAGGTGGTCGAGCGGGTCGCGGGCGAGCTGGTGCAGCGCAGCCACAGTGAGCCGCATTGGGACTCCAAGCGGGGCGAGGTGATGGCCTACGAACGGGTGACGCTGTATGGCCTGCCCCTGGCCGCCCGCCGCCGCGTGGGGTACGCGCGGGTGGAGCCGGCGGTGGCGCGGGAACTGTTCATCCGGCACGCGCTGGTGGAGGGGGACTGGCAGACCCGCCATCATTTTTTCCGCGACAACGCGCGGCTGCGCGCGGAGCTCGAGGAGCTCGAGGAACGGGCCCGCCGCCGCGACCTGCTCGTCGGTGACGACGAGGTCTACGCGTTCTACGACGCGCGCGTGCCCGCCGAGGTCGTCTCGGCACGCCACTTCGACGCGTGGTGGCGCAAGCAGCGCCACAAGACGCCCGAACTGCTCACCTTCACTCGTGACGACCTATTGCGCACCGGCGACTCGGCTGACGCCGAGCCGCCGGATGCCTGGCGTTCGGGTGATGTCGCGCTGCCCCTGACCTACCGGTTCGAGCCGGGCGCCGCCGACGACGGAGTCACGGTGCACGTGCCGATCGACGTGCTCGCGCGGTTGGGCGGTGATGAGTTCGCGTGGCAGGTGCCGGCGCTGCGTGAGGAGCTGGTGACCGCGCTCATCCGATCGCTGCCAAAGGACTTGCGCCGCAACTTCGTTCCCGCCCCCGACACCGCGCGTGCCGTGCTGGCTGGGATCGACCCGGCGGGGGAGCCGCTGCTGGCGGCGGTGCAGCGCGAATTGCGCCGTCGCACCGGCGTTTTGGTCCCCGTCGAGGCCTTCGACCTCGATAAGATTCCGGCGCACCTGCGGGTGACTTTCGCCGTCGAGTCCGGCGACGGCACCGAGGTCGCCCGCGGCAAGGACTTGGCGGCGTTGCAACAACGGCTGGCCGCGCCTGCGCGCCGGGCCGTCGCCCGGGCGGTCGCCGGCGAGCTGGAACGGGCCGGCCTCCGCGGTTGGCCCGAGGACCTTGACGCGCTGCCACCGGTCATCGAGCGAACGGTCGATGGCCGCGCCGTGCGCGGCTTTCCCGGTTTCGTCGACGCGGGCGCCGCCGTCGACCTGCGGGTGTTCGCGACCCCGGTGGAGCGCGACGGTGCCATCGGGCCGGGTCTGCGCCGGTTGGTACGGCTGAGCGTGCCGTCCCCGGTCAAAGCCGTTGAACGACAATTGAGCCCACGGACTCGGCTCTCGCTCGGCGCGAACCCGGATGGCTCGCTGACCGCGCTGCTCGAGGACTGCGCCGACGCCGCGACGGACGCGCTGCTGCCCGCGCCGGTGTGGAACCGGGACGAGTTCGCCACGCTGTGCGATCGCGTCGCCGGAGCCCTGGCGCCGGCGACCGCCGACATCGTGACCCGCGTGGAGCAGGTGCTGGCCACCGCGCAGGAAGCGCGGTTGCTCCTGCCCGGCCGGCCCTCGCCTGCGCAGGCCGACGCGATCGCCGACATCCGCGCTCAGCTGGATCGACTCCTGCCGGCGGGGTTCGTCACCGCCACGGGACGCGACCGCCTGGCCGACCTCGCCCGCTACCTGACTGCAATCCGCCGGCGCCTCGACCGGCTGCCCCACGCGACCGAAGCGGACCGGGATCGGATGCGCCGGATGCACGCCGTGCAGCACGCCTACGACGAACTCGCACAGGCGCTTTCACCCGCGCGGCGGGCGGCGGACGACGTCCGCGACGTTGCGCGGCAAATCGAGGAATTGCGGGTGAGCCTGTGGGCGCAGCAGCTGGGTACGGCACGGCCGGTGAGCGAGCAGCGGATCTGCCGCGCGATCGACGCACTGCGCGACCGTCTGTGAATTATTGCCCTCCCACTCTCAACCTATAGCGCACCGGGGGGCTTGCCGCAAGGGCCGGGTGATGCCGCACAATCGCTGGCCGAAGCCATTTTCCGCTTTTCAGCAGGGGGTCAGAAATGCCGTCGCATGAAAACGTCGACCATGCGGTGCTCGTCGCGGGGGGCGGCCCGACGGGCCTGATGTTGGCCGCTGAACTGGCATTGGCGGGAGCCGATGCGGCGATCCTCGAGCGGCGCTCCGGGCAGGACCTCATCGGCGCCCGCGCCGGGGGTCTGCATGCCCGCACCATCGAGGTCCTCGATCAGCGGGGCATCGCCGACCGCTTCCTCGCCCGGGGACAGGTCGCCCAGGTCGCCGGGTTCTCCCAGATCCGGCTGGACATCAGCGACTTCCCCACCCGGCATCCCTACGGCCTCGCGCTGTGGCAGAACGAGATCGAACGCGTACTCGCCGACTGGGTGAACGAGTTGGGGGTGCGAATCTATCGGGGGCAAGAGGTGACGGGCATCGCCCAGGACCGCAGCGGTGTCGACGTCGCGTTGTCCGATGGCCGATCCATGCGAGGCGGATACCTCGTCGGCTGCGACGGCGGCCGCAGCGTGGTCCGGAAAGCCGCCGGCATCGACTTCCCCGGCTGGGAGCCAACGACCAGCTATCTGCTCGCGGAGGTCGAAATGGACTACGACACAGTCGATTCGCCCGAGTGGGGCATTCGCCACGACGCGCTCGGCGTCCATTCCCTGGCCGCGGCGCAGGACGGTGGACCGGTGCGGGTCATGGTCACCGAGCGGCTCCTGAGGACAACCAGCGAACCCACGCTGGACGATCTGCGTGAGGGACTCATCGCGGTGTACGGAACCGACTACGGGATCCACAGTCCGGCTTGGCTTTCCAGGTTCACCGACATGGCGCGGCAGGCCGCGACTTATCGCGCGGGTCGCGTCCTGCTCGCCGGCGACGCCGCGCATGTGCACCACCCGGTGGGTGGGCAGGGCCTGAACACCGGTGTGCAAGACGCCGTCAACCTGGGCTGGAAGCTGGGACAGGTCGTCAACGGCACCTCACCCGACAGCCTGCTCGACACCTACCATGGCGAACGGCATCCGGTCGCCGCGCGCGTGCTGCGCAACGCGGTCGCGCAGATGGCGCTTCTGAGGCCCGATGACCGCACCAAGGCCTTGCGCGACACCGTGTCTGACCTCCTCGGCATGGATGAACCGCGCAAACGGTTCGCCGCCATGATGTCGGGCCTGGACATCCGTTACGACCTGGGCGACGGGCACCCGCTGCTCGGACGCCGAATGCCCGATGTCGACCTGCTCACCGCCGACGGTCCGGTGCGGGTCTACTCGTTGCTCCACCGCGCCCGGCCGCTGCTGCTCAACCTCAGTGAACCGGGCCGATTCGACATCGCCGCGGGTCGGGTCCAAACGATCGACGCGGAATATTCGGGTAGTTGGGAACTCCCGGCGCTCGGAGTGGTCACGGCCCCTGACGCGGTGTTGATACGGCCGGACGGACATGTCGCCTGGGTAGGCAGTTCCACCGATGCGGAGCTGCGGGACGCAATCGGGGCCTGGTTCGGTGCCCCGTCCGCTTTTTAGGACCTAGTCGGGTGGCTCCTCCTCGGAGCCTCGGGTCGGGGCGCGCTCGCGGTCGCTGGGCTTGCCGGCGACGCCTTCGGCCTCACGATCGTCGGCGACCTTCTCCTCGAGCTGGTCAACGATGTCTTCCAGCTCCTCCGAGTGACCCCGCAGGCCCTTGTCCGGTTTCGTCATATCGCTTTCCATCGACTGTGGTCGGGGATTGCCCCGCCGTACCCAATACCCGGTCAGCCGAGCGGTAACCCGCCGGCAATTGTGATCCTTCCATTCCCGGCCGCAAACGCCCCCGTCGAACGAGCTAAGAAGTGACGGACGCGACATAACGCCGCGGCGATGGAAGTATCGCAGGAGTGGCCGACAAGAAACCGCAGACCATCTCATACCCGGCGGCCGGCGGGCGTCCGCGCCGCCACGAAACCGAACCGCTGGACCCGCACGTCATCATCCTGTTCGGCGCGACCGGGGATCTGGCTAAACGCAAGCTGATCCCCGGGCTGGCCTACCTGGACCAGTCTGAGCTCGCACCGGACATCCAGATCGTCGCGACGTCGTTGGAAGACATCAGTGACGACGAATTCCGAGAGATCGCCAAGGAGGCGGTCGATTCGTTCGGCACCCACAAGCTCTCGGACGAACAGTGGGCCAACTTCGCGAAGATCATCACCTACGTTCCGCAGGGGCGCGGGCCGGAAGCGCTGGCCGAGGCCGTCTCCGCAGCCGAAGCCAACCTGGGACCCAACGTCAGACGGCTGCACTACCTGTCGGTGCCGCCGAAAGCCGCGCGGGAAGTCATCACCATGTTGCGCGAGGCGAAGCTGGTCGATCGCTCGCGAGTGGTGATGGAGAAGCCGTTCGGGACCGATTTGGCCAGCGCGGTCGCGCTCAATGACTTCGTGCACGAGACGTTCGAGGAATCCCAGATCTTTCGGATCGACCATTTCTTGGGCAAAGAGGCGGCCCAGAACATCCTGGCGTTCCGCTTCGCCAATGGTCTCTTCGAGCCGATCTGGAACCGCAACTTCATCGACCATATTCAGATCGACATTCCCGAAGCCCTCGGCCTGGATCAGCGGGCAAGCTTCTACGAAGAGACCGGCGCGTACAAGGACATGGTGGTGACCCACCTGTTCCAGGTGATGGCATTCGTGGTCATGGAGCCTCCGACGGCGCTCGAACCATTTGCCATCAGCGAAGAAAAGAACAAGGTGTTCCGGTCGATGCTGCCGGTCAAGCCTTCCGAGGTGGTGCGCGGCCAGTACGGCGGATACCGCGAGGAGAAGGGCGTGGCAAAGGACTCCGACACCGAGACGTTCATCGCGCTCAAGGTCGGTATCGACAATTGGCGCTGGGCCGGCGTGCCCATCTATCTGCGCACCGGCAAGAAGATGGCCGAGGGCATCCGCATCATCTCGATCGCCTTCAGAGAGGCGCCGCGGACGATGTTCCCGCCCGGCTCGGGGGTGGGGACTCAAGGTCCGGACCACCTCACGTTCGACCTCGCCGACAACTCGAAAGTGTCGCTGTCGTTCTACGGGAAGCGGCCGGGTCCCGGCATGAAGCTGGACAAGCTCTCCATGCAGTTCTCCTCCCAGGAGATCGACACCGTCGTCGATGTGCTGGAGGCATACGAACGGCTGATCCTGGATGCAATGCGCGGCGACCACACGCTGTTCACCACCGCCGAGGGCATCGAATCACTCTGGGAGCGTTCCCAGGAGCTGCTCGATGACCCGCCGCCGGCCAAGATGTACCAGCCGGGCACGTGGGGCCCCAACGCCATTCACCAGTTGATCGCGCCGAACGCGTGGCGGCTGCCGTTCGAGCGGGGATGGCGCGATGCCAAGCCCGACAGCTGAGAACGCGCTCAGCCCAGCTCGGCGCTGATGTAGGTGATCGCGTGCCGAAACTGCTTGATGAACTCGCTGTCAGGGATGACGAAGCCGTGCTGGGCGTAGAGCTGCTCGCTCGGGTAGGGGGTGACCACCCAGCCGGTCGCCGCGAGGTGGTCCGCGGCGGGCTGGCGCTCCCCGTGCCACACCAGGTCGGCGACGTCGATGTCCAGTCCGTGCTTGCGCCAGGAGGCCCGCATCGCCCGGGCGCGCTCGTCGGCGAACACGGCCATGTCGGTGATGTTCTCGGTGGCCAGCCGGCTGCCCGGCGCGCTCAGCGCGGTGACGTTGTCCAACAACCGGTCCTGCGCCTGCGGCGGCAGGTAGGGGAGCAGGCCTTCGGCGATCCAGGCGGTGGGCATTGATACATCAAAGCCATTGTTGCACAACGCCTCTGGCCAATCGTCGCGCAGATCGACACCCACGGTCCGGCGTTCGGCGGTCGGATCGGCGCCGATCCGGGCCAGCGTTTCGCTCTTGAAGGCGATGACCTCGGGCTGATCGACCTCGTAAACCACCGTGCCCGCGGACCAGGCCAACCGGTAGGCCCGGGCGTCGAGTCCGGCGGCTAAGATCACGGCCTGACGTATCCCGGCCCCACTCGCAGAGGTGAGGAAGTCGTCGAAAAACCTGGTGCGCACGGCGATTTGCTCGCGACGCTGCTGCAGGGTGAAGGGCATATCGTCGCTGTCGAGCGGGACTTCGCCGTCCAGCATGCGCACGAAGAAGGGATGCCCGACCGCGCGTACCAACGGCTCGGCGAAGCGGTCGTCGAGCAGTGGATCCGGCTCGCGGGAGGCCAGCGCCCGGGACGCGGCGACCATCGTCGCGGTCGCCCCCACGCTGGAGGCCAAGTCCCAGCTGTCGCCCTCGGTGCGCGCCGAACCAAGTGATGACACTAGCTGCTCCTCTCTGGGATTCGGCCGCCCCCGCGGCCATTTCGCCAACAGATCGCCGCCGCCGACCGGCTACGCGACCACACCGTTGTGAAAGGGTACTTTCTGCCTAGGCCGCGCTCACGCTGAGCCCGACGACAGGAAGCGAATCACTCGATGGCACCGACCCTGCGCCCGCGCCGCTCCGCGTTGTACCTGCCCGGCAACAAGCCGCGGGCCCTGGAGAAGGGGAAATCGCTGCCCGCGGATGTGGTCATCTTCGACCTCGAAGATGCCGTCGGGCCCGACGCCAAAGCCGATTCGCGGACGACGGTGTGTGCAACGATCTCGTCGGGTGGCTACGCGCCGCGCGAGGTCGTGGTGCGCGTCAACGGGTTGGACACCGAGTGGCACGACGATGACCTGGCGGCCGTCGCCGGCTCAACCGCCCACGGCGTGCTGGTGCCCAAAGTCGAGTCGGCCGAGCAGGTCCGGGCGCTGGCCGCCACGCTGGGCAGGCTGGGCGCGCCTGAGTCGTTGCAGCTGTGGGTGATGATCGAAACGCCGCGATCCTTCTTACGGGCCGAAGAGATCGCCTCGGCCAGTGACCGATTGGCCGCGCTGGTGGTTGGCACCAACGACTTGGTGAACGATCTGCACGCCGTGCACGTACCCGGTCGGGCGCCCGTCGTACCCGCGTTGTCCTTGGCCGTCCTGGGAGCCCGGGCGGCAGGCAAGGTGATCCTGGACGGCGTATTCAACGACATCACCGACGAGGATGGCTTTCGCGCCGAGGCGCGGCAGGGCCGCGAAATGGGTTTCGACGGCAAGAGTTTGATCCATCCGTCCCAGATCGGGCCCGCGAACGACCTATTCGGTCCCTCGGAGCGGGAAGTCGCCGACGCCCGCAAGGTGGTGGCGGCCTATCGGGAGGCGCGGGCCGCGGGGACGAGTGTGATCACGGTGGACGGCCGCATGATCGAAAGCCTGCACGTGCGCAACGCGGAACGGATCCTTGCCCTCGCCGAGATCATCGAGGAATTGGCGTCCGCCTCGTAGGCGTCATGGCTTATTGCTTGTCGACTTTGCCGGCGATCTGACCGGCGAGCTTGACCGCCAAGTCGGCCGGCTCCTTGCGGACCGCGCTGACATCGACCGCGACGTTGTTGCGGACCGTCAGCGCCCGTTGAGCGGTCATGGTGAGTAGGACGTTGCCGTTGTCCCGAACCGTCATTGTCAGCGTGGTGCTCAACGTTCCGTTGTCGTTGGAGACGGGTCCCACCTGCCAGCCCGTCTCCGGGGTGTCCTGCCCGGCCGGAGTGGTGAACTGGCGGTTGGCGCAGGCCGGCCAGCGCTGCGCCGAGGTGGTGTAGAAGGCGTTGGCCTCCTTGGCCGTCGGGAACAGCACCAGCACCTGTTCCACCTCGGGGTCCGGTTCGTTGGAATTCGGGGGAGGGGAAGCGACTTCGTCGTCGCCGCTCACCGCGGTATAGCCGCTGCCGGCATAGACGGGAGCCTGCCCGGGGCCGATCGCGTAGACGCAGTCGTCGGGGAATTTCCAGCCCGCGGGCCACGGCTGCTTCGCGGCGTCGTCCTTCAGCTTGTCGTTCTTTTCCTTGCTCTTCGATCCGGTGGCCCCCAGGGCGCTGTCGAGGTCCGCGGACGTCAGCAGCAATCCCGGTAACGCCGCCTGCGCGACCGGCGGTTTGGCGGAGGTCGTGGTCGAAGAGCCGGGCGCACCGCCGTTGCCACCGCCGCATGCGGCAACCAGGATTCCGATGGCGGCGGCGCACATCGCGGTCGATAGTTGGCGCATGTGTTGCTCACCCTTCGTGGTCGCACCGAGCCGTTGAGCATCCGCGACCGGCGCATCCGATCCCGAAGCTCACAGAGTGGACGGAAGCATAACCGCTTGGGCAGCAAATTGCGTGGTTCATCACAAAATGGTCATCGATTCGACCGTCCCACCGCGGTGTTCCGCATTGGGCGCGTTCGAACACAGCGAGATTTTCCGCCGGAATCGGATTTGCAGGGCACCGCATGCGACGAAACCGTTCGCAGATCAAGGGTTTCCTAGGGCAACAAATGGGCATTTTGCGATCCGGCTCCCTTGTCGCAGAATGCGGTGACGAGGTGAACAACGCGCAGAAACCGCTTCGATTCGATATCCGCGGCCGGTAGGGTTCACACAGCAAACATGTCTTCGGGGGACGAAGGAGTGTCCGATGCGGCGAACCCGAACCACATGCGCAGCACTGGCCGCCATCGCGATGGTCACGGCGGGATGCTCGAACGACTCGTCGTCGTCGGCGTCCTCATCCGCTCAATCTCCGACCCCGGGCTCACAGCCGCCCGCCGCGCCAGCGTCGCCGACGACGCCGGTGACGACTTCCGTGCCGGCCCAGTCGTTCGACCAGCCCACCTGCCTCGATATCTCCTTCGCCAAAGACAACCTGATGGTGGCGAACAACCCGGAGAAGGCGCGCGAGTACGCCGACACGCTGGAGAGGTACGGCCCACCCGACACCGTGAAGGCCGCAATCGAGCACTTCGTCACCACCGGCGGCGCACAGCCCAACGATGCCGATCTGAACAGCAACAGGGACCTGATCACCAACTGGATCAAGCAGGCCTGCCCCAACGTGAACCCTTGACGCCGATCGCGTCTGCCTAGCGCTTGATCGGCTAAGCCCAGCATCTTTGCGTGGCCGAATCCGATTGTGCCAATGGGCGCCTCGATCCGAAGTGCTCTACCGTGATGGCAGCGGACGAAGGGTGCCCTCCAACGGCGGGAGTCCCGCGGCCGGGACCCGTGGATCATCGGTGGCCACACGGTAGGTTGATTCGGTCCCGAGTGATTCGAGAGGAGATACCGTGCGCCAAACCACGGCCATGGCCGAGGCCGACCGCACGTGGATGGTCGACACGCTGCTCGCGCTGCTTCAGACGCCAAGTCCGGCTGGTCGGACGGACGCGGTGATGCAGCTCATAGGTGACATCTTCGACGACTTCGGCGTGCCGTTCTCTTTGACGCGGCGCGGGGCGCTGACCGCCGAACTCCCGGGGGAATCGGCGACGACCGACCGCGCGCTGGTAGTTCACGCCGACACCATCGGCTGCATGGTGCGTCGGCTCAAGGACAACGGGCGTCTCGAGGTGATCCCGGTCGGCACTTTCTCGGCCCGGTTCGCGGCGGGCGCCCGGGTGCGGATCTTTTCTGACGATCCCGACGAGTTCATCACCGGCACGGTGCTACCGCTCAAGGCCAGCGGGCACGCGTTCGGCGACGAGATCGACCTGCAGCCCACCGACTGGGAACACGTCGAGGTCCGCGTCGACCGCCAGGTGCACTCGCGGGAGGACCTCGTCCGCCTCGGCCTGCAGATCGGCGATTTCGTCGCGTTCATCGCCAGCCCCGAACTGACCGCCGACGGCTACATCGTCTCCCGGCACCTTGACGGGAAGGCCGGTGTCGCGATCGCGCTGGCGTTGGCCAAGAATTTCGCCGAGAACAAGCTGGTGCTGCCGCACCGCACGATGGTCATGATCACCATCACCGAGGAGGTCGGCCACGGGGCAAGCCACGGCTTGCCGGCCGACGTCGCCGAATTGGTCTCGGTGGACAACGCGGTGTGTGCGCCGGGCCAGCACTCCATCGAGGACGGCGTGACGATACCGATGGCCGACCTGCACGGTCCGTTCGACTATCACCTCACGCGCAAGCTGTGCCGGCTCGCCCAAGAGCAGGACATCCGTTGCGCGCGAGACGTGTTCCGGTTTTACCGCTCTGACGCCGCGGCGGCGATCGAGGCGGGAGCGGGCACGCGCGCGGCACTCGTCGGCTTCGGCCTCGACGGAAGCCACGGTTGGGAGCGTACCCATCTGGATTCGTTGGAGGCGGTCTACTGCCTGTTGCACAGCTGGCTGCAGACGCCGCTGACCTTCGCCAAATGGGACGCCAAGCCCTCGGGCAAGCTGCGGGACTTTCCCTCGTCCAAGCAGCCCGCCCCGAGCGAGCGGTGGGTGCCGCTGGCTCGTGGGGAGCACGATTCGCCCGGCGAGGCGTGGCCGGGCTCGCACTGGCCCCCGTCGGAGGGGCCCCATGCCTGAGGCGCTGTCGGCTACCGGCCGGCGCGGGGAATTCGGTCCGCGCGCCAGCAGCGCGACTTCATCGGCACATCGATTGCTTCGGCGCCGGAGAAGCGTTCGGTCAAGGTAGCGCGGGCATTGGCCAGTCGCGCCGCGCGCTCGTCTTCAGGCGCGATGATCACCCGGCTGTACGTGCCGACCATCGCGACGACATCGTCGATGGTCATGGTCCGCACGGATGTGAACGTCTCGCGGGACACGTGGTGGAAGGTCTGCGGATCGGGGAGCACGACGTTCTCGTGCCGCCGGCGGAAGCGGTCGGGGGATTCCGACTCGGGTGTGTCCTCGCCCGGGAGTAGGTCCAGCTCGCGAACCCAACCCACCTCACGATCCCGACTGGTCCAGATCAGGCCGAATCGCCCGTTGTCGCGCAGCACTCGGCCGATCTCGGGAACGGCGCGCGCAGGATCCATCCAGTGCCACGCCGAGGAGACGAACACCGCATCGACGGCCGCATCGGGGAGCGGAATCGATTCGCCCGTGCCTTCGACGGCACGCACCTCGGGCGAGCGCCCGGCGAGCACCGCCCGCATCCGGGCGTCGGGCTCCACCGCGATGACCTCCGCCGCCCTGCTCAGCAGCGCGCGGGTGAACAGGCCGGTACCCGCACCCAGGTCGACCGCCACCTCGCATCGGGACGGCACCAGCCAGTCCACCGCTTCTCCTGGAGGTTGCGGACGAAAGCCGTCGTAGTCCTCGGCGATCGAGCCGAAGGACATCGCGCGCTCTTGGCGATCGGTCATATCCGCCAAGGTAATCCAGCTCGCTGGGCAAGAGGTGAGAGAGAGGGGTGCGGGTCACCACAGCGCGCTGTGATTGACGAGCGCGTCGGCCATCAACCCGATTCCGAAGACCAGGAACAACAGGCGCACCGACATCGGCCCGTACCGCGTGAGGACGCGCACCAGGCGCCGCTGAATGCGCTTGGCCCGCATGGTTTTTCTCATCGAGAGGGCAAGAATCAGCATCGGTGGCGAGAGCGCGATCGCCCAGTAGATGATGATGGCCAAGGGCCACAGCGGCGGCCTCGGGTTTAAGGCCGCGAGCATGGCCAAGCCGGTGAGATACGGAATGGCGGTTGGCGCTTGGCCACTCCCGACCGCCAGCCCGAGGAACCCGAGCAGCCAGGGGCGCTCTCGCATCGCCGCCAGCGCCCAACCCGGAGCCGACGACTGGGCGGTCAACGGGAAATAGGCCAGGCCGGTCAGCACCAGACCGAGCGCCAGCTCTCCGCCGAACCGGATGGCCGGTGTCACGTGGAAGCCGACGGCATGGGTCAGGAAGCTGAGGCCGAGAACGGTGCACACGCCGAACGTGGTTGTCACGGCGAACACGCCTGCGATGAAGCTCAGGGCTCCCGGAACCGGCGAGCGGCGGCTCAACCGGCTGTCAAAGACGACCGCCGAGACCACGCCCACGTTGAGGACGTTCAACGAATCGAGAAGCGCCAGCCCCGCAAGCGCCACCACGAGAGCACCCACGCGTTTGAATCCCGGCCTACCGCGCGAGCTTGCCGGGCGTGGGCATCGAGGCGGCGATCATGCTGCATGAGAATACGAGCCGGGGATCGGCGTGTCCGGTCGAGGCGGGCTCAACCGCGCCGGGCGGCCGCATCACCGGGGCGGCTCGTATCGATCTCGATCCGGTCACACGGCATGGGGCACCGCGGCTTTGGTCGACGGACGTTTGACAATGCGGGACATGAGCCAGACGCGGGAGCCCGGCAATGGCGCGTGAAATGTCCCGCCAGACGTTCCTGCGTGGCGCCGCCGGAGCGTTGGCGGCCGGCGCCGTACTCGGGTCCGGCCGCGCCACCGCCGCGCCGAATCCGACCGGTTGGGAGGGCCTGTCCACCGCCATCGGCGGGCAGGTGCTGTTACCGGACAACGGCGCTTTCGGCTCGGCCAAGCAGGTGTTCAACACCAACTACAACGGCTCGACGCCCGCCGCGATCGTCACCCCGACGTCTCCGGCGGACGTGCAGAAGGCCATGGCGTTCGCCGCGGCCCACAACCTGAAGGTCGCTCCGCGCAGCGGCGGGCATTCGTACATCGGCGCGTCCACGGCGAACGGCGTCATGGTGCTCGACCTGCGTCAGCTGCCCGGGGGAGTCAACTACGACGCCGCCACCGGCCAGGTGACGGTGACGCCCGCGACGAGCCTTTATGCGATGCACCAGACGCTGGCCGGCGCCGGCCGGGGCATCCCGACGGGCACGTGCCCGTCCGTCGGCGCCTCCGGGCATGCCCTGGGCGGGGGATTGGGCGCCAACTCCCGGCACGCGGGCCTGCTCTGCGACCAGCTGGTGTCGGCGTCGGTGGTGCTGCCCGGCGGCCAGGCGGTGACCGCGTCCAACGCCACCAACCCCGACCTGTTCTGGGCGTTGCGCGGTGGCGGCGGCGGCAACTTCGGCGTGACCACGTCGCTGACCTTCGCGACGTTTCCGACCACCGACCTCGACGTGGTCAACCTCAACTTCCCGGCGGAGGCGTTCGCGCAGGTGTTGGTCGGCTGGCAGAACTGGCTGCGCACCGCCGACCGGAACAGCTGGGCGTTGGCGGACGCCACCGTCGACCCGATGGGAACGCATTGCCGCATCATGGCGACATGCCCGGCCGGTTCGGGCGCCGGCGTCGGGGCCAACCTCACCAAAGCCGTTGGCGTCCAACCGACGGGGACCGAGAATCACACGTTCAACTACCTGGACCTGGTCAGGTATCTGGCCGTCGGGAACCTCAATCCGGCGCCGCTCGGATACGTCGGTGGATCCGACGTGCTGCCCGTCGTCGACGCGGCGACCGCCCAGGGAATTGCCCAGGCGGTCAACGCCTTTCCCCGGGGCGCAGGCCGCATGTTGGCAATCATGCACGCGCTTGACGGTGCCCTCGCCGATGTGGCGCCGGGGGCGACGGCATTCCCGTGGCGCCGCCAGTATGCGCTGGTGCAGTGGTATGTCGAGACCGGCGACGCGTCGGCCGCGACGAACTGGCTCAATACCGCGCACCAAGCCGTGCAACCGCACTCGGTCGGGGGCTACGTGAATTACATCGAGGCGAACCAACCTGCCTCGCGCTATTTCAGCTCGAACCTGTCTCGGCTTGCCGCGGTGCGGCAGAAGTACGATCCCGGCCGAATCATGTTCTCGGGGCTTAACGTCTAGTGCATGGCGGGCGCGTCTGACGTCGGGACATCATCCAAGCACGACCGACACGGTAAGAGTGACGCTGGATCGCGACAGCGTGGCGATGGGCGACGACACCGAGTCCCATCGGGTCTTCTGGATCTCCCCCCAAGTGGGCCGCCGTCGACGACCTGCAGGGGCGGGCGCGTTGCGACCACCTACCTCGCTCAACAGCTCGGCATCGACCCTGCGCTCATATTCGCACCGCTGAGCAGTTGAGCAGCAAGGGATTTGATGTCCGAGCCTAGCCCGACGCGCTCAAGATCTTGATCGCGAAGACGAGCGAGTCGCCCGGCCGGATACCGGCGCTGGGCTGACCGCTAGGGTAGCCATCCGCCGACGTCATCGCGACGGCGACCGTGGACCCCACCTTCTGTCCCGCAATGGCCTTTTGGAAGCCGGGCACAACGCCGTTGAGCGGGAAGTCGATGGAGGCGCCGCGTTGATAGCTGCTGTCGAACACCGACCCGTCGCGCCCATTGACGCCCATGTAGCAGACAGACACCGTCGCCGCGGGCGAGACCACGGGTCCGTCTCCAGCGTGCAACGTATGCACCTGGGTCTGGGTCACGCTGAACGGTGCCGTCACGTCCACGCGCGGGGCTGTCGTATCGGTGGATCCGGTGACCGCGACGCTGCCGGTGGTCCCGGTCAGCGTCCAGTCGGGCGTTCCGCCGTTTTGCGGTGGCGCCGTCGGGCATGAGCCGGCCGCCGTTGCGTCGCCCGGCGCGGCGATCGCCAACACGGTCGCCGCGACACACGCCGCGACGGAGGAATACACCAGGGAGGACTTCATCGCCGTCACGCTACAGACCGCCCTTGGCATCCCGCGATGGTGGCCCCGCGGCGATACGCGGAACCCTTCGGGCCGCGCGCGATTCGACGAGCCGACGTTGCGGCGTTTCGTTTATTCTTCATCCGTGCTGCTTTGGGTCGCGAACTCTTGGCGGCCCCGCAGAAAGGGAGCGAATCGAATGCCCTCACCCCGCTGGCTGGCCGCACTGAGCATTCCCCTGATGGCTGGCGCTGCCCTCGTGGCCAGCACCGCCGTTGCGACCGCGAACACCCCTCAAGACGACGCCTATCTCGCCCAACTGCGCGCCGTCGGGCTCAGTTGGCCACCGCAGACCGAGGAGGCGCTGATCGGGGAGGCCCACCTGATCTGTTACGACCTCACGTGGGGCTGGACGCCACAACAGATCGCCGACGACGTGCATGCCCACTTGAACGCGCGGGGGGTCACCCTGTTGGACGTCGGAACCATGGTCGACGCGGCACACTCGATCTATTGTCCGGGCAATGTGTGCGATGCCCCTTCCCTTTGCACGTGACATCGCTTCCGGGACAGCGTCGTGCGCGTCCGCGGCCCGACGGACTTCCCATCGAAGCCGGGTACGGGCTGCCCTCGCCGCCTCGTGCACGCCGACCGCGTGCTCTCGCACGGCGCGAGGTCGACCGAATCCGTTCTTCTGATAGCCGAGTCGACCCGACCGGGGGGTATTCAACTTCGTAATGGCCAGAAGCAGGTAGGCAAATCCGCCGAGAACGTTCGCGGTGTGTCTTATCCTGCTTGCGAACAGCGCCCGACAGAGTAAGGAGAATGTTGTCACTGACGCGAAGCCGACTCGTTGTAGTCGGGTTGGCAACCGTCGGGCTCGTCGCGTTCGCGGCGATGTTGTTGACCTCGAGCGCCCCGACCCGGGCGGTACTCTCCCCGGCGGGCTCGGTGATGGCGGGCTTACTCGCCACCGCGTGTTCGATCCTTGCCGCCCGCGGGTCGCGAGGCCGCCAGCGCCTGGCATGGGCCGGCATGTCCACCGGATTGGTCGGCTGGACTACCGGTGAAGCGGTGTGGTGGTACGTCGCTCTCGGTGGCGCTCTTCCTGTCGCGGACCTGTCCGCGGCGAACCTGGGCTACTTGATCTTGCCGCTGTGCGCGTTGGCCGCCGCGATCACGATTCCCTGCCGGGACGACTCCCGATTCGGAATCGGCCTGCTCCTCGACGGCATCCTGATCACCGCGTCGCTGCTGGTGGTTCTCGTCATTGCGCCGCTGGGGCGCACGGCGCGACTCTCGATAACGTTCAGCGTTCCGCAAGTGGTGCTGGCCGCCGCCGCGGGCGTCTACTTGGGCTTGGTGGCCACGTCCTTCATCGTGGTGCGCAAGGCCGAGCGGGGCCGCAGACTTTCCCCCACGCTGATAATGCTGGGGTGGGGAGTCATCGCCGCGGCCGGAGTGGTCCACGTTTATCAAGATCACGCGGACCTAGCGCCGAACGACCTCGTCGTTCTTGGTTGGGCCGTCGGGATGTACTTCTTCGCGCTGTCCGGACTCACTTCTCGTCCGGGACCGGAACCCGACCTCGGTTTCTCGCAACCGTCGTCACGAGCGGCGCTCTGGCTGCCGTACCTGGCCGTACTGCTGGCCATTGCTGTTGGCGCCGTTCACTTTTGGCCCACCTACCGGGGTGAGGCGTTCCTCTTCTCGGTTTGCGTGGCGCTCTTCGTCACCACGGTGGCCCGCCACATCTTGCTCCTCGACCGAAAGCAACGTCTACTCGCCGCGGTGTCTGACGCCGCTCTGCGGGATCCGCTGACCGGGTTGGCAAATCATCGCCTGTTTGACGATCGCCTCGCGCATGCGCTTCGCCTACACGTTCAGCACGATGTACCCGTGAGCGTACTGACGGTTGGCGTCGACGATTTCAAGCTGGTGAATGACACCCTCGGCTATGACGTGGGCGACGAATTGTTGCGCGACGTAGGCGTGCGGATCCAGGCCAATATCAATGATGGCCACACCGTCGCGCGGATGGGTGGCGACGAGTTTGCGGTGTTGGTCGAAGACCATCCCGACGTGGCCATGCAGGTTGCCAACGGGCTGGCACGCTCGTTCGAGGAGCCCGTTGCCGTCGAGGATCATCGCGTGGACGTGCGTTTGAGTATCGGCGTCGCCTCGGCCGGAGCGGAAGTGCAGGCGCCCGGCGATCTTCTCAAACAGGCCGACGCCGCAAGGTCATGTGCCCGGCTGCCGGGCTCGAGCAACGTGCGGACGTTCACCCCGGAGATGGACGCCCAGCTTGGCCGGTTGCCCACACATGCCGGTGCCCTCGCCCGGTTGCAACTGCTCGGCGAGCTGAGACGGGCCATCGAGAACGATTCGTTGACCCTGCTGTACCAGCCGAAATTTTCGATGTCGACTGGGTCGATGACCGGAGTAGAGGCGCTCGTCCGATGGCAACACCCGCGATTCGGTGTGCTGGGCCCCGACGAGTTCTTACCGCTGGTCCGCGAACACGGGCTCATCCATGTGCTCACCGCTCTGGTGCTGACACGCGCCGTCGCCGACGCTGCGGCGTGGTACGCGGCCGGCACCGCGATCCCCGTCGCGATCAACCTGGGAGCGCCGTCCCTCGATGAGGATGCGCTACCCGACCGCATCATGTCCGTGCTCGCCGAGCGCGGCATGCCGCCCAGTTGCCTCACGATCGAGATCACCGAGGACTTGATGGTCGCCGACTTCGCCAGGGCCCGTACAGTGCTCAATCGTCTTCGGGAAAACGGCATCCGGGTGGCGATCGACGACTTCGGCAGCGGCTACGCCACTCTCACGTATCTGCGCGAGCTACCCGCCGACGAAATCAAGCTCGGCCGGGAATTCATCGCGCCGATCGTGCACGACGATCGCGCCGCAACCATTGCACGCTCGGTCATCGAGCTGGCGTCCGCGTTCGGTATCGCCACTGTCGCGGAAGGTGTCGAGGACAGTGCCACCGCCCAGCGACTCAAGGACTACGGCTGCGACGCCGTGCAAGGGAATCTCTTCTGCAGCCCGTTACCCGCTTCCGAGATTCCCTGTGTCCCAGCGAATTCCACACTCGCCGCACAATAGGGGTGGTCCCCGAGCGGTCAGCCCACGACCGACCGTTCTAAGGAGGCCAGCGACTCGACGAGGTTGTGCGTGACGTAGTGGCCGCCGGCCTGGGGGAGATACATGTTCATCGCGAACATCTGTCCCGCGCCGGTGATGGGGGCGCCGTCCACCGCGTCGCGGACCCAGTCCGTGGGCTCGGTGTTTCGGTGGCGGGACGGGTCGGCGAGGACCGCGAAGATGTCCGCCGGACTTGCGGCGATGGTGCGGGTGACGACGTAACGTTCAGCGTTCATGGTTGCCTGCACTTGTCCCTGGGCCGTAGGCGGGGGCGTCAAGCCACCCCGAGTATGTGGGCCTCGATGGCCAGCCTTCGGGCGAATCGAGCCAGTCCTCTTGGCGGCCCCACGGCAGGATGTCGATCAGCCCGAATGTGTGGCTCAATTGCTCGGTGCCCCGGCCGTTGGTGTGCCACGTGCGGTAGACGGTCTCACCGTCGCGAAGGAACACGTTGACTCCGAACCCGCCGCCGGGGGGCGCGTCCATGTCGGTGGCGAATGGGCTCTGGGAGGACGAATACCAGTCCATGTGACTGCCGACCTTGCGCTTGTAGGCGAGGGCCTCTTCGATCGGTCCGTTGGTCACGATGACGAATCGGGCGTCATAGTTGCCGAGGAATTCCAGGCGGGTGAATTGCGAGGTAAAACCGGTGCACCCGCTGCACTGCCACTCCGCGCCGTCGGACCACATGTGGTGGTAGACGATCAACTGCGAGCGCCCGTCGAACACGTCCGCCAGGCGGATCGGCCCGTCGGCACCCATCAGGATGTAGTCGGGCAACTCGACCATCGGCAGCCGGCGGCGTTGGGCCGCGATCGCATCCAGCTCACGCGTGGCGGCCTTCTCACGTTTGCGCAGTTCTTCGAGCGCCGCGCGCCAGGTTTGGTGATCGACGACGGGAGGCAGGGCCGTGTTTACGGACATAGGATCCACCTTTCTTCGAAATCAATTCGTCCGAAAAGTCTGACTGGTGGAGCGCGCAGAATTCATCGCCGCACGCCGTAGACTTCCCGCCCACGGATCCGTCGTCGTCCCGACCCGGCAGAGCCCGGCAATTATGCGGGGCGGTCCGCGTTCCGGGCCAAATTCGCTGTAGCCAAACGTAATTGGTCGGCGGACTGCAGCGGTTCGGGAAACCCGACGCGGACGGAAACCACCCCGCGTGTGGTGTCTACCCGCAGGTCCAGCCCGTATCGGTCGATGCCGGTGCACATCGCCGCGTCGGCGTCTGGATAGCCGCCGAACGCGCGAGCCATCGCAGTCAGCGCATCGCTATGGTCGGCGTTGAGGTGCGCCAGCGCTCTCGGCGCGGCCGGCGCGACCGGATCCGGCGAGGCTGCCGCGTATTCTTCGCCGGTGGCCGAGTCCATCCGGCCGTATCCACCCACCCAGCGCACCCTATGCACGTTCAGCACCCAGAGGGTGAAGTCGGTGAAGTCGACGTAGTGACGGGCTTCGGGCACCGCGTTGAGGTACGCGGCCCGCGCCCGGGCCCGGTCGTCGGCCAGTGGGTGAGCGACCATGCCCGCCAACGTGATCCGGGCCCCCGCCAGCGGGTCAGATTCGGCGGCGCCCGCAACGATGGAAAGGCTCGCCCGTGGGTCGGCCGCCAGGTTGCGACCATGCTCGGCCAGGTTTGACACGCACAGTACCGGGACCCCGCCCAGCAATCCATACGCCACCAGCGACGCCCAGGGGTCGCCATCAGGGGTCAACGAGGCCAGCGTGGCGGCGTTCGTGGCGGCCGCGATGGTGCGGGCCTGCTCCGCCGCGGATGGACGCGCGGCGTTGGTCGGGGGCCGAAGCGGCGGTGGCGCCGAGGGCGCGCCATCAGGGTCGCCATGGTCGCGAACTGACACGCCCGCGAGACTACTCGCCGACGCGCGGCCGCCTCAGTTGATCGGCCGCCAGCCGCCGAGAACAGCGTCGCGGTACCAGCCCAACCGATTGCGGACCTGCACCCCGAGGCGGTTCTGGGCGTTGACTCGGCTGTCGATGATGTGGCCGTCGTCGAGGTAGATCACGACGTGCGAGGCGCGGGTTGCATTTCCGTTGGGGTGCAAATAGATCAGATCCCCGGGCTGGAATGGACCTTCTTGCGGGATGCGGCGGCCCATCGGACCAGCTGTGCCGTCGGCCTGCTCGCGCACGTCGCCGCCGAACTTGATGCCTAGACCGTAGTTGTAGACCCAGGCGGTGAAATTCGAGCAGTCCAGGCCGGGGCCAGGATCCCAGGCGGTCAGCCCCTGTGGGGCGTCGGGGTCGGGATTCTCTCCGATCGCGCCGGCGTAGGTCGAGGTTGGCGGCTGCCAGCCGGGGATGTGGTGGTGGCGGTATTGCAGGCCGAGCGGGTTGTCGGGGGAGTAGACGTAGCGCATGGCCACGGCGAGGATGCGTTCCTGTCTCCAGGTGGTGGCATCGCAACGCGCGCCTTGCGGGATGGCCGGCGGTGGCAGGGCGACGGACCGGGGGCCCCATCCTCGGTTGACGTAGTGCCCCTCGGCATCCGTGCGGTACCAGTCGCCCGGGGGATCCTGGGTTTGCGGCAGCTCGTCGCGACTGGCGAAATCGGCTGTCAGGGACGCCCGGTCGCATGAGAACGGGTAGGAAAACTCGCCGTTGTCGGCGCGAGATCGTGCTTCCGCCAGAGAAATTGCGGTCACCGGAGCCGCGATGCAGAGCAGCACCAGCAGCGCCCGGGCATACCTCACGAAGCCACGTTACAACGGCCCACCCGGGGAAGCGGTGGGAGCCGACGGCGAATACGTGTCGGCCCCTCGGGGTCGGGCCGCAACCGCTCGCCTGCGACAACGGCTGGTGGTGGGATCCCGGCGCCAACGAATGCCGACCGCCGGCCGGCTAACTCGGCCTTCGCGCTTTTGCAACGAAGGCAGGTACGCGGCCGGTAGCTTTCGCGGTATGGACGAGTCCGTCGTTGTCAGGGTCAAACCCGGTAGTCGCAAGGGACCCCTGGTCGACGTAGGGCCCAACGGCGAGCTAACGATTTACGTTCGGGAGCCGGCCGTTGACGGCAAGGCCAACGACGCCGTCACTCGGGTGCTGGCGGCCCATCTTGAATTGCCGCGGAGCCGGGTCGAATTGATCTCCGGAGCGACCTCGCGACTCAAACGTTTCCGCGTGCATTCCTGAGGGCGCGTGGCCGCGCGTCACATATTGCTGCCCTGTCCCGTCTAGCGACCGGAGAGTCAGGACCGGATTGTCTGGAGGACGGCACGATGAAACGCTTGAGTACGCCTGCGCAGGTCTACCTGATCGCGGTGACAGCGACAGTGGGGGTGGTCACGGCTGGGATCGGGACCTGGTGCCTCATCGATCCGACTTCCTTCGCTGATTCCGTTGGTTTTGTTGCCCACCGGCACTTCTTGCATGACGTTGGTGCGTTTCAGCTCGGCCTGGGCACCACACTGCTACTCGCGGTGATCTGGGCGGATGCGCTGGCGACGGCGCTCGCCGGATTTCTCGTGGCGAACACCGTGCACACGGTCAACCACGTTGTCGACCTCGACGTCGGCGGTTCCGCCACGCAAGCGTGGGTGCTTGGTGGGGCGTCGGTCGCCCTGCTCGTGGCGTTCGTGCTGCGGTTGCGCCAACTCGGCTACGTGCTGGGTTCCGTGGACACGGCCACCAGTCCGAGGCTGGCGCCTTTCGTGCGGCAAAAGACCATCAGCCTCACCACTTTTCGCAAGGACGGCAGGCCGGGCTCCAGCCCGGTCAGCATTGTGGTGGACGGAGATCGCGCTTACTTTCGCAGTTTCGAACGAGCGCTCAAAGTGCGCCGCATGCGGCGTAACCCGAGTGTCGAATTCGGCCCGGCCACAGCGTCGGGCAAGCCGACGGGACCCGCGCTGTCTGGCCGCGTGCGTCTGCTGGAGGGCGCCGAATGCCGGCAGGCGGCACGTTTGCTCCGGCGGAAATATCCATTCCTGCATGGCGTCCTGGTGCCGTCGGCGCACCGACTGATGCGGTTCAAGTTCGGCCGAACGATCCACGCGGAGTTGACGCCGATTTCTGATCGCGCCGCCGGCCCATGAGTTCGAGCGTCGCCCCGAGCACCGGTCAGCGGTTGGTGTCGCTCTCATGAGCCAAAGCGATCGAATCGCGTTGTACTGCAGCATTTTCGGCGCAACGCCCCGCTGTCAGGCCTCATCTGAGTGGGGTTCGGCGAAGTCATTGGCGTCGAGGCGCAACCCCACGCCAACGACGTTCCCAAGTGCACACGTGATGTGGTGCCGGGGGAGGAAACCGCGCCGTGCACCTCATAGACTCAGCGCGGCGGTTTCCCTTCGCCGGTGAATTGCTTGACGAGCAGCTCGAGACGGTCCGCGTCATGTCCTGGGCGCAATCGTCCGGTACGGGTAAGGGTGGCAAGGCCGTGCAGCGCAGCCCACAAGACTTCGGTGAGCGCGTCCGCATCCTGCTCGTCGGCGACCAGACGCACCGCTTGGCGTAGTTCCGCGAAGCCCGCCGTCAGCTCCGGGGGGCTGTCCTGGTCGGCGAAGTGCAACGTGGTTATGCGGGTGAACATGGCGTCGTACAGGGCCGGGTTGTCGCGGGAGAAGTCGAGGTATGCCTGCGCAATTCGGGCGAGAACGTCACCGGGCGCGTCGGCGCCCGACCGGGCGGCCGCAATCGCGTCGGCCAGCTCGCCAAACCCGTCGACGGCGACGGCTGCGGCGATTTGTTCCATGCCGGCGAAGTGCTTGTACAGCACCGGCTGGCTGTATTCGATTTCGGTCGACAGCCGACGAGTGGTGACGGCATCCCACCCTTCGGCCTCGGCCAATCTGCGGGCCGTCGTCACAATCAACGCCCGCCGGGCGGCCCGCTCCCGTTCACGACGATCCTCAATGGCCACACCAGATGGTAGCACAACTAGGAAATCTAGCACTGCTATTGACGCGCTAATTGGGCAGGGTTAGCGTTGCTATCAGCACAACCCGAGGGAGCTAAGACATGTTTCAGCTCAGGACCTACACCCTGCGATCACCGGGCGCGCTGCAGCGGTATGCAACTGTGCACTGGGCCCGCCACCTGGCGACCTTGGAGACATTCGGGGTCATCACCCACAGTGTGTGGACCGAACGGAGCGGTACCGCTAACCGACTCCTCGCTCTGATCCGGTACCCACCTGGCGCCGACCCCGACCAACTCACGCAACGCATCATGACCAGTCCAGAGTTCGCCGCCGACATGGCCGGCTTCGACGTCGGCGACATCGTCGACGTCCAAACGAACTTCCTTGACGCATTGCCGTTTTCACCAATCCAGTAAAAGGGGTGCTCGACATGACTGTCACGGTCATCGGCTACACGCTCGCCGGACTGCTCGCCGTGGGCATCATCTTTATCGGGGTGCGCTTCCTGCTCGCACCGCGCGTCGCCGCTGCCGGCTATGGGGTCCTGCCCGATCTCGACCAGCCGGGTGCGGGCGCCTACTTGAGCGTCAAGGGCGTGCGCGACATTGCGATGGGGCTGTTCGTCGTCATCCTGATGGTCGCGGGTACGACCCACCTGGTCGGCTGGGTTATCTTGGCCGCCACCATGATTCCACTCGCCGATGCGGCCACCGTGTTGCGCAACGGCGGCTCCAAGTCGATCGCCTGGGGCGTCCACGGCGTCACCGCCGCCGTCATGCTCGTCACGACCGCTCTGTTGCTCGTTTCCTAGACGCTCACGACATCAACTCGCCTCAACGCAGGGGACTGGGGCGGATAACCCCCGCCCCGTTGAGGGCGGCGGACTGCATCGCCCTCCGCCTACCCCCAACAAGATTGGCCCTCCTTCGAGGGCACGTGAGCCCGACGACGCCGTGCAGTTTTACCCTGCCGCGACCCCTTTACCCTGCCGCGACCCCCAAGGGCGGTCCCACCGTGGTGGCCGCCGGGACGCATCCGGTCGCCGTTACTGCGGTGAATGCGAGCATCGCCGCAACGACGATTTTCGTGACTAGACGTGACATGACGGCCTCCGCTCATCCGACCCCCTGTCCGGACTATAGATCGACTGTCGCGCTATTTCAATCATTGTTGAAAAATTCTGGGTTTCCGGGCATAGTTCGTCGCAGATTCGATCGGTTGGCGTCCACGAGGGCTGCGGTGAACGGAGTTGGCTGCTCTATCGTGGCTTTGCTGGGCGCTTGGATGGTCAGCTACAGACGCGTCCGTCGTGGCGAAGGTGAACGAGAAGGAGAGTCAGTTGACGTCGAAGGTTCCGCCGGTCAAGGTCGCGCGAGCTGTCGAACGGGTCCGGCACCACTTGTCGCAGCTGCGTCAACGCTCGGCTCCGCCTGCGGCGGTGATGATGGAGTTGATCATGAACGCATGGGTCGCTCAAGCGATCACGTCCGCGGCGGATCTTGGCGTGGCGGATGCCCTGGCGAGTGGCCCGCTCTCCGGCGATCAGCTAGCAGACCGAATCGGCGCCGACGCCGACGCTCTGCGGCGACTCATGCGCGCGTTGATCGGCATCGGGATCTTCCGGCAGTGCAGTGACGGGCGTTATGCACTCAACCCACTGGGGGACACGCTGCGCGCCGACGCGCCCACGTCGATGTCCGGAATGGCGCGCTGGGTTGGGGCGCCACAGCATCGCGAGCACTGGAGCCACCTGACCGACGCGATCCGGACCGGGAAGGCGATCGTCCCAGAGCTTCGCGGGAAACCGGCCTTCGAGTATCTGGCCGACGAAGGCGAGCTCGGGGAGATCTTCAACACCGCGATGACCAATGTGTCCGACTTCGCGACCGTGCCCTTGACGACCGCCTACGACTTTGGCGCGTTCAACACGATCGTCGATGTCGGCGGCGGACACGGTCGACTGTTGGCGGCGATCCTGGAGACGGCTCCGAATTCGCAAGGAGTGCTTTTTGATCTTCCGGAGGTCATCGCGGGCGCTCCTGGTCTGCTTCGCAAGCACCGTGTCGAGGACCGCGTCCGGATCGAAAAGGGCTCGTTCTTCGATTCCGCTCCCGAGGGTGGTGACGCGTATGTGCTCAAGAACGTCATTCACGATTGGCCCGAGGACGACGCGGTGCGCATTCTCAAGAATGTCCGCGCCTCAGCTCACGCCGGTGCGCGTCTGTTGCTCTGCGAATTCGTCATTCCCGAGCACGATCGCGACTTCCAAGGCAACTGGGTGGATCTCGAGATGCTGCTCGTCGCCCGCGCTCGTGAACGCACCGCGGACGAATATGGCCAGCTGTTCGACCAGGCAGGTTTTCGCTTGAATCGCATCGTCGAGACCGTGTCACCGCTCAGCATCATCGAGGGGATCGCGGTGTAGCCGGGCGATCGAAGGAATCGGGCCGACCACCCTGCGGGCAGGGACGGGAGCGCGTCCGTTCGATCTCCAGCGGCGTTGTCGGGCATGCGATTCGACGCCGTGCTCCTAGGACCCGTTACCTCAACACCCTGCGTGGTGATCGCCAGTCCTGTGGAGGAACTACTGCACTGAACCCACTGGGATGACTGGGCTGACGAGCCGGCAAATGAACTTGCCGCGTTGCATAAATCGACGCTCGAATGTGCCCTTGATCTGCCTGCCGTCCAACTGGCCCGCCAGCACGAGGCGGTCTTTGTCTGGCTGGGTCGCGCGAAGTACGACTTCGGCCGAATCTGATTCGGGCTTCCGCAACTTGAGCCAATCCCCGTCGACCCTGAGGCGCCAGGTGGTGGTGTAGCCCCCTGGGACCTGGCTGACAAACTTGACCACCACGCCGTATTGGGGCATCTTGGTGCGCTCGGCGATGGCGACATTAGTCCACGGCTGTGGGCTCGTCTGGTTGAGTGCCGCCTCTCGGCCGTCGACGGTGAAGGACGTTGCGCGCCAAACTCCGTCGAGTGTCGAGGTGGGGGTGTTGTAGGCGGTGAACAACATGGCGTCCCACATTGCACTGAACACCAACAACGACCCGGCGATACCGAACTTGGCGACCACGCCGGTTCGTCGCAGCCAGCGTTTGCCCGCACCAAGCGGCAAACTGGGCACAACTGGGCGAGTCTCTCCGTGATTGAAGACCACGCGCGCCAGGTTAGGCCAATAAGGGGACGCGATACCAATTGCGACCAACAACAATTCGCTGACGGCCAGTTTGACTGGCACGTCATAAGTCATGTTGAGCAAAAGCACCTGCCCCATCGCCATCGCCGACCCGAGGGCACCGAGCAGTTGCGTACGGTTCCATAGCAGTAACAGTCCCGACACCAGCTCAACCAGCCCCGCAGCCACTGAGTACGCCGCGGAGGCGCCCATGAAGCCCCATAACGTCTCGAATAGGCTGGTGTCGCCCGTCAACTTCAGTTGGTGGTGAGGAAGGGTCATGAACCCCATCTGGACGGGAATCACCTTGGCCAGCCCGTAGCTGATCATCACCAGAGCCAACCCTAAGCGCGCGAAGACGATCAGCGACGCGGACAGGCCTCGATAGTCGGAACGCCCACGATCCATGACGGTCCATACCGCTGTGATCATCAGCGCCAGCACCACCCAGCCGAGATGCAAACACCAGAACCACAACAGGTCCGAACCGGCCGACTTGGCGATCTCGATCCCACGGCCTCGAGTCAGGTAGCTGCCGATCTGCGCGACTAGCCAGATCATCGGTTCGAGTGGGTGCCGGCCCACACTGTCTTTCACCGCGCTGCCGCCACCGACGGCGATGAGCATGCCGACACCAATGGTGAAAAGGAACCTGAAGCACAACTTCTGGATCCACGTCCACGGCGGCGCGACTACGAGGGGATCAGATGTCTCGCCGGTCGAAACTGGTGATCGCACCGTAATAGACACAGCAGCAATTGTAGGGTGCTCGTCTCCGAATCCGTTGATATACGAGCGTTTCGGGCGACGTTATCCCCGTCGTGATACTCCTTCCACGACGCGACGCATGGGTGTCGGCCATTCGCGGCCCGGGTGGGCGTGCAGCCACGCGGCGCGCTGTGGAGGTGGGACTCTGATGCGACAAAGCAGCACGGCACCCCGGCCGACGTCCGGGTAGGTCCTTGGACGTCCACGCGGCAACTCCGGTCAGCCGATGACCCACATCCGAATACCGGGAGCAGTTGTGGCCATTCCCGTCGACTCTTTAGCCGACGATCGATAGCCGACCTGTCCGACGCCTCCGGTCAGGATGCGATGAACGCGAGCAGGTCCGGGTTGAGCACATCCGCGTGCGTGGTCAGCATGCCGTGGGGGTAGCCGGCATAGGTCTTCAACGCACCGTTTTGGAGTAGGTCGACCGCTCGGGGCACCGCACTGGCGAACGGAACGATCTGATCGTCATCACCGTGCATCACCAGGACTGGGACGGTGATCTTCGTCAGCTCCTCGGAGTAGTCCTGCAGCCAGGACACCACCGTCTCGTAGTGAGCCTGGGCGCTGCCGGACATGCCTTGACGCCACCAGTTCGCGATGACCGCCTCGGACGCTTCCACACCTGGGCGGTTGAATCCGTAGAACGGCCCCTCTGGCACCGCGCGGAAGAATTCCGATCGATTGCCCAAGACACCGGCCCGTACCGCGTCGAACCACTCCTGGGGTTGCCCGCCCGGATTGTCCTCGGCCTGCGCCATACTCGGTGTTGGGGAGGACACCAGTACCGCTTTGGCCACCCGCTCCTGGTGGCGCGCGACATAGCAGGCCACTTCAGCGCCGCCGGTGGAGTGCCCAATATGGACGGCGTCGCGCAGATCGAGCTGCTCGGTCAGCGCGGCCAGATCGGCCACCCAGTGCTCGATGTCATTGCCAGTTCCGACCTGCTCGGACCGGCCATGGCCGCGCCGGTCGTGGGCGATCACCCGATAGCCCCGGTGCAGAAAGAACATCATCTGCGCATCCCAGTCGTCGGCCGTCAGCGGCCAGCCATGACTGAAGACAACCGGCTGGCCAGAGCCCCAGTCCTTGTAGAAAATCTCGACACCATCGGAGGTGGTGATCGTAGGCAAAGCCGTTCCTCTCGCGGGCGCTCCGGTGATCGGGTGAGTCAACTTTAAGGCACAGTACAACGACTGCGCTATCAGCCAACCGCATTGAGATCAGAGAGTCGAAACACCTTGGGCTGCATCGGAACAGGAGAACAGCGTTCTCCATCAAGGCCAAAAGGACTGTGTCGCATTGGCGGGGCAGGCGCGCGCCAGGACGGCCATCTCGTCGACGAACTCCTGGTTGACCCGGGCCACCGCTTTCGCTGAGGGCGGCAGTTCCGTTTTGAGCGGATCATGTCTGCCTAGGTCGTCGTTCATTTGATTGGCGTCTTTCATGAATTCACGGGCCAGCGCGGCAGCTCGATGCGCGTGGGCCGACAGGCCAGGCGCGGTCACCTGATTGGCTCGCCGCTGCATGCCGTCGATCCACGCCTGGTAGTCGGCGTCAGTCGGCACTGAGTCTTGTTCGTAGGAGCCCGGCCGCGCGAACCGCGTCTTGGCTTTCAACGAGGCCTGCGCGTCGCGGTTGAAATCGATGAATTGCCGCACACTCCAACACGGTTGCGCCCGCTCGTCGAGGCGCCATGCGACGAACAGACCCGCGGCGGCGACGGCCACGCACCATACCGTCAGTAATCGCCGGGCGGTCTTGCGTGTACGAAGACTGTTTGCGGCCACGCGATCAACCTAATCGAGGATCGGGCCGATCAGCACCCAGCGGGCGGCGCCCGTCACGCGTGGGGGCAGAAAATCCCCAGGATCTGTTGGCAGTTGTCCCTATTGATGAGTGCCGGGGGGGGGGGGGGCGGTGGGGC
>NZ_LZJI01000050.1 GCF_001667775.1 Mycobacterium sp. E1747
TCCCTCCGGCGCGCGCGGTGAGGAGCAGATCGGGGGGGCCTATAATGTGCTGCACTCGCAGGGCATCGGCGCCTGGCCGGTCTGCGGACGCCGCGGCTGACCATCGCACCAATATGTTGTGCCGGGCCTTGGGCCCGGCACTACTTATCTGCGGGTCCGGTAGCGTCGGGCGCGTGACCGCAGCGCAGCGCGAGTTCGACATCGTGTTGTACGGGGCGAGCGGCTTCGTCGGGAAGTTGACCGCCGAGTACCTGGCACGGACGGGGCCGGGCGCGCGGGTGGCGCTGGCCGGCAGGTCACCCGAGCGGCTGCGGGCCGTCCGCGACACACTCGGCGAGTCCGCGCAGTCCTGGCCGCTGATCGCCGCCGACGCCTCGTCGCCGACGACGCTGAACGAGATGGCGGCCCGCACCCAGGTCGTCATCACCACGGTCGGCCCCTACACCCGCTACGGGCTCCCGCTGGTGGCCGCCTGCGCCGCGGCGGGGGTGCGTCCGGCGCCCCGGCGGGCGCCGTGTTGGGGTCGAAGCCCGTCGGCTCCGCCGTGGCGGTGGCCGAAGGGATGGTCACGAGGGTGCCCGTGACCGCGGCAAGAACGAGCGCCTTACGGACGTTGTCCAATATCATTCCTTTCGCGGTGCGCGCGCGCCAAAGCAAGCCCACGGGGGTGGGCTGACGGTTTTTGGTTGGTGCGGAAACCTGCTTCGGAACGTGCCGGCTTGTCCTGGCACGACAGCGGTGGGCTCGAGTCGCCCGGCGGGATTGCTACCACCGGCCACGGACGCACTTCGCCGTCCGCGGCGCCGCTCACACGCGGGTCCGTGATTCTGTTTTCAGTTACTCTTCCGTAACCCGTTGCGGGCTAACAGGGACCGTACGAGACCCAGCCGCATTCGTCATCTTCACAAAACGGACATCTCGTTTCGGTAACGGGGAAATCACGGCGCAATCCCACCGTCATTTTGGCAGGTCAGCCGGAGGATTCCGGCGAGTACCCCGCAATCGCAAATACTTTCAAATCGTGAGCCGAATCACGCCCATTTTGTGAACTGGCCCACGTATTTGCGCTGGCAGGTTAACGCCCGTTGCAGCCCCGACTAGCTGGCACCCGACGAGCGAAGCAGCGTACCCTACAACAAGTTACGCGCGCACGCCACGCGCCACTCTCGTTCGGGGGGATGAATTGCTTTGTGCTGCTGGTTAACTGGCGTCGTTCCAATAGCGCGCTGCGCGGCCGGGGCATCAGCGGCGGCACGATGCGAGGGTTCTCCGATTATGTTTACCCACAACGCGTTTCGATACCCGTGAGCGGCTGGCGGCCCACTATTGTCTCGTGATTGACAGGACCGGACGGCGTCAAATCGTTGCCCGGTTTCGGCCTGGCGGATTTGCCCGCGAGCTTATGAGATGTCGGGACGTGTGAAATGACCCGACCAGCGCCAGCAGTGGAGTGGCGATTATGGGATACCGAAAACTGCGGCGTCCCAACAGATCACGGGCGGGGCCTGCAATGGCTCACCGTCGGCCGACTATTTGGTGCAGCGGGAAGCGAAGCTTGTTCTTATGTCGAATTCATTCACGAATTCTCACGCGATTGAGCTGCGAACGGCGCGGCCGCAAAGCGGGTCAGGTGCGTTACCGCGCGATGGCGCGTAGCTCGGCGTCGGTGTTGACGTTGGTCAGCGACTGCGAATCCGACGTCACGACGCGCTGAGCATCCGATGCGTCCACCAAGGCGCGCATCTTGCGCTCGCCGGCGGCCACCAACGCGTCCGCACGGTCGGCCAGGTCGGTCCGGTACACCGCGGCAAGATAGTGGTCCTGGCCGTCCCACGGCAGCACCACCTCCGCGCCGGTCTCCAGCGCCCGGCGGGCGAGATCATCGATGAGTTCGACCGCCAGGAAAGGCATGTCTACGGCGCAGACGAAGGCGAGCCTGGCTCCGGCGTCGGCCGCGGCGCGCAGCGCCCGCCCTGTCGCCGGCAGCGGCCCAAGCCCGCGCAGTTCGTCGCGCATCACCCGAGCCTGCAGTTGGGGCAACGGCTGCCCCTGGGCGGCCATGACGAGCACCGGGTCGCAGCGCTGTTGGAGGACGCCGACGACGTGCTCGACCATTGTGGCCGCGCCGGAACCAGCGGATCCGGGTAGCGGGAGGTTGGCCTTGTCGCGACCCATGCGTTGCGAGGCGCCGCCGGCCAGGACAACCCCGGCCAGTGAAATCGTTTCGCTCACGTCAGTCGACGGTCCAGGTGTCGCGGCCACGCAGCAATGATTGCAGAGCCGCGTCGTCGAACGGCTTCGAGGCCCGGGCGGTTTCCACCTGGGAGCGTGCCGCGTCGTCGTACGTGGGGCGGCTGACGTCCCGGAAGATGCCTAGCACCGTGTGATCGAGATTCTGATCGGACAGCCGGGACAGCGCGAACGCGTAGGCCGAGTCGTCGGTGTGCGCGTCGTGCACCATGATCTCGTCGACGGACACGTCGGCGGTCTTGGCGAACTCGAGGCCGAAGCCGGACTTCACCACGCAGTATTCGCCGTCGGCGCCGAAGGTGATCGGCTCACCGTGGCGGACGTTGATCACCCGCTCCTCGGCGCCCTCCTTGCGCAGCACGTCGAAGGATCCGTCATTGAAAATCGGGCAGTCCTGCAGGATTTCGACCACGGCGGCACCCCGGTGCTCGGCCGCGGCGCGCAACACCTCGGTGAGCCCGTTGCGGTCGGAGTCCAGGGCGCGGCCGACGAAGGTCGCCTCGGCGCCCAGCGCCAGCGACACGGGGTTGAACGGGTGGTCCAACGACCCCATCGGGGTCGACTTGGTGACCTTGCCGACCTCCGACGTGGGCGAGTACTGGCCCTTGGTCAGCCCGTAAATCCGGTTGTTGAACAACAGGATTGTGATGTTGACGTTGCGGCGCAGCGCGTGGATCAGGTGGTTGCCGCCGATCGACAACGCGTCGCCATCACCGGTGACCACCCACACCGACAGGTCCTCACGGGCCAGGGCCAGACCGGTGGCAATCGCCGGGGCGCGGCCGTGGATCGAGTGGAAGCCGTAGGTCTCCAGGTAGTACGGGAAGCGGCTCGAGCAGCCGATGCCGCTGACGAACACGATGTTCTCGCGGCGCAACCCCAGCTCGGGCAGGAAGTTGCGAATGGTGTTGAGGATGACGTAGTCACCGCAGCCCGGGCACCAGCGGACCTCTTGATCACTGGTGAAGTCCTTGCCCTTCTGCGGCTGATCCGTGGTAGGCACGCCGTCGTTCTTCTTCAGCCTCGGCGTCAACCCGAGGTCGGCGCCCGCGAGATTTCCCATCAGGTCGGTCATTCGCTAGCTCCTGCTCCAACCGTCGCTGCCGCCATTCTGGCGACCATGGCCTTGTCCTGCTCGATCTCGGCCAGCGTGCCGCCGAGCGCGGCGCGGATTACGCGCCCGATCTCGTCCGCCAGGAACGCGACGCCCTGGACCTTGCTGACTGATTGCACGTCCACCAGGTACTTGCCGCGAAGCAACAGCGCCAGCTGGCCGAGGTTCATCTCCGGGCACACCACCATCGGGTAGCGCCGCAGCACTTCGCCGAGGTTCGCCGGGAACGGGTTCAGGTAGCGCAGGTGCGCGTGCGCCACCTTGACGCCCTTGCGCCGCGCGCGCCGGCAGGCCTCACCGATCGGGCCGTACGAGCTGCCCCAGCCGATCAGCAGCAACTCGGCGTCTCCGGTCGGATCGTCGACCTCGAGATCGGGAACCGAGATGCCGTCAATCTTGGCTTGCCGCAACCGAACCATCAGGTCGTGGTTGACCGGCTCGTAGGAGATGGCGCCCGATCCGTTGGCCGCTTCCAGGCCGCCGATGCGGTGCTCGAGGCCGGGGGTCCCGGGAACGGCGAATTGGCGAGCGAGGGTCTCCGGGTCGCGGTTGTACGGCTGGAACGGCTCGTCCGGCTTGGCGAAGACGTGCTCGATCGGCTGCAGCGTGCCCACGTCGGGAATCCGCCACGGTTCCGAACCGTTGGCGATCGCGCCGTCGGACAGCAGGATCACCGGCGTGTGGTACGAGACCGCGATGCGCACGGCCTCGATCGCGGTTTCGAAGCAGTCGGACGGCGAGCGCGGCGCCAACACGGCAACCGGCGACTCCCCATTGCGGCCGTACAACGCCTGCAGCAGGTCGGCCTGCTCGGTCTTGGTGGGCAGGCCCGTCGAGGGGCCGCCGCGCTGAACGTCGATGACCAGCAACGGCAATTCCGTCATCACCGCAAGGCCCAGCGCTTCGGACTTCAGCGAAATCCCGGGACCCGACGTGCTCGTGACACCGAGGGCACCGCCATACGAGGCGCCGATCGCGGCGCAGATGCCGCCGATCTCGTCCTCGGCCTGGAAGGTGATGACGTTGAAGTTCTTGTGCTTGGACAGCTCGTGCAAGATGTCCGACGCCGGCGTGATCGGGTAACTGCCGAGCACCACCTGGATGCCGGCCAACTGACCCGCCGCGACGATGCCGTAGGCCATCGCGGTGTTGCCGGAGATCTGCCGGTATTCGCCGGACGGCAGCGTCGCCCGCGAAACCTCGTAGGTGGTGCCGAACGCCTCGGTCGTCTCGCCGTAGTTCCAGCCCGCCTTGAGCGCCAACACATTTGCTTCGGCGATGTCGGGCTTGCGGGCGAACTTCTCCCGAATGAACTTCTCGCTGGTCTCGATCGGCCGGCCGTACATCCACGACAGCAGGCCGAGCGCGAACATGTTCTTGGCGCGCTGGCCGTCTTTCTTCGACGCGCCGATCGTCTCCACGGCGCCGAGCGTCAGGGTGGTCATGGCGACGGAATGCACGACGTAATCGGACAACTCGTCGGACTCGAGGGGGTTCGTGATGTAACCCACCTTGGTGAGATTGCGCTTGGTGAACTCGTCGGAGTTAGCGATCACCATGCCGCCGCGGGGCAGGTCGCCCAGGTTGGCCTTGAGCGCCGCCGGGTTCATCGCGACGAGCACGTCCGGGCGGTCACCGGCGGTCAGGATGTCGTAGTCGGCGATCTGGATCTGGAAGGACGAGACGCCGGGCAGGGTGCCTGCGGGCGCGCGGATTTCGGCGGGATAGTTCGGCTGGGTCGCCAGGTCGTTACCGAAAAGCGCCGCCTCGGACGTGAACCGGTCGCCGGTCAGCTGCATGCCGTCGCCGGAGTCCCCGGCGAAGCGAATGACGACTTGTTCCAGGCGCTGACGGTCGGATCCGTTCCGGCGAGCGGACTCTCCCCCGGACGACCCGTTGTGAGAATCAGACCCGGCTCCGCTGCCGTTCGGATCCACGTATCCGCCTTCCATTCGTTATCCGGATAGGCACTTCGCTGGAGTTTGGGTTACGCGCCAAGAGAATGGTGTCCCCGCGCCCTCGAGCTGTGTGTCACTGCAAGTACCAATTATGGCACTTCTCTAAGGGGTATATGAGCGCCTCGGGTGCATTACCGATCAAAGCTTCGGTGCAAAAAGCCCAAGTCAGGGCCGGAATGATCTTGCTGAGGCCAAAAACTGTGTTATTAGTCACGTCGGCGGGGCGGCGGCTTCGAGTTCGGTTGGCGCCGTTCCCGGCAACGCGACCAGGCCGGCAACGGCGAGCGTTCCCAAGACGGCGAAGCCGATCAGCAGGACGTTGAGCAGTCAGCGCGCGAGTCAGCCGGCGCGGTACGGGGCTGTCGGTTTCAGCGGCACGCGGATTTAGTATCCGAGAAGGGGCGGCCTCCCGACCGCCGGGGTGTCAGGCGCTCTTGTCGCGACGCTCGGTGCGCGACGGCTTGCGCGGCACGATCGTCGGCAGCACGTTGTCCTGCACGGTCTCCTTGGTCACCACGACCTTGGCGACGTCGTCGCGGCTCGGGATGTCATACATCACCGGCAGCAGGACTTCCTCCATGATGGCCCGCAGGCCGCGAGCGCCCGTGCCGCGGTGGATGGCCTGATCGGCGATCGCCTCCAACGCGTCATCGGTGAACTCGAGCTCGACGCCGTCCATCTCGAACAGCCGGGTGTACTGCTTGACCAAAGCGTTCTTCGGCTCGGAGAGGATCTTGACCAACGACTCGCGGTCCAGGTTGGTCACCGAGGCGACGACCGGCAACCGCCCGATGAACTCGGGGATCAGGCCGAACTTGATCAGGTCTTCGGGCATGACCTCGGCGAAGTGATCGGTGGTGTCGATCTCGGCCTTGGAGCGCACCTCCGCGCCGAAGCCCAGGCCGCGCTTGCCGACGCGTTCGTAGATGATCTTTTCCAGCCCGGCGAACGCCCCCGCGACGATGAACAGCACGTTGGTCGTGTCGATCTGAATGAACTCCTGGTGCGGGTGCTTGCGGCCGCCCTGCGGGGGAACCGACGCCTGCGTGCCCTCCAGGATCTTCAGCAGGGCCTGCTGCACGCCCTCGCCGGAGACGTCGCGGGTGATCGACGGGTTCTCGCTCTTGCGGGCGATCTTGTCCACCTCGTCGATGTAGATAATGCCGGTTTCGGCCCGTTTGACGTCGTAGTCAGCGGCCTGAATGAGTTTGAGCAGAATGTTTTCCACGTCCTCGCCGACGTATCCGGCTTCGGTCAGCGCGGTGGCGTCGGCGATGGCGAACGGCACGTTGAGCATTTTGGCGAGCGTCTGGGCCAGGTAGGTCTTGCCGCAGCCGGTGGGGCCGAGCATCAGGATGTTGGACTTGGTCAGCTCGACCGGCTCGTGCCGGGAGTCACGACCCTTCTCCCCCGCCTGGATCCGCTTGTAGTGGTTGTAGACGGCGACGGCCAGCGTCCGCTTGGCGGTGTCCTGCCCAATGACATAGCCCTCCAAGAACTCCCGGATTTCAACGGGCTTGGGCAGTTCATCGAGTTTGACGTCGTCGGCGTCGGCCAACTCCTCTTCGATGATCTCGTTGCAGAGGTCGATGCACTCGTCACAGATGTACACACCGGGACCAGCAATGAGCTTCTTGACCTGCTTTTGGCTCTTCCCGCAGAACGAGCACTTCAGCAGGTCACCGCCGTCTCCGATGCGCGCCATGGTGCTGAGGGCCTACTTCCTTTTCGCCGTTCGTCTAGCTGTGCCGCATGTATCCCCCGACGCTACCCGCTAGATCGGGCCCGACGCGACCATTAGGGCCGAATCGCGTCGGTGGTATTCATGCGCGTCCGTCTTGATGAAACATATAGCCAGACGGCGCCCGTCACTCGCGAAGGACGCGCTTTGCGTGTCTTTGGCGTGTCGCGGTCGTTACCCGACCGAGGCTGGTGCACCGCCCGATTACCACTTCCGCCGGGGAAGCCGGCCCCACCGAAGCCGGGGCAGATCCCCAAGAAATCACCCTACAGTGGCCGGGTGGGATTGGCTCCGATCAGCGGATCGGTACTGATCAGTCGCGGTCGGCGTCAATTGCTATGCGCCCGAGAACGTCCTGGGGGTGATCGGCTACCCGAACAGCGGCGAGCGGTACAACGGGCGGGGTGGGGCCGGGCCGCGCGCCTTCTCCGCGTCGCTCGCCGCGCAATGGGCGGGGGCGAGCATCGTCGGTGGCTGTTGTCGTGTGCGGCCGGCCGACATCGCCGGGGTTCGCCGAGCGTGTCGTCTGGGCGAGAAATCAGCCGAAATCTCGCCGTGAGTGCCCGCTCGCGAACGCTACGCGGTCTGCGCGGAGAGCTTCCGGTACTCCAGCACGGTGTCGATGATCCCGTAGTCCTTGGCCTCTTCCGCGGTCAGGATCTTGTCCCGGTCGGTGTCCTTGCGGACCGTCGCGGCGTCCTTGCCGGTGTGGCGGGCCAGGGTGGTCTCCATCAGTGTGCGCATCCGCTCGATCTCGGCGGCCTGGATCTCCAGGTCGGAGAACTGGCCCTGGATCACGCCCTGAAGGGACGGCTGGTGGATCAACACCCGAGCGTTGGGCAGCGCCATCCGCTTACCGGGAGTCCCCGCGGCCAGCAGCACCGCCGCGGCCGAGGCGGCCTGACCAAGGCACACCGTCTGGATGTCCGCGCGCACGTACTGCATGGTGTCGTAAATCGCCATCAGTGAAGTGAAGCCGCCGCCGGGCGAATTGATGTACATCGTGATGTCGCGGTCGGGGTCCAGCGACTCCAACACCAGTAGCTGCGCCATGATGTCGTTCGCCGAAGCGTCGTCGACCTGGACGCCGAGGAAGATGATGCGCTCCTCGAACAGCTTGTTGTAGGGGTTGGACTCCTTGACGCCGAAGCTGGAGTGCTCGATGAACGACGGCAGGATGTAGCGCGCCTGCGGCTGAATGGGGTGCTGGGTGCTCACTGGGCTTCTCCGTTGGTGATGTGGGCGGCGCGGGTGATGATGTGGTCGACGAATCCGTATTCGAGGGCCTCCTGGGCGGTGAACCAGCGGTCGCGGTCGGAATCGGCCTCGATGCGTTCGATCGACTGCCCGGTGAATTCGGCGTTCAGCCGGAACATTTCCTTCTTGATGACGTGGAACTGCTCGGCCTGAATGGCGATGTCGGCCGCGCTGCCCGTTACCCCACCCAGCGGCTGGTGCATCAGGATGCGGGCGTGCGGCAGCGCGAAGCGCTTGCCCTTGGTGCCGGCCGCGAGCAGGAACTCGCCCATCGAAGCCGCCATGCCCATCGCATAGGTGGCGATGTCGCAGGGCGCCAGCACCATGGTGTCGTAGATGGCCATCCCGGCGCTGATCGATCCGCCCGGCGAGTTGATGTACAGCGAGATGTCTTTGTCGGCGTCCTCGGCGGCGAGCAACAGGATCTGCGCGCACAGCCGGTTGGCGACCTCGTCGTTCACCTCCGAACCCAGGAAGATGATGCGCTCGGAGAGCAAGCGCTCATAGACCGAGTCCGTGAGGTTGAGCCCCTGCGAGGGCGAACGCATGTCAGACACGACTGGGTTACCTGCTTTCTTTCAGTTCTTCTATGCACCGACACTAACCAACCGAGCCCACGGTTTCGCGCCCACGCTCCCCCTCAATCGGGCGCTTTCGCTCACAGCGTCAAGACCGCTCACTCCGCCTCGTCGCCGGAGCCTTCGGTTTCCAGGACCTCGTCCTCGGCCGCGTCGGCTTCCTCCGAGCGCTTGCCGAAGAACTCCTCGGTGTCGACCGTGTTGCCGCTGGTGTCGGTGACCGTCGCTGCGCGCACCACCTCGGCGATGGCCAGCCCGCGCCGCACGTCGGCGAACATCGCCGGCAGCTGGTTGTTCTCCTGCAGGTAGCCGAGCAGCTGCTGCGGCTCGATGCCGTACTGGCGAGACGTCGCCACCAACCGCTCGGTCAGATCGTCCTGGCCCACCTGGACCTCGAGCTGGTCGGCCAGCGCGTCCAGCAGGAGCTGCCTCCTGACGTCGGTCTCCGCGGCGGTGCGCGTCTCGGTCTCGAACTCTTCGCGCGTCTTGCCCTGTCCGGCGAGCGCCTCTTCCAGCTTGGCCTCGTCGTGGTCGAGGCCGTGCAGCGCGCCATGAATGGTGCTGTCGTACTGCGCCTGAACGATCGCCTCGGGAAGCGGCACGTCGACCTGCTCGAGGAGCGTGTCCAGCGCGGCGTTGCGGATCTGGTCGGCCTGCTGGGCGCGCTTCACCCGCGCGACCTGGTCGCGCAGGTTGGAGCGCAGCTCCTCGATGGTGTCGAACTCGCTGGCCAATTGGGCGAACTCGTCGTCGGGTTCGGGCAGCTCCCGCTGCTTGATCGACTTGACCGTGACCGTCACCTGCGCGTCCTTCCCGGCATGTTCGCCGGCCGCCAGCTGCGCGGTGAACTCCCGGGACTCGTCCACCGACAGACCGATCAGGGCGTCGTCGAGACCCACGATCAGCCGGCCGGACCCGACCTCGTGGGACAGGCCTTCGGCCGAGGCACCCGGCACCTCTTCGCCGTCGATGGTGGCCGACAGGTCGATCGAGACGAAATCGCCGTCGGCGACAGGTCGGTCGACCCCGGTCAGGGTGCCGAATCGGGCGCGCAGCGACTCGAGTTCGGCGTCGACGTCGTCGTCGCTGACCTCGACCGGATCCACCGAGATGGTCAGCGCACTCAGGTCGGGAAGCTCGATCTTCGGGCGGATGTCGACTTCGGCGGTGAACGCCAGCTCCTGGCCGTACTCCTTCTTGGTCACCTCGATCTCGGGCTGACCGAGGGGTTGCACTTCGGACTCCACCACTGCCTGCCCGTAGCGCGCGGGCAACGCCTCGTTGACGACCTGGTCAAGCAACGCCTCGCGGCCGAACCGGGCTTCCAGCAGCTTTGCCGGCGCCTTGCCGGGGCGGAAGCCGGGCAGCCGCACCTGCTTGGCCAGCTCGCGGTAGGCGCGCTGGAAGTCGGGCTCGAGTTCGGCGAACGGCACCTCCACGTTGATGCGGACCCGGGTGGGGCTCAGCTGCTCGATGGTGCTCTTCACGGGGGTGCTCCTCGGTGGTCGTTCCTGGCGTTCGTTGGCCGTGTGCATGCGGCACGGGTGGTGCTGGTCGGGGTGACAGGATTTGAACCTGCGGCCTTCCGCTCCCAAAGCGGATGCGCTACCAAGCTGCGCTACACCCCGCGCTGACCTCGATGATCCTAAGGCCCCGCGGCGCCGGGTTGACCACAGGCTTCGCGACGACCTCGCAGACCCTCACGGAGCGATCACAAGACCGCGTCGATTAGATTTGATCTCCGTCGACAGCTACAGTCACGCTCGACTAACACATGCGGGCGTAGCTCAATGGTAGAGCCCTAGTCTTCCAAACTAGCTACGCGGGTTCGATTCCCGTCGCCCGCTCTGGATCACGGATCTGCTCCAAGGAAAGGCGCCATGAGCGACCTAAAAACGGACGCGGCAATCCAAGGTTCATGCGCGCCGGACTTCGTCGGAGTGCGCGAGGCGTTCGAGCGCAATTTCCTGGCCGGCGACGAAGTCGGCGCGGCCGTCGCCGTGTGGGTCGACGGCACGCTCGTCGTCAATCTCTGGGGCGGCTGGGCCGACGCCGCCCACACGCGGCCCTGGCGGCAAGACACCCTGACCACGGTGTTGTCCGGCACCAAGGGCCTGTCGGCCACCTGCGTGCACCAGTTGGCCGACCGCGGCGAACTGGACCTGCAGGCCCCGGTCGCCCACTACTGGCCCGAGTTCGGGCAGGCGGGCAAACAAGACATCACGCTGGCGATGGTGATGAGCCACCGCTCCGGGGTGATCGGCCCCCGCACCCGGCTGCGCTGGGAGGACGTGGCCGACTGGGACTTCGTCTGCGCGCAGCTGGCCGCCGCCGAACCCTATTGGAAGCCGGGCACCGCCCAGGGCTATCACATGACCACCTTCGGCTTCATCCTCGGCGAAGTGTTCCGGCGCGTCACCGGCCGCACCATCGGCCAGTACCTGCGCACCGAGATCGCCGAACCGTTCGGCGCCGACGTGCACATCGGGTTGTCACTGGCCGAACAACGCCGCTGCGCCGAACGCGTCAACAAGCCGCACGCCCGCGACCTGCTGGCCGACGCGCAGGCCCCCGGCTACCCGACCAGCCTCACCGAACATCCCAAGGCCGCGCTGTCGATCTCGATGGGCTTCGCCCCCGACGACGAGCTCGGCTCGCACGACTTGCGGCTGTGGCGCGAACTCGAGTTCCCCGGGACCAACGGGCAGGTCTCGGCCCTGGGCTTGGCGACGTTTTACAACGCGCTGGCGCAGGAGAAGGTGCTCAGTCGCGGGCACATGGAGCTGGTGCGGGAATGTCAGGGCGGGCTGGACACCGATCTGGTGCTGGGGCCGCGGGTGGCCGACCACGGGTGGGGCCTGGGTTACATGCTCAACCAACGCTGCGTCAACGGGCCCAATCCCCGGATCTTCGGCCACGGCGGCCTGGGCGGGTCCTTCGGCTTCGTCGATCTGGAACACCGGATCGGCTACGCGTACGTGATGAACCGCTTCGACGCGACCAAGGCAAACGCGGACCCGCGCAGCCTCGCCTTGAGCAACGAGGTCTACGCGGCGCTCGGCGTCATCTAGCGCTCACGACAACGCGCCCCGCCGGTTCGCGGCGCGCGTTGTCGTTGCGCGGATCAGGGGTGCCAGCCGGGCGGTCCGGGCGGCCCGGGCGGGCCCCATGGCCCAGGCGGCGGTGGCGGACCGGGGTGCCCCCACCCCGGAGGTCCCGGCGGCCCCCCACGCCAGTCGTGGCAGCTGTTCCAGTCCCAGTTGTTGCCCCAGCCCGGATCCCAAAACTCACCCGGGCACCACTGCGGGAAGGGTCCGGGATGCGCTGCCGCTTCAGTAGCGACGCCCAAGCCCGCCAGCCCCAACCCACCGATCGCGAGAGCCGTTGCGGCCAAACGAGGAATTGTTTTCATAACCTAACTAATACCCCGGTGACGGCCGTGCCTAAACAGTAGACGCGAATGCTTCTTGGCGAGCGGCGTCACTTCTGGCAGGTGGGGCACCAAAAGACGTTGCGACCTTCCAAAACGGCCGTGCGGATCGAGTCCCCGCAGACCCGGCAGGCCTCGCCGGCGCGCCGATACACGTAGGTCCTGGGTCGCCCGGCCCGGTAGGACGGCGGCCCGTGGTCGTGTTCGGGCCGCACGACGACGATCTTTCCGCGGCGGAATCCGACCTTCATCAGCGCCACCAGATCGGCCCACACCGCATCGAACTCCGCCTCGCCGACGTCTCGGCCCGGGCGGAACGGATCGATGTTGTGGCGGTAGAGCAGCTCGTTGCGGTAGACGTTGCCCACTCCCGCCATGATGGTCTGATCCATCAGCAAGGCACCGATAGGCCTGCGGGACTTCGCAATTCGGTTCCATGCCCAGGACGGGTCGGCGTCGTTGCGCAGCGGGTCGGGGCCGAGCTTGGCCAGGACGTCGCAGACCTGACCCTCGTCTATCACCTCGCAGACGGTAGGTCCGCGCAAGTCGGCGCCGTAGTCGGCGCCAACCATGCGCATCCGCACCTGCCCGACCGGTTCCGGAAGGACCGCCTCGCGTGGCCATTCGGTGAAGGCCCCGTACAGGCCGAGGTGGATGTGCACGATCGGCCCGCCGTCGTAGTGGTGGAACAGGTGTTTGCCCCAGACACTGGTGCGGCGCAGCACGCGGCCGTCCACCACGGCCGAGTCGCCGAAACGGCCCTGCGGGCTGGACACCGCAACGGGCGCGCCACCGAACCGGCGCTGGTGCAGCCGGGCCAACCGGTGCAGGGCATGCCCTTCGGGCATGGCTTACGCCGGCGCGCCAGGCACGGGCGGCGCCTGGTGGGTGCGTTCGTATTCGGCGAGGATGTCGATACGCCGTTGGTGGCGTTCGGCTTTCGACCACTGCGCGCTCAGGAAGGCATCCACGATGGCCAACGCCTCCTCGACGGTGTGCATGCGGCCGCCGATGCCGATCAACTGGGCGTTGTTGTGTTCGCGGGCGAGCGTCGCCGTCTCGACGCTCCACGCCAGCGCGCAGCGAGCGCCCGGCACCTTGTTGGCCGCGATCTGCTCGCCGTTACCGGACCCGCCCAGCACGATGCCCAGGCTGTCCGGGTCGGCCACCGTGCGGGTCGCCGCGGCGATGCAGAACGCGGGGTAGTCGTCCTCGGCGTCGTAGGTGAAGGCGCCACAATCGATCGGCTCGTGCCCGGACCCTTTGAGGTGCTCGATGATGTGCTGCTTGAGCTCGAATCCGGCGTGGTCAGAGCCGAGGTAGACGCGCATGCCCGCCATCCTTACACAGCCGGCGCCGCGGCGATGGCGAGCGCGGCGGTGGGAGACTCCCCAGCTCCGCGGGCCCCCAGCCGCTCGCGGTGACCGGGCTCCGCGGGTCGCCGCCGGTTGATCTAGTCGAATTCGGGCTTCTCGGTGCGGGTCCGCTTGAGTTCGAAGAAGTGCGGGTACGACGCGAAGGTCACCGACGCGTCCCACAGCTTGCCGGCCTCCTCGCCGCGCGGGATCTTCGAGATCACCGGGCCGAAGAATGCCACGCCGTTGACGTGGATTGTCGGCGTGCCGACGTCGTCGCCGACCGCGTCCATTCCGGCGTGGTGGCTCTTGCGCAGGGCGTCGTCGTAGGCCTCGCTGGTCGCGGCCTCGGCGAGTTCCGCCGGCAGGCCGGCGTCGGCCAGCGACAGCTTGATGACCTCTTCGAGGTTCTTGTTGTCCTCGTTGTGAATCCGGGTGCCCATCGCCGTGTACAGCGGGTCCAGCACCCCGGCCCCGTGGGCCTGCTCGGCGGCGATCGCCACCCGCACCGGGCCCCAGGCCTCCTTCATCCTCTCGCGGTACCTGTCGGGCAGCCCTTCGCGGTTCTCGTTGAGGATCGCAAGGCTCATGACGTGGAAGTGCACGTCGATGTCGCGGACCTTCTCCACCTCGAGGATCCAGCGCGACGTGATCCAGCACCACGGGCACAGCGGATCGAACCAGAAATCGGCTTGGTCTTTCCCGGCAGCCTTCTCAGGCATAGCGCAATCCTCTCGTCGGTCGACACACCGTCAAGCACAACCGTAGGCGCCCCGCCCCTGTTCCCGCAGTGCCCACGATGCGGACCGGGCACGTAAGTTGGACGCGTGGCCCTTCCTAACCTCACCCGGGACCAGGCCGTCGAACGCGCCGGCCTGATCACCGTCGACAGCTACCGGATCCAGCTCGATGTCACCGACGGCAACGGAAATCCGGGCAAACGCACCTTCCGGTCCACGACCACGGTGGTGTTCGATGCGCTTCCCGGCGCCGACACCTACATCGACCTCGCCGCCGAGACGGTGCGCGCCGCCACCCTCAATGGCCACCGATTGGATGTGTCCGGATACGACGAATCGACGGGCATCCCGTTGCTCAGCCTCGAGAAGCACAACGTGCTGGAGGTCGACGCCGACTGCCGCTACTCCAATACCGGCGAGGGCCTACATCACTTCATCGACCCGGTCGACAACGAAACGTATCTGTACTCGCAATTCGAAACCGCCGACGCCAAGCGCATGTTCGCCTGCTTCGACCAACCCGACCTCAAGGCGACGTTCGACCTGCGGGTGACCGCGCCCAAACACTGGAAGGTGATCTCCAACGGTGCGACGGTGTCCGTGGAGGACGGCACGCACACCTTCGCCGCCACCCCGCGGATGAGCACCTACCTGGTGGCCCTGATCGCCGGCCCGTACGCCGAGTGGAACGACACCTACACCGACGAACACGGGGAGATCCCGCTCGGCATCTTCTGCCGGGGATCGCTGGCTGGCCACATGGACGCGGAGCGGCTGTTCACCCAGACCAAACAGGGATTCGGCTTCTACCACAAGAACTTTGGCCTGCCCTACGCGTTCGGTAAGTACGATCAGCTCTTCGTTCCCGAATTCAACGCCGGCGCAATGGAAAACGCGGGGGCGGTGACCTTCCTGGAGGATTACGTCTTTCGCAGCAAGGTGACCCGGGCCTCCTACGAGCGGCGCGCCGAGACGGTGCTACACGAGATGGCGCACATGTGGTTCGGCGACCTGGTCACCATGACCTGGTGGGACGACCTGTGGCTCAACGAGTCGTTCGCGACGTTCGCGTCGGTACTGTGCCAGGCGGAGGCCACCGAATTCACCGAGGCGTGGACGACTTTCGCCACCGTTGAGAAGTCATGGGCGTATCGCCAGGACCAATTGCCGTCGACGCATCCGATCGCCGCCGACATCCCCGACCTGGCCGCGGTCGAGGTGAACTTCGACGGCATCACCTACGCCAAGGGCGCCTCCGTCCTCAAACAGCTCGTCGCCTACGTCGGGCTGGAACACTTCCTGGCCGGGCTGCGCGACTATTTCCGCAGCCACGCGTTCGGCAACGCCACCTTCGACGACCTGGTGGCCGCGCTCGAGAAGGCGTCGGGCCGGGACCTGTCCGACTGGGGCCAGCAGTGGTTGAAGACGACGGGCTTGAACACGCTGCGGCCGGATTTCGACGTCGACGCCGACGGCAGGTTCACCCGGTTCGCGGTGACGCAGAGCGGCGCCGCCCCGGGGGCCGGCGAGACGCGGGTGCACCGGCTCGCAATCGGGATCTACGACGACGACGGGGCCGGCAAGCTGGTGCGCGTGCGGCGCGAAGAGCTCGACGTCGAGGATGCCGTCACGGAAGTGCCCACGCTGGTTGGTGTTTCACGCGGCCAGCTGGTTCTGGTCAACGATGACGACCTGACGTATTGCTCGTTGCGGCTGGACGGCGAGTCGCTGCAGACGGCGCTGGCGCGGATCGCCGATATCGCCGAGCCGCTGCCGCGTTCGCTGGTGTGGTCGGCCGCGTGGGAGATGACCCGCGAGGCCGAGCTGCGCGCCCGCGACTTCGTGGCCCTGGTCTCGGGCGGCGTGCACGCCGAAACCGAGGTCGGGGTGGCGCAGCGGCTGCTGCTGCAGGCGCAGACGGCGCTGGCCTCCTACGCCGAGCCCGGCTGGGCGCACGAGCGGGGTTGGCCGCAGTTCGCCGACCGGCTGCTGGAGCTGGCCCGCGCCGCGGAGCCCGGTTCGGATCATCAGCTCGCCTTCGTCAACACCCTGTGCTCGTCGGTGCTGTCGACCCGGCACGTCGTGACGCTGGCGGACCTGCTCGACCCATCCCTCGAAGACCCGGCCGCCCTCGGGTTGGCCGGCCTCGAGATCGACACCGACCTGCGCTGGCGCATCGTGACCGCGCTCGCCAGCGCCGGCAAGATCGACGCCGACGGGCCGGCGACACCCTTCATCGACGCGGAGGTGCAGCGCGACCCCACCGCCGCCGGCAAGCGGCACGGCGCCCAGGCCGCGACGGCGCGGCCCCAGGCCCGGGTGAAGGAGGAGGCCTGGACCACGGTGATCGAGGACGACACCCTGGCCAACATCACGGCCCGCGCCATCATCGCGGGCTTCGCCCCGCCCGGACAGCATGGACTGCTCGCACCGTTCACGGATCGCTACTTCGAGGCGATCCCGGGCGTGTGGGCGCGGCGGTCCAGCGAAGTCGCGCAGACGGTGGTGATCGGCCTGTACCCGCACTGGAACATCAGCGAGGCCGGCATCGCGGCCGCCGACAAGTTCCTGTCCGGCCCGGAGGTACCCCCGGCGTTGCGCCGGCTGGTCCTCGAAGGCCAGGCCGGGGTGAAGCGGGCCCTGCGGGCCCGCACGTTCGACGCGGCCGACTAGGCCGACGCCACTAGGCCGGGGCGATCCCCGAGCTCATCACCCGGATCGCGCTGACCAGGCCGTCGACCAGGTCACCGCGCTCGAACGCCGAGGCCGCGGCGGCGACGCCCAGCGGCGCCGACGACTCCGCGCCGCGGCCGCGGACCTGCGATCCGTAGACGACCTCGATGACCTTCTGGTCGGGCGACACGGCCAGCAGCACGGCGTCGTCCGGCGTGGGCACCTTGGCCAGGATCTCGCGCGCGCGGGCGGCGGTGTCGTTGCCCAGGTCGCCGAGGTAGATGGCGAACCTGGCCTTCGATGCCCGCGAGCCGAACTTCAGCGCGTCGTCGATGGCGACGAGGTCCTTGATCGAGAACGGGAAATGAACCGACAGGCCGCCGGGCTCGGTGACCCCGGAGAGGCGCCCGCTGGTGGTGATCACCCAGCCGTTGGGCAACTCGTCGGGCTCGATCGTCGCTACCTCACCACGTGCCACTGGCGCCACCTCCGACTGAGAATTCATGTCCGCCGTGCCCGCCGTGCGCGTGGCCGACGTCTTCGTCGGTGGCCGCCCACAGGATCGGCGGGTGCGTCCACTTCTCCCCCAGCTTGTAGCTCGCCGGGTGCGGTCCCTTGCGGGAACAGGTCAGCAGCGCCAGGACGACCACCAGCAGCAACGGTATCCCGATGAAGTACAGGTGAATCTGCAAAAGGCTCACGACGCAAACCGTATCTCACGCGGCGATTCGTCGGCACACTCGGACACAAGATCGGTCAGGCCGCGCCTTCGCCGAGGTAACGCGCCCACGCCGGATCGAGCTCCTTGACCGTCGACAGCAGCCGCCAGTGCTGCCCCGTCGGCGGCAGCGGCGTCCGGCGCAGCGCCCAGCCGAGTTCGGTCAGCAGCTTGTCACCCTTGCGGTGGTTGCAGGTGGAGCAGCACGCGACGCAGTTCTCCCAGGAATGGTCGCCGCCGCGGCTGCGGGGTACCACGTGATCGACCGTGTCGGCCTTCGCCCCGCAGTAGGCGCAGGAGAACCGGTCGCGGTGCATCAGCGCGGCGCGGGTCATCGGCACCCGGGCCCGGTACGGGACGCGCACATAAGACCGCAGCTGGATCACCGAGGGCACGACGATGGAGCTGGTGGCCGAGTGGATCACGGGCCCGGCCGGGTCGTGGTGCACCACGTCGGCCTTTCCGCAGATCACCATCACGATGGCCCGCCGCATCGGCAGGGCGGTCAGTGGCTCGTAGGTGGAATTCAGCAGCAGCACCCGTCGGCGACTCCACACGGATGCGGTGTCTTGCCGGGTGGGGGGATGGGTATCGACGCTATGCAGGCACGACGCGGATGGGGGCCCGGTTAACCCTGCCGCGGCACCGGAACTGCGGTGGCTGCGGCGTCTTTTGCCCTGCGCCATAGATCCTCCGCGGATAGTCCACCATGATTCGCCGCCAATCGCACCCCTATTGCAGGTGAACGGCATGTCGCGCGGGTGAACACCGGGCGCACCGTCGGCCCGGCGCGGCGGGTCGCCGCCGCGATGCACCACAATGGAGGCGATGGATTCCGAGCCGCAGTCCTTCTACGACGCCGTCGGCGGTGCCGATACCTTCCGCGCGATCGCGTCCCGGTTTTACGCCCAGGTCGCCGAGGACGAGATCCTGCGCCAGATCTATCCCGAAGACGATCTGGCGGGTGCCGAGGATCGGTTGCGGATGTTCCTCGAGCAATATTGGGGCGGCCCACGCACGTACTCGGACCAGCGGGGCCATCCCCGATTGCGGATGCGTCACGTCGCATTCCGGATCACTGCGATCGAGCGCGACGCCTGGCTGCGTTGCATGCACATCGCCGTCGCCTCGATCGACTCGGAGACCCTCGACGACGAGCACCGCCGTCAGTTGCTCGATTACCTTGAGATGGCGGCCCACTCGCTGGTCAACGCGGCGTTGTGATGTCGGCCCACAAACTGAGCGGGGTGGAATGAAGTCCAAGCCGTGGTGGTCAAACGCGGTGTTCTATCAGGTGTATCCGCGGTCGTTCGCCGACAGTGACGGCGATGGCGTCGGCGACTTGGACGGTCTCACGGACCGACTGGGACACCTGGAGCGGCTCGGCGTCGACGCGATCTGGCTCAACCCGGTCACCGTGTCGCCGATGGCCGACCACGGTTACGACGTCGCGGACCCGCGCGACATCGATCCGCTGTTCGGCGGGATGGCGGCGTTCGAGCGGCTGGTGGCCGCGGCACACGAGCGAGGCATCAAGATCACCATGGACGTGGTGCCCAACCACAGCAGTTCGGCGCATCCGTGGTTTCAGGCCGCGCTGGCGGCCGGTCCGGGCACCGAGGCGCGTGAGCGCTACTTCTTCCGCGACGGGCGCGGCGCCCACGGCGAACTGCCGCCGAACAACTGGACTTCGGTGTTCGGCGGGCCGGCCTGGACGCGGGTGACCGAACCGGACGGCAATCCGGGCCAGTGGTACCTACACCTGTTCGACGCCGAACAGCCGGACCTGAACTGGGAACACCCGGACATCTTCGACGACTTCGAGAAGACGCTGCGGTTCTGGTTGGAGCGCGGCGTCGACGGTTTTCGCATCGACGTCGCGCACGGGATGGCCAAGCCGGCCGACTTGCCCGACGCGAGAGACGACATCAAGGTCTTGCACCACAGCGATGACGACCCGCGCTTCAACCACCCGAGCGTCCACGAGATCCACCGCGGGATCCGATCGATCGTCGATGACTATCCGGGGGCGGTGACCATCGGCGAGGTCTGGGTGATGGACAACGTCCGGTGGGCCGAGTACCTGCGACCGGATGAGCTTCACCTCGGCTTCAACTTCCGGCTGGCCAAGATCGATTTCGACGCGGCCGAAATCCATGACGCCATTCAGAACTCGTTGGCGGCCACCGCGATCGAGAACGCCACCCCGACTTGGACGTTGTCCAACCACGACGTGGGCCGTGAGGTCACCCGGTACGGCGACGGTGAGCTCGGGTTGCGGCGGGCGCGCGCCATGGCGATGGTGATGCTGGCGCTGCCGGGTGCGGTGTTCGTCTACAACGGCGAGGAGCTGGGGCTGCCGGACGTGGTGCTGCCCGACGAGGTGCTGCAGGACCCGACGTGGGAACGCTCCGGGCACACCGAGCGCGGCCGCGACAAGTGCCGGGTCCCGATCCCCTGGTCGGGCGAGGCGCCGCCATTCGGGTTCTCCTCGTCGCCCGACACCTGGTTGCCGATGCCCGCGCAGTGGGCGGCGTTGACCGTCGAGAAGCAGACCGCGGACCCCGAATCGACCTTCTCGTTCTTCCAGCGCATCATCGCGTTGCGCAAGGAGCGCGCCGAATTCGACGGCGAGGGGCTCGACTGGCTGGACGCTCCCCGCGACGCGCTGATCTTTCGCCGCGGCGGCGGGGCGGTGTGCGCGGTGAACGCCGGCAGCCGACCCATCTCACTGCCGTCGGGGGAGCTGATCGTTGCCAGCGCCCCGCTGATCGACGGCAAACTCGCACCCGACGCCGCGGCCTGGCTGGCCTGAGCGCCCAAAGGCACGGCCCGGCAGTGGCTTTCGCATGACCCTCCGGGGTGTCGCTTGCCGAGACCATACCCGGTGGGGGTACTGTCGTGCCGTGGCCGAGATGACGCACACCGGTGACAGGTGGCTCAGTGGATAACACGTTGCGATGGGTTGTGACGGCCCTCTTCGCCGTCAGCTTCGTTGCCTATGCGTATTTCCTTGTGGGTCAACATAAGTGCTGGACGGGTGTCGTCAGCCAGCTGCTGCACCTGGCGATGTCGGCCGTGATGATCTTGATGGCCTGGGGCGTGGGGATGAACCTTCCGACCATCGCGGCGACGATGTGCTTCCTGCTCGGCGGCGCGTGGTTTGTCGGCATCGCCGGTCACGCGCCATGGGCCGTCGATGGCCGCGTGACGAACTACTACTACGCCGTGATGATGGTGGCGATGGCGTGGATGTACGTCGCGATGACCGGCAGCCTGCCGGGCGGGTCCGCGCACGCGGGCGGCGAGGCGAGGGATATGTCTGCACACGCGGGCGCGCCCGTGATGCAGCACGCAACGCACCAGATGCCCGACTGGGTCGGCGCGGTGAACTGGACGGCGGCCCTGGGGTTCGCCGCGGTGGCGATCTACTGGGCGTATCGCTGGATGGCCCGACGCTGGACGAGCCTGATGCCGCGTGCGGTTCGACTCACCCACGCGCAAATCGTGGCCCAGACGGTCACCGCCGCCGGCACGGCGCTGATGTTCACCGCCATCGTGTGAGCCCGGCTGGTCAACGCTTGGCTCGTCGCTCCTCTATACCTGGTACATGGCGACCTACTCGTGGACAGTGATCGGAGCCGGACCCGCGGGAATCGCGGCCGTGGGCCGGCTGCTCGATCAGGGCGTACCGCCCGACAAGATCGCCTGGATCGACCCTGCCTTCGCCGCGGGAGACCTGGGCGGCAAGTGGCGGTCGGTGTCCAGCAACACCATTGCCGGGACCTTCCTGAGTTTCTTGAACGGCTCTGCGGCTTTCCGGTTTTCGGACGCCCCGCGGTCGCCGCTGACAGAAGTCGACCCGCAGGAGACCTGCGCCCTCACCCTGGTCGCCGACCCGCTGGTGTGGGTCACCGGCCACCTGCGCGAGCGGGTGGACGCTTTCGAAACGACCGCCACCACCCTGTCGCTGCAACGGCGGAAGTGGCGGGTCGAGACGCAGGATTCCGAAGTCACATCGGACAACGTGGTCCTCGCCGTCGGCGCGGTGCCCAAGAGTCTGGACTACCCCATCGACGAGATTCCGGCCGAGGTCGCCCTCGACGCCGACAAACTCGCCGAGGTGCCACTCGAAGGCGCGACCGTAGGCGTCTTCGGATCGTCGCATTCGTCGATGATCGCGCTCCCGCACCTGCTGCGGCTTCCGGTCGGCAAGGTGATCAATTTTTATCGCAGCCCCCTCAAATACGCTGTCTATCTGGATGATTGGATCCTGTTCGACGACACGGGCCTCAAGGGCCGAGCCGCAGAGTGGGCCCGGGAGAACATCGACGGGGCGTGCCCGGAACGGCTGGAGAGGTGCTGGGTTTCCAGCCCGCAGTTCGACGAGAAGCTCGCCGAGTGCGACCGCGTCGTCTACACCGTTGGTTTCGAACAGCGAAAGCTGCCCCAGACGCCCCAGTGGGGACCGCTGCCATACAACCGGATGAACGGAATCCTTGCTCCCGGCCTGTTCGGGTTGGGCATCGCGTTCCCCGAGTACGCCGAAGACCCGTGCGGCTATGGGCAATACCGCGTCGGCCTCAGGAAGTTCATGGACTACCTGGACGCGGTTCTGCCGTTGTGGATGGTCTATGGCACCTGAGCCGTCACCCGACGACCGCATTTAACTCAAGATGATTCGGACGGCCGCCTGATGCCCGAGACGTCAGCTCAACAGCAGCGCCGGGTCTCCGCGACGCCGGTACACCGAGCCAAACCGGGCGTCGAGGCGCAACCACGTCGGCAGGACACGGACGCGGATCATCTCGTCGGCGCCGACGGCCTCGGCCGACTGCGGCAGGAAACCCATTGCCGTCAAGGCGAACACACACCGCATCGGCAGCCCCACGCTGCCGTCCGGGGAGCTCACCTCAATGACCTCCTGGTCGAGCAGTGACACCGGCGGACCGTGCGAACTGCTGTGTTCCTTGGCGAGCTGCGCCCCGCGCTGCGCAAGGTCGAGCATCACCCGGGCGGGTATGTCGTCGAGGTGTGTGAAGCCGGAGTCCGGGGGCAGCGCCCCCCGCCAAGCGGAATCCATCGCGAAGCCGGGGTCGACGTAGCCCGAGTCGTCCATCGCGGTCAGGCCGCGCGCCAGGGCGTCCGCGCCCACCGACAGATCCTCGGGCCGCACTTCGCCGCCGACCACCCGGCTAGCCAGGACGTCGAAACCCGTTGCCACCCAGGCCGTCAGCAGACCGGCCGATCGAGTGCGGAGCCGGATGACGGCGGCGTCATCGAGGCGCAGCGCGTAATCGACGAAGGCGGCCAGATCCCTGCGCTGGGCGGCCCGGTCGGCTGGCCCCAACCAGAGCCCGCGGTCAACTACTACCGAATCCACCGTTGCAGATACTCCCGATGGTGTGGGGAGAGCCGCACCAAGCGCTCCTCCTCGATGTGAACGGCGGCCAGCTGCGACTCGGCGACGACGGCGGGCTTGGACTCGGGATCGGCGTTGACCGAGCGCACTTCGTAGCCCAGCGTGAAGTCCACCGCCCGCAGCCGTTTGGTCCACATCGTCACCTGCAGCGGCGAATCGACCAGGCGCAGTTGACCTTTGTAGGTCACCTTGACTTCGGCGATCAGCAAGCCGATGGTCAAGATGTCGACCTCGAACGCTTCGCGCAGGAACTGGACCCGGGCCTCTTCCAGAATCGTGACCATGGTGGCATGGTTGACGTGCTGGTACATGTCGATGTCCGACCAGCGCACCGGTACGGGGGCGACGAAGCCGACGCTCAACTCGAGGATCCTCTTCCGCTGGTGCGGGTCATGCGCCGGATCTGGCGCGCGGCCACCGAGAGTGTCGCAAGATCCTTCTCCCCGCTTTCTTGGATTTCGATAAGGGTGCGGCTGGCCCGCTCCACCCGTGACGCCGACAGGTGTTCCCACTCGGCGATCTTCTCCTCACCACTTTCGTCGGGCTCCCCCACGGCCAGCACGTCGAAGCACAACGACCGCAGCGATGAGTAGATGTCGTCACGAATCGCCAAGCGCGCCAACGAATGCCAGCGGTCGTTGCGGGGCAGCTCGGAGACCGCCGTCAGCAGGCCGTCGGTGCCGAGCCGGTCCATCAGGGCGAAGTAGGTGTCCGCGACCTCGGCGGCGTCGATGTCGTTGATGTCGGCGATGTCGATGATGTCCAGCAGGCTGAAGCGGTACAGGCCCGCGGCGATCATGTACGCCAGATCCTCGGGCGCACCTTGCGACGCGAACTCGGCGGCCTCCTTCTCGACGATCGCCTTGTCGTCGCCGCGCAGCCACTCCGACATCCGAGGCGTGAGGTCTTTGACCTTCGCGGCGAACCGGTTGATCTCGGCGCCGACGGCCAGCGGCTGCGGGCGGTAGTTGAGCAGCCAGCGACCGGCGCGGTCGATCAACCGTCGGGTGTCGAGCGTGAGCCGGTCCGACATGGCGACCGGCAGGTTCGCCGCGCGGATCCGCCGCCAGATCTCGCCCACGCCGAAGATCGCGTCGGTCGCGACGTAAGTGCGCACCGCGTCGACCGGGCCCACGCCGACGTCCTCGACGATCCGGAAGGCGTAGCTAATCCCGGCGGTGTCGACCAGGTCGTTGATCAGCATGGTGGTGACGATCTCGCGGCGCAGCTGGTGGGTGCGGATCTCCGGGGTGAACCGTTCCCGCAACGGCGTCGGAAAGTACTGGGGCAGCCGGGACGCGAACACGTCCTGCTCGGTCAGCTCGGTGTTGAGCATCTCCTCTTTGAGCCCGAGTTTGACGTGCGCCATCAGGGTGCACAGCTCGGGCGAGGTGAGGCCGATGCCGGACTCGCACCGGCGGTCGATTTCCTTCTCCGATGGCAACGCTTCCAGTTCGCGGTTGAGCCCACGCTCGTCGACCAGGTACTGAATCTGCCTGCCGTGCACCGGCAGCAGGCCGGCCGCGTTGGCGCGGCTGGTGCCGATCAGCTCGTTCTGGTCCTCGTTGTCGGTGAGCACCAGCTGCGCGACCTCGTCTGTCATCGACTCCAGCAGCTCTTTGCGCTCGTCGGGGTCGACCCGGCCGGCGGTCACCAGCGAATCGATCAGGATCTTGATGTTGACCTCGTGGTCCGAGCAGTCCACCCCGGCGGAGTTGTCCATCGCGTCGGTGTTGATGCGCCCGCCCGACAGGTCGAACTCGACGCGGCCCAGGGCGGTCACCCCCAGATTCCCGCCCTCCCCGATCACCTTGGCGCGCACCTGACTTGCGTTCACGCGCACGGGATCATTGGCGCGGTCGCCGACGTCGGCGTCGGACTCCGACTCGGCCTTGATGTAGGTGCCGATGCCCCCGTTGAACAGCAGGTCGACCGGCGCCTGCAGGATCGCCTTGATCAGGTTGGGCGGCGTCATTTCGGTGATCTCGCCGTCGATGCCAAGGGCATTGCGCACCTGCGGGCTGACCGGGATGGATTTGTGCTCGCGGCTGTACACCCCGCCGCCCTCGCTGATCAAACCCTTGTCGTAGTCGTCCCAGCTGGACCGCGGCAGGTCGAACATCCGCCGGCGTTCCTCCCACGAGGCGGCGGGGTCGGGGGCGGGGTCGAGGAAAACGTGCCGGTGATCGAAAGCTGCGACCAATTTGATGTGCTTGGACAGCAGCATGCCGTTGCCGAACACGTCGCCGCTCATGTCGCCGACGCCCACCACCGTGAAGTCCTCGGACTGGGTGTCGACGCCCATCTCCCGGAAGTGTCGCTTGACGGCCTCCCACGCGCCCTTGGCGGTGATCCCCATGGCCTTGTGGTCGTAGCCCACCGATCCGCCGGACGCGAACGCGTCACCCAACCAGAATCCGTAGGACTTCGCGACGTCGTTGGCGATGTCGGAGAAGGTGGCCGTGCCCTTGTCCGCGGCCACCACGAGGTAGGCGTCGTCGCCGTCGCGCCGGACAACCTCGGGCGGCGGGCTGACCTTCTTCGTTTTGTGGTCGACGTTGTCGGTGACGTCGAGCAACCCGGAGATGAAGAGCTGGTAGCAGGCGACGCCCTCGGCGCGGGTGGCATCGCGGTCCTCCGCCTGGTCGCCGGTCGCCAGCGGCGGCCTCTTGACGACGAAACCACCCTTGGCCCCGACTGGCACGATGACGGCGTTCTTCACCGCCTGCGCCTTGACCAGGCCGAGGATCTCGGTGCGGAAATCGTCGCGGCGGTCCGACCAGCGCAGGCCGCCGCGCGCCACCGGGCCGAACCGCAGGTGCACACCCTCGACGCGCGGCGAGTAGACGAAGATCTCGTATTTGGGGCGCGGCAGCGGCAGCTCGTCGATCAGTTGGGCGTCCAGCTTGAGGGCCAGCACGTTTCGGGCGCGGGCCGAACCCTCCCGTGTCACAAAGTAGTTGGTGCGCAGCGTCGCCTGCACCAGCGACGCGAACGCCCGCAGGATGCGGTCGGTGTCCAGGCTCATCAGCGCGTCGATGTCGGCGGCGACGGCGGCCGCCGCCGCCTGGGCGTCACGGTTCCTCGACTGACCCGACGGGCGGGGGTCGAAAAGCGCCTCGAACAGGGCGACCAGTGATCGCGCGGTGGAGGGGTGCTCGCCCAGCACCGACTCGATGTAGGACTGGCTGTAGGGAAAGCCCGCCTGCCGCAAGTATTTCGCGTAGGCGCGCAGCAGGACGACCTGCTGCCAGGTCAGCCGCGCGCGCATCACCAGCTCGTTGAAGCGGTCGATCTCGACCCGGCCTTCCCAGATCGCGGTGACCGCGTCGGCGAATCGCTGTGCCGTCGCCTCGCGTTCCTCCGTCGTGGTTGCGGGCGAGATGGTGGGGTGAGTCGAGATCTTGAACTGGTAGATCCACACCGGCAGCCCGTCCGGGCGAACCACGGTGAACGGCCGCTCCTCGAGCACCACCACGCCCATGCTCTGCAGCATCGGCAACAGCTGGCTCAGCGAGGCGGTGCGCCCACCCAGGAACCAGGTCAGCTGGGGCGCGCCGTCTTCGCCGCGTTCGGAGAACACCAACTTGACCGAATTGTCCTGCAGCCCTTCGATGATGGCGATGTGGTCGATGGCGTCCGCCGGGGTGACGGCCTGCTTGTAGACCTCGGGGAAGGCCGTCGCGTAGTGCTCGATGTCGGCCTGCTCGACGCGGCCCTGCGCCGCCGCGCCGATCAACCGGTCGGTCCAGGTCCGGGCGGCCTCGCTCAGCAACCCCTGGATGCGGATTCGGTTTTCCTCGGAGACGTCGACGGGCGCGGCCTCTTCGGGCAGCCGCACCATGAAATGCATGAGAGCCCAAGGCGATTCGCTGACTCGGGCGGTGAACTCGAGCCGCGTGCCGCCGAACTCGCGGACCAGGATGTCTTCGATCTGCAGCCGCACCTGGGTGGTGTAGCGGTCGCGGGGCAGATAAACCAGGCAGGACACGAAGTATTGGAGCCGGTCCGCGCGCAGGAACAACAACGCCCGCCGTTGGGATCCCAGATCCACCACGGCTTTGGCCATCGCTAAGAGCCGCTCGGCGCTCAGCGTGAAAAGCTCGGAGCGCGGGACGGTTTGGATGACATCGAGGAGCAGTTGGCCGGGATGGATCGGGTCGCTGTCGGCGAGGGCAAGCGCGTCGCGAACCCGAGTCGAGACGGTAGGGATCTCCAGAACGTCGGCGTTCATGGCGGCGACGGTGAAGAGCCCGACGAAGCGGTGCTCGACGACTCGGTCGTCGACGTTCTCCCGTACCGCGATGGCGTACGGGTAGGCGCCGTATCGCAGGTAGCTGCCGACGACGGACTGCGCGAGCACCAGCAGCTTGTCGTCGTCGGTCAACCGGGGGCGAGAACCGGTGCGGCTGCGCAGGACACCCAGGCCAGGTGAGCCGTCACCCGAGACCAGGCCGTCGTGCACGCGGCACCGCTGGTAGCCCAGCAGCAGGAAGTTGCCGTTGCCCAGCCAGCGCAGCAGGGCGGCGACGTCGTCGCGGTCTGGGGCCGAGAAGTGGTCGTGGGCGTTGGTTTCGACGTCGGCGGCCAGGCCGCTCAGGGCGGCGATCAACGCGCCCGCGTCGCTGGCGACCTGCTGCACGTCCGACAAGACCGTGGGCAGCATCCGCTCGACTTCGACGAGGCCCTTGGTGTCGGCGGACGGCAGGAGTTGTACGTGTATCCACGCTTCGCCGACGTATTGCGGTGCGCCCGGAGGTTTGGGTTCGACGCTGACCAGGTCGCCGTTCGAGTTGCGGTGCACCTGGAACACGGGCGTCATGATGGCGGCGTAGGGCACGCCGAGCCGGTGCAGCAACACGGTGACCGAGTCCATCAACATGCCGCCGTGGTCGGTGACCACCTGCAGCGCGGGCCCGAATCCGGCCGGATCGTCCGGGGGGTAGACCGCGACCCGGCTCTGGCCGGCGGGACGGTGCTCGCCCAGCCGATAGTGGGCGCCCAGCGTGGCGGGAGTGACGATGGAGGTCGGCACGATCAGGTCGATCGGACCGGAATCCGCCGTTTCGTCGCCGTGCGGGCCGCGATAGCTCTCGATGTAGGCCTTCGCGATCCAGCCCGGAATGTCCTCTTGCTGGGTGAACGCGGTCCACGGCTTGACGGCCTGCTTGGCTCCGGGATCGATCGTCATGCCGATGGCTCCCAACTCGTGACCGATGCCACTGTGCTCAACCACCCACTCTCCCCCCGCGACCGGCGACGGCCGCCAGCGGCCGTCCGGGCCGCGTCGCTGCGGGGCTGCGCAGCTGACACTAGTCGCGCGTGAGCTTCCGGTGGGTCACTCTGTGCGGTCGCGCCGCATCGGCTCCGAGCCGTGCCACCTTGTTCTCCTCGTAGGCGCCGAAGTTGCCCTCGAACCAGAACCACTTGGCCTCGTTGTCGTCGTCGCCCTCCCAGGCCAGAATGTGCGTGCACGTGCGGTCCAGGAACCAGCGATCGTGGGAGATCACCACGGCGCAGCCCGGGAACTTCTCCAGGGCGTTCTCCAGCGAACCGAGCGTCTCGACGTCGAGGTCGTTGGTGGGCTCGTCGAGCAGGATCAGGTTGCCGCCCTCTTTGAGCGTGAGCGCCAGGTTCAGCCGGTTGCGCTCGCCACCGGAGAGCACGCCGGCCGGTTTCTGCTGATCGGGCCCCTTGAACCCGAACGCGGAAACGTAGGCGCGCGAGGGGATCTCGTTCTGGCCGACCTCGATGTAGTCGAGGCCGTCCGAGACGACTTCCCACACGGTCTTCTTGGGGTCGATGCCGGCGCGGGACTGATCGACGTAGCTCAGCTTGACGGTCTCTCCGACCTTGACCGTCCCGCTGTCGGGCTGTTCGAGTCCCACGATGGTCTTGAACAGCGTCGTCTTGCCGACCCCGTTGGGACCGATGACGCCCACGATGCCGTTGCGGGGCAGGGTGAAGGACAGGTCCTTGATCAGCGTGCGGCCGCCGAAGCCCTTGTCCAGGTGCTCCACCTCGACGACAACGTTGCCCAGCCGCGGACCGACCGGGATCTGGATCTCCTCGAAGTCGAGCTTGCGCGTCTTTTCCGCCTCGGCGGCCATCTCCTCATACCGCTGCAGCCGCGCCTTGCTCTTGGCTTGGCGCGCCTTGGCCCCCGACCGCACCCAGGCCAGCTCCTCGGTCAGCCGCTTCTGCAGCTTGGCGTCCTTGCGGCCCTGCACCGACAGGCGCTCGGCCTTCTTCTCCAGATAGGTCGAGTAGTTGCCCTCGTAGGGATACGCACGACCGCGGTCGAGCTCGAGGATCCACTCGGCCACGTTGTCCAGGAAGTACCGGTCGTGGGTCACCGCCAACACCGCGCCGGCGTAGGCGGCCAGGTGCTGTTCGAGCCACTGCACGCTTTCGGCGTCGAGGTGGTTGGTCGGCTCATCGAGCAGCAACAGGTCGGGCTTGGACAGCAGCAGCTTGCACAACGCCACGCGGCGCCGCTCACCACCCGACAGATTGGTCACCGGCTCGTCCGGCGGCGGGCAGCGCAGGGCGTCCATGGCCTGCTCGAGCTGCGAGTCGAGGTCCCAGGCGTCGGCGTGGTCGAGTTCCTCCTGCAGCCGGCCCATCTCCTCCATCAACTCGTCGGAGTAGTCGGTGGCCATCAGTTCGGCGACCTCGTTGAACCGGTCGAGCTTGACCTTGATCTCGCCGAGCCCCTCCTCGACGTTGCCGCGCACCGTCTTCTCCTCGTTCAGCGGCGGCTCCTGCTGCAGGATGCCGACGGTGGCGCCGGTGGCCAGGAACGCCTCGCCGTTGTTCGGCTTGTCCAGGCCGGCCATGATCCGCAAGACGCTCGACTTGCCGGCGCCGTTGGGACCAACGACACCGATCTTGGCGCCCGGATAGAAGCTCAACGTGACGTCGTCCAGGATCACCTTGTCGCCGTGCGCCTTGCGGACCTTTTTCATCGTGTAGATGAACTCAGCCATGCCGCGGTCATGCCTTTCTGGTCTTTTCAGAGAGTTCTCGCGACCATCCTAGGCATCACCCGGGGGGCGGGATTCCGCAGCTAAGCCGACATCGGCAGCGGTCCCGTTTCGGCGGACTCGACGACGGCGTCGCGATCGGCGTCCTCACCAGCGGCGCCGGCCGCATCGGCGGGGGGCTTGGTGGCATCGCCGGCACCCGGTCCGGTGTAGCCCGGCCTCTCGATGCGCACGATCGCGCGGGACACATCGGGCCCCACGGAGGTGGCGCGCATCTCCAGTGACGAGCGGCGGTTGCCGTCGCGGTCTTCGTACTCGCTGGTGTACACATGGCCCACCACGATCACCGGTGCGCCCTTGCCCAGCGCGGCGCCCACGCCGGTGACCAGCTTGCCCCAGCAGTTGACGTTGATGAACAGCGAGTTGCCCGGCTCCCAGCCGCCGTCGGCGGTGCGCCGCCGGGAATTGCTGGCCACGCGGAACTTGATCACCTCCTGCGTGCCGACCTGGCGCCGTTCGGGGTTGGTGACGATGTGTCCGACGACCGTAAGCGGAGTTTCAAACATGGGCTGATCCCTTCTCGGTTGCATTTCTCTGCTGTGGTGACCATTGACCTCGCCGCAACCGACGGATGGCGCACAAGAGGGGCCGAAATCGGGGTCTCGGCGAGCGATCCTGTGGAAAGAGGCGGGACTGTGGACTACTTCGCGGGTCACAGCCCAGCGCGAAATCGGCAGCCGAAACTTGTCGTACCCGGCTGCGAGGATGGGGTTATGTCGTTGACCGCATCTGTTGGCGCTTGGGTGGTGAATGAGCCCGCGCGTCTTGATGTGTTGTTCGAGGAGTTGGCGGAGTTGTGTGGTCAGCGCAATGCGATTGATGGGCGCATTGTGGAG
>NZ_LZJI01000051.1 GCF_001667775.1 Mycobacterium sp. E1747
TGATCGTCGGCAGCGGCTTCACCGGATTCAGTTGCGCCCATCGTTTGGCCCGCATCCTGCGCCGACGGCGCGCGCAGGTCGATATCACGATCATCTCCCCGGTGGACTACATGCTGTACACCCCGTTGCTGCCCGACGTCGCCGGCGGCGTGGTCGACGCCAGGTTCGTCGCGGTCCCGCTGGCCAACACCCTCAAGGGCGTGCATGCCGTGCGCGGACGGGTGGACGGCGTGGACTTCGATCGGCGCACGCTGACCTGGTGCGATCCCGAGGAACGCAGCCACACCATGTCCTGGGACCGGTTGGTGCTCACGCCCGGTTCGGTGACGCGGTTGTTCGACGTGCCGGGGCTGGCGACCTACGCGCGCGGGTTGAAGACCACCGCCGAGGCCCTTTATCTCCGAGACCATTTCGTGGAGCAGCTGGAGCTGGCCAACATCGAAGACGACCCGCGGGTCGCCGCGGCGCGGCGCACCGTGGTCGTCGTCGGCGCCTCTTATTCGGGCACCGAGCTGGTGGCGCAGCTGCGCGCGCTGGCCGATGCGGCGGCCAAGCAGATGGGCTTCGATCCGGCCGACGTCAATTTCTTGCTCCTCGACCTGGCGGAGCAGGTGATGCCGGAAGTGGGCAAGAAACTGGGTGACGCCGCGCAGAAGGTGCTCCGGCGGCGCGGCATCGACGTCCGACTCGGTGTGACGCTCAAGGAGGCGCATGCCGATCACGTTGTGCTCAGCGATGATTCGCGCGTCGAGACCCGCACGATCGCGTGGGTGACCGGTGTCACTGGTGCGCCGCTGATCCAAGAGCTCGGCTTGCCGACCGAGCGGGGCCGACTCAAGGTGGGGACCGATCTGCGGGTGCCGGAGCGGCCGGACGTGTTTGCGGCAGGCGACGCGGCCGCCGTTCCCGACCTGACCGAGCCGGGCAAGATCACGCCGCCGACCGCCCAGCACGCGACTCGACAAGGCAAGGTGCTGGCGCGCAACGTGGCGGCCAGCCTGGGGTACGGCGGTTTCAAGGAGTACAAGCACCGCAACCTTGGTCTGGTGGTCGACCTGGGGCCGTGGCACGCGGTGGCCAACCCGCTGAACATCCACCTGTCCGGGCTGCCCGCGAAGTTCGTGACCCGGTCTTACCACCTGTACGCGATCCCACGCGGGGTCAATCGATGGGCGGTGTCGCTGGCCTACCTGACGGACCTACTGTTCGACCGGTCGGTCGTCTCCATCGGGTTGGCATCGGAAGAGGACGCGCAGTTCGCGGCCAGCGAGGGCATCCCGATGCCTAAGACCGGCTGAGGCGGCTCAGCCCTGCCCCTTCTGTTGGGCCATCGCGTAGGCGAGCTGCAGAAAGTCGGCCCCGGTCAACACGGTGAAGACGCCGGCGACGAGGCGGGTGTACCGGGGCGCGAAGACGAGTCCGATGGCGAAGCCCGTCGCCACCCACATGTCCAGGCAGAACGGGCAGGTCAGCAGCTCGCCCAGGCTGTGCCGAAGCGGGCTTTCCTCCCGGACCTCCTCCATGACCTCCGCCGGCCCGCCGCTGCCGGCGAAGCGGGTGAACGGCGCCCGCAACGGACTCGTCACCGCGTCCTTGGTCAGGGTCCGCGAGAGCTTGTGGGTACCGAGGGTCACCGTGACCAGGTCCTGGATGCGCCACCGCCTCGGCAACGTACGCCCGGTGAGCAGCGCGGCCACGGTCGCGACGGCCACCACGGCGCTGTAGATCGCCAGCACCACCAGGTAGCCGCCGAGCGGCCGCGGCTCGTCGCCCCGGTACTCGTCCGCTTCGCGCCGTGCGCCGTCGACCACCTGGGCCTTGGCCTCCGCGACCTCTGCCATTGCCTCTCCTTAATTCGGGACAGCTGGCTGGGTACCCGATGTGGGGAGACGCAATCGGCAGGCGATCAGGCGTCCTCGTCGCAGAGGTCGGCGGCCTGACGCGAGGGTCTCCCGATTTTCGCGGCCCTGCGCAGCGTCTGGTTGGCGGTCAGCAGGTCGGTGTTGGCCGCCGAGAGCGTCGCGTTGTGGTCCTCGAGCTCCAGGATTCGTGCGATCCCGGCCAGATTCACGCCGGCGTCGACCAGCTCGCTGATGCGCCTGAGCCTGGCCAGGTCGTCGGCGCTGTAGCGCCGCGTTCCCCCGTCGCTTCGCGCGGGCGTGACCAGCCCGTATCGTTCATAAAGGCGCAACGACTGCACCGCTATGCCGGAGAGCTCGGCAGCCACCGAGATGCCGTACACGCCGTGATCGGGCGCCGGGGCGCCGAAATCGCTGCGTTGGTCGGTCATCGCGAGTCTCCTCGAAGAAGCTAGGGCTCAGAAAATCTATCTATCACACTTGCGGCATAGTGTCGATAGTGCTATACCAAATCTATGTCATTGGACATAGGTAATTGCCAGACCACAGCCCAGATTGGAGTGAGAGGTGACCACCATGCTGATGCGTACCGACCCGTTCCGTGACCTCGACCGATTTGCGCACCAGGTGTTCGGCACCGCGGCCCGGCCGGCGGTGATGCCGATGGACGCCTGGCGCCAAGGCGAGGAATTCGTCGTCGAGTTCGACCTGCCCGGCATCAACGTCGATTCGCTCGACATCGACATCGAGCGCAACGTCGTGACCGTGCGGGCCGAGCGGCCGGCCGTGGATCCCAACCGGGAGATGCTGGCCACCGAGCGCCCGAGAGGCGTGTTCAGCCGGCAGCTGGTTCTCGGCGACAACCTCGACACCGACAAGATCGAGGCGTCCTACCGCGAAGGTGTTCTGCGCCTGCGTATTCCAGTGGCCGAGCGGGCCAAGCCGCGCAAGATCACCATCGGCCGCGGCGACGCGCAGACGGCCATTGACGAGAACGCCTCGCAACGCGAGGTCATCAACGCCTGATCGTCTGCGGGTGGGCGGCGGCACGGGTGCCGCCGCCCTCCGCGGGTGGCAGGCCGGCATGGAGCCGAGGTGAGAGATGAAGTGGGAACTCGACGGTCAGACGGCCAACGTCGAACAGGCGTTGGCGGGGGGCGTCGCGCAACCCGCCGGCTGGTTCCGCTTCTACTTCACCGACCAACACTGGGAATGGTCGGAGCAGGTACAGCGGATGCACGGCTACGAGCCCGGCAGCGTCACGCCGACCACCGATCTGGTGCTCTCCCACAAACATCCGGCCGACCGCGGCCAGATTGCGGCCACCATCGAGCAGATCGTGAACGCCCGGCAGGCGTTCAGCACTCGCCACCGGATCGTCGACACCCGCGGTACCGTGCGCCACGTCGTCGTGGTGGGTGACCGGCTCTTTGACGATGACGGCGACGTGATCGGAACGCACGGGTTCTACATCGACGTCACCCCGGCCCCGGGGCAGTCGAAGGAGGAGCTGGTCAGCGAGAAGCTGGCGGCGATCAGCGAGAACCGGGCGGGTATCGAGCAGGCCAAGGGCATGCTGATGCTGGTCTACGGGATCAGCGCCAGCGCGGCCTTCGAGTTACTGAAATGGCTGTCGCAGGAGGCCAATATCAAGTTGCGCCTGCTCGCCGAGCAGGTCGCCGAAGATTTTCGTCGCGCCGGCGCGCGCCTCGGCGCCCAAGCGGAGTTCGACCATTTGCTGCTGACCGCGCACCAACGCGTCGCCCCACCCGGCGGGTCATGACGACTTGCGGCGCCTCTTGCGGGCGGCGGCGACGAGTTGCGCCATGCCCTCCTCGATGCCGGCGGCGAGCGCGTCGATGTCGGGCGCGGTGTCGTAATCGGCGGTGATGCCGAAGACGAAGGTGTCGGCGTAACTGAGCATCGCCACGCCGGTGCGCACCTGAAGGGCGATCGGAGGGATCGGCAACAACTCCAGCACCCGGCGGCCCATCAGCCGTTGCCGGCTCCGTGGACCGGGCACGTTGGTCGCCAGCGCCACCACCGCCCGTTGCGGTATGCGCGAGAGCAGGCGAATGGCCCACGCGGACAGGGCAAACGGGGTGCGCTTGGCCGCCACCACCACCGCACTGCCGCCTTCGCTCTGCCCGCTGGCTTTGGCGTGGCTTAGCCGATCGTGCACCAACTTGAGCTGCCGCACCGGGTCCGCCTCGTCGACCGGCAACAACGGCAGCATCGCCGACACCCGGTTACCGGCGACGTTGAAGTGGTCCACGGCGCGGACCGAAACCGGAACGAGGGTGCGCAGCGAGTCGGGTCCCGGGCGCTCCCCGCGCGCCAGCAAGACGCCGCGGTAACTGTTGGTGATCACCGCCAGCGCAACGTCATTCAGCGTGACCCCGAAGGTCCGGGCCACCGTGTGCATGTCCGTCAACCGGGCGCGGGCCGCGCTGTAGCGCCGCATCGTGGTCACCGGTCCGTGCAGCGACGATTCGGGGGCGGGGCGCAGTAGCCCGGCCGCCAGCTCGGCCGCGCCGATCGCCGCGTGTTCGGCGGCGGTCACCGCACCAAACGCGCTGCGCGCGAGGCCGCTCGCCCAGCTCAACGGGTTGAGGCTCACCTTGGCCGGACCCGACCGGGCCGGCGACCGGCCCGCCCCGACATCGGCGGCGAAGGTGTCGCCGTCCCCGTCGTCGCTGAACTTCGACAGTAGCTGTGTGGTGGCGATGCCGTCAGCGATGCAGTGGTGGATCTTGGTCAGCACTGCCCATCGATTTCCGCTGAGCCCCTCGATGATCCAGCACTCCCACAGCGGGCGCTCGCGATCGAGCCGGCGCTCCATCAACGACGCGATCAACTCGAAGAGCTCCGCGTCGCCACCGGGATGCGGCAGCGCGATGCGGCGCAGATGCCGCGCGAGGTCGAAGTGCGGGTCGTCCACCCAGTCCGGCGGCCGCAGGTCGAGCGGATGGGTCCGCAGGACCTGCCGGCAGCGCGGGATCGTCGCGACCCGTTCGGCGAACGACGCGAAAAACTCCTCGTACGTCGGCGCCGGCCCCTCCACGATCGACACCCCGCCCACCGCAAGGCTCACGTGCGGATCGGCATCCTCGACCTCCAGGAAACCGGCATCCAGAGCGGTCAATTGGTCCACGGTGTTACTTTCCGCGCCGCCATGCGCTGCTGGCAGGGCCGTAAGTCCTCAACTACTGAGGCCAAACGGCGGCTGTGGCCTCGCGCGCCCGGGCATAGCGTGAGGGGGTGACAGGAGATCAATTGAGCAGCGAGGCAGATGCTTTCGCCGCCGGCACGGTCCTGACCGCGCTGCCCGACCTCCTGCCCGGGCGGCCACGCACGGCCGGACGTTTTGAGCGAGCCCGGGGGCACTCTACCGCCGACAATCCCTTGATTCCACGACTACGTCGGGGTCATCCGAAAAGCGAACAGCGTTGGCTACGAGGCGCATTGATGCGACCCACCGAAGGAAGAACACCATGAGCGATTTCACCTACGTCCGCTTCTTCGAAGAGATCGGCATCTCCGACATCCCGTTGGTCGGGGGGAAGAACGCCTCGCTGGGCGAGATGTTCCAGAAGCTGACCGGGCAGGGGGTGCGGGTCCCGCACGGGTTCGCGATCACCGCCGAGGCCTACCGGCACGTGCTGGACAGCGCCGGCGCCTGGGACGCGTTGCACGCCGCGCTCGACGGCCTCGACCCCGACGACGTCACCGCGCTGGCGCGCAAGGGCAAACGGGCCCGCGAAATCGTCTACGGCGCAGGCCTTCCCGCGGAGCTCGCCGCCGAGATCACGGCCGCTTACCGGCAGCTTCAGGAGGAATACGGCGAAGACGTCAGCCTGGCCGTGCGCAGCTCGGCGACCGCCGAAGACCTGCCGACCGCCAGCTTCGCCGGCCAGCAGGAGACCTTCCTCAACATCAAAGGGACCGAGAGCCTGCTGGACGCCTGCCGAAGGTGTTTCGCCAGCCTCTTCACCGACCGGGCCATCCACTACCGGATCGACCAGGGCTTCGACCACTTCAAGGTGTCGCTGTCGATCGGCATCATGAAGATGGTGCGCTCCGACCTCGCCTCGTCGGGGGTGATGTTCACCCTGGACACCGAATCCGGCTTCCGCGACGTCGTATTCATCACTGGCGCCTACGGGCTCGGCGAGAACGTGGTCCAGGGCGCCGTGGACCCCGACGAGTTCTACGTCCACAAGCCGACGTATCAGGCCGGCCACCGGGCGGTGCTGCGCCGGCTGATCGGGGACAAGGCGGTCAAGATGATCTTCGTCGAGGGCGAGACGAAGAACACCACCCGCAACATCCCCACGCCGAAGGCCGACCGGGCCCGGTTCTGCGTCACCGACGACGACGTCCTCGAGCTGGCCGGCTACGCCTGCGCCATCGAGCGCCACTACGGGCGGCCGATGGACATCGAATGGGCCAAGGACGGTCTCGACGGGCGGCTCTACATCGTCCAGGCGCGCCCCGAAACCGCGGCCTCCCAGCGCAAGCAGACGGTGATCGAAAGCTACGTCCTCGAGGGCAAGGCCGCCGAACGCAAGGAGGTCCTCGCCGAGGGCCGCTCGGTCGGCGAGAAGGTGGCCACGGGCATCGCCAGGCGGATGGACAACCTGGGGAAGCTATCGGAATTCCAGCCCGGCGACGTGTTGGTCGCCGACATCACCACGCCCGACTGGGAACCGATCATGAAGATCGCCGCGGCCATCGTCACCAACCGCGGCGGGCGCACCTGCCACGCGGCGATCATCGCCCGCGAGCTCGGCATCCCCGCAGTCGTCGGCGCGGGTGACGCCACCACACGCGTGCCCGACGGTGAACTCGTCACCGTGTCGTGCGTGGAGGGCGACACGGGGCGGGTCTACCGCGGCGAGTTGGGCTTTCGCGTCGATCACACCGAGGTGTCCGACCAGGAGCGCCCGCACACCGAGATCATGGTCAACCTCGGCAATCCGGATCTGGCGTTCAAGACGTCGTTCTTGCCCAACGACGGCGTGGGGCTGGCCCGGATGGAGTTCATCATCAGCGAGTACATCCGGGTGCACCCGCTGGCCCTGCTTCACCCCGACCGGGTGGAGGACCCCGAGGCCCGACGGACCATCGAAACGCTAACTTACGCCTATTCTGATGGCGCCGAATTCTTCGTAGAGCGCTTGTCGGAAGGGATCGGCACCATCGCCGCCGCGTTCTGGCCCAAGCCCGTCGTCGTTCGGATGTCGGACTTCAAGACCAACGAGTACGCCAGCCTGGTCGGCGGCAGCGGTTTCGAGGCGGCCGAGAGCAACCCGATGATCGGCTTCCGCGGCGCCTCGCGCTATGCGCACCCGGCCTACGCCGAGGGATTCGCGCTGGAGTGCCGGGCGATGAAGCGGGTGCGCGAACAGATGGGGCTGACCAACGTCGTGCTGATGGTGCCGTTCGTGCGCCGGGTGGCCGAGGCGGACCTGGTCCTGGCGGAGATGGCCAAACACGGTCTGCGCCGAGGGGAGAACGGGCTCAAGGTGTACGCGATGTGCGAAATCCCCAACAACGTCATCCTCATCGACGAGTTCGCCAAGCGCTTCGACGGGTTCTCCATCGGGTCCAACGACTTAACCCAGCTGACCCTCGGCGTCGACCGGGACAGCGAGATCGTGGCGTTCGACTACGACGAACGCGACGAGGGCGTCAAGGAGATGATCCGGCTGGCCGTTGCGGGCTGCCGCCGCAACGGGATTCACTCCGGGTTGTGCGGTCAGGCGCCGTCTGATTACCCGGACATGGCCGAGTTCCTGGTTCGCTGCGGCATCGACTCGATCAGCCTGAACCCCGACGTGGTGGTCAAGACCACCCGGCAGGTCCTGGACCTCGAGCGTGCGGTGCAACGGCCGAGCGTCACGCCAGCGTGACGCTCGAGTTCGAGCGTCACGCCAGCGTGGCGCTTGAGGCGTCCCGGCGCGGTTGGCGATAGAGCGCGGCGCCGGCGACGACGTCGGGCCCGGCCGCAACGAACAGGACCCGTGCGCCCGCCGGCAACCGCTCGGCCCGCCGCCCGAAGGCGGCGGCCAGCGCGGCGGTGTGCATGCGTTCGTCGTCGGCGACGCTGATCGCCTCGACCGGCACGCCCAGCCGGGCGGCAAGCGCGGTGCGGTATCCGGGCCGGGCGGGGGCGGCGATGATCGCGTCGACATCGGACAGCCGCATCGACTGCTCGGCAAGGCACGTCGCTGCGGCCCGGCCGGCCGCGGCGGCGAACCGCTCATCCATCGCGGCCGAGGCGGAAAACCGCAGGACGTTGCGGGAGTCGGCGAACCCGACTGTGGCGCTGAAGGTTTCGTCACCGCCCGCACTCGGGTCGGTCACCCAGGAGACCCGGCTGAGGCCGTCGTCGCCGTCGGACCAGCCACACAGCATCGCCGCGCCGGCGGCCGAGAATCCGAAGTGCTCGCTCATCCCGTGCCCGGGGTCGGCGTCGCTGGCCACCACCAGCGCGCGCCGGATGGCGTGGCCGCGCATGAACCCGTCGACGATCTCACATGCCGTCAGCAGCCCGCACGTCCCGTTGGCGATGTCGAAGGAGAAGGTGCCGTGGGCGCCGGCGTGCGGGTCCTCCGGGTTGGCGCCGATGTCGTCCTGGATCAGCGCGGCGAGCGCCGGCTCACCGAGGTTGCGGTCGCGGTAGATGCCGGCGTTGACGACCAGGTCGAGGTCGTTAGCCTCGCATCCGGCCCGCTTCAGGCAGTCCTTGGCGGCGGCGACGGCCAGGTGCAATGCGCTGTGGCGCCCCCGCAGGCGCGGATGCGAGACGTCGATCCGATCAATCACCGTGCCCATAGCGGCTCACCACATCCTCGTCCAGGGTCAACAAGACCACACCGATCTCCAGGCCGGAGGCCAACGCCAGCAACGCGATTCGCTCGCCGGGCCTGATCCGGCCGGCCTCGAGTTCCTCGACCAGCGCCACCGTGTGGGTCGTGGAGGCGGTGTTGCCGTAGCGGTCGACGGTGATCACCGCGTCGTGGCGCGGGCTATCGCCGAACACCTCCGACATCCGGGCCATTCCTTTGCGGATGGCGCGCGCGGACGTCTGGTGGGTGATCACGTGGTCGATGTCGTGGATCGAAAGGCCTACGGTGTCAAGCACTTCGCTCAGCAGCAGCGGAGTGTTGGCGATCGCGGCCTTCTGGATCGCGCGGGAGTTGGTGAACATCCGCGCTCCCGGGTCGTCGCCCTGCGGATACGCCAGGCAGAGCCGGCTGTAGTCGGCGACGGTGGTGAAGCCCGCCAGGGCGATACCGGCCGAACCGGCCGGCGCTCGCTCAAGCAGCAGCGCCGCGCCGGCATCGCCCAGCGTCAGGCAGGCCAGCTCCTTGCTCATGATGTTGCGGATGTGCCGGGCGGCATTGTTGCTGAGCTGTGAGATGTACTCGCCGCTGACGACGAGCCCGCGCTCGACGACGCCCTGACGGATCCAGTTGTTCAAAATCGTTACACCCGTGAGCATTCCGGCGCACGCGTTGGACACGTCGAACGTCATCGCGTTCACCGCACCGATCCCGCGCGCCACGGCGCTGCTCATGGTCGGCTCGAGCCATTGGGTCAGCCCGTCGCGGAACTTGGTGATGCTGCAACTGATCACCACGTCCAGCGCCGCCGGATCCTGCCGCGCGGTGGCCAGGCAGTTCAGCGCGGCCGAGCTGGCCAGGGTGTAGGAATCCTCATCGCCCACCGACACCCGGCGTTCGCGGATCCCGGTCAGCCGCTCCAAGTCGATGTGGGTGCGGTGGCGGGTGGACGCCATCAGCTCGTCGGTGCTCAGGTGAGTCCCGGGCAGGTGCCGGCCCGCGGCCGCGACTCGCGCGACGAAGGGCGCCGCGGAACCCTCCCCGGCCGCTTCGCCGTCCGTTTCCATCACGAGCCAGTGCCGAGTCATCGAAGGCGCCTCCTTGGCATGTCGGTCACCCACGCATTTCGAGGACTTCGGTCACCGGACGCCGAGCGGTGGGTTTCGCGTGCGGGTCCTGGGTCGGTGACCGGCCGATCCGGATCAGCAGCTGCGGTTGGCCGCAGCCGCCGGTGACCTGCCTGATGATGTCGCGGCTCTGTTGCATCTCAGTCATGTGGGTCAGCGTGCAGGTGGCCATGCCGGCCAACGTGCATTCGAGAAGCACCACCGACAGCGCCTCACCGCAGCGCAGCACTTCTACGGGCGCATCGTCATGACGGGTGGACAGGACCACGATCTTGGAGTGGTCCTGTCCGATTGAGGCGCGGCGACGGCCCCCGCCCGCGGGCGGGAACGTGCGGGCGATGTCGACGCGCGCGGCCTCGGAACTGGACAGCAGGGCGCTTTCGGGCACGTGGTCGGCGTTCTCCCCAAAGGGCGATGTCCACCAACGCAATTCGGTCAGGTAGGACGTATCGCTTCGGCGTAACTGCTCGGTGAGTCGCGACGCCTCGGCCAGCGTCGGCCGCTCCTCGTCGTCGACCACGTCCAGCGACACGTCGTACGGGGTCACCGCGCGGCTCAGAGCCGGATGCAGCGTGGGCCACGCGGTCGGCGCCCCCAAGGGCAGCCGGTCGGTGCGGCGGCGAAGGATCGCCTCAGCCCGCAGCCGGCACTGCGGCGTCACGTTCGCCACGGGCAAGAAGCCCACACTCGCGAGATGATCCGGCCTGCCCTCGGTGGGAAAACGTTCGGTGACGCTATCCCAGCCCGCGGCGGCCATCGCGACCCGAAGGTGGTCGAGGACGGCGCCGCAGCTCAGGATCAGCTCCCGACCGGTGTGGTCGGTGGCGTGCATCGCGTGGTGCGGGTCGGCCCACAGGTGCAGCCTCGTGCCGCCGGCCACCCACCGCCAAGGCTGGCTGTTGTGCAGCGAAGGCGCACGGCACGCGAGTGTCACCGCGTCCCGGATGACCTGCTCCGTCGGCACCTTCGCGTCCATCGCCACCGTTTCGTCGATTGAGGTGAGCCAAACTGTATGCCCGCGCGGCGGGCGCGGGCAGGGCCGTTGGTCCCCGGCGGCCGGGACGTTGGCACCTGCGCTGTTACGTCGCGCGCGCCCAGAGGTTGCGCGTTTCGCGAGCGACGAGGTCGGGGCGCCGCGAGGTGTCGATCCGATGCGCGCCTTCCCAGTCGGCGGGCCCGGCAGCCATGGCGGCGGCGATCTCCGGGGTTACCTCCGAATTGCCCGCGGGCCTGGTCTTGATCCGGCCAGCCGCCACGTCGGCCGTCGCCGAGCACACGAATTCGACGAGCGCGGAATGCGTCTCGGTGGCCAGCCGGTGGGCCGCCTCGCGCGTTCGCGGATCGCGCCAGGTGCCGTCGAGGATCACCGAGTGCCCCTCGCTCAGCAAGTGCCGCGCTCGGTGCAGGACGGTCTCGTAGACGACCGCGACCTGGTCGGGGCTGTAGAGCCCGGCGTTCAGCACCCGGGGCTCGCCGGCGATGGCGCCCGAGTCCCGAAGCTCCCGGCGCACGTCGTCGGTGGAAATAAGTTGCGCGCCAAACGATTCAGCTAGACCGCGCGCCACGGTGGACTTTCCGGTGCCCGGGTTTCCGCCCACCAGCGCAAGCCGCACGGTGCCACTCTGCAGATGCCGAGTGGCGATGGCCAGGTGGCGGGCGGCGTCGTCGGAGGCACCCGGGCTGCCCTGCGCGACCCGTACGCAGTCGACCTTGGCCCGCACCGCGGCGCGGTAGGCGATGTAGAAGTCGGACAGCGCCGGCGGCGCCACCCGACTCGCGTGCTCGGCGTAGCGCTGCAGAAAGTAGTCACCGAAGTCCTTGCGGCCCAGGAATTCCAGGTCCATGGCGAGAAAGGCGGCGTCGTCGATGCAGTCGACGTAGCGCAGCCGGTCGTCGAACTCCAGGCAGTCCAGCAGCGCCGGGGCGCCGCCGACCCAGAAGATGTCGTCGGCGAGCAGGTCGCCGTGTCCGTCGACGATGCACCGCTCGCGGATACGCCGCGTGAACAGCTGCGAGCGCCCGGCGACGAACTGGGCCACCAGGCGCTGCAGCCCGGCGACGTCGTCGGCTAAGACTCCCGGAATCGACTGGGCCGCATACCGTTCCAATTCGGACAGGTTCTCCCGCCAGCGCCACTCGATCGCGTCGGCCCCGCCCTGGGCGTCGATCCGATCCCCGCGCTCGGCGCGTTCGTGGAAGCGGGCCAACACCGACGCGATCGCGTCCAGCACGCGGTGCACCGACTCTGCGCTGTCGTGGGCCACCAGGTGCGCCAGGCGGTCCTCGTCGCGGTAGCGCCGCATCACCACGACCGGCTCGGCCGGCCCGCCGAGCGGGTCGGTCAGGTGGGCGACGCCGAGGTAGCTCTGGGGCGAGAGCCGGCTGTTGAGCTCGACCTCCCGGTGGCAGGCGTGCTCGCGCTGCTGCGGCTCGCGGAAGTCGAGAAAGTCGGTGAGCACTGGCTTCTTGGCTTTGTATGCGCGGTCACCGGCGAGAATGACGACGCCCGTGTGGGTTTCGTGCAGATCGAGAAACGGCACGGTGGCGGCGCGACCCTAGGACGGCCGCGCGACGATCACCGGCATGCGAACCGAGTGGACGATGGCGTTGCTGACCGAACCCAGCAGCACGCCGGACAGGCCGCCACGGCCGTGGCTGCCCACGACGACGAGTTGGGCGGACTCCGACTGCTCGATCAGCTGCCGGGCCGGCCGGTCGGACACCACGACCCGGTGCACGGTGACGTCGGGATACCGCTCCTGCCAGCCGGCCAGCTGTTCGGCCAGGCTCCGCTCGGCCTCCCCCTTCACCGCCGCCCAGTCCACCCCGGGCAGTTCGAAGACGTCGACGTCGCTCCACGCGTGCAGCGCCGTCAACGCGACACCGCGACGCGACGCCTCGTCGAACGCGACGGCCACCGCCACCTCGGAGGCGGGCGAGCCGTCGACGCCCACCAGCACCGGGGCCTGCTGGGGATGTTCCATGAGCGGATCCTCGTCGCGGATGACCGCGACCGGGCAGCGCGCGCCGCGGACCACGCTGCTGCTAACGGAGCCCAGCAGCAGCCTGCCCATCGCCCCGCGTCCGTTGCTACCGACGACGACCAGCTCGGCCTCTTTGGACATCTCGACCAGCGTGGGCACCGGCGGTGCGCACCGCAGCTCGCTTCGGACGTCGATCTTGCGGTCCGATGTGACGGCGTCCCCGGCGATCTTGACCGCCTGTTCGAGTACCCCTCGCCCCTGCTCTTCCTGCCAGACGGCCACGCCGGTCGACAACGGAAGGGCCGGATACATCGGCACCATCGCGTTCACCACGTGGACGACGGTCAGTGGGACGTGTCGCAGCGCCGCGTCGCGGGCCGCCCAACAGACGGCGGCGTTCGAAGCCGGCGATCCATCGATTCCGACGACGATGCCGTGGCGGTTAGCCAGTGTGGACATGACTTTCTCCCTCTCCTCGACCAAAACGCTATGGCGCGACCGACGGACGAACATGAGGCTTTAGTCACCAACCGCATGGCCATGAGGCCCCCTCGCGCCGACGGGCCTTGACGGTCGCCTGCGCTGTGGCATCGTCACAAAAATGACTGAATGGCCTGTCACCGTGGACGGGCGTTACCACGACGCGGTGATCCTCGGGCTCGACTGTGTTATCGAACAAACGGCGCCGGACGTCGTCAAAGCCCGCGACTCGACCCCCGTGCTGCTCCGACGGCTACGCGAGGCCGGCATCGCCGCCGCCGTCTATTCCTCGGGCCGCGACTGCGCACCCCTGTTGCGCGCCGCGGGAATTGAGGCATTGGTCGGCGTCGCCGTCTGCCCGGCCGAATCCGCCGCGCAGGGCGATGCGGCGCTCACCGTGACGGTGGCACGCCTCGGGGTGCGCCCGATGCGCTGCGTCCTGGTCGACTGCGACGATGGGGGCATCGCGGCCGGCCGGGATCACGGCTTCGGCCTCGTGATCGGACTCGAGCGCAACGGGGGCGGAGACGAGTTGCTGTCCCGCGGGGCGGACACCGTCGTCGCCGACTTCGCCGGGATCACGGTGCGCCGTGGGGGCGCCCCGTTGTCGACCATCCCCGACGCGATGGGTGTCTACAGCCAGCTGAAGGAACTGGTGGCCAGCCGGCGCCCGGCGGTGTTTCTCGACTTCGACGGAACGCTGTCCGAGATCGTCGCCCACCCGGCGTCCGCCACGCCGGTCGAGGGTGCGCCAGAAGCGCTGCGCGCGCTCGCGGCGCAGTGCCCGGTCGCGGTGATCAGCGGCCGCGAAGTGGGTGATCTTCGCGACCGCGTGCGGGTCGACGCAATCTGGTACGCGGGTAGCCACGGCTTCGAGCTCGTCGCGCCGGACGGAACCCGCCACGACAACGCCGACGCCCTCGGCGCCCTCGACGCGCTGGCGCGTGCGGCCGACCGCTTGACACACGAGCTCACCGACGTCCCCGGAATCCACTTGGAGCACAAGCGGTTCGCGGTCGCAGTCCACTACCGCCACGTCGACTCCGAACAGGTCGACAAAGTGATCGCGACGGTACGCAAGCTCGCGCGGTCGGAGCGCCTGCGGATCACGATGGGTCGCAGGGTCATCGAACTACGCCCCAGCCTCGACTGGGACAAGGGCACGACGCTCAACTGGATCCTCGAACAAATCCAGGGCGCGGGCGGCGACGCGGTGTTGCCCATCTACGTCGGCGACGACATCACCGACGAAGACGCCTTCGATGCGGTCCAATTCGACGGAGTGGGAATCGCGGTGCGGCACAGCGAGGATGGGGACCGCCCATCCGCCGCTTTCGTCAGCCTGGCGGATCCGTGCGCGGTGCGTGACTTCGTCCGGCGACTGGCCGACGATCTGCGCGAGGCGTCGTCCGAGCCCAACGACGCGTGGGAACTGGTCTACGAGGGTTACGACCCCGCCTACGAGCGGCTGCGTGAAACGCTGTGCACCGTGGGCAACGGCTATGTCGCCACCCGTGGCTGCGCCCCGGAGGCGACCGCCACCGAGGCGCATTATCCGGGGACGTACGCGGCGGGCGTCTACAACGCGCTGGCCGATCGCGTCGCCGGCCGGATCATCGAGAACGAAAGCCTGGTCAACCTGCCCAACTGGTTACCGCTGACCTTCCGGATCAACGGCGGGCCGTGGTTTCACATCGACGACGCCGAGTTGTTGTCCTACCGGCAGACATTCGACCTTCGGCACGCGACGCTGACGCGCACGCTGCGATTCCGCGATGGTGCGGGCCAGATCACGCGGATGACCCAACAGCGGTTCGCATCCATGCACGAGCCGCACCTGCTCGCCATGCAGACCACGCTCGTCGCGGAGAACTGGTCGGGCACCGTCGAGTTCCGGTCCCTGCTGGACGGCGGGGTGGGTAACACCATGGTCGAGCGCTACCGCTCGCTGTCGAGCAGACACCTGACCTCGTCGACGATCGACGAATTCGCCGACGAGTCGGTGATTCTGCGGACCGAGACGTCGCAGTCACGTATCGCCGTCGCGGTGGCCGCTCGCACCACCGTGTGGTGCGATGACGTCCGGGCCGCCGCGCAGTACACGACCGTGGCCGAACCCGACCGTGGCGGCCACGACATCCAGGTCGCGCTGGCCGCGGGCCAATCCGTCTGCTGCGAAAAAATCGCGGCGGTGTTCACCGGCCGGGACAACGCGATATCCGAGCCGGCGAGCACCGTGCAGCTACACCTCGACGCTGCCGGCCGGTACGGCGAGCTGCATCGTCAGCACGCCCGGGCCTGGGACCTGTTGTGGGAACAATGCGCCATCGGCCTGACCGACGGCGCCGACGCGCTGCGGATCCTGCGGTTGCACCTGGTGCACCTGCTGCAGACGCTCTCGCCGCACACCGCCGAACTCGACGCCGGGGTGCCGGCCAGGGGCCTGCACGGCGAGGCGTACCGCGGACACGTCTTCTGGGACTCGCTGTTCGTTTCCCCGGTGCTGAGCGTGCGCCTGCCCAATGTGGCCCGCTCGCTGCTGATTTACCGTTATCGGCGCCTGCCCGAGGCCCGCCGGGCCGCACACCGGGCCGGTTATCTGGGCGCGATGTACCCCTGGCAGTCGGGCAGCGACGGGCGCGAGGTGAGCCAGGAGGTGCACCTCAATCCGGAGTCCGGCCGCTGGAATCCGGATGCCAGCGCCCGGGCGCACCACGTGGGTCTCGCCATCGCCTACAACACGTGGCAGCACTACCAGGTGACCGGCGACCGGCAGTTTCTCGTCGACTACGGCGCCGAGATGCTGGTCGAGATCGCGCGCTTCTGGGTCGGACTGGCCAGCTACGACGAGGCCCGCGGGCGCTACACGATCAACGGCATCGTCGGCCCCGACGAATTCCATTCGGGTTATCCGGGCAAGGAATACGACGGGATCGACAACAACGCGTACACCAATGTCATGGCGGTCTGGGCCATCCTGCGCGCGATGGATGCGTTGGACCTGCTGCCGCTGCGCGACCGCCTGGACCTCGTCGGGAAGATCGACCTGACCAGCGACGAACTCGGCCGCTGGGACCACGTGACGCGGCGCATGTTCGTCCCCTTCCACGACAACGTGATCAGCCAGTTCGAGGGCTATTCGCAACTGGCGGAGCTGGATTGGGGTCAATACCGGCAGCGCTACGGCAACATCCAGCGGCTGGACCGCATCCTGGAGGCCGAGAACGACAGCGTGAACAACTATAAGGCCTCCAAGCAGGCCGACGTGTTGATGCTGTTCTACCTGCTGTCGTCGGACGAGCTGCTGGCCCTGTTCGGTCGGCTCGGGTACCGCTTCGCGCCCGAGCGGATTCCGGAGACCGTGGACTACTACCTGGCGCGCACCTCGGAAGGATCGACGCTGAGCGCGCTGGTCCATTCGTGGGTGCTCACCCGCGCCAATCGCCACCACGCCATGAAGTACTTCGTGCAGGTGCTCGCGTCCGACATAGTCGACATCCAGGGCGGCACCACGGCGGAGGGGATACACCTGGCCGCGATGGCCGGCAGCATCGATCTGCTGCAACGGTGTTTCACCGGCCTGGAGACCCGCGACGACCGGCTGATCCTGAGCCCACAATGGCCAAAAGCGCTGGACCCGATCGAGTTTCCATTCGTCTATCGGGGTCAACGGCTACACCTTCGGGTCAGTGGGCGGGCGGCCGAGCTGACCTCCGAGGCCGGCAACAGCGCATCGGTCGCGGTGGAATGCCGCGGCCGCGTCGACCGGCTGCTACCCGGGCGCACCGTCGAGGTCGCCTGAGTCCAGGTGACCAATGCCCGCGAACCGGGGCCCAACGGCCCTGCGCAGCCGCGTCGCCTGCCCATAACGTGACCAGTGCCGGGCCTCGAGGGTCCCGCTAGCCAGTAACCAGGAGGACGCGATGGACAATCCGCAGCAGCGGATCGTGGTGGGTATCGACGGCTCGGACGCCGCGATCAATGCGGCCAAGTGGGCCGCGGCCGAGGCCGTCAGCCGTAACGTCCCGCTTAGGCTGATTCACGCCGTACCGCAGCGCAACGCCGGTGACGAGGGCCTGGATATCCAATACGCTCAAGCCGCATTACGTGCCGCCGACGCGGCGCTGCAGGCCACCGGTCAGCCGGTCAAAGTCGAATGCGACATCGTGCGCGGTTCCTCCGAGGATGCACTGATCGACGAATCGCGCAATGCGGCAATGGTTTGCGTGGGCTCCGTCGGCACGGGCTGGGTGGCGCGCAAGGTCCTGGGTTCAACCGCGGACACCTTGGCGCGCAAGGCGCACTGCCCGGTGGCGGTGATCCGCAGCCGCCGCGGCGCCGAGCCGGATGGCGGATTCGTTGCCGTCGCGGTCGGGGAATCGGCCGGCAACGACGCCGTGCTCGAGCACGGCTTCCGCGAGGCGCGCCTACGTGAGGCGCCGATCTTGGCGATGGGTGTCTGGCGGTGGGGGCTCGGCGAGATTCCCTATACGCAGCTGGAACACCGGCTGGGCCCCTGGGCGGCGCAGCACCGCGAGGTGCACGTCCAACCGGCAGCCGCCAGGCATGGCGCGGCCGAATTCCTCACGCACACAACCGACCCCGTTCAGCTCGCGGTGGTGGGCGGCGACGACGCGGACAAGGTCGCCCGCATAGTGGGACCCATCACCACAGACCCGAGCGCAAACATGGGGTGCTCGGTGCTCGTCGTGCGTGGCTGAGGGCGAACTACCCGGCCGGGGCGAACTACCCGGCCGCCCATTTGGCTGCTTTGTCGAGCTCGTCGGATGAGAACATGGCGAACTCGCCGGGAATCAGCCACGCCACGGCGTGCAGGACATGGGCGACCCAGTCTTTGTCGGAAACGACCGCTATCCGCTTGAACGCCGCATGGTGTGGCAGCACGGTGCCCAACCCCAGCTTGAGGTCCTCGAGGAAACCGCCGGGCCCGAATCCCTCGTAATCGGGCGCTATCACCTCGACGATCCTGACCTCGCCCGCCTCTAGCACTCGCTCGATCTCGGGCTTCACGGCACGCAGCTCGTCGCCGCGCAGCCGGCCCGACACCCGGATGCCGATCACCTTCTCCGGCATGTCCGGTAGCATTTCGATCATCTCCCAGCCTCCTTCACGGGCACGGTTTCTTTTGTCAACGGACAACCAACACGGGCACTCGCGCCGACTGCGCGACGGCCGAACTCACCGAGCCGAGCAACATTCCGGGAAATCCGCCGCGGCCACGGCTACCGACAACCACCAGCTGAGCGCGCTCGGATTCCTTCAACAGCCACGCGGAAGGCTTGTCGCAGAACAATTTCCGTTCGACACGGACGTCGGGGTAGCGCTCATGCCAACCAGCCAGGCGTTCGGCCAGGGTTTCGGCCGCCTGCGTCTCGCGGTCGTGCCAGTCCATGCCGAGGATGGGGAACACTCCCACGTCGCTCCAGACGTGCACCGCCACCAGCCCGACGCCCCTGCGGGAGGCCTCGTCGAAGGCCAGGGCGGTCGCGTCCTCCGACGCGGGGGATCCGTCGATGCCGAGCACCACGGGCGCGGCGGGATCCGGCGCCGCCCCTTCGGTCCAGTGAATGACCGCGACCGGGCAGTGGGCGTAGTGCACGAGACCCGTGCTCACCGAGCCCAGCAGCAGGCGCCCCACCGCGCCGAGTCCCTGGCTTCCGGCGACGATCATCCGGGCATCCTTGGAGGCCTCGACCAGCGCCGGGACGATGGCCGAATACACGGTCTCGGTGTGGATTTCGGGCGGTGCCGAGCCGCCCACGCTGGCGTTGAGGGTCTTGCGGGCCTGGTCGATGACGTGCTGGGCGCTGTCGTGCTGCCATTCGGGCATGTCCGCGTACAGCTGCCCCACCGGCCAGCCGACCACGACGGGCGGAACCGCGTGCACCAGCGTGATGGGCAGATCATGCATGAGGGCCTCCTGTGCCCCCCAGGCCACCGCGGCGTCGGACGCCGCCGACCCGTCGACACACACCAGTACGCCGTATTTCTTCGAGCTTTGCGTCATTTTTCCCGCTCCTCGCCGTCGAATTCGGGCAGCTCGATCTCGAGATGGCGCACAAACCCGTAATCGATTGGCCGGCAAGGCCACCCGAGATCGAAGAAGACCGTCAGCATCGTGCGATTCTCGCCGAGGACGTCGGCGATGAACCGTTTGATGCCGTGTGCCCGGGCGACCGGGGCCAGGTGCTTGAGCAAGGCGGTGCCCACACCCACCGAATGATCCTCGTGCGCAACCACGATCGCGACCTCTGCCACCTGCGGATCGTCGACGACGGCGCAGTGCGCCACGCCGATCAGCCGGTCGGCGTCGAAGGCGCCGAGGGCGTACACCCCGTCCGCGCGCCGAGTCAGCTTCGTAACGAGCTCGTGCAGCGGCGACAGCCGCAGCGTGAAGAAGCGGAAGTATCGGTCATGGTCGGACAGGTGCTCATGGAGCGCCAAAACGGCCTCGGCGTCGGCGACGGTCAAGGCGCGCAACGACACCAGGCGCCCGTCAAGCAGCCGGGCAGTTTCGGCAGCCCGCACCGATTGATCACTCACGAAACCGACGGTAAACCGCTGCCGCGCGCTCGGGCAGGGCCGTTGGACCCCAGGTCCGCCCCCTTTGGTCCCGCCGCGGCGATCGCTACTGATCGATGAGCGGGGCGACCCAGTGCACCCGGGTGCCGCCCTCGGGTGGGCCGGTGACCTCGCAGGCACCGCCCAGTTGTTCGGCACGACGGGCCATGTTGGCCAGGCCGCTGCTGCGGGTGTTGCCGGCGGGGATGCCGGAGCCGTTGTCGATGATGTCCAGGACGAACATGTCGGCGACGCTGATCTCCACGGTCAGCCGCGACCCGCCGGAATGGCGCAGCGCGTTGCTGATGGCTTCCGCGGTCACCGCCTCCGCGTGGTCGGCAAGATCGCCGCCCACGGCGGTCATCGGCCCGTGCATGCGCACGGTGGTGACCACGTCACGACTCTCGGTCAGGTCGGCGACCACCTGTTGGATGCGGCGCCGGAAGTCGCCGTTCTTACCCAGCGGGGATTTCAGCTGGAAAATCGTCGTGCGGATCTCCTCGATGATGGTCTGCAGGTCGTCGAGCGTGCGGTTGAGCCGCTCGGTGACCTCCGGGGAGCGCGCCCGCGCCAGGGTTCCCTGCAGGTCCATGCCGGCGGCGAAAAGTCGCTGGATGACGTGGTCGTGCAGGTCGTGCGCGATGCGTTCGCGTTCGGCCAGGATGGTCAGCTGGCGCGCGTCGTCGCGGGCCGACGCGAGGACCAGCGCGATCGCGGCGTGGGTGGCGAAATCGTTGACCAGATCGAGATAACTGTCGTCGAATGGCGGCTGTGCGGCGCCTCGGGCGATGGCGATGACGCCGACGACCTCGTCGCGGGCGCGCAGCGGCATCAGGATCGCCGAGCGTTGCCCGACGTCGGTGAACGCCTGAATCGGGTACTGCAAGCTCTCGGTGATCAGCGGCTGGCCGGAGCGGAAGACGGCGCCGCTGGTGGACACGTCCACCGGGACCCGTTGGCCGACCACCTCGTCGGCGTGCAACCCGACCGCGGCGGAGACCACCATCGTGTCGACCTCGTCGTCGGGCACATCGGGATCGCCGGGCACCAGGACGATCGCCTGTTCGGCCTCGGTCAGGACGCGGGCCTGTTCGGCGATCAGCTGCAAGGGGCGCCGGTGCGGCGCCGCGCTGGACAGCAGCGCGGTCGTGATCTCGCGGCTGGCCTCCATCCATTTGACGGCCGTCCGCTCGCGCTCGAACACCTGCGCATTGTCGATGGCAACCGCGGCGGCGAACGCCAGCGCCCGCGCGGCCACCTCGTCGGAATCGGAGAACGTCCGCTGCGGATCGACGTGGGTGAGGTAGAGGTTGCCGAACACGGTGCCTCGGATGGTGATGGGCACCGCGAGGAAGGCGCGCATCGGGGGATGGTGCTCGGGGAACCCGACGGCGGCCGGATGGGCGGTCAGATCCGCCATGCGCAGGGCCGGCGTGTCCAGCAGCGACAGGCTCAGCAGGCCCTTGCCGAACGGCAGGTGCCCGATGCGGGACACCGTGTCAGCGTCCATGCCCTCGTGGACGAAGCGCAGCAAGTTGCCTTCGGGATCGCGGATGGCCAGCGCGCCGTAGGGGGCGGCGGTCAGCTTCCTGGCCGCGCCGATGATCCGGTGCAGCGTCGCGTCGAGACCCAGCCCCGCGCCGATCTCGACGATGACCCGAAGCAGCTGCTCCATCTGGTCGCGGGCGGCCAGCAACTCGTCGAGCTGCTCGTGCATCCGCCCGACCAACCCGCGCTGGCCGAGTCCGGCGAATGCCGAGCCGCTGTCGTTGCTCGTCACCCCGTCAAACCTCCACGACACTTTTGCTTAATGTCAGATGGCTAGCTCAGCCTAGCCGCAATTTGTCAGGCGCCCAAGAGAAGAGCTTCCGTCGATGACGTGACGTGTTGCACCCGGCAGCTAGCCGGCCGGCGCGTCCGGCGGCGGTTGTGAATGGCCGGGCCGTTGGTCCAACTTCGACGCGAACACCGCCGCCTGCGTCCGGCGCTCCATGCCGAGTTTGGCCAGCAGCCGCGACACGTAGTTCTTCACCGTCTTTTCGGCGAGGAACATCCGGGCGGCGATCTGCCGGTTGGTGAGGCCCTCGCTGAGCAGCCCCAGCAGCGTTCGCTCCTGTTCGGTGAGGCCGGACAGCGGGTCTTCGCGTTCGGCCGCGCCGCGAAGCTTGGCCATCAGCGCGGCCGCGGCCCGGTTGTCCAGCAGCGACTTGCCCGCGCCCACCTCCTTGATGGCGTGGGCCAGCTCCATGCCCTTGATGTCCTTGACCACGTAGCCGCTGGCGCCGGCCAGAATGGCCTCCAGCATCGCCTCGTCGGAGGTGAATGACGTCAACATCAGGCAGCGCAGGTCGGGGTGATCGGACACCAGGTCCCGGCACAGCTCGATGCCGTTGCCGTCCGGCAGCCGCACGTCGAGCACGGCGACGTCGGGCCGCAGCGCCGGAATCCGTGCCTTCGCCTCCGAGACGGAGCCCGCCTCGCCGACGATTTCGAGCTCAGGGTCCGACGCGAGCAGGTCGGCGAGACCGCGGCGGACCACCTCGTGGTCGTCGACCAGGAAAACCTTGACCATTAGGAACCCTTCCGATGGGCGTATGACCTGAATATCACACATCCATCATCGCCCGAGCTCACAAATGTTGCTGATTCACGACCAACAGCGAACAGCGGGAGTCCTGCATCACCGAGCTGCCGACCGGTCCCACGAGTTCGGCCACGTGCTGACGGTTGTGGGCGCCGACGATCACCAGTCCCACCGGCCCGTGCGGGGCGGCCAGGTACTCGAGCAGGCCGACGTGGATCGCCACCGATTCGACACGCAGCTGCGGATGGCGTCGCTTCCAGTGGGCCAGCCGGCGATCGAGATCGGCGAGCGCCCGGCGATCCGCCTCGTTGCCCCCGTGCTCGCTCGGCGCGCTCCGCCGCGAGACGACGGCCTGGAGGGCGGCGCCGCGCAGCAGGGCCTCGTCGACGGCGGCGCCCAGCAGCACCGAGTCCGGAGATCCGTCGATCTCGACGACCGCCTTTTCTCCGGATTGCCGGCGGTGATCGTCGCGGCCGCGCACGATCGCCGCCGGGCAGTGCGCCGAAACGGCCAGTGCCGCAGCGGTGGAGCCGTGCCGGCCCGGTTGAAAATGGCGTAGCCCGACGGCGCCCACGCAGACCATGGCCGCCGACGCCGACGAACGAATCAGCGACCCGACCGCGGGTCCGTGGGCGATCTCCGTCTCGATCACCACCGGCCGGCCGGCGGCCCGAATCGCGGTCACCGCCTGGGCGATCGCGAGCTCCGCCGTTCGTTGCTCGTCCCCGGCCTCGATCGCATAGAGCAGACGCAGCGGAACGTCACGACTCACCGCCTCATCGATCGCCCACAGGGCCGCGCGAATCGCCGCCTTGGAACCATCGATGCCGGCGACGACCGTTCGGGCGGGCGGTGTCATCTCAGTGGCGGACCACGAGCACCGAGCAGTCGGGATAGCCGACGATCGGATGGCAATTCGGGGTGACCAGCCCCGCGATCTCGTCGGCATCAGCACCGCCGACGACCGCGAGTTCGATTGTGCCGCCGGGCTTCTCGCTGGGCTTGATCCCGGTGCCCGCGGCGACGGTCTGGACGTGGACGTCCGGATAGCGGCGGACCCAGCTGTTCAGCCTGCGGTCGATCTGCCGGACGGTGGCGTGGCGTCGCCGCCCCTCCTCCATCGCCTGGTGCACCACCTCGTCGTTGTCGGGCTCATCGTTGAGCACAACGGCGATCACCCCGAGCTCCGTCGGCGATCCGTCGGGATTGGTCCGGATGATCGCGACCGGACAGTGCGCGCGCGCCACCAGGCCGGCCGCGGTCGGGCCCAACAGCCCGTCGGACGCCCAGCCCCGCCTGGCGGTGCCGACGCAGACCAGCGCCGCGTCCTGCGATTGGTCGATCAGCGCCTGCGCGGGGTCACCGGAGACGATCGCCGTCTCGATCTCTACCGCCTTGCGCTCGCCCTGCACGGCGCACTCCGCTTCGGAAAGCGCGATTTCGCCGCGTTCGACTTCCCATTCGGAGGTCGGGCCCGATCCGGCGTGCGCCCCGGGGATGACGTAGACCAGGCGCAGCGGCAGTTGCCGGCCGATCGCCTCGTCGATCGCCCACTTCGCGGCGTTCACCGCGGCTTTCGAGCCGTTGACGCCCACCACCACGGCCTTGGCGTCCAGCTGGTTCATGTCGGCTCCTGAGGGTTCCATTCGCTTTCAGGCTATTGCGCCCAAGCCCGTGCCGGAGGGGCCGTTAGGCCCCAGCTGCGAAGTCGTTCGGCCCCACCTCCGCCGGTTCGGCGACCAGCTCGAACAACCGCTCCACGTCGACGCGCTCGAAGACCGCCGTGCCCGGCGTCATCAGCATCGCCGCGCCCGCCGCGATCCCGTACCGAACGGATTTGGCGAGCGGCCACCCACGGGTGATCCCCACCGTGATCGCGGCGACCATCGCGTCGCCGGCCCCGACTCCGCTGCCGCTTCGCATCGGGACCGCCGGAAAGCGTTGGCTCGCCTGGCGTGTCGCGAGCAGCGCGCCGTAGGACCCCAAAGACACCACGACGACCTGCGCGTGGCCGCTGTCGATCAGCTGATGGGCGGCGGCCAATTGCTCGGCTTCGGTGGCGAGTCGGCGGCCGACGCATTCCCTCAGTTCGCGCACGCTCGCTTTGAGCAGATACACGCCTGAGGAGATGTGCTGCAGGCCGCCGCCGGAGGTATCGAGAATCAGCTTCACGCCCAGCTCCCCGCACATGTCGGCGACCCGCTGGTAGTAGTCGGCCGGCACGCCCGGCGGCAGGCTGCCGCTGGCCACGACGATTTCGGCGGATTGGGCCGCCGCCCGCAGTTCGTCGAGGCACTGTGCCTGCTCGAAGGCGTTCAGCTCCGGTCCCGGCAGGACGAACCGGTATTGCTGGCCGGTGCTGTTCTCGTTGACGGTGAAACTCTCGCGGGTCTGGCCGGCGATCGGGATCTGCAGGAACGGCACCTCCGCCTCGCCCAGCAGGGTGGTGACGAGACCACCATGCGACCCGCCCGCGGGAAACACCGCCAACACCGGGCTGCCAAGGACCTTCGCGATCCGCGCGACGTTGATGCCGCCACCGCCCGGGTCGTAACGCGTTGCCGAGCACCGCAACTTGTCGGTCGGCCGCACGACGCCGACGCTCGTGGTGATGTCGAGCGCGGGATTCATGGTCAACGTGGCGATTCTTCGGCTCAACTCCCGATCGGCCGGCATCATCCATCTCCCTCGCGCTAGAGGCCGCTCGGGTAGGTTTCCGGAGTCTCGCCGGCGATCCACCGGCTGGTGACCTCCAGGGGCTCCAACGCCCGCGTCCGGTCGATGTGGATCATCGCGTCGAACTGGTCGGCGGGCCGGACATGGAAATAGTGGCTCTGCCGTTCGGTCTCGGGCCGGTAGATCACCCCGATGGCACGCCCCAGCCGCACCGCGCCGAGCGGCTCGGCGGCCCCCGGATTGATGTGCGGCGACACCAGGAAAGCCGCCCTGCCCGTTTCGTGCAAGAGTTCTTCGACGCTCCCGTTGAGCGCCGGGCGGACGACCTTGCGTTCGGCGATGCCACCCCAGTCGCTGGCGGCGGTGACGGTGCCCGCGTAGGTGCTCAAGCCGAGCAGGCGTGATTCTTCGCCGTATCGCTGCCGGACCAGTTGGCCGAGCGTGAGCTGCCCGTCGGCCCACACCTCGGTGGCGCGCGCGTCGCCAACGTGGGAGTTATGGGCCCACACCACAATTCGCGCGGACGACACGTCGTGGTGGCGGTCCAGATGCTTCAGCAGCGCCTCGAGCGTCTGCGCCATGTGTTTGTCGCGCAGGTTCCACGAGGTGACCCGCCCGCTGAACATCGCCCGGTAGTACACCTCCGCGTCGTGCACCGTCTGGGCGTTCTGGTGGGCGTAGAACAATTCGTCCTCGGCGAGCAGGCCGTCCCTGCGCGCGTAGGCCAGCGCATTGCGCTGAATGTCGACGAGTTGATCGATCGCTTCCTTCTCGCACGACGGGCCGGCGCCGAAAGCCGCCGAGAAGCCGTACGCCTGACCGTCGTCCGCCGAGGCGTGGTCGAAGCAGGCGTAGCGTTCCCGCGCCCGCGCCGCCGCCTTGGGGTCGATCCTGTCGAGATAGTCGATCACCTCCCGCATCGACCGGTGCAGGCTGTAGAGATCCAGGCCGTAGAACCCGGCCCGGCGCTGACCGTTGTTCTCGTGCAGCCGGTTTCGGGTGCGCAGCCACTCGACGAAGTCGCGGACGACGGTGTTGCGCCACATCCAGGCGGGAAAGCGCTCGAAGCCGCTCAACGCCTCGTCGGCGTTGGTGTCGTCGCCGATGCCGTGAACGTAGCGGTTCACCCGGTACGCGTCGGGCCAGTCCGCCTCCGCCGCGACGGCGCAGAAGCCCTTCTCCTCGATCAGCCACTTGGTGATTTCGGCCCGGGCTTCGTAGAACTCGTGTGTGCCGTGCGAACTTTCGCCGATCAGCACGATGCGCGCATCACCGATGAGCGCTTCCAGCGTCGCACGCGGCGGGACACCCGCCGGCGCGTCGATGGCCACCTGGCTGATCACCTCGGCCGGCGAGCGCGCCCCGACGCTCGGCGACGCCTCGGTCGTCGGCGTGGCGAGCAGCCGGCGGACCTCGTCGTCGGTGACCTGGCGGAAATCCCAGAACGACTCGCCGACGGCGAGGAACGGGGTGGGCATGCTCGCGCACACGACGTCGTCGACCTGGCCGGCGAATTCCCTGCAGGTCGATTCGGGGGCCGCCGGCACGGCGATGACGATGTGTGCGGGCTCGGCTTCGCGTAGCGCCTGCACCGCCGCGGACATGCTTGCGCCGGTGGCCAATCCGTCATCGACGAGGATGACCGTCTTGCCGGCCACGTCCACCGGTGGGCGCCCGTCGCGGTAGGCGGCCTCGCGCCGGATCAGTTCCCGGCCCTCACGTTCGGCGACCGCACGCAACTCCTGCGGGGTGATGCGTAGGCCCCGCACGACGTCGTCGTTGACCACGACGCGGCCCCCGCTCGCCAGTGCGCCCACCGCGAACTCCTCGTGCCCGGGCGCGCCGAGCTTGCGCACGATAAAGGCGTCCAGCGGCGCGTGCAGCGCCGCCGCCACCTCCCACGCGACGGGTATGCCGCCCCGCGCCAGGCCCAGCACGATCACGTCTGGCCGGTCGCGGTAGGCCCCGAGGAGGTTGGCCAGCACCCGGCCGGCCTCACTGCGGTCGCGGAACACGCGGCGCGGCGACCGCCGGGTCGCATCAGCTGTGGTCGTCATGGCAATCTCCTCGATCCCGTTCACCACTGACGACTTTCATCCGACCAGTCCACCGTAATCGGCGGTAGGGACCGAAGTCCCGGGCTTGCGGGGCGTTCGTCGGATCACTGCTCACGGCGCAGCTCGGCCATGTAGGCCAGGACACGGTTTAGGATGAGGCCGTAGGCATCGCCGTCTTGGGTGAGCCGGAAGAGCCCGCGGTGGCGCAGGAAGCCGTCGAGGCGCTGGTCCAGGCGCCAGTCGACGTAGGTGTGGCCGGCGTAGGGCGAGTGCAGGAACTCGAACGCGAGCTCGTCGATGTCCGCGTCGGTTATCGACGGGCATCCGTCTGTGGTAGAAGCCATTTGGCCGCTTACCCGACTCGGGTGTGATCCCGGATGGCGGCTTGCACCGCGGCGTATCGTGTTCGCGCCCGCTCGTCGGCGGCCCGCTGCTCTGCGGCGGTGACGACGATGGCGTCCGGGCCGGGAAAGACGGTCGCCTCCTCCCCGGTGGCCAGCCACCGCACCCGGTAGGGCGGTGCACCGTCGGGGGAACGCACGGAGGTGATCAGCCCGCGCAGATCGGGGCGCCCGAGCGTGCCGCTCTTGATCACGAGCCAGTCCCCGGCTTCGGCAATCATCGTCGACTCCCTTCGAAATCCTTGGGCCACAATGCGAGCCGCCCTAGCGGCGTATCTCCAACACGTCGCGCAGCGGCCGCCGCGGCGTCGGTTCCGGGCCGCCCCTGCCCGCTAAGGCGGTGCCCACCCGGATCAAGACCTGGGGCACCGCTTCGGGGTCGGCGATCAGCTGACGGACCATGTCGCGGCTCGCCGGCAGCTCCGTCACATGGGTCACGGTGCACGTCGCCAAGCCGGCGATGGTGCATTCCAGCAGGATCACCGAAAGTACCTGGCCGCACACGAACGCGTCCGCGCGGGTGTCCCCCGGCGTGGACAGGACAAGCACCTCCGCTTGATCCTGCAGACCCGAAGAAGCCGGCCGGGCGTTCGCGTCGGCGGGAAACCGGCGGTTCACGTCGACGGCGCGGCGCTGCGCGTCGCTCACCAGCGCGTCCGTGGGAATGCCGTCGTCGTGCCGGCCCGGCGATGTCCACCAACGCAATTCGTGGTGATAGACGTCGTCGTAGCGGCGCAACGCCTCGGTGAGACGCGCCGCCTCCACCAGCCGCGGGTGTGCGTCGTCGGCGAGTACGTCGAGGGAGACCAAGGCGGGGTCGAACGCGCTCCGCAGCACCGGCTCGAACGACGCCCAGTCCCGTGGTGCGCCGAACGGCCGCCGGTCGCTCCTGCGCCGCAAGATCGCGGCGGCGCGATCTCGCCGGGCCGCGGAGACGTAATCGGTCGGGACGAAGTCGACCGAAGCCAGGTGGTCGAGGTTGTTGGGGTTCGGAAACTCGTCGACGTTCGTCCCCCACCCGTCGGCCACCATCGCAACCCGGAAGTGGTCGAGCACCGCGCCGCAGCTGATGATCGATTCGCGGCCGGAGCCATCGGCCGAGGGCACCGTGCGGTCCGGGTCGGTAAACAAATCGACGGTCGGGCCGCCCGCGACCCATCGCCACGGCTGGCTGTTGTGCAGCGAGGGGGCGCGGCAGGCGAGCTCCAGCGCCCTGGTGAGCACCTTGGTGTCGACCATTGTCGGGGTCATCGGGTGTCGTTCTCCTCTCCTACCTGGACCCTCGGGCATCCGGGCCGGCGCGCGCCAGGGTCCTTGGTCCCCAGGGTCGGGTCATTGGACCCGCCGGGTTCGACTGATGACCTTCGTCTCTATTGCGGCGATGCCCCGCGGCAAACGATGAAGGCGACCGCGCAACCCGAGGACCCTGCTATGGACGTCATCCGCAAAACGGCCACCGACTTCTCCGTTCGGCCCAACCTCACGGACTACGAGCACGAGCGCGCCCAGTTCCACTGGTCTGAGGTGCCGGATCCGTGCGAAGGGATGGGGCCCGGCCTGTGCAACATCGCCTACGCCGCCGTCGACCGCCACACCGCGGGTCCGGCCGCGACGCGCACGGCCCTGCGGTTCGTCCCCGATCGGCCCTGGGACGGCGTGATCGCCACCCACGACCTCAGTTACGCAGAGCTGGGCCGGCTCTCCCGGCGGTTCTCCAGCGCGCTGCGCTCGTTGGGCATCAACAAGGGCAACCGCGTCTTCACGCTGATGGGCCGCACCCCCGAGCTCTACATCGCGATGATGGGCGCGCTGCGCAACGGCAGCGTCGTCTCACCGCTGTTCTCGGCCTTCGGGCCGGAGCCGATCGCCACCCGGGTCAACATCGGGCAGGCCGACGTCCTGGTGACCACCCGCGCGATCTATCAGCGCAAGGTCGCCAAGATCCGCGATCGGCTGCCGTCGCTGCGGCATGTCTTCGTCGTCGACGACGGCCAGGCCGGTGGCGCGCCGCCGGGGACGCTCGACTTCTGGCAGTGGCTGGGCGCGGCCGACGAGAACCCGCCGATCGCGCCGACCACCGCCGATGACCCGGCACTGCTGCACTTCACCAGCGGCACCACGGGCACGCCCAAGGGCGCCATCCACGTGCACGGCGCCGTCGTGATGCACTACGTCACCGGTCTGTACGCGCTCGACCTGCACCCCGACGACACCTATTGGTGCACAGCGGATCCGGGCTGGGTGACGGGCACGTCCTACGGCATCATCAGCCCGCTGCTGCACGGGGTCACCTCCATCGTCGACGAGGCCGAATTCGACGCCGAACGGTGGTATCGCATCCTGCAAGACCAGGGCGTCTCGGTGTGGTACACCGCGCCGACCGCCATCCGGATGCTGATCAAGGCCGGACCGGAATTGCCTGCGCGCTACCGCTTTCCGCGGCTGCGGTTCATCGCCAGCGTGGGCGAGCCGCTCAACCCCGAGGCGGTCTGGTGGGGAAAGCGGGTGCTGGGCCTGCCGATTCACGACAACTGGTGGCAGACCGAGACGGGCGGCATCATGATCGCCAACACCCCGGCGTTCGACATCAAGCCCGGCTCGATGGGCCGTCCCCTGCCCGGGGTCGACGCGTTCATCGTGCGTCGCGACGACGACGGGCCCGTCGAGGTCGTCGACCAGCCCGACGTCGAGGGCGAGCTCGCGCTCAGGCCGGGGTGGCCGTCGATGTTCCGGGGCTACCTGAACGCCGAAGAGCGCTACCGCAACGCCTTCGCCGACGGCCTCTATCTGTCCGGGGACCTCGCGAAGAAGGACGCCGACGGCTACTTCTGGTTCGTCGGCCGCAAGGACGACGTGATCAAGTCCGCCGGGCACCTGATCGGTCCGTTCGAAGTGGAAAGCGCGCTGACCGATCACCCCGCCGTCGCCGAGGCGGCCGTCATCGGCGTACCCGACCCGACGGTCGGCGAAATGGTCAAAGCCTTCGTCACGCTGAAGGACGGCGTGCTGGCCGACGAAGACCTGCGGCTGCAACTGATGGGCCATGCGCGCAAACGGCTCGGGGCCACAGTGGCGCCCAAAGAGATCGAGTTCGTCGATTCGTTGCCGCACACGAGCAGCGGCAAGATCATGCGGCGCCTGCTGAAGGCCCGCGAACTGGGCCTGCCCGAAGGGGATACCTCCACCATCGAGCAGCGCCCCGTCCAGCACGCCGAGGGGGTGCCGTCATGACCCGCGCCGGCGACGATGCAGAGCGGCGCCCGATGAGCACCGTGAAGCTGGCCCATGAGTTGTTGTCCGACATGATCCGGGTGCGGCGCATGGAGGAGAAGTGCGCGGAGCTGTACAGCGCGGCCAAGATTCGCGGATTCCTGCACCTCTACGTCGGTGAGGAGGCGGTGGCCGCCGGGTCGCTGCGCGCACTGGCCGATGACGACGCGGTGGTCGCCACGTACCGCGAGCACGCGCACGCGCTGCTGCGCGGCATCCCGATGACCTCGATCATGGCCGAGATGTTCGGCAAGCAGGAGGGCTGCTCGCGGGGCCGCGGCGGTTCCATGCACCTGTTCGACGCGGCCAAGCGGTTCTACGGGGGCAACGCCATCGTCGCGGGCGGCCTGCCGCTCGCGGTCGGCATCGCGCTGGCCGACGCCATGCTGCAGCAGAAGCGGGTGACGGCCTGCTATTTCGGTGACGGCGCGGTGGCCGAGGGCGCGTTTCATGAGTCGCTGAACATGGCGGTGCTGTGGAACCTGCCGGTGCTGTTCTGTTGCGAGAACAACCTTTACGCGATGGGCACCGCGCTGGACCGCGCCCAGTCGCAGACCGACCTGACCGCCAAGGCGGCCGCATACCGCGTTCCCACGCTGGCGGTCGACGGGATGGACGTCGAGGCGTGCCATGCCGCCGCGCAGCAGGGCGTCGACCACGTGCGCGACACCGGTGGCCCGTTCTTCATCGAATTCCGCACCTACCGGTTCCGCGCCCACTCGATGTTCGACCCCGAGCTGTACCGGGACAAGGCCGAGGTCGAGCGATGGCGCGAGCGCGACCCGATCCGGGCGTTCACCGACAAGTGCGTGGGCGACGGCACGCTCTCCGACGCCGACGTGCGGGAGATCGAGGACGCGGCCGTCGCCGAGATCGAGGCCGCGGTGGCCTACGCCGAGGCTGGAACGTGGGAGGACGTGGCGGATCTCGGGCGTGACGTGCTGACCGAAGAGGCAACGCGATGAAAACCAGCTATCGAACCGCCGTGCACGACGGCCTGCGCGACGCCCTGCGCGAGGACCCGCGCGTCGTGGTGATGGGGGAAGACGTGGGGCGCTATGGGGGAACGTATGCCGCCTCCAAGGGCCTGCTCGAGGAATTCGGCCCGCAGCGCGTGCGGGACACGCCGTTGTCGGAGTTGGGCTTCGTCGGCATCGGAATCGGCGCGGCGCTGAACGGGTTACGGCCGATCGTCGAAGTGATGACGGTGAACTTCAGCCTGCTCGCGCTCGACCAGATCGTCAATACCGCTGCGGCCCTTCGTCATATGTCGGGTGGGCAGTTCTCCGTGCCGATCGTCGTGCGCATGGCCACGGGCGCCGGTCGCCAGCTCGCCGCGCAGCATTCGCACAGCCTCGAGCCCTGGTATGCGCACATTCCGGGCATCAAGGTGCTGGCTCCGGCCACCGTCGAGGATGCGTACGGCATGCTGGGGCCCGCGCTGGAGGACCCCGACCCGGTGGTGATCTTCGAACACGTCCAGCTCTACAACACCTCGACCGACGTCGACGTCCTCTCCCCGACCGACATCTCGCGGGCCGCGATCCGCCGCACCGGCGCCGACGTCACCCTGGTCACCTACGGCGGCTGCCTGCCGAAGGCGCTCGATGCCGCCAACGAGTTGTCCCTGGCCGGAATCGATTGCGAAGTCATCGATCTGCGGGTCCTTCGCCCGCTCGACGAGACCACGATCCTCGACTCCGTCCGCAAGACGCATCGCGCGGTGGTGATCGACGAGGCCTGGCGCACCGGCAGCCTCGCCGCCGAAGTCAGCGCGCGCGTGATGGAGGGCGCCTTCTACGACCTCGACGCGCCGGTGGCCCGGGTGTGCAGCGCCGAAGTGCCCATCCCCTACGCCAAGCATCTGGAAGAGGCCGCCCTGCCGCAGGCCGCCAAGATCGTCACCGCCGTGCAGGGCCTGTTCGGGGAGCAGCCGTGATCGAGTTCAAGATGCCCTCGCTCGGCTCGGACATGGATGAAGGCACCCTGAACGAGTGGCTGGTCAAGCCCGGGGACAAGGTGACGCGCGGCCAGGTCGTGGCCATCGTCGAGACCACCAAGGCCGCGGTCGAAGTCGAATGCTGGCAGGAGGGCATCATCGACGAGCTGGTCGTGCCCGTCGGCGAAACCGTCCAGGTGGGAACGACTTTGGCCACCCTGACGGGTCCGGGCGAGCCGGCCGAGAAGCGGCCGAAGGCCCGGCCGGCGCCGAAGCCGGCCGCCGCGCCGGCGTCCGCGTCGCCGACGGCGCCGTCGGCGTCCCGCACTCCCCCCGCCGCGCCGGGGCGGCGACGCTGGGTCTCCCCCGCCGCGCGGCGGTTGGCGACGTCGCTGGCCGTCGACATCGACGCGGTGACGGGCACCGGCCCGCAGGGCGCGGTCACCATCAACGACGTCGAACACGCCGCCAGCAGATTAGCGGCCAAGCCGGCCGCGCCCAAGTCCGTCGCGCAGCCGGGAAGCAAGCCGACGGCGGCCGACCGTGCGACGCAGATGCGCAAGTCGATCGCCGCGGCGATGAGCCGGTCCAAGCGGGAGATCCCGCACTACTACCTGGCCGAAGAGATCATGTTGGAGAAGTCGTTGTCGTGGTTGACGACGCGAAACGCGCAGCGATCCATCGACGAACGGGTGCTGCCGGCCGTCCTGCTGTTGAAGGCCGTCGGCGTCGCGGCGCAGCGGTTCAGCGAGTTCAACGGGTTCTGGCGGGAAGCCGGCTTCGAGCCCGCCAACGGCGTGCACGTCGGGGTCGGGATCTCGCTGCGCGGCGGCGGGCTGGTGGCTCCCGCGATTCACGACGTGCCGGAGAAGAAGCTGGACGAGCTGATGAACGACCTCACCGACCTGGTCGGGCGTGCGCGGTCGTTCTCGCTGCGGAGTTCGGAGATGTCGGACCCGACCATCACCGTCACCAACCTCGGCGACCAGGGCGTCGACGCGGTCTTCGGCGTCATCTACCCGCCGCAGGTCGCGATCGTCGGATTCGGCCAGCCCGCCGAGCGGGTATGCGTCATCGACGGCGGCATCCGGGTCGTCACCACCGTGCAGGCGACGCTCGCCGCCGACCACCGCGCCAGCGACGGGCACCGGGGCGCGCTCTTCCTCGCCGCCATCAACGAGCTGCTCCAGCAGCCCGACCTGCTAGAGAAGTGAGGCACTATGACCAATGAAGAGACCCGCACCGTGGTGCTCTCGGTGCTGACGAGCATCGCCCCGGAAGTCGACCCCGAAGACATCGCCGACGACGTGCTCCTGCGCGACCAGGTGGACCTGGATTCGATGGACTGGCTGAGCTTTCTGCGCGGGATTCACAAGCGACTGCATGTCGACATCCCGGAGTCGGACTACGCGACGCTGCGCACGCTGGCCGACGTGGTGACCTACGTGGAGAAGAATGCGTCCACGGTATGAGCAGCCAATTGCGAACGGGGGCAGCATCTTTGGCCGGTAACGAACAGGGGGTTGGCATCATGGGCAAGACACCGGACATCGAGGCGCTCAAGAAAGCGGTGCTGCTCGCCTGCCGCGCCCCCTCGGTGCACAACAGTCAGCCCTGGCGCTGGATGACCGGGGACGGTGTCCTGCGGCTGTTCGTCGACCGTCGCCGGGCGATGCCGGCGACCGACCACTCGGGCCGGGACGTGATCCTGAGTTGTGGCGCGGTGCTCGACCACCTCTGTGTCGCCATGACCGCGGCGGGCTGGGAACCGAAAGTCCAGCGCCTACCCGACCCGGACGACCCCGACCAGCTGGCCGCGGTCACGTTCAGCCCGCTCGAGGACGTCACCGAGGCCCAGCACCGCCGCACGGAGGCGATCCTGCAGCGTCGCACCGACCGGCTGCCGTTGGGCAGGCCGACCTATTGGGAGCTGTTCGAGCCCGCCCTGCGGGAAACCTTCGACCCCGACGTGGTCAGCCTGGACGTGCTCGCCGATGAGGTACGCCCCCTGCTGGTGGAGGCGACCCGGCTCACCGAGGAGCTGCGCCGCGACGACTCGTACTATCACGCCGAACTCGACTGGTGGACTTCGTCGTTCGTGTTGGCCGAGGGGATGCCGCCCGGCGCGCTGGCCTCCGACAAGGAGAGCTGGCGGGTCGACGTCGCCCGCAGCTTTCCGGTCAGGAGCCACGCGGACCGACGCGGCGACGTCAAGGTCGATTGGTCGAAAATCCTGGTGTTGTCGACCCCAGGGGACACCAGATTGGACGTGTTGCGGTGCGGCGAGGTGCTGTCGACGGTGTTGCTGGAATGCACAGTGGCCGGGATGGCAACCTGCCCGCTCACCCATCTCATCGAGCTGGAGGAGAGCCGGGACATCGTGCGTGAGCTGGTCGGCCGGCACGGCGAGCCGCAGGTGCTGATCCGCGTGGGGATCGCGCCGCCGCTGGAACAACTCCCGCCGGCAACCCCGCGGCGCCGGTTGGACGATGTGCTGCAGGTCCGGTAAACGATCATTGGTCCTTGGCCCGCGGGACTTTCGGCCGACTACGGAGGCCGGCCCCGCGCAATACCATCTTCAGATGTAGCGCTGCCGATGAAGGGGACGACTGATGTCACTGATCGATGACGGGGTTTCCATCCTGCCAGTGAGCGAATGCTGGGATCTGATCGCGGGCATGACGCTGGGCCGCCTGGTCACCAGCGTCGGCGGTCAACCCGAGATCTTTCCGGTCAATTACGCGGTCCAGCGCCACACGGTGCTGTTTCGCACCGCCGAGGGGACCAAGCTGGTCAGCACGGCGATCAACAACCGGGTGTTGTTCGAGGTGGACGACCACAACGTCGCCGAGGGGTGGAGCGTGATCATCAAGGGCACCGCGCGCTCTCTGCACAGCAACGAAGACATCGAGGAGGCCGAACGCGCCCAGGTGCTGCCCTGGACGGCCTCCGACAAGTCGCATTTCGTACGAATCATTCCCGAGATCGTCACGGGCCGTCGGTTCCGCTTCGGGGTCCCGGAGTGATCCGCGGCTAGCCGGACCGCATCCGGCGCGGGCGAGGCACGAACTCCAGGGACAGCAGCACCAGCAGCGCCGCCGGAATGTGATGGGCGCACAACACCACGTAGCGCCGCTGCGACAGCGCGTGGAACTTGCGCAGGTACCGGTACAAAGACTCCAGCCGGATCAGCGGGTCCAGCAGGTGGATGAGCCAAAGCGCGCCCCGCTGCAGTGGGCCCGGCCGCGCGGCTTCGAAGATTTCCGGAAACGCCGCGAAGGCAAGGGAAAGGCGCTCTCCCCCAGCCTTTTGCGCATGGGCGATCATGTCGACGCTGAGCCGCTCGTCGACGCCGTTGGGGGCGTCCGGTCGGCGGAACGGCACGTCGAGGCTGACCTCGGAGCCCCCACCGGCGGTGAGGTAGCGGTGAAACGCGACCGCCCGGCCGTCCCTGTCCCGCGCGATGGCCAGCGTGACGCCCGGAAAACGGCCCTGCAGCGCGCCGTCGAGGTTCATGCAGAACCCGCGGTCGGTGCGCGCCGCCCGGTGCGCGGCGTACAACACCCCGGTCAGCTCGGCCAGCATCGCGCCCCGCAGATGTTGTTCGTCGACGAATTCGGTCGTGACACCGCAGTTGCGGGTGCGCTGCACCGCCTGGCGAAGGTTGCGGAACCGGCGCCCGTGCAGGGTGAAGTGACGAATGTCGACGACGACATCCCGGCCGATCGGCACCGACAGCATCGGCTGACCGACCGTTTCCCTGTGCCACAACCGGAGGTGGCGTTCGCCGGCGGCCAACACGATGATCTGCCAACCCCGGCCTCGGCACATGCGGACGAAATCTTGTGCCAGCTCGTCGAATCTGGTCTCATCGCCGATAGGATCGCCGCTGACCACGGCGAAACCCAGCCGCGTGCGGTAAGCGATCGCCGCGGTGCCCTCGGCGTTGAAGTGATAGCTCTTGCTCGAGTGCATCGCGAACGGCGCCAACGGATCTCCGCGCGTGGCGTCGACTAGACCCCACACCCGGTCCAGTAGCTCCGGCTGCGCCCGCGCCGTGGTGGGCAGCATCAACGCGAGCCCGCTGCCGGCGATCAGGACGTTGCCCAGCACCGTCCAGGACACGACATGCGCCCCAAGCCCAGCCGCCACCGCGGCGGCGGCGTACATCGCGTGTGCCGTGGTCACCGGACGGCCCAAAAAGACGCCGCGCGCGATCAGGGCGGCCGCCCCGAGCAGCGCCACCGACCAGCCGAACCTGCCCGGGGCGACGCGTTCGTAGCCCAGATATTCGCGGGCCACCAGCACCACCAACCACAGCAGGACGCACAGCAGCATCAGCACGCTGACGCGGCGCGCCGGCACATCGGCGCCCACCAAGATCCGTTCCACGCCGCGCGCCCGATTGGCGCCGCGGCTCCCGGGACTGATTTTCACCGCGCGCTCTAGCGCACCACGAGCACGGAGCATTCGGGGTGACGGAAGAGAGGATGCCCTTGGGGGCCGACCAACTGCGCCAGCTGCCGGGCCTCGTCGCCGCCGATGACGGCCAGCTGAACTCGCTCGCCGTTGGCGCTCAGGTAGTCGGCGATGGCCTGCCTCGTGGTGATCGGGTAGACCCGCACCTCGGGGTAGTGCCGTCGCCATTGCGCCACCCGGCGTTCGAACGCGCCGTCCGCATGCTCGGTGAGTTCCTCGGGCCGACCACCCAGGACGAGCATGGGCGCCCGGCGCAGCTTCGCCTCCGCCGCAGCGAAATTCACGACGGTATCGTTGTCCGGTGCGTCCGTCATCCGGACCACGATCCAATTGATGTCCGGTGGCGGCCGGTCCGAGCCGGTCCGCAAGACCGCGACCGGGCAGTGTGCCTTCTCGGCGAGTTCGGTCGCCGTCGAACCCACGATCGAGCGCGCGTAACGCCCGATGCCGACGCAACCGACACAGATCATCGCGGCATCCGAGGACGCCTCCAGCAGCACGGAGCCCGCGGGGCCTCGCAATACCTCGGTTTCCAGCGGTGCGGCCTTGTTGGTGGCCTCGACCGCCAACCGCGCTTGTACGAGCGACTTCTCGGCGTGTGCGACGTCGCGCTCGTAGTCGTCCGGCGACTCGTGCGTCGGTTTGATGACCGAGACCAGACGCAATGGAACGCCGCGAACGATTGCCTCGTCAATGCCCCACAGCGCGGCCGCGATCGCCGCTGACGAACCGTCGATTCCCACCAGTATTGGTTTCATCGTCGGGCCCCTTTCCACCAAAGTGTGTCAGCGCGTTTGGACGGACGCGCGGATCGGCACTGCCGGTGCGAGCCGCTCCGCGCGGCGCTTGGCGGTGAGCAACAGGGCACGGGTTCCCAGTGAGATCATCGGTCGGGCCAGTTCGAGGGCGAACACCTCGCCGGGGTAGCGCAAGCCGATTCGGGCGCGCGCGAGAAGCCGGACCCGGTCTTGCCAGTGTGGTTGCAGGTGAAACGACACGACCGCGTTCCAGCGCGGTTCGGATCGCATGGCAGTGAGCACGATGTACTTTTCGGGCGCGATCTCCGCGACGCGTAACGTCACCCCGTCCGGCAGTCCCAGCCAGCGTTCGGGCGTCAGGCGGATCACGTCCCCCACCCGCAGACTTTGGTTATCGTCTTGTCCGGCAACGGTTTCCGATCCTTGCACGCTGCCCGCAGCCCTGTCCTGGCCCATGCGCATCAGCCCGGACCACACCGCAGGCGCGGTCGCGTCGATGTCGACCGCCTCGGTCGTCTGCACGGCCGGATCGCTCACCAAGGTGTCTCCCGGCACTTGCAGCCGCGACTCGGCCTTGGTTGCGCCCCAATTGCGGTAGTAGCTGCGCGCGCAGTACAGCATGGTGAGCAGCGCCGCGGTCTGGGCGAAGCGCTTTCTCGAGTTGGCCATGGCGCCAGTGTGCGCGGAGCGCCCAGATGCCTGCGAGGGTCCTAGGTCCTTGGTGCGGCCGCCAATATGCCCTGCCGCCCGCGCGCGGCGCCGCCTAGCCGGCCGGGGTGATCAGGCCGTAATGCCCGTCGTAGCGGTGGTACAACACGCCGGCGCATCCGTAGGCCGCGTGGATGAAGAACAGGAACGGCAGGCCGAGCATGGCCAGCCGGTCTTCGGCTCCCTCTTCGGTGAGACAGGGCAGCGGTTGTTGGCTGATCGTGACGGGCAGCGTGTGTGGACTCACCTGGCCGGCCACCGCCGGCGCGGCCAGCGCGAGGCGGTAGCCCGTCGGCCCACCGCGATACAGCACGCCGGCGATGCCGGTGCCCTTCTCCGTGAACAGGTGAAAGTCGTAGTCGAGCAGTTCCATTTCGCGGGCGGCCTCGTCGAGGGTGCAGGGTGCCAACGTGAACGACTTGCGGCGGAGGACGCGGCGCTGGTTCGCCTGGCGGGGAAGGTAAGCCGGCCGGTGTGACGGCTCGGACTCGTGCCGCCTCTCGTCGGCCCCCGCGGGTAGCTCACCGCGACGCGCCTCCGGGTGGTCGGCGGCGCGTTGCAGGCGGCGGCGAAGCCGCGCCGCGAGCAGATCGACCGCTTCGCGCGCGGTGTCGGCCTGGACCTGCGCGCGAACCGGCCGGCCATCGACATCCAGGTTGGCCTGCGCGACGACGGGCCGCTGCACGGCGGGATCGCGATGCCGGGTGAGCCGTACCCGGGCGTGCAGCACCGGCCGACTCGCGTACCGCGTGAGCTCACCGATCTTGCGGCGCGCGTAGTCGGTCGCCGCGGGAAGTTCGTCACGGGCGGTGACCTGGACGTCGATCTCCTGTATCGGTGGGCTCTGGTGGCGCATAGCTATGTGCTACGTCACGGAAGCGGTTGGTAGACAGGGTCAAAGGTCACCGGATCGACCATCTTCAGGACGCCGCCTGCGAGCCCCGGGCCGTCTGCTCATCCGTGCTGCGAACGCCGCGGCCCGGTCGGTGGGGGCCTTGGTCACTTTCGAAAACGGAGGTCCCTCGCGGTCGGGACTTCGGTCCCTATCTGGGTGTCCGGCGAACCGGTCAAATAAGTGTTGTGACTGTGACAGTTCCGAGAACGAAGCGCAATACCGTGGCAAGTGTTGTCGGGGCGGAGGTGATCAGCCTCGAGTCGCATCCGGCGTGGATTTCGGCGCGGCGATACGACGCCGAGCTGCTCGAGTCGATGCGCCGCCACCCCTCGTCGATGGCCCGTCCGTGAGCCGGCAAGTCGCGTATGCGCCGGCCCGCAGATTGACGGCGCTGTCGGCGGCGGCGTTGCTGCTGCTTGCCGGTGCGCCGGGCGTCGCGGCCGCCGACACCCCGCAGGCCAAGCCGGAGGAACGGGCGGCGGCCCTGATCCGGCCGTCCATCATGTATCTCGCCGGTGAGGGCTACGGTTTGGTTCGGTTGCCCAGCGGTGAGATCCTGTCGCAATTCGGGCGCGGATCCAGCATGCCGTTCCTGGCGACGTGGAATTGCACGGCCTTCGTCGTCAATCCCGACGGCTGGGTGGCGACGGCGGGTCACTGCGTGGACCCGGCGAGCGCCACGGAACTGATACTCAAGCGGGCCGTCGAGGAGTATCGCAGCGAGTTTCCGGCTGCGCCCGAGTCGAGCGATCCCGCGGCCACTTTGGAGTGGTTGCAGAAGAACGCCCGGGTGGAAGGCGACGCCGTCGGGCAGGGGCCCCATGTCGGCATCGCGCTGATGTCCGGTACCGGTAGCAAACTCACGGACAAGGTCGTCGCCAACGTCGTCGAGTTCCGGCCCCTCGGCAAGGGCGACGCCGCCCTGCTCAAGGTGGCCAAGCACAACCTTCCGTCGTCCGAGCTCGCCACCGACGCCGAGGTCACCATCGGCACGCCGGTCCTCGCGGTCGGCTTTCCCGAGAGCACCCAAAACGTGACCGGCGCTTCGCTCGACCCGACTTACAAGAGCGGCAAGGTCAACAAGAAATCCATCTCGGGAACGAATCCCACGTACGAGATCGACGCCGCGATGACCGAGGGCATGAGCGGTGGCCCGACGATCGGGTTGAACGGCAAGGTGATCGGCGTGAACAGCTTCGCGCCCGCCGGCGAAACACAGCCGTTCAACTTCATCGGCCCCGCCGACGGCGTCGCCGCCATCTTGGCCGGTAAGGGCGTCAAGCCGATGCTCGGGCCCGCCGACCGGTTCTATCGTCAAGGGCTGGCCGCTTTCTACGCCGGTCACTACACCGACGCGATCAACGAATTCGACCAGACGCTGGCCATGTCACCGGGCTACCCGGGTCTGGAGGACCTCAAGACGACCGCGGTCAACCTGCGCCAGCAATACGGGGACTCCTCGTCGCTGAGCGGCGCGAATCTGTTGTGGTACATCGTCATCAGCGTCGCGTCGGTGATCGGCCTGGCCGCCGGAGTGGCCGCGCTCGGCCGTAGGCGGCGCCGACCCCCGACGCCCGACGTGCGGCCGCTGCGCCTGATGCCCCGCAACGAGGACGCCCAGGAGCCGCACTTCTGCGCGCACTGCGGAGCCGAACATCATCCGACCGAGCGGTTCTGCCCCAACTGCGGCAAGCACATCGACGTTCCCGCGGCGACGCAGGGAACCGGGTTGATATCTTGATCGAATGGCGCGACGAACCCGCGGCCATCAACCAGTTTGGTGTCCGGGTTCGACGACGCGGTGGCTCGCACCCGGCCGCGATCGCATCGTTGACCGAAAGCGGTTGATCTCGGCGGCCACCATACGGACCACCACCGGCACGGCCGGCGCGACGCGCGGGGTCAGCCCGGCGCCCGCGCCGGTGTCCGCCGCCTCGACGGCGAAGACGACGATCGCGCCGGGTACCCGTTCGAGCGCCCGAGCCAGGGCATGGGTGCGGCCGATGTCGATGTGGTGCGAGCTCAATCCTTCGGCCTGGGGGGGCACGCCGTCCACGTCATAGCGGTGGATGCGACCGGGGTCCGCCGGGTCGGCGATTGCCGCGTCGATGATGACCGCCAGCCCCACCCCAGTCCACGCCTCGATGAGTCCCATCGGCTCGGCGATACCTGTTCGCACAATGACATTCGGCCACGCGAGGCCGCGCAACGCTTCGGCGGTGGCGACGCCGACACCGTCGTCGCGCCGGTACTCATTGCCCAGCCCGATGATCGCGACACGGTCCCCGCCTTGGCCGGCGGCGGCCCCGTCGGCCGCGGTCATCCTCGCTCCACCGTCAGCGTCAGGAAGTGTGCCGAACACGAGATGCACGGGTCGTAGCTGCGGATCAGCTGCTCGCACAGCTCGGTCAACGCGGCGTCGGCGAGCGCGAGGTTGCCCGAGACCAGGCGGGCCAGGTCGGCTTCGATGGCCCCCTGGTTCTGCGACGTCGGAGGGATCATCGTCGCCGCCGACACCAACCCGTCCTCCTCGATCCGGTAGCGGTGGTAGAGCAGGCCGCGGGGCGCCTCGCTGACGCCGTGGCCGACGCCGGCCCGGGCCGGGACGTCAACAAACGGCCGCGACGGGCGCCGGTATTCGGCGATGATGCGCAGTGATTCCTCGATCGCGTAGACCACTTCGACGGCACGGACGACGATGCTGCGGAACGGGTTTCGGCATTCGCCCGACAGGCCCGCCCGGGTGGCCGCTTGTGCGGCGATCGGCGACAGCGCCGCCGCGTTCAGCGAGTACCGGGCCAGCGGCCCGGTCAGGTAGCGGCCGCCGTCGAGCGTCGCGTGCAGGGCGGTGGAGTGCGGCAGCTGCGATTCGGCGATGTGGTCGGTGAAGTCGGCCACGGCGAAGGCCGGACCGGCGCTGCGCGCGATGACGCCATTCTCGATCGGGTAGGCGCCCGGCGCGGTGAGGGCCAGGAACTCGTGGTCCAGCTCGAGGTCGGGGAACTCGAATCCGGACACCCACTCGACCGTCGCCACCGCGTCGTCCAACGCGCGGCGTAACTGCTCTTCGAGCGGGTTGAAGTCCAATCGCGTTGGAACGGAATAGAATCCGCCGAGGCGCACATTGACCGGATGAATCGCCCGGCCACCGACGAATTCCATCAGCCGGTTGCCCGCCTTCTTCAGGGCGAGCCCCCGTTCGACGATCTCCCGATGGTCGCGGGCCATGCCGACGATGTCGGGGTAGCCGAGGAAGTCGGGCGCGTGCAGCAGGTAGATGTGCAGCGCGTGACTGTTGATCCATTCACCGCAGTACAGCAGCCGCCGCAACGCGACGAGCTCCTCGTCCACCCGCACCCCGCAGGCATCCTCGATCGCGTTGCAGGCGCTGACCTGATAGGCGACCGGGCAGATGCCGCAGACCCGGGCCGTCAGGTCGGGCGGCTCGGTGTGGGCGCGTCCGCGCAGGAACGCCTCGAAGAAGCGTGGCGGCTCGTAGATGTTGAGCTGCACGCTGTGCAGTGCACCGTCGCGCAGGGTGACGTGCAGCGCGCCTTCGCCTTCCACGCGGGTCAACGCGCCGACGCGAAGCGTGCGGTCGCTCACGGCCGGCTCCGTTCGGCGGCGAACGTGGCGACGTTGAACGTCGAGAACACCCGGTCGACGCCGCCCTCGGACATGCCGTCGCGGCGCAGCAGCGGGATCAGCGTCGCGGTTCGCGGCGCCGCGGACGGGCCGAAGCAGCCGTAGCAGCCGCGATGGTGGCTGGGGCACAACGCCCCGCACCCGGCGTGGGTGACCGGCCCCAGGCACGGAATCCCTTCGGCGACAACGATGCACGTCGTTCCGCGCAGCTTGCATTCGGTGCACACCGTCTTGGCCGGCAGCCGCGGCTTGCGCCCGATCAGCAGGGCCGCCAGGGTGTCGAGCAGCTGGCCCCGGTCGATCGGGCAGCCCGGCAACTGGTAGTCGACCGTGACGTGCGCGGAGGCAGGTGTGGACGTCGCCAGCGTGTCGATGTATTCCGGCCTGGCGTAGACGACGGAGGTGAATTCGGTGATGTCGGCGAAGTTGCGCAGCGCCTGCACTCCCCCGGCTGTGGCGCACGCCCCGATGGTGACCAGCACCTTGGATTGCTGCCGGATCTCGGAGATGCGTTGTTCGTCGTGCCGGGTGGTGATCGAGCCCTCGACCAGCGACACGTCGTAGGGCCCGTCGACCGTCGCGCTGGAGGCCTCGGCGAAGTTGGCGATCTGCACCTGGTCGGCGAGGGTGAGCAGTTCGTCCTCGCAGTCCAGCAGGGTCAGTTGACATCCGTCGCAGGAGGCGAACTTCCACACGGCCAGGGTGGGTCGGCTCATCACAGTTCCTTCACCCGCAGGAGGGGGCCGGCGACGTCGTAACTGACCACCGGGCCGTCGCGGCACAGCAGCAGCGGTCCCAGCTGACAGTGCCCGCACAATCCCGCCCCACACTGCATGTTTCGCTCCAGGGACACTCGGATATTTTCGGCCGCAATGCCTTTCGCGAGGAGCGCCTCGGCGCCGAAACGCAGCATCGGCTCGGGTCCGCACAGGAAAGCGGTCGTCCGGTCGGGGTCCAGGGCGAGGCGTCCCAGCGGCTCGGTGACCAGGCCGACCTCGCCGTCCCAGCCCGGCGTCTTGGCGTCGACGATCAAGTGCAGCTCGATTTGTGGATCCTGTGCCCACTTTTCGAGCTGAGCGGCGAAGACGAAGTCGGCCTGCGAGCGGGCGCCCACGACGAGCGTCACCTTGCCGTAGCGTGACCGAGTGGCCAGCGCCCCGAGTATCGCGGGGCGCAACGGGCACAGGCCGACGCCGCCGGCGACCATGACCAAATCGCGGCCGACGGCTTCGGTCAGCCCCCACGTGGTGCCGAACGGGCCCCGGACACCGATGACGGTTCCCGGCTGCGCGTCGTGCAGGGCGCGACTGACCGCGCCGACCGCGCGGACCGTGTGCGTGATCGAGCCGTCGGTGACCGTGGGGTCGCCGCTGATGGAAATCGCGGCCTCGCCGACGCCGAACGCGTAGAGCATCATGAACTCTCCGGGTTGCGGTGCGCGCAACACCTCACCGAGCGGTTCCAGGCACAAGGTGGCCGAATCCGGGCTTTCCACGACGCGGCTGCGCACCCGGTACGGGTTCGGCGCCATCACCGACGAGGCCGCGGCGACGGGCGCCGCGTCAGTCATCGCGGGCCATCTTGTTCATCTCCTCGGTGATGTCGATGCCGGTGGGGCACCACGCGATGCACCGCCCGCAGCCGACGCACCCGGACATGTCGAACTGGTCGTGCCAGGTGCCGAGTTTGTGCGTCAGCCAGTGCCGGTACCGCGACGCCCCGGATTGGCGGACGCTGCCGCCGCCGTGGATGTAGGTGAAATCGGGCTCGAAGCACGACGCCCAGTGCAGCCAGCGCTCGGCGTGCTCACCGGTCAGGTCGCTGACGTCTTCGGTGCTGGTGCAAAAGCAGGTCGGGCACACCATGGTGCAGTTGCCGCACGTCAGGCAGCGGCTGGCGACCTCGTCCCACTGCGGCGATTCGCGCGAACGCACCAGCAAATCGCGCAGATTCACCTCGGGCATCTGGCGGCCCATGCGATGCGACGCGGCCTCCACAGCGGCACGCGCGCAACCGATCTCGGCGTCGTCGGGCCTCCGGTGCGGGACGGCCGCGAGCACGTCCGCGCCGTCCTGGGTGCCCACGTCGACCACATAGGTCACGTCGTCACCGTCGGGTCGCTCGGTCAGCGCCAGGTCGTAGCCCGGGCCGGCCGCGGGGCCGGTACCCATCGAGGCGCAAAAGCACAGCCCCCCGGGCTCGGTGCAGTTGACCGCGATCACGAAAATCTGCCGATGCCGGCGCACGAAGGAGCCGTCGGCAAACTCGCCGCGGCCCAGGACCCGATCGAGCGTCGCGATCGCCGCCAGGTCACACCCGCGCACGCCGAGGAACGCGTAGCGCGGAATCTCCTCTTCCGCTTCGCCATCGGAAAAACCGTCCCGGGTGCCGGCCCACAGCCGGCGCCGTGCCGGATGCAGAAACTGCTTCCAGGACTGCGGCCCAGACGAGTGCCCGAACGCGGCGTCGTCGTCGCGGCGGCGCACCCGATAGTGCCCGGGGGCCACGTCCACGCCCCACCCCCGCGGTAGGTCGGCGGCGGACTGCAACTGATCGAGGACGATCGCATTGTCCCGCAACGTCGGACCGATCACGCGGTACCCCCGCTCGATCAGGACCTCGACGAGGCGGCTCAAACCGGCGGCGCCGAATGACGCGGCACCGGAATCCCCGCCGTATCCGCTCATCGGCTCATCATCTTCCAGTTCGGCTGTGCTGTATAGGGCTCTGGCGACGGGGACGCCGGCTACGAGGCCTCGGCGAGGAACTCGATGTCGCGTTCCCACCTGGCGTCACGAGCGCGATCCAGCCGCGCCCGGACGACGGCGACAAGTGCGGCCATCGCAACGGCCACCGCCAGCGCCGTCACCGCCGCGACGCCGACCGCCTCGGCCGCGGCCAGCCAGGCGGGTGTGGGCGGCGACACCGGGTTGCCGTCCGGGTCCACCCAGATCTCGACGGTTCCGTCCACCTTGGTCTGCTCGTTGACCGCCAGCGGTCCGACGCGCTCCCCGTTCGGGCCCGCCCACTTCGCCTGCACCACAGTCACACCCAGATCCTCGACCAGGGCGTCGGTGACTCTTGCCGGCACGCGGTGCCGGTCGTGGGCCTCCTGGGTGTACACCCGGTCCCGCGCACCGTAGGTGACCGCGCCGGCCACCCCGGCGAGGGGCACGGCGATCAGGGACACCGCCACCGCGACCAGGACGACCAACGCTTCGATGCGGTCCGAGCGGCGCAGCAACGGGTTACGGCCGAAGACGCGCGCCACCCACCAGCGGCGCGGGTTGAAGGTGAAGGTGTCCATGGTGTCCTTTGCGCCGCAGCGGTTTGACCGATTCAGAGGGCGACCCGGTGCTCGTGATCGGCCACCCACTCGACGAAGTCCCCCAACTCGCGCCGCGGTGTCGCCGGCAACGGGTCCGCGTTGATCGGCGCCCACCCCACCCGTAGCAGCATCTGGGGGTAGTTGCTGTCGCCGAAGATGTCGGATTGGACCGCCGCACGCGTTCCGGGCGTCTCCAACGGTTCGGTGACCGGGCAGCTGACCAGCCCCAGTGATGTCGCGGTGAGCAGCACGACACTGGTCGCCTCACCGGCGCGCAGCTGGGCCAGACGGTCGTCGTTGCGGGTGCCCAGCGCCAGCACCACGGCGTTGTCGTCGGCCGGCGAGGAGTCAGGCGCCATCGGCAGCACCGGGCCGGCGAAGAAGCGACCCGGAATCTTCGCGGCCGGATCCGGCGCGGGCGTGTTGCGGGCGGGAACGCCGGCCACCGACGCGTAGCGGCCACTCCACGCCGTCAGCTCGGCCAGATAATCCAGGTTCAGGTGATCCTGGACGGATTGAGCGACGACCTTGCGCAGATTGTCGAGATCTTCGACCTGGCACAGCGTCACCCCGCTGCGCGCGGCCCGCGCGGCCATCAGGGCGACGTCACCCACCGGCACCGGCCACGAGCTGTAGATGCGCCGGTCGGTTCGCCGCCGCGGGATGGCCGCGGCCAGGGCGATGTCGACGGAGTCGGCTCGATGCGGCGAAAGTTCGATTGCGGCAAGGTGGCTGGGGTCGGCGGGATTCGGGAACCGGGTCACCTTGGAAAGCCACCCGACCGCGGCGAGCGCGACAACGCAGTGATGCAGCGCCGCACCGCAACTCAACATCAGGTCCCGGCCCTCCGGGTCGATGTTGGGCAGTTTGCGGCTGTCATCGGAGTACAGGTGCAGGCTCGCCGCGTCGACCCGCCACCGCCAGGGTTGGGAGTTGTGCACCGAGGGCGCCCGAGATGCCAGGCTCAGGATCGTCCGGACCGTGCCGGCATCCGGAAAGCGGATGTTCATGGGTCGTTCCCCTTCGGTATTGCGTCGTCCTATCCACGATTGCGGATCGCCGCGGGTCAGACGAGGGCATGACGGCTCTAGGCGGAAGGACTTTGGGCCAATGGCGCAGCTAGGCGGCCGGTGCGAGGGCCACGTCGATGGACAGCTGATCGCCGATGGCGTAGGCCGCCGACCAGTCGCCGACGCACGCGGCCCTTGCCAGCTCGTCGACCAGGGGGCTGCGGGCGCCCAACTCCGCCAGCCACGCCGTCACGATGGGTGCGATCTCGTGGCCCGGCACCCGGACGGTGCGGTCGCCGTGGAGGCGATCGGTGACGCGGTAGATCGTCGCCCTCGGCACGGCCCGCAGGTGGTGCCGTCGTGTTGCGAACCTCATCACGGCCTCCTCGATCGAGCTTGGAATACATCCGACCACTTCCCCGGCGCGCTTCGTCAGGGCCGAACGCAACCCGGCGGCAAGTGCTTCAGTCGTGTTTTCGAGGATGCGGAGGTCCCGCGGGGGTAGGGCCGTTGGTCACCGGGCCGCGTGACGCGAACGCGCCCGCGATCGAGGTGGCGGCGATCGTCAGCAGGGCGCCGAACATCAGCGCCGACGCTTCGCCGGCGACCAGGAGGTGTTCCTGGGTGCCGATGGTCGCCGCGGCCACCGGCACGCCGAGTTGCGCGGCGGACAGCACCGCCAGCGTCAGCGGTTGGCCGAGCAGCCTGCCGGCGCAGTGCGCCAGAACGGCGCCGAGGCCGAGCCCCGCGCCGAGCAGGATGAGTTTCGGGTGCGAGCCCAGTTCGCGCACCTGCAGCGAAGCGCCGAGCCAGACGAAGAACAGCGGGCTGAAGAACCCCTCGGTGATGCCGAACAGCTGACGCGCCAACCGTCGCGGTTCGCCGACCATGCCGACCACCAAGCCCACCGCGAAGCCCGCCAGCATGACCGACACGTGCGCGCTGACGGCGAGCGCCGCCAGGGCGAACAGCACGATGAGGTTGGTCCGCAACTCCAGCGCGAACCGGCGCTTCTCGGAGTAGACGTGCAGGCGGCGGCGCCAGCCGTCGGATCGGCGCAGCAGCACGTAGAACACCGCGGCGCAACCCGCGACCGCCAGCGCGCCCAGCGCGGCCGTCGGCGCGTGGCGAAGGTCAATCACCAACGGCAGCAGCACGATACACGCGGTATCCGCGACCGCTATCTGGGCGGTCACGGCGATCACCTGCGGCCCTTGCAGTTTCAGCGAGTCGATCACCGGCAGCGCCAGCGCCGCCGAGGACGAGGCCATCAGGACCGCGTACATCGCCGCGTGCCCGGTCCCGAAGGCCACCGCCAGGCCGACACCGAGCGCCACCGCGACGGCGCCGGCCAGCGCCGCCCGCCCCAGCGCCCGCGGCAGCGACGAGCCCAGCGCGCCGGCGCGCACCGGGACGTGCGTGCCGACGACGAACATGACCAGCGCGAAGCCGATGCTGGCGAGCAACTGAAACGTCGGGTTGGTGACATCGACGACGCCCAGGCCGGTTCGGCCGATGACCAGGCCCGCGATCAGCTCACCGATGATCACGGGGATGCGCAGGCGCGGCAGCGCGGCCAGCAGCGGGCCGGCCAGCCCGATGGCGGTCAACAGCGCCAGGGTGTGGAACCCAAACCCCGGCACGTCAGCAATCCCTGCCCGCCAGCACGAAGTAATTCTGCATTCTGCGCGCCGCCGTCCTAGGGATTGATCGTGTTGTCCCCCACCTGGCGGCCCCAGACGTACTCGATGGCGTACGGCGAGCCGGTGTCGAGATGGTTGTACGGCGCGATGCTGTTGCCGGTGTCCATCACCAATTCCGGTGCCGGCCACAGGTGACGGGTGATGGGCTGCCAGCACCCCGGGGCGCCGCCCGGCCCGCCGCGCGCGTTCACCCGCGGCAGGTTTTCGGGGTAGGTGTACGGGTTCGGCGCGCCGCCGACGACGCCGGCGAGCCCGCCGACCAGGCTGGCGAGGGTGGCGACCGCGGACACGGGGTTGGCCAGCAGCCCGAGGCCGGACAGCGCCTCGGTGTTCATGTTCAATGAGTAGCCGTTGAATCCGCCCTCGGACGCACCGGTCAGCGGCGCCACGTCGTGGTAGTTGCGCAGCGTGCAGTAGATCGCCGGGCTGTAGGTGTCCAGCAGCTGCGCCGTCGGCACCAGGTCCTGCGCGCCACGGGCGAGGAACGGGCCGCCCTTGTTGAAGATGTCGGCGCCGGTGTTGCCGAACCCGGCCGCGGACAACAGGGCCTGGTCCAGGTCCTTCTGCTGCGCATTGATCGTGCGCGAGGTGATCACCGCGTTGTTGAGGAAGTCCAACAGGTCCGGCGCGGCGTTGGCGTAGGTGTCGCCCAGCCCGGCCAGCTGCTGAATGTCGCGGCGCGCCCGCGGCAGCCGCGGATTGACGTCATCGAGGATCGCGTTGGCGTTGACCACCGACTGGCCGAATCGATCGCCCAGCCCGGTCAGCGCCTGGGCGGCGGCGCTCAGCGTCAGGTTCAGCTTGACCGGATCCACCTTCTGCGCGATCGAGGTGACGGTCTGGAACAGCGTGTTGATCTCCGTCGTCACCGACCGCGCGTCGATCACGGTGCGCGGATTGAGCTTCTGCGGCGACGGGTTCTTCGGCGTCGTCAGCGACACGTACTTGCCGCCGAACACCGTGGTCGCCTTGACGTCGGCGTTCACGTTGGACGGGATCAGCGACAGGTACCGGGGATAGACGTCCAGGGTGAACTTCGCGGCCGGCTTGCCGTCGCGCACGGTCTCGGAGATGCTGGCCACCCTGCCGATCTCCACCCCGTTGTAGGTGACCTTCGAGCCGGGATCCATCACCAGCCCGGCCCGTGACGACAGCATCGTCAGCGTGGTCTTGGGGGTGAAGTTTCCCCGGAACTGCCCGTAGACCAGGACCAGCGCCACCAGGGCGATGATCAGCGCTGCGATGCCCGCCAGCTTGTACGGCGGGTTCCGGGGTTTGTTGACCTTCACTGGTGACGTCATGGCTACACCGTGAGCGCGAAGTTGGGGTTGACGCCGTAGAGGGCCAGCGCGGCTGCCAGCACGACGACCTGGACCGACACCAGCGAGAACCGCATCGATCGACCGACGGCCTCGCCGACGCCGACGGGCCCGCCGCCGGCGTTGTACCCGTAGAAGCAGTGGGTGATCATCACGACCGCCGTGATGATGATCGCCTCGAGGAATGACCAGAACACGTCGTCGGGACGCAGGAACGTCCGGAAGTAGTGCTCGTAGGTTCCGTTCGATTGGCCGTAGAGCACCGTGGTGGTGATCTGCGGCGACAGGAACGACATGATCATCGCCAGCGAGTAGAGCGGAATGATGACGACCAGACCGGCCATGATCCGGGTGGTGGCCAGGAACGAGATCGACTTGATGCCCATGACTTCCAGCGCGTCGACCTCTTCGCTGATGCGCATGGCGCCCAGCTCGGCGGTTGCGCCGGCGCCGACGGTGGCGGCCATGGCAATGCCGGTGACGACGGGGGCGGCGATGCGGACGTTGATCAGCGCGGCGAAGAAGCCGGTGAACGCCTCGACGCCGATGTTGCCCAGCGAGGCGAAGCCCTGAATGGCGACCAGCGAGCTACCGGACAGGGTCACGAAGCCGACGATCGCGACGGTGCCGCCGATGACGGCCATGGCGCCGGTGCCCATGCCGATCTGGGCGATCAGCCGCAGCGTCTCCTTGCGGTAGTTGCGCAGCGCGTGCGGAATGTGGCCGAGGGCCACCGCCCCGAACCACGCCATCTGGCCGACGTCGTCGAGCCCACGGCCCGCGGCACCGCCGTAGCGGTTGAGGTTTTCGGCTGCCCGCGGGAAGCGGGCGCGCAATACGGCAGCGGTCGACATGTCAGTGTCCCGTTCCGAATCGCACGCCGATGGTCGTCAGCACCACGTTGACCGCGTACAGCGCGACGACGCAGAGCACGACCGTCTCGTTCACGGCGGTGCCCAGCCCCTTCGAGCCGCCCCGCACGGTCAGGCCGCGGTAGCAGCCGACCAGCCCGGCGATCAGGCCGAACGTCGCGGCCTTCACGGTGGCGATGACGACCTCCGGCAGACCCGTGATCGTGGTCAGCGTGGCGAGGTAGGCGCCGCCGGAGACGTTTTGCAGATAGACGCCGAACAGGTAGCCACCGACCAGGCCGACGGTGATCACCAGGCCGTTGAGCAGGGTCGCGACCAGGGTTGCGGCGATCACCCGGGGGACCACCAGCCGGTGGATCGGATCGATGCCGAGCACCTCCATGGCGTCGATCTCCTCGCGGATGGTGCGCGCGCCGAGGTCGGCGCAGATCGCCGTCGACCCGGCGCCGGCGACGACCAGCACCGTGGTGAGCGGGCCGAGCTGGGTGACCGCACCGATCGCCGCGCCGGCTCCGGACAGGTCCGCGGCCCCGAACTGGGCCAGCAGCACGTTGAGCGTGAAGATCAGCAGAACCGTCAGCGGGATTGACACCATGATGGTCGGCAGGAATGCCACCCGCATGATGAACCAGCACTGCAGGACGAATTCGCGCCATTGGAACGGCCAGCGCAACAGTGCCCTGCCGGTGAGGACGCACATCCGGAAGAATCCCCCGATGAGCGTCAGCGGCGTCTGCAGTTGGTCGCGTACGTAACCGACCAAGTAGGGGCCCCGTCGACTCGCCGACGTTGAAGTCACCGCTGCCCCCTCCAGCTGATACCGCCGGCCTCGCGGCGCGGCGGCGGATCGTGTCGCACGCCTATCCCCCTCGCCGTCCTCCGCAAGCGGGAGGCGCCCCCCACGCGGCCGGGGACGCCCCCGTTTCGCCCCGACCCAACGTGAGTGACCATCGGCTCCCTACTGGCAAGTAGTAACGGAGACCACAGGAATGTACCCGATGGCCATGCACGTGTGAACTGCATCAGCACAATTAACCCTTCGTCAACAGCGGGCAAACGTTACAGGTTCCGTCAGCTTTCCTCCCTGTCCGTAGATTCCTTTGCACCGGAATGGTTTTCATCGAAATTTGCGGTTCCGTAACGGATCCGCAGCTCAGTCTTGAGCACCTTGCCGGCGGGGTTGCGCGGCAACGCATCCACGATCTCGATCGCCTTGGGATGCTTGTAGCGCGCCAGCCGCTCGGCCAGGAACTCATCGAGCTCGTCGAGCAGCAACCGGTCGCCCGCGACGGCCGCGACCGCGATCGGCACCTCGCCCCACTTCTCGTGGGTGCGCCCGATGACCGCGACCTCGACGATGCTCGGATGGCTGGCCAGGACGTTCTCCACCTCGGCGCAGTAGATGTTCTCTCCGCCGGAGATGATCATGTCCTTCTTGCGATCCACCACCCAGACGTAACCCTCCTCGTCCATCCGGACGAGGTCGCCGGAGTGAAACCACCCACCGGCGAACGCCTCCGCCGTGGCCTCCGGGTTGTTCCAGTAGCCGCTCATCAAAGTTGGTGCGCGGTAAACGATTTCGCCGACCTCGCCGGCCGGCACGTCATTCATGTTCTCGTCGACCACGCGGGCGGCCACCGTCGGGATCACCTTGCCGACCGAGCCGCGTTTACGGATCGCGTCCTCGCCCAACAGCATGCAGGTCACCGGCGACATCTCGGTCTGGCCGAAGGCGGCGAGGATCTGGGTGCCGGGGAACGTCGCCGACATCTCGCGCAGCAGCGCGTCGGGCGCCGGCGCGGCTCCCCACGACATCACCCGCAGCCTCAGGTCGCGGGGCCGTGCCTGTTGCTCGGCGCAAACCGCCTGCCACTGCGCTGGCACCAGGAAGAGACCGGTGACCTTCTCTTCGGCCAGCACGTCGAGCAGTTGCCCCGGCTCGAACGCGCCGAGCGGATAGATCACCGTCGGAGTGCCCAGCAGGAGCCCGGTGAGCATGTTGCCGATGCCCGCGATGTGGAAGAACGGGACGCCGACGAAACCGACGTCGCTGTTGATGTCGGCGCCGTTGGTGTACAGGCCCGTCATGGTCTGGCCGGTCAGGTTGGTGTGGGTCAGCACGGCGCCCTTCGGGCGGCCCGTGGTGCCCGAGGTGTACATGATCAGCGCCGGCGAATCGTTCGGAATGTCGACGGGGTCGTGCGACACCCCGCGCTCGTTGATCAGGTCTTCATAACCGAGCACGCTGTCCTCGCCCGCGCCGCCGGCCACCACGATCGTGGCCGCCATCGGCTCGACCTCGCGGACCCCCGCGGCCACCGGGGCGAGCACCGATTCGGTGATCATCACCCGGGCTTCGCAGTCCTGGACCAGGAAGGCGATCTCGGCGGGGGTGAGCCGGAAGTTCAGCGGCACAGCGATGGCCCCGAGCATGTTGACCGCCAGCACTGACTCGACAAACTCGGTGCGGTTGAGCATCAGCACCATGACCCGGTCACCGAAGCCGACTCCCCGACGGCTCAACGCATCGGCCAGGGCCGCCACCCGCCGCCGCAGCTCCCCCCACGTCACGCTCTTACCCAGGAACCGCAGCGCCGGGGCGCCCGGTTGCATCAGGGCGTGCCGTTCGAGTTGGGTCACCCAATTCTGCCGCCGGGACAGGTACGGCTGCTCTGTCCCCTGCGTCAGGTGGGTCGCCAATTGCGCGGTCAACTCCAGCCTTCCCCTTCACTCCCGCACCGCTTGCGCCAGGTTGATATTTGATAAAACATAGTGTTGTCTGGGTCACATTATGGCCTAAAAGCCCTGCTGACAAGCCCCGACAAAAGTTTCCACATCAACCTCGAAAGCCCTGGCAGCCCCCGTGAACGCACCGACATCCACGCGACTGAGGCGCCGACGGCCCCTGCGCCGGGCGCAGTTGTCCGACGAGGTCGCGGGGCACCTTCGCGCGGCGATCATGTCCGGGGCGCTGGGGCCGGGGACGTTCATCCGCCTCGATGAGACCGCGGCCGAGCTCGGCGTCAGCGTCACACCGGTGCGCGAAGCCCTGCTCAAACTCCGCGGCGAGGGCATGGTGCAGCTCGAACCGCACCGCGGCCACGTCGTGCTTCCACTCACGTGGCAGGACGTCGAGGACATCTTCTGGCTGCAGGCCACCATCGCCAAGGAGCTGGCCGCCGCGGCCACCGACCACATCACCGACGCGGAAATCGACGAGCTCGCACGCATCAACGAGGCGCTCGCGACGGCCGTCGGGTCCAGCGACGCCGAGACGATCGCGGGCATCGAGTTCGCGTTCCATCGGGTCTTCAACCAGGCGAGCGGGCGGATCAAGCTGGCGTGGTTCCTGCTCAATGCCGCGCGCTACATGCCGGTGGCGGTGTATGCGGCCGACCCACAATGGGGTGCGGCCGCCGTCGACAACCACCGGCAGCTGATCGCCGCGCTGCGCCGGCGCGACGCGGCCGCGGCGATCGAGCACACGGTGTGGCAGTTCACCGACGCCGCCGCAAGGCTGACGGAGATACGGGACCGCGCGGGAATCTTCGACTAGCGGAGGTCGCCAGCGCGGCGAAGCCGGGCGCAGCGGGCCGCCGCCATAGATCTAGCGGAGGTCGCCAGCGCGGCGAAGCCGGGCGCAGCGGGCCGAGTCGTCAGGATGGGCCCGCGGCCAGCTGTTCGGCGCGCCGCTTGAGGCTCTCGGCCAGGTGGTCCAGGACGTTGTTGAGAAGCTGCTTGACCATCGGCGCGGGAACCGGCATCGAGGTCTCGACGTCCAAATCCACGGTCAGCAGGCACGACGTGCCCATCTCCACCACGCTGAACAGCTGCTCCTGCTTGGTGAAGAGGTCGCCCTGTTGCAGGACGGTCTGGATCTGGTTCTCCCCCGGGTAGTACACGGCCTGGATGAACACGCTCTGCATGCCTTGGTAGTCGGTGTCGAGCCGCAGCTGGCTAGGCCGCCCGTCGTCGTAGCGGGCGAGCACCCAGAGACCCTTGATCTCCTCGTTCCACTGCGGGTAAGCCTCAAAGTCCGCGACGATGGCCATGATCGAGGCGGCGTCGGCGCTGACTTCGACGGTCTTGCTCATAACTGGCATTGGCGAAGCATAGCCGGGTGGGCGACGCGTCCCGACGGTGCGGCCCGGGCAGCGATTTCTCGCGAAAGACCCGGCGCCCCGGGCAATCTCGGGCCTATCGATCCACGCGGGCCGTCGACAGCAGCGACCGGATGGGGTCGGGGATTTCGATCGGCTTGCGGCTGGCGCGATCGACGTAGACGTGAACCCAGTGGCCCAGCGCGGTGATCGGCTGAGGCTGCCCATCCCGCGCCCCCTGGAACACGCCGAGCCGGTAGGTGACGCTGCTTCGGCCCAGCCGGGTCACCGCCACCCCCACCGTGAGGCCCTCAGGGAAATGCAGCTCCGAGAAGTACCGGCAGCCCGACTCGGCGACGATGCCGAGTGCGGGCGTGCTGAGCGGGTCGAGCCCGGTGCTGGTGTTGATCCAGGCGTTGATGGCGGTGTCGAACAACTGGTAGTACACGGCGTTGTTCAGGTGGCCGAACATGTCGTTGTCGGCCCATCGGGTTCCCACCGGCCACAGCACCGGAAAGTCATCGCTGGTGAGTCCGTCGGGCGCCGGCGGCACCGCCGGAGTCGGCGAGACCGGGGATTCCGAAGCCATGGTTGTATTCCAGCATGGTTCAGATTCGGGGGGCCGTGCTGGACGGGATCGGTCTGGCCCGCCCGTACGCCGAGTCCCGGCCGATCCGCGTCGTCGATCTCGACTTGGATCCGCCCGGCAGCGGTGAGGTGATGGTCCGCATCGAGGCGGCCGGCGTGTGTCATTCCGACCTGTCGGTCGTGGACGGCAACCGGGTCCGGCCGGTGCCGATGCTGCTCGGTCACGAGGCGGCCGGAATCGTCGAGCAGATCGGCGACGGCGTCTCGGACCTCGCACCCGGTCAGCGGGTGGTGCTGGTGTTCCTGCCGCGCTGCGGCCACTGCGCGGCCTGCGCGACTGGGGGCCTGACGCCGTGCGAGCCGGGCAGCGCGGCCAATGCCGCCGGGACGTTGCTCGGCGGGGACATCAGGCTCAACCAGGCCGGCCACCGGGTGTATCACCACCTCGGGGTGTCGGGCTTCGCAACGCACGCGGTGGTCAACCGGGCCAGCGTGGTCCCGGTGCCACCCGACGTGCCACCCGAGGTCGCCGCCCTGCTGGGCTGCGCGGTCCTGACGGGCGGGGGCGCCGTGCTCAACGTCGGCGATCCCCAACCGGGCCAGGCGGTCGCCGTCGTCGGGCTGGGCGGTGTCGGCATGGCGGCGGTACTCACCGCGCTCACCTACGACGGCGTGCGCGTGGTCGCCGTCGACCAACTGCCCGACAAGCTGACCGGCGCGCGTGCCCAAGGCGCGCACGACGCGTACACCCCGCAGCAGGCCGTCGACGCCGGCGTGAAGGCCGCGGTGGTCATCGAGGCCGTCGGCCATCCCGCCGCCCTCGAAACGGCCATCGCCCTCACCGCCCCGGGCGGCCGCACCGTCACCGTCGGACTGCCACCGCCGGATGCACGAATTTCGGTGTCGCCGTTGGGTTTTATTGCCGAGGGACGGTCGCTGATCGGCAGTTACCTGGGCTCGGCGGTGCCCAGCCGTGACATCCCCCGGTTCGTCGCGCTGTGGCAGTCGGGCCGGCTTCCGGTGGAGGCCCTGGTGTCCTCGTCGATCCGGCTGGATCAGATCAACGAGGCGATGGACAACCTCGCCGATGGCATCGCCGTGCGACAGCTGATCAGGTTCGACTAGCCGCTACCGCGGGTGCAGGGGCGCGATGGGTTCCACCGCCACGTCCGGCAAACGGTGTTCTTCGATGTAGTCCCAACGGATTTGGTAGCCCAGTCCGGGCGCCGACGGTATCTCGACGAAGCCGTCCGGGGTGAGGGGGTCGCACGGCGCCGTCAGGTACGGCGGCGCCGCGTCGTAGCGAGCCCCGGGCCCGAGCAGGCCGCGTTCGTAGTACTCGCAGACGTCGTCGCTGGTGGCGCCGAGGACCTGTAGGTTGCCGAAACCGCTCATGTGCAACTCGCACCGCATCCCGACGGCCTCGCACATTCCGGTCAGTTTCATCACGCCGGTGATGCCTCCGCGTAGGACGTCGATTCGGCTGATGTCGGAGGCGTGGCGCAGGATCCAGTCCGCGCGGGTGTAGATGCTGCCCTCGGCGATCTCGGGAGAGCAGATCGGGATGTCGAGCTCGTCGCCGAGTCGCCGGTAGGCCTCCACCCGGTACTCCGGCATCGGGTGCTCGTACCAGTAGAAGCCCAGCCGCTGAAGCTCGCGGCCGACGCGCAGCGCGTCCTCGTAGGTGTGGTAGGTGCCCCAGGGGTCGAACATCAGCACCATCTCGTCGCCCACCGCCGCCCGAACCTCGCGGCACACCCGGATGTCCCAGTCCACATACGACGGTCGCGGCAGGGCGAACTGACCTGTCGCGGGATTCCAATAGTGGTAGGGGTGAATCTTGTAGGCGCCGTAGCCCCGACGCTTACAGTCGAGCGCGTGCGCGGCGTATTCCTCGGGCGATCCGAGATTGTTGAAACTGCTGGCATAGGCCTTGACCCGGTCCCGCGCGCCGCCCAGCAATTTGCGCACCGGCAGGCCGGCGGCTCGGCCGGCCAGGTCCCACAGGGCCAGATCGACGACGCTGCAAACGTTTTCGGGCAGCTTGGCCGCCCACAGTTGGCGCCAGATCTCCGCCCGGTCGAACGGGTCCTGGCCGCCGAGCAGCGGGCTCAGGAATTGGGTGATGATCGCCCGATCCCCCGGCAGCAGTCCGTCCTGGTCCCCGTGGAAGTGGCCGCCGAAGTAATAGCCCTCGATGCCCTCATCGGTGATCACCTTGGTCACGGTCTGCACCACGCGATAGTCGGTCATCAGCTGACCGAAAGAGATTCGGTCGACGGATGTCTCGAACGGTACGACCTCGAGGCCGGTGATCTTCATGACAGCACATTCTGCCGACGGTCCCGGCGCTCAGAGTAGAGGCGAAGGTCCCGCGCCGGCCTCGCGCAAGGCGCTACCGCGGGCGGGCGCCTGCAGCGCGGACAGCCGCGCGCCGATCTCGTCGATCATCGGCCGGTAGGTGCCGCAGAAAACCTCGGTGAAGTGGTTGCTGCGCCCGGCGCCGAGCGAGACCGTCTCGTGAAAGTAGCGTGCGGCGAAAGTACTTCTCCATCAGTCGAGCCGGACCAGCCCCGAGTCGCCGCGCGCACAGGTTGCCAAGTCACAGAATAGTGTCTCGGTGGAATAGACCGTGGGGCAATCGATTCCGGCCGCCGCCAGCGCGTGGCCCTTGAATCTGCGCGCCGCCGCGCTGAGCGCGTACTGGGCACGGGCCACCCCGCGATCCACCCGCAGCGGCCATCCGGTCGGCGCTTGGCCCCACAACGCCACTTCGGTCGTCTGGTCGTCTAGCGACCCGACCACCTGGTCGCGCACCCGCGCGTCCGCCGTAAACGCCTCGGCGCTCACCGCGAGGCTCTCACTCGTCGCGCCCCGGCCCACGGTGGCGAAGTACTCCCCCACGTCCAGCGCCTGCAGCCCGAGGATCCGCAGCGATCGCGCGTCGCCGCCATCCGGCAGTAGCACGGTGACCTGCCAACCGGCCATCGCCCGGTCATAGAGCCACCCGCCGGCCGATTGGACGACATCGAGGGCGCTCACCGCGATGACGTCGAGCCGGTATCGCAGACAATCTCGGTCCGCACGATTTGTTCGGGCGGCCTTGACCCGGCCGCCATGGCTGATCTCGAAAGTGGACGTGACCATTCAATCCGTTCCTCACCGCCGCACCGAAACTGGCGCTTGCCGCAACGCTTGTCCTGGGCTGGAGCCGCCTCGCATGGCTCACCGGACAGCGTGACACTTGGGAGTGATTTTGTAAAGGTGCGACCGGCGGTCAAGAGCCGTGGCGTGCCTTGAGTTCGGCGAGCACCTCCTCGGTGTGCTGCCCGAGTTCCGGTGCCGCAGAACGCGGGGCCCAGGGTGTGCCGTGGAAATCCGCCGGGGTGGCGACCATCGCGACGCCGGCTGCCCCGTCCGGCACGTCGATGATGCCGCCGGCGGCGTGGAACTGCTCGTCGGCGACGACGTCTTCGAGGCTGTTCACCGGGGACCAGAAGAAATCGGGTTCGCCCGCGAATACCTGCGCCCACTCGTCGAGGGTCCGGGTCGCGAAGATGGCGTCCAGCTCGGCGATCAGGACCGTCGCGTTGAAGAACCGCGCGTAGGCGTCGACGAAGCGAGGATCGTCCAGCCAGTCCGGATGGCCGACGGCGCGACACAGCGGGGGCCAGTGCCGGTCGACGTCGAGCCCGACGATCCAGAACCGCCGCCCGTCAGCGGTCGCGTAATTGTTCATGCAGGGGTTGCCCATCGTCTCGCGTTGCCCGATCGCGATCGGCTGGCCGGTCAGCAGGTAGGTGTTGAGGTCGAAGCTCACGGTGTAGGCGCCCTGGCGGTACAGCGACGTGGTGACCAGCTGACCGGTACCGGTGCGCTGCCGGGCCACCAGCGCCGCGCAGATCGCGGCGGCCAGCGTCATGCCGGCCGAGTGATCGCCCATGCCGCCGCGCTGGAACGGCGGAGTGTCACCGGGGCGGGTGAGCAGGTGCGCCACGCCGGCGCGCGACCAGAAGGCGGCCACGTCGTAGGCTGCGCGGTCGGCGTCGGGCCCGGTTTCGCCGTAGCCGGTGATCAGGCCGTAGACCAGGCGGGGGTTGTGCGCCGCCACCGATTCGAAATCCAGCCCCAGCCGTTGTAAGGCGCCGGGGCGCACATTGGTGACGAAAACGTCCGCGTCGGCCAGCAATTCGAACGCGGTGTCGCGGCCAGCCTCCTCCGCGAGGTTGAGCACGACGCTGCGCTTGGAGCGGTTGTCCATTTCGAACGGCGGGTTGACGCCGAGGTCGCAGCCCAGCATCCGGCCGAACAGGCGCCCGGGGTCACCGCTCGGCGGCTCGATCTTGATGACGTCGGCGCCCCAGTCGGCCAGGATGCCGCCCGCGGCCGGCCCGGCCACCCAGACCCCGAGTTCGACGACCTTGACGCCCTCCATTGGTCCCGCCATGGCTAAGTTCCTACCGGCTAGCCGCCCGAAGTGCACGCATCCTCAGCGATTTCGGCGGGTATCGGTGGGGCCCTGATTTGCCGACCGATGATTCTGCGCGTCGCGATGTATCGGAATAGCTGCGGGGGTCGTGTGACGGCTCGCAGCGGTGAGCCCACCACGCGTGCGGCCCGCCGGCAAATTCAACCAGAAGGGAGACGATGGTGGCCACAGTCTCGGGAAAGGCGATTCTGATTACCGGTGGGAATCGCGGCATCGGGCATGCGCTGACCGTGGAAGCCTTGAAGAGAGGCGCGCGGCGGGTCTACGTGGGTACCCGAAAGGCCTTGGCGGACAAGGGCGATTCGCGGGTGACGCCGTTGACCCTGGACATAACCGACGGGGCGCATCTCGAGGCGGCGGCCGCGCAGGTCGACCCGCCGCCTCGACATACCGAAGGCCGCGCCGGAATCCGTGGCGCGCGCCATCTTCGACGGGGTGCAGAACGACGATGACGAAATCTTCCCCGATCCGCTGTCACGGTCACTGGCCGAGCGCTGGGGCGGCGGTGCCACCAAGGTGCTCGAACGCCAGTACGCGGCGCTGCTGGACGCGGACCGCTGAACGCGCCGGCGTCGACCGGCCCGGCGGTCGGAGGTCTAGCCTCACACCATGAGCCTGGTTGCCGGACGTGGTCCGCTCAGCAGCGATCCGGTCGGGCGATTCTCGCCGCCGCTGCCGCCCGACGTCGTCTTCATCGAGCCCCATCCGCGTCGCGTGCAAGCGTTCCAGGATGGCCGCCTGGTGATCGACACCGAAGGGGCGCTGCTGGTCCACCGGCGGGGCGCACCGCTTAGCTACGTCTTTCGCGCCGAGGATGTCGCCGACCTGCCGACCGAACCCGAGCCCGAGGCACCGGGCTTCGTCCATGTGCCCTGGGATGCCGTCGACAGCTGGCACGAAGAGGGTCGCGAGCTCGTTCATTACCCGCCCAACCCGTATCACCGCGTGGACTGCCGCCCCACCAGACGCCGCCTGCGTGTCTCGGTCGCCGGTACGGTGCTGGTGGACACCGACGACACCGTGATCCTGTTCGAAACCTCGTTGGCACCACGGCTTTACGTCGATCCGGCGCACGTGCGCACCGAACTGCTGCGTCGGTCGGACACGGTGAGCTATTGCAATTACAAGGGTTTCGCCACCTACTGGTCGGCCGACGTAGACGGCCGCGTAGTGGACGATGTCGCTTGGAGTTATCCGGATCCCCCGCCGGAAAGCCTGCCGATCAAGGGACTGCTGAGCTTCGACCTCGCACGGGTGGACGTGGTGGCCGAGCTGCCGCACTCTTGAGCGCGAAAGCGCAACTGGCGACGGATTTCCCGAGTGCCGCCGTCGGTAGTTGCACTTTCGGGGCGGAGCGGCTAACTGGCCAGCCCGATGATCGCCAGCATGAACAGCACCCCGCCGATGGTGCATGCCAGGGTTAGCGGGGTCCGGCGGCCAGCGTCCGCCCTCGGCAGGATGTCCGCGCCCGCGAGATACATCAGGAAACCGGCGAAGAAGCCGAGGTACACCTCGAGCAGGCGATGGGGAATCGTCACCGCCAGCGTGAGCGCAGCCCCGGCCACCGGTGCGACGGCGTCGGCGCCCAGCAGCGCCAGCGCCCTCCGCCGGTCGTTTCCGTAGAGCGAGGTGATGGTGTAGGTGTTGAAGCCGTCGGCGAAATCGTGGCCGATCACCGCGACCGCCACCACCGCACCCGCGGCCGCCCCCGCCTGGAACGCGGCGCCGATGGCGAATCCGTCCATGACGCTGTGACCGATCAGACCCGACGCGGCGAGGATCCCGACGCCGGGCGCGTCCGGATCACCGGCATGCTCCGATCCGTCGCCGCGATGGATGCCCACCGTGTGTTCGATGACGTGCAGGACCAGAAAGCCGAGGACGAACGCGAGCAGCGGAACCGGTATACCGAACAGGACCCAGTACTGCTGGCTCATTGCTTCCGGCAGCAGGTCGAAGGCCACCGCGCCGAGCATCAATCCGGCGGCCAGGCCGAGCACCAGATAGCGATAGGAACCGATCCGCAGCGCGGCATAACCGCCCAGCAGCGTAGTGATGAACGAGCCGAGGGCCACGAGAACAACCACTGCGGGCCCACCTCTCTGCGACCGGTACTCGGTGAAAAAGGTAGCGCGAGACCCGGGGATCGGCGACCTGGCGGCCCCGGAGTCGGGCCGACGAAAGTGCCGCTAGCGAACGGCTTCTGAGCTATCCACCGTAACTGGGGCGGCCCAGCTTCAGCTCATGCTGGGCGATCATGTTGCGGAAGACTTCCAGGGTGCCGCCGTAGATCCCCAGCGGCAGCGCCAGCCGGTAAAGGTGTTCTGCCGCACCGTCGGTGGCAGAGCCCGCAGTGTCGGTGGGCAATGCCGACGACGTCCCCAGGACGTCCATCAGGTCCGGGGTGACGTCGCGCATCGTCTGCGCGACCGCGACCCGCCCGAACATCCCGGGCGTGGACAGCGCCGCCTCCATCCGGGCGACGCCGCGCCCGAGCCGGTATTTCACCGAGTCGTCGTCGATCGGCCGCCGCCCGTCAGGGCGGGGTTGAGCGGCGGCTGCCGTGACGGCGTCCACGACTTCGGCCATCAGGTCGCCGTGGGGCGCCATCGCGGCAATGTATTGCAGGCCATGGTCTTCGGGGTCGACGATGCCGTGCTCGTAGTCCAGCGCCGCGCGCATCACCGTCCAACCGCCGTTCACCTCGCCGATGCGGTAGCGGTCGTCGACGCGGACGTCGCTGTAGTAGACGATGTTGGTGCGGTCGCCGTCCAGGGTGCGGATGCCCTGGATCTCGATTCCGGGCGAGTCAAGCGGCACCAGGAACATGGTGAGGTTTCGGTGTTTGCGGCCCTGCGGGTCGGTATTGGTGAGCAGGAAGACGTACCGGGCGTTCTGCGCGTTGGACGTGAACATCTTCGAGCCATTGACTATCCAGCCGTCGCCGTCGCGCACGGCGCGCGTCTTGCAGGTGGCGACGTCGGAGCCGCCTTCGGGCTCGGTGTAGCCCAGGCAGAGCCGGATCTCGCCGGTGAGCACACCGGGCACGACCTGATCGGCGAGTTCCGCCGCACCGAATTGGCGGACCAGCCGCGCGACCACCGACGTGGTGCCCCAGTGATACCACGGCGTGTGGGCGCGGGCGATCTCAAGCTGGAAGATGCGCCGGCGGACCGGGCTGAACCCGCCCTCGGACTCCGGTTTCCAATCCGATTCCAGGTACCCGGCCTCACCCAGGGCCAAATGCACCCGCTCGTCGAAGTTTTCGCCGAACTCTAGCTGACGGTGCAGCACCTCGTCCGTGACGTGCTTCGCGATGAACGCCCGGGTCTCGTCGCGGAATGCCTGGTCCTCGGGTGAGAGTTCGACGCGGGAGAAATCCATCAGGCCACGTCGATCACCAGGGTGCGGAAGCGGTCGAGGGTCTCGAGCGCGTGGGCGATGCTGTCGCCCGGCAGGTGGACGCTGACCCACGTCACGCCAAGCTTGGCGAGCTTTTCCAAACCATCGAGGTAGGCGTCAGCGTTGAAGTCGTCGTCGGTGATGCTGCCGCCCTCGAAGTTGGTGAAGGTGATGTCGATCGCCGACCAGTCCCTGCCCACGGCATCGCAACGGCGCCGCAGGTCGTCGATGCCCTCGCGCAGGCATTCCGCCGAGTCGAGGGCGGCGGTGCCCGCCGTCCGGGCCAGTTGAGGCGGCGCCGGGAAGGGGCACCAGCCGTCACCGTACTGTGCCACGCGCTGCCGCGCCGACGACGTGTTGCCGCCGATCCAGATCGGCGGGTGCGGGTCGCTGACGGGCCTGGGGTGCGCGGTGATCCCGCGTGCATTGAAATGCTTTCCCTGGTAAGTGATGTCGTCGCCGGTCCAGACCGCCCGGATCACCCGCAGCGCTTCCTCGAACAGTTCGGCGCGCTCGTCGTAGCTGACACCGAGCGCGGCGAACTCCCGCTTGAGGTAACCCACCCCCACGGCAAGCGTAAACCGACCACCCGAGAGCAGATCCAGCGTGGCGCCAGATTTGGCCACCACGAAGGGATTTCGATACGGCAGCACCACGATGTTGGGAATCAGCCGCAGCGTGCTCGTCGTGGCGGCCGCGAAACCCAGCGCCACAAAGGGATCCAACGCGTCATGCCCGCCGGCTTCCAGCCAGCGCTGCGACGGAGCGGGGTGATCGGTGAAGCCGAACCCGTGAATGCCGGCCGCTTCGGTGGCGGCGGCCACCTTCCCGATGCCGTCGCCGCTGACCAGCTCCGGGTTGTACGGGTGGCTGTGCATCGGGTGGGTGATGGTGAAGCGCATGGCCGCGACCAGCCGCTAGAACCGTGCGCGGGAGTCGATCGCCGTGTCGCTGGTGCGCAGCGGCCGGATCAGCGACTGTTGGGCGAAGGAGCACAAGAGCTCCCCCTCCTCGGAATGCACCGTGCCGCGCACATACGACATTCCCGCGCCGACCTGGGTGCTCTCGTGGGTGTACAGCAGCCAGCCGCCCCAGCGCACCGGCTCATGGAACGCCACGGAGATGCTCATCGGCGCGGTGGACACGGTCAGGTGGGCCTGGGCGGTGCCGATGCCCGCGTGCGCCCGCATCGTCGTGGAGATGCCCAGGTGGCCGGTGAAGTATGCGAGCAGCGCCTTGGCGAGGTCGTCGCGTTCCGGGATCGGGTCGTAGTGCAGCCACGCGTGCAGTTCCGGGGGCCCGACCTCGTCGGGGCTGTTGACGTCGACGACGTCGACCAGGCGCAGTTCACGGCCAACCATCGGCATCGGCGCGGGGTTCGCGTCGGCGGGCCCGGTCACGTCGGGGCGCGGCAGTTGGTGCCGGATGACGTCGGCGGTCGGGACGTCCGCCAGCACCGTGATGCTCAGGCAGCGCCGCCCGTTCTGCTGCACGGCGACCACGGCGGTGGCGGTGGACCGGCCCTCGGCGACGACGTCGAGGACGAGCTCGATCGGCGGCCCGACGGTCACGGCGCGGGAGAATACCGCGTGCGCCGAGCGCACCGACTTGTCTGGAAATCGCTTGGCAACCGCGACGATTGCCTGGGCGAGCACCTGGGTGCCCTCCACCACCTGCCGTTCGTCGCCGCCCGCGAGCCCGGTGTCGCCGGTGAACCGGTCCTGCCCGTCGGCCTGCACGTCGAACAGATCCAGCAGGCCCTGAACCGTCCACTCGGTCTGCTCAGATTCGATAGTCAAATCCGCTCCATCTTTCGTTGGCAGCTCACCGCACAGCGTGACACTTTGGCTGAGATTTGTAAATGTTGGCTAACGATGGCGGGGCTGGTGGGCGGCCAAGGACACCCCGGCTGCCGGATCAGCTCTTTCTGCAGGTCAACCCCGGCGGGTTAGCACGAGGCCGTCGCGAGGAAAGCAGCCCGGTCGTGAAATTGACACCAGCACCCGCGGTGCCTGACACTTTGGCGGTGTTTTGTAAAGCGGTAGACGGGGTGCGCGGATGATTCCCAAACCGCTGGCCAACGACTTCTGCTTCGGCGAGGGCCCCCGTTGGTTCGAGGGACTGCTGTGGTTCTCCGACCTGCTCGGCGAGGCCGTGCACACCTCGACCATGGGTGGGTCGGTGACCACGCTGCCGCTGCCCGGGCACTCGCCGTCGGGCCTGGGTTTCCGGCCCGACGGATCGCTGCTGATCGTCTCGGCCGAAGACCGCAAGGTGCTCCGCTACGACGGTGAGACCGTCAATTCCATCGCCGATCTCGCCGACCTGGCGCCGGCCAATCTCGGCGACATGGTCATCGACGATGCGGGGCGGGCCTACATCGGCTGCCAGGCGATCATCGGCGGTTGCATCATCCGACTCGACCCGGACGACAGCGCAACCGTCGTCGCCTCGGACCTCGACTTTCCCAACGGCATGGTGATCACGGCCGACCGCCGGACCCTGATCGTCGCCGAGTCGATCGGCCGGCGGCTTACTGCGTTCAGCATCGATGGGCACGGCGGCCTGGCCGACCGCCGCGTCTTCGCCGAGGGCCTCGACGGTCCGCCTGACGGCATCGCCGTCGATGCCGACGGCGCGGTGTGGGCGTCGATGACGCTGGCCCACCAATTCGAGCGGATCACCGAGGGCGGCGCCGTGACCGACCGCATCGACATGGGTGAGCGCGTCGCGATCGCCTGCGCGCTCGGCGGCCCGGAGCGCCGGACGCTGTTCTTGTTGTCCAGCACGGACGCCCATCCCCAGCGCCTGGTCGGGACCCGGCTGTCCCGGCTGGACGCCGTCACGGTGACCATCCCCGGCGCCGGCCTGCCCTGAGAGGTTGAGGATGACCGACTCCTACTACGAACTCGTCGACGGCGCCGACCCGCTGGGGGAAAAGTTCCGGGCCACCGACCTAACGCGCGGCACCTGGTCCGCCGCCATCCAGCACGGCGGCCCGGTGTCCGCGCTGCTGGTCCGGGCCTTGGAGCGGTGCGAACAGCGCGACGACACCCGCCTGTCCCGCGTCGTCATCGACCTGCTGGGCGGGGTGCCCGCGGAGGGCGACCTGTGGGTCGACGCACGGGTGCAGCGCGGGGGCAAACAGATCGAATTGGTCGGCGCCGAGATGCTCGCCCCGGGTCCCGACGGCGAGCCCCGCCCGGTCGCGCGCGCCAGCGGCTGGCGATTGCAGACGCTGGACACCCGGGAGGTGGCGCACGCCGCGCCCGACATGTCCGCGCCGCGGAGCGAGGCGCGCAACCGCAACCTGAAAGCGCGGGACTGGGACCGCAACTACGTGCACAGTCTGGACTGGCTGTGGCTGACCGAGCCGCTGAGCGAGGGCCCGGGCGAGTCGTGGATTCACCCGACCGTGGACCTGGTAACCGGCGAGAACATGACACCGCTGGAGCGCTTGTTCGCCGTCGCTGACTGCGCCAACGGCATCGGAAGCAAGCTGGACATCAGCCGGTGGACGTTCCTGAACACCGATCTGGCAGTGCACGTGTTCCGCGTTCCCGACGGCGAGTGGATCGGCATTCGCGCCGAGACCAACTACGGCCCGGACGGCATCGGCACCACGGTCGGTACCTTGTTCGACGAGCAGGGCGCGGTCGGGGCCATCCAGCAGTCGGTCCTGGTGCGGCCGCGGCCGCCCAAGTCTGGCCGGGCGGCGAAATGACCCTCCACCACTTCGTAGAGTTGCAGGTATGAGCCGGCCTGCCCAGACCGCAGAGTCTGACACGTCGACGCGTCAGCGCATCCTCGATGCCACCGCCGAGGTGCTCGGCCGCAACGGCAAGACCAAGCTCAGTCTCTCCGACGTCGCCGCTCAGGCCGGGGTGTCCCGCCCTACGCTCTACCGCTGGTTCGCGTCCAAAGAGGAGCTGCTTTCGGCCTTTTCGAGCTACGAGCGGCAGATCTTCGAGAGCGGCCTGGTGCGGGCCACCGCGGGCCTGAAGGGGGTCGACAAGCTCGACGCCGTGCTGCGGTTCATCGTCGAGTACCAGCACTCGTACTCCGGTGTACGCATGGTCGACGTCGAGCCCGAGCACACCATCGCCCAGTTCTCCCACGTCATCCCGCAGATGCGGGAGGGCCTGCAGCGGCACCTGACCGGGCCGAACGCCGCGGTGAAGGCGGCGACCGTCATCCGGATCGCGATCTCGCACTACATCGTCCCCAGCGACGACGCCGACCAGTTCCTGGCGCAGCTGCGGCATGCCGTCGGCATCAAGCAGCCATCCGATTAGTCGAGCTGCACCGCGACGTTGACGCGGCCCTTCTCATCTCGGCTGGCGATCGCATGTCCGGTGCGGTCGGCGCCGTCGAAGTTGAGCAGCGTGATCGGACCGCCCTCGCCGAGAAAGTTTCGCCACCATGTCTTGCTATCGGGCGACATGACGTGGATGACGATGCCGTCGCCGCAGCGGCGGTACCCGACCGGGGTCTGGATCGTCTTGCCCGAACGCCTGCCGACGTAGCGAATCTTGATCAGCCCGCGTCGTACCAGCCGCCCGACGACGGGCGCGTCGATCATCCCGCCGAACACATTGTTGACGAGTCCGACGATGGGCGTGTCGAAGATTCCGGATGCCATGAATCGCAGGTATGTCAGGCGGCGCAAGGATGATTACTTTCCGTGTTCGACGCTGCGGCCCGCGAGGACGTCGGGATCGCTGACGACGTGGTTCGACCCCACGACCTCGGCCAGGCTATGCAGCATCGCCACCATCCCCTACGCCGAACGTGCACTGATGGCGAAAAATAAACCCAATTCTCGCCGTGGGTGCACGTTCGGCGACGAACCGAGCCTAGAACTCCTTGTGCGGCACGTCGGTCACCAGCCCACCGTCCATGACGAATTCGCTGCCCGTGGAGTAGGACGATTCGTCGCTGGCCAGGAACAGGATGAAGGTCGACACCTCCCGCGACTCGGCGGGGCGACCGAGTGGAATCGTCACCATGTCCTCCGGCAGGTGCTGGGTCATCGGGGTGCGGATGAAGCCGGGGTGTACCGAGTTGACGCGGATGTTGTGCGGCGCCAGCTCCAAAGCCGCGGACTTCGCCAGCCCGCGCACGCCCCACTTGGAGGCGACATACGGGTGCACCATGGGCGCCCCGCGCAGGCCCTCGATGGACGACACGTTGATGATCGATCCGCCCCCCGCGGCGATCATCGGCTCGACGGCCGCCCGCATGCCCAGGAACGTTCCGGTCAGGTTGACGTCAATCACCTTCTGCCACTTGGCTAGATCGAAACTCTTCAGCGGTCCGAGCGCGACGGTGCCGGCGTTGTTGACCAACACGTTCAGCTTGCCGAATTCGCTGACCGCGGTCTCGACGGCGGCGTCCCACTGGTCGGGCTGGGTGACGTCGAGGTGGACGTAGCGGACCGCGTCGCCGATCTCGTCGGCCACGGCCTTGCCCTCGTCGTCGAGGATGTCGCCGATCACCACCTTGGCGCCCTCGGACGCCAGGAGCCGCGCATGCTCGGCGCCCATCCCCCGCGCTCCCCCGCTGATCAGCGCAACTTTGCCATCTACCCGTCCCACAGGGACTCCTTTCGATTTAGGTGCTCACCAAAGTGGTTGGTGCGTAAAGGCCTTTGCCGGTGACCAAAGGCAGGTCGAGCGTGGTCCGAATGCCCGGCGGTGCGGCGATGACCGCGGGGATGGCGTTGACGATGCGTCCCGCGGCACCGGCGATCGCAGCGTGGTTATGGTCGCCCTTGCGGCTGCTCGGGATGATGTCGACGGCGTACGACGGCTCCCCGGTGATCTCGACTCGGTAGGAGCCGTCGCCCGCGGCGGGCTGAGGCAAGTCCGGCCGCAGGTCGGGCCGCAGCCGGGTAACGTGTTCGATGACGATCGCGGGGTGGCCCTTGACCATGCCGCGGATCTCGAACTGCAGCACCGCCACGGTACCCTTGGCAACCCGGCCCACCGCGATGTCGAAATCCTCCGGTGCCGGCTCGCGCTGGTAGGACTCGGTGATCTCGTCGACCTCGATACCCAGGCCGGCGGCCAGCTGGCGGATCGCGGTACCCCAGGCGATGCTGAGGATGCCCGGTTGCAACAGCATCGGGATCTCGTCCATCGGACGGGCAAATCCCATGTAGTGCATCACTTCTGCGCCGTCGTAGCTCGCGTAATCGTGAATCTCCATGCAGCGCACCTGCTCGATGCGCTGACAGGTCCCGGCGAGCGCGAACGGGATCAGGTCGTTGGCGAACCCCGGGTCGACGCCGCTGATGAAGATGCTCGAATTACCTTGTTTGGCAGCATCTTCGACGCGGCCGATGTACTTGCCGGGCATCACGCCCCACGGGTATTGCAGCAGCCCGGGCGACGAGCCGACGACGTTGACGCCGGCGGCCAGGATGCGTATGACGTCGGCCATCGCCTCGGGCAGCCGGGTGTCGCCCATCGCGCAGTAGACGACGCACTCGGGCTGGGTGGCCAGCAGGGCGTCGAGGTCCGCGACGGCCGTGACGCCGGTGATCACACCCGGTTCCAGGGCGACACCGCAGAGTTCGCCGGCGTCCCTGCCGACCTTTTCCGGGGTGGACACGCACACGCCCGTCAGCTCGAACTGCGGGTTGGTGATCAGCTCGGCGAGGGCCAACCCTCCGACGTTTCCGGTACCGACGTGCGCGACGCGGATCGCCATGAGAGTCTCCGTCCTTCGAGCGCTCCAAACGTTTCTAGACAGTAGTCCATAAATTCTATGCCGCATACCGGCGAACTGGATCGCGACCGCCTCCGCACCGTGAGGTCAAGCTGTGTCCCGAGGGCCATTTCGCGATCTACGTCGACGAGGCGTCCGACGGTGTCGTCGCCGACCGGCTCGCCTTTCTGGACAAGCACATGAAGGGTGGGCGGGCCTAGGGGCGACCGCGAGCGCGGCGCAGCCGGGCGAAACGGGTCGCCCCCCCGTCGGACTACGGGCCGAGCGGGGAACTCGTGCGGATCGCTTCGTCACGGATCAGACCGCGCAGCAGCGCCGTGCTGAATTCCGCGGCGATCTCCTTGGCGCTGCGACGTCCACTGGGCCGCAACCACCGGTAGGCACCGAGCGTCATGCCGATGTATCCGAGCGCCAGCACGTGCGAGTCGCACTGGTAGAACTCGCCGCTGGCGATCCCCCGGTCGATGAGGCCGTGAACGTGCTCGTAGACCTGGGTCTCCTTCTCCCGGACCGCGGCGACCTGCTCCTCGGTGAACCACTCCGCGATGTAGGGCGCCTCCTGAAAGTAGACGGCGGCCCGCTCGGGATTGGCGGCGATGCCGGTCAGCAGGCGGACCGTGTACTGGTAGAGCGCCTCGCGGGCCGTCCAGGACGGATCGTCGTGGACGGCGGCCAGCGTGCCCTCGGCGGCCTGCTGGTAGATGTCGTACAGGATCAGCGACTTGCTGGCGTAGTAGTGGTAGACCGTCGCCTTGTTCAGGCCGATCACGTCGGCGACGTCGTCCATCCGGGTGCCGTGGTAGCCGCGCGCGGCAAACAGCTTGGTGGCGACCGCCAGCAGCTCCTCGCGTCGCGTTAGTCCGTTCTCGGATGGCATCTGCCCTCGCTATCGTCACTGCCGGGCGGGACTTGGGGTGCCGGGCAAGGCCAATTATCAATCAACTGGTTGGACAGTTTAGGCAAACGCCAGGTGTTGCCCCGATAGGGATGGGACTAGACTCGCTGTCAAAGCTCAAGTCGCGACTGGAGGGGTGGCCTCATGGATCCGAGCCCGGACTACGACGCTAGCGACGAGATCGAGTTTTTCTTCCGCTACGTGCCGTGGGGTTTGCGCGGCGTCGTCGACGGCAACGGCTACCCGCCGCCCGCCTACCCGCCGGTCTAGCCTCTACAGCACCTGGCGATGACCCGCTGCGCCCAGTCCCCCGCAAGCGGGAGGTGCCCCCACCGCGGCGCTTGCGATCACCACGATTGCTATAGCGCCTTGAGTTCCTCGGCGACCTCGGTCACCGATTTCTTCGCGTCCCCGAACAGCATCGTCGTCCCGTCGGCGTAGAACAGCGGGTTGTCGATGCCCGCGAACCCGGAGTTCATCGACCGCTTCAGCACGATCACCGACTTGGCCTTGTCCACGTTGAGGATCGGCATGCCGTAGATCGGGCTGGATTGTTCGTTGCGCGCCGCCGGGTTGGTGACGTCGTTGGCGCCGATGACGATCGCGACGTCGGTGCGGGCGAACTCGTCGTTGATGTCGTCCATGTCCTTCATCGCGTCGTAGTCGACCTCGGCCTCGGCCAGCAGCACGTTCATGTGCCCGGGCATCCGGCCGGCGACCGGGTGGATCGCGTACTTGACCGGCACGCCCTTGCCCTCCAACAGCGACGCCATGTCCTTGACGGCGTGCTGGGCCTGTGCGACCGCCAGGCCGTACCCCGGCACCACGATCACCTGGTTGGCGTAGGCCATCTGAATCGCCGCATCGGCGGCCGACGTCGCCTTGACGTGCTTGTCGCCGCCGCCGTCGGCACTGGGCGCCACGCCTCCGCCGCCGAATCCGCCCGCGACGATGGCCGGGATCGAACGGTTCATCGCCTTGGCCATCAGGTTGGTCAGGATCGAACCCGAGGCGCCGACGATCATGCCGGCCACGATCATCGCGGTGTTGTTCAGCGCCAGGCCGGCCGCGGCGGCCGACAGCCCGGTCATCGCGTTGAGCAGCGAGATGACCACCGGCATGTCGGCGCCGCCGATAGGCAGCACCACCATCAGGCCGAGCACCCCCGCGGCGGCCAGCAGGCCGACCATCCACCAGAGCGACACCCCACCGGCGCCGGGATGCGCACCCAGGCCGATGACCACCGCGGCGGCCACCGCGCCGGCCAGCAGCAGCAGGTTGATCGGCTGCTGGGCCTTCCCGAAACCGATCGGTGAGCCCGAGATGATCTCCTGCAGCTTGCCGAACGCGATGATCGAGCCCCAGAACGAGATCGAGCCGATGATCGCGGCGAACAGCGACGCCACCACGATGTGAACCGTCGGCGACTCACCATGCTGGAAGGCCGAAAAGCCGCTCGTCTCAATGAATTCCGACAGCGCGATGAGCGCGACCGTGCCGCCGCCCACGCCGTTGAAGAACGCCACCAGCTGCGGCATGGCGGTCATCTTGGTCAGCCGAGCCGGCGGGACGCCGAGCACCACACCCACCACCAGGCCGGCGATGATCAACACCCAGGACTCGGTGTGCCGGATCTTGATCAGTGTCGCGGCCACAGCGATTGCCATGCCGACCGCGGCGATCAGGTTGCCCCGCACCGCGGTCTTGGGCCCGGTCAGGCCCATCAAGCCATAGATGAAGAGCGCGAACGAAATGATGTAGAGAACGGTGACCAGGTAGTTCATTTCGCCGCCAGGTCTTCGGTCTTCACGGGTGCGGCCTTCTTCTTGCCCTTGAACATCCCGAGCATCCGGTCGGTGACGATGAAGCCGCCGATGACGTTCAGCGTCCCGAACACCACGGCGACGAACAAGATGATCTGCACCGCCAGCGAGGGGTGCTCAACCTCGCCGAAGACCACCAGAGCGCCCAGCACCACGATGCCGTGAATGGCATTGGTCCCCGACATCAGCGGGGTGTGCAGGGTGTTGGGTACCTTGGAGATGACCGCGAACCCGACGAACCCGGACAGCACCAGGATCGCCAGATTGGCCAATAACTCGTCGTACATGTAGTCCTCTCAGGCCCGCGTGACACAGGACGCCGCGACGACCTCGTCGTCGAAGTCGGGGGCCAGTTTGCCGTCGGTGATCAACAGGTCGAGCAACGCCGTGATGTTCTTGCTGTAGAGCTCACTGGCGTGCTCGGGCATCGTCGCGGGCAGGTTCAGCGGCGAAGTGATGGTCACGTCGTGCTTGACGACCGTCTTCCCCGGCTCGGTGAGTTCGCAGTTGCCCCCGGTCTCCCCGGCCAGGTCGACGACGACGCTGCCGGGCTTCATCGACTCCACCGCCGCGGCGGTCACCAGGCGCGGGGCGGGACGCCCCGGGACCAGCGCGGTGGTGATCACGACGTCGAACCCGGCGATCGCCTTCTCCAGCGACTCCTGCTGCTGGGCGCGTTCGGACTCGGTGAGCTCGCGGGCGTACCCGCCCTCACCGGCCGCGTCGATGCCGATGTCGAGCCATTGGGCGCCCACGGAACGAACCTGGTCGGCCACCTCCGGGCGCACGTCGTAACCGGAAGTCCGCGCGCCCAGCCGCTTGGCCGTCGCCAACGCTTGCAGTCCAGCCACCCCAACGCCGAGCACCAGCACGCTCGCCGGCTTCACGGTGCCCGCCGCCGTGGTCAGCATGGGGAAGAACCGGGTCGACTCCGACGCCGCCAGCAGGACGGCCTTATAACCGGCCACGTTGGCCTGCGACGACAGGGCGTCCATGACCTGGGCTCGCGAGATCCGCGGAATGGCCTCGAGCGCGAACGCTTGCACCCCGGCCTCGGTGAGCGCACCGATGGAGTTGTCGGCGTTGCGCGGCGCCAGGAACCCGATCAATGTCTGCCCGCGGCGCAGCCTGCCGACCTCTTCTTTGGTCGGCGGCGCCACCTTCACGACGATGTCGGCGGCCCAGGCGTCGCCGATGCCCGCGCCCGCCTCGGTGTAGAGCTGGTCGGGAAGCAACGCCTTTTCGCCGGCACCCGACTCGACCACTACCGCCACACCACTGCTGATCAGCGACGCCACCGCCTTGGGAACCAGCGCGACCCGTCGCTCGTCGGCCCCGGACTCGGCGACCACCCCTACCGTCGTCTGCGCATCTGTCATGGCGCGTACATCTGCTTTCCCGTTTCCTGCCGATTGGATGTGCCGCTGGCTGGCCGCACGCTTCGCTACCTTAACGCTTGCCGGTTTTCGGCCCGGACGTGCGATCGACCGGGGTGGGATACCCCCCAGCGGCCAATCGACTCCCGTCGATGGTTCGTTACCCGCGGCACACGCAGTACCGCCCGCCGTGTTGTGGACTCACTCGAGTGCGTTGTGGCCGGCCCGTTACCAGAGCGGGATGTCGACGCCGTGCTCGGCGGAAGGCCGCGGCCCGAAGTAGCGGCGCTCGGACTCGTCGATGCGCACGTCATTGATGCTGGCCTCGCGGCGCGCCATCAACCCGGACGGGGCGAACTCCCACAACTCGTTGCCGTAGCTGCGGTACCACTGGCCGCTCGCGTCGTGACATTCGTATTGGAACCGCACGGCGATGCGGTTGTCATGGAAGTCCCACAAGCTTTTTCGCAGCACGTAGTCCAGCTCGCGCTGCCACTTGCGGGTCAGAAACGCCACGATCGCGTCGCGGCCGACGACGTGTTCGTCGCGGTTGCGCCACTGCGAATCCGGCGTGTAGGCCAGGCTGACCTGGCGCGGGTCGCGGGTGTTCCAGGCGTCCTCGGCGGCCTGCACCTTCTGCAGCGCCGTCTCGTAGGTGAACGGGGGGAAGGGCGGACGGGATTCGGTCATGGCGCCATGTCTACCGCGAACAGACACAAAGTCGCACTAATCCGTACGGCGGCATGCGACTTTGCGTCTGCTCGGCGGGTCGTGCGGCAGGTGTCCTATCGTGGCGGTCATGGACTTCGCGATGTCGGCCAAAGCAATCGATTACCACAAGCGGCTGTCCGACTTCATGACCGAGTACGTCTTCCCGGCCGAGGCCGACTACGAGAAGTACCGGCACGAGGCCGGCCCTAACGATCACACGGTCCCGCCGATCATCGAGGAACTCAAGACCAAGGCCAAAGCGGCCGGGCTGTGGAACCTGTTCCTGCCGGCCGAGTCGGGCCTGACCAACCTCGAATACGCGCCGCTGGCCGAGCTCACCGGCTGGAGCCTGGAGATCGCGCCCGAGTCGCTCAACTGCGCGGCGCCCGACACGGGCAATATGGAAACGCTGCACCTGTTCGCCACCGAGGAGCAGCGCAAACGGTGGCTGGAGCCGTTGCTGGCCGGCGAAATCCGCAGCGGCTTCTCGATGACCGAGCCCGCGGTCGCCAGCAGCGACGCCCGCAACATCGAGACTTCCATCGTCCGCGACGGCGGCGACTACGTGATCAACGGTCGCAAGTGGTGGACGTCCGGCGCGTCGGATCCGCGCTGCAAGATCCTGATCGTGATGGGCCGCACCAACCCCGAGGCGGCCAGCCATCAGCAGCAGTCGATGGTGCTGGTGCCCATCGACACCCCGGGCGTGACCGTGGTCCGCTCGACAACCGTTTTCGGTTACCAAGACCAGCCCGGGCACTGCGAGATCATCTACGACAACGTCCGAGTGCCGGCCACCAACCTGCTCGGCGAGGAGGGCGGCGGCTTCGCGATCGCCCAGGCCCGGCTCGGACCGGGCCGCATCCACCACTGCATGCGCGCCCTCGGTGGCGCGGAACGCGCGCTGGCCCTGATGGTGGATCGGGCCAACAAGCGGGTGGCCTTCGGCCGCCCGCTGGCCGAGCAGGGCGTGGTGCGGGAGGCGATCGCCAAGTCGCGCAACGAGATCGACCAGGCCCGGCTGCTGTGCCACAAGGCGGCGTGGACCATCGACCAGCACGGCAACAAGGCCGCCCACACGCTCGTCTCGCAGATCAAGGCGGTAGCTCCCCAGGTGGCCTGCGACGTGATCGACCGCGCCATCCAGGTGCACGGCGCCGCCGGCGTCAGTGAGGACACCGTGCTGGCCCGCTCCTACGGCTGGCACCGGGCCATGCGCCTGTTCGACGGCCCCGACGAGGTGCACATGCGGACCATCGCGCGCGCCGAACTCGGCCGGGAGAAATCTCCGCTCGCCGCGGCGGTCACCTCGCATGACTGAAACATTGCGAGAGCTGTCCGGCGCGTGGAACTTTCGCGACGTCGCCGACGAGACGCCCGGGCTTCGGCCCGGCCGGCTGTTCCGCTCCGGTGAGCTGAGCCGTCTCGACGACGCGGGCCGCGCGACGCTGCGCGAGTTGGGTATCACCGATGTCGCCGATCTGCGCGCCGCCAGGGAAGTCGCCCGCCGCGGCCCCGGACTGGTTCCCGACGGCGTCGACGTCCACCTACTGCCACTTCCCGACCTCGGCGACGAGGAGCAGAGCGACGGCGACGAGGCTCCGCACGAAACCGCGTTCCGGCGGCTGTTCGAGGGTGATCCCGACCAATCCGACGAGGCCGTCAACGAGGCCGCCGTCCGCCACATGACCGACGAATACCGGCAATTCCCGTTTCGCAACGGAGCGCAACGCGCTGTGCGGCAAGTCTTTTCGTTGCTGGCGGCCGGGCGTTCGGTGCTCACCCACTGCTTTGCGGGCAAGGACCGCACCGGCTTCGTGATCGCCACGGTGCTGGAGACGGTCGGCATCGACCGCGACACCATTGTCGCCGACTACCTGCGCAGCAACGCCGCGGTCCCCCAACTGCGAGAGCACATCTACGAGATGATCCAACATCGCTCCGATGTCGAACTCACCCCGGAGGTCGTCACGTTCACCAAGGCGCGACTGTCCGACGGTGTGCTCGGCGTGCGTCCGGAATACCTGGCTGCCGCGCGCGAGACGATCGACGCGCGGTTCGGCTCGCTGGACGCCTACCTGCTCGATGCAGGCGTCACGCAGGCGGACGTAGACCGCCTGCGTGACCACCTTCTGGTCTAACCGAGCTTGAAGCTGGCCTGCTTGGCCGCGGAGAGGTCGTCGATCTCCGACCAGTGCGCGGCGACGTCCTCCACTGACGGCGGCTTGTCGAAGTTGGCGCCCTCGTTCTGGAACAGCGCCACCCGTTGCACCTTGCCTCCGCCGACGACGAAAACCGAAGCGGTGTTGGGGTTTTCCTCGGTGCACAGGTAAGCCACCACCGGCGCGACATACTCGGGTGTCAGCTTCTCGAGCACCTCCTTGGGCATGATGTCCTCGGTCATCCGGGTGGCCGCGATCGGCGCGACGGCGTTGGCGTGAATGTTGTACTTCGCGCCCTCCTGGGCCAGCGTGTTGATCATGCCGACCAGGCCCAGCTTGGCCGCCCCGTAGTTGGTCTGACCGAAGTTGCCGAACAGACCGCTGGTAGAGGTGGCGACGACCACCCGGCCGTAGCTCTGCTCCCGGAAATGCGGCCAGGCGGCCCGCAGCACGTTGTACCCGCCATACAGGTGCACCTTGAGCACGGCGTCCCAGTTCTCGTAAGTCATCTTGTGGAAGGTGCCGTCGCGCAGGATGCCGGCGTTGCTCACCACACCGTGGATGGCGCCGAACTCGTCGAGCGCCGTCTTGATGATGTTGGCGGCGCCGTCGGGGTCGGCGACGCTGTCGTAGTTGGCGGCCGCGCGCCCACCCGCGTCCCGGATTTCCTTGACCACCTCGTCGGCCATGTTGTGGCCCGCGCCGGTGCCGTCGCGCGCGCCGCCGAGGTCGTTCACGATGACGCTGGCGCCTTCGGCGGCCAGGGTCAGGGCGTATTCACGGCCCAATCCCCCACCGGCTCCGGTGACGACGATGACACGATCCTGCACTCCGGGCATTAGCTTCCTCTCTATGGTGAAAATCAGTTTCTAATAAGGGATTTGGAGCAATGTCAGAACATTCTGCGGGCCATCTTCATGGCGCGCTCGGTGTACGGCGGGTAGATGAAGCTCGACAGGTCGGGCCGCGTCGGCTTGGTCAGCACCGACTTGCGGTGGCTGAACTCCTCGAAGCCGTACCGGCCGTGATAGGCGCCCATGCCCGAAGCGCCGACCCCACCGAACGGCAACTTGGCCGTCGAGACCTGGAAGGCCAGGTGGTTGACCAGCATGCCGCCGGCCGGCACTTCCTTGATCACCCGCTCGCGGGTCTCCCGCGTCTTGGTGAACAGATAAGCGGACAGCGGCTTGGGCCGTGCGTTGACGAAACGTATTGCCTCGTCCAGGGATTGGACGGTCACCACCGGCAGCACCGGTCCGAAGATCTCGTTCTGCATCAGCGGGCCGTTCGGGTCGGGGTCGACCACCACGGCGGGCTGGATGCGCAGGCTCGATGCGTCACAGCCCCCGCCGACCGCCACGTTGCCGTCCCCGCTGGCCAGGTAACCGCTGATCCGGTCGAACTGACGCTGGTTGACCAGCCGCATCCCGTTGGGTTTGTCCGCCGTGAACTTGGTGATGGCGGCGGCGATCTTGCTCACCAGCTCATCGCGAATCTTGATGTCCGCCAACACATAATCCGGGGCGACGCAGGTCTGGCCCGCGTTCAGCAACTTCATCCAGGCGATCCGCTTGGCGGCGACATCCACGTCGGCGTCGGCCGCGACGATCACCGGGCTCTTACCGCCGAGCTCCAGCGTGCACGGGGTCAGGTGCGGTGCGGCGCCCTCGTACACCTTGCGGCCGATCTCGGTGCCGCCGGTGAACAACAGTCGGTCGAGGCCCTGCCCGATCAGCTCCTGGCTGACCGAGCCGTCGCCCTCGACCACGGCGATCGCGTCGTTGTCGAGGTACTTGGGCACCAGTTCGGCCATCAAGTGCGCGGACGCCGCGGCGATCTCCGAGGGCTTGAGGATGACGGCGTTGCCGGCGGCGATCGCGCCGACGGCGGGGCCCAGGGTCAGGTAGAACGGGTAATTCCACGCGCCGATGATCAGCACAGTGCCGTAGGGCTCGTATTCGATCCAGCCACGGCCGGGCAGCTGCGGGACCTCGAGCAGCTGGTAGCGGCGGCGCGTCCACCTGCGCACCCGCTTAGCCGCGAACTTGGCCTCGCCGGCGGTGGTCGCGATGTCGGCGATGAACGCCTCGAACGGGCTGCGGTCCAGGTCCTTGGCGAGAGCGTCGGCGATGGCCGCCTCGTTCTCTTCCATCAGCTTCGCCAGCCGCAGCAGCTGCCGCTTGCGCCACTCGATGTCGCGGGTGCGCCCAGTGGCGAAAGTCTTGCGGAGCCGGGCCACCGTGGCCGGGACGTCTACTTGCTGAGCGGTCGGCGCGCCGTTGGTGGCTGATGTCTTGGGTGTAACCGATTCGGTGGTCATCGTTGTCCTTCCCCTGCTTCGGTCATCCCTGGCGCGCCCCGCTGCTCGTCGCATAAGCGCTCGTGGGTGATAAACGCGATCCTAACCATCCGGTGGGAGAGCAGTAGAAAGGATCTGGCTGGGCCCGGTCAGGGTTTGGCAGCGGTCACATAGGTGACGACAAACGGCATCCGTCTCAGCCGGAGCGCCTGTTCGTGCCCGTCGACCACCCCGGTGCTACAGCCGTGCGTGGTGAACCAGTCCGCAAAGTCCGGATGAGCGGCTCGTCGCTGGCGGTCTCGGCCATGCGGGCGAGGGCGAACATCACCGCGGTCGCGCCGACGCTGGTGGCGATGTCCCAGGAATCGTCCAGCGAGCGCGGCATTACAGCCTCTCGGCGACCACGAAGTCGGAGAAGGAGTCCTTGTCGTCGTCCAGCTCGACGCTTTGCACCCTGCGGTTGAGGCGTTGCATCTCGTCGATCGAATTCTGCGCCGTGGCGCGCCAGCCGTGTTCGTTGAGCCATTCGGCGAGGTCCGCACGGTGCTCGTCGCGATACATCAGCTCGGCGACGTCGACGGTCTCCTCCAAGCCCAGCTCGGCGGCAACCTTCTTGAGTCGCTCCCGCATCTTCTGGCGACGCTCCTCGGCGTGCATGGGTGCGGTCTCGGCCGAGACGCGGCTGCCGGCCCGGCTCAGCTCGCCGATCTGGGTGAACAGTTTGTCCTGGGCTTCAGCGGGCAGGTACATCAGCAATCCCTCGGCAAGCCAGGCGGTCGGCTTGGCCGGGTCGAAGCCGGCGGCGCGTAGCGCCGCGGGCCAGTCGTCACGCAGGTCGATGGCGACCTCACGGCGCTCGGCGGATGGGGTAGCGCCGCTATCGGCCAGCGTGGCCGATTTGTACTCCAGCACCTGCGGCTGGTCGATCTCGTAGACGACGGTGCCGGCCGGCCAGTCCAGCCGGTAGGCCCGGGAGTCCAGCCCCGACGCGAGGATCACCACTTGCCGGATCCCGGCGGCGACGGCGTCGGCGAAGTAGGAGTCGAAGAAGTGGGTCCGCACCGCCTGGTAACCGCGCATGTGCTTGATACGCGCGGCGGCTTCTTCGTCGATGGCCTCGATCTTGGCCACCACCTCCGCGTCCAGCATGGCCTCCCACAGGACCGCGGCACCGGCGTTGTCGACCAGCAACCGGGCGTACGGGTCGCGGATCAGCGGGTCGGGCTGCTCGGTTTCGATGGCGCGGGCGGCGGCCACCATAACCGCGGTGCTGCCGACACTGGTCTTGATGTCCCACGTGTCGTCATGCGTGCGCAGTGAACTCATCGGGTTGCTCCTCAGGTCCTTGGCGGCGAAAGGTCAGGCGGACGGGCCGCCGAGACGTGCCCGCAGCAGGATGCTGCGCACCGCGTCGTCGGCCAGGTCTTCGGGTACCGGACGGCCCAGCCGGGCCATTTCCTCACGGTTGTCCACGCTCTGCACTTGCCAGCCGTGATCGGTGAGCCATTGGGCCGCGTCCGAACGGTCCGGCTCGTGATAGGTCAGCGCCTGGACGTTGACGTCGAGGCCGAGCCGCTCGCGCATCCGAAGCCAGCGCTGCGAATTGCTGCGCTTGTTCAGGCCGAACGCCTCGATGGCGACCTGGCTGCCCGGGGCGCTCAGGGCGGTGAACTTTTCGAACAGGCGGTCTTGCGCGTCGCTCGGCAGGTACGGGAGCAGGCCCTCGGCCAGCCAGGCCGTCGGTTGGGCGCGGTCGAATCCCGCCGCGGCCAACGCTGCCGGCCAGTCGTCACGCAGGTCGACGGGAACCGCGCGGCGACTGGCGGTGGGGCTGGCGCCGTGCCGCTGCAGTACTCCGGTCTTGTACTCCAGCACCTTGGGCTGGTCGATCTCGTAAACGGCGGTCCCGTCCGGCCAGTGCAGGCGGTAGGCCCGCGAGTCCAGTCCCGCAGCCAGAATGACCACCTGCCGGATCCCGGCCCGCGCGGCCTCGTCGAAGTACTCGTCGAAGAAGTGCGTGCGCACGGCCTGGTAGTCGATGCCGACGCGGTGCGCGCGGCGGCCATCCTCATCGCCGTCCAGCCAGGCCAACTCGGGATCGGTGAGCTGTTCCCAGGCCGGGCCGGCCGACGACACCAAGATGCGCGCGAACTCGTCGCGGATCAGCGGCTCAGTCCCGGCGGTTTCCGCCGCGCGCGATGCCGCGACGCCCAGCGCGGTGGCACCGACGAGTTCGGTGATGGCCCAGCTGTCGCCGGCGGATCTCAGGGAAGGCGGTAACGACTCGTCCAGATCAGTCATGACCTGATCATGTTACCGGGATAAGTTAGCTAGCCTATGCGCTTTGTGTGCAACTTCACTGCCGGCCGCGCTGTCTAGGCGCTGGACCGGCGGAACGCTCCCTCGAGGAGCCGCCGCATCATTCCGGTGATGGACAGCATGTCGTCGGGACTTTGAACGAAGCCCGCGTACAGACCAACCCCGCACATCAGCACGAGCAGTGCCTCGATCAACGCCGAGGCATCCACGTCGGCGGGCACCTCGCCGCGCTCCACTGCGTTGTTCACCATTCGAACGAGGAATTCCCGGCAGATCCGCACGGAGTCGTTTTCGGATGTTTTCCACTCCGGGTGGCGCTGCGACTCGAGCACCCCGGAGATAATCAACGCCGACCCGGCGGGATTCTCGGAATTAGCGCGCACCGCCGCGGAGATGAATGCGGTCAGCTGCCCGACCAGCGTTGTCTCCCGCTCGGCCTGTTTGATCCCGGTTCCGATGATGGCTTCATTGGTTTGCTCCAACAATTCCCGATACAGGACGCGCTTGCTGGAGAAGTAGTGGTTGATCGCCGGCCGGGTCAGGTCGGCACGGGCCGCGATGGCCTGGAAAGTCGCCCCGTCGTATCCCCGCTCGCTGAACACAAGGCGAGCCGCCTGCATGATCCGCCGCCGCGTTTCATCTGCTTTTGCGGCTGGGGGGCGTCCAGGCCTGCGGCTCACCCCTGAAGACATCGTTAAAGTGTGCCATTGCCATGGTGTGGCATCAGGGCATTTGGCGGAATGCTGCCGAACTTCCCAGCCTGGTAGTCCTGCACCGCCTCGACCAATTCGGCCCGCGAGTTCATCACAAAAGGCCCATAGTGGAATACCGGCTCGCGAATGGGTTGGCCGCCCAGCAGCAACACATCCATGGCGGTCGTGCGCGACGATTCCTGGGCCTGGTCGGCGCCCACGCTGATGCGGTCCCCGGGGCCGAGCACGGCCAGTTGGCCCTGCCGAATCGGATGACCGACCGGACCGACGTACCCGCTGCCGGACAACACGTAGACGAGCGCGTTGAAGTCGCGCCGCCACGGCAGGTTCAGCCTTGCGCCGTTTTCGATGGTCGCGTGCGCGAGAGTGATTGGCGTGTGGGTGATCCCGGGCCCCCGGTGGCCGTCGACCTCGCCCGCGATGATGCGGACCAGCGCCCCGCCGTCGTCGGAGGCGATCAGCTTCGCGTCGCCACCTTCGATGGCCTGATAGCGCGGGGGCGCGAACTTGTCCCGCTTCGGCAGGTTCACCCAGAGCTGGACGCCATGGAAGAGGCCACCGCTATCGACCAGTTCCGCGGGCGGCGTTTCGATGTGCAGGATCCCCGAACCGGCGGTCATCCACTGCGTGGCGCCGTCGGTGATCAGCCCGCCGCCGCCGTGGGAGTCCTGGTGGGCGAACTTGCCGTCGATCATGTAGGTGACTGTCTCGAAGCCGCGGTGCGGGTGCCAGTCGGTGCCCCTCGGCTCACCGGGTTGGTACTCGACCTCGCCCATTTGGTCCATGTGCACGAACGGGTCAAGCGCGGCGGCGCCGACCCCGGCGAAGGCCCGGACAACGGGAAAGCCCTCCCCTTCGTAGCCGCGCGGCCCGGTGGTGATCGTTCGGACGGGGCGCTCGGTGTCGGCGGGGACGGCGGGGCCGACCCGTGGCAACGCCAGCGTGTTGGCGGTTATGGCGGGCATGTGACCTCCCTGAATCGGAACTACCCGTATAACCGGACCGCAGTCCAGTTATTCCCCGGCGTCTCCCAGGCGAGAGATGATTGCGTAGGGCAATATTTGCTCTAGGGAAGAGTCGGCCGCGCCGCCCAATCGTTGGATGGTCGACAAAGCAAAGTGATGCCGTCGGGGGAAGGATGCGTGGATGGGGCAAAAACCGACGGCCGCCGAGCCCCTCCGGACCACCCCAACCCGCTGCCGGGCCGCGGGTCACTTCGCCGGCTGGCTGCGGGCAAACCGGCTCGGTCTCTTTTGCGTAGCAATCGTCGTCGGCCTTGGCGCAGGGATCGGCGCGGTGGCGTTCCGGTACCTGATCTACGGGTTCACCTGGCTGGCCACCGGGCACGACGAATTCGGCCAGGACGGTTGGGTAGGCAGCGACCATTTGCCCTGGTTGGGAACCGGCTTCTTCGTGGTCATCCCCGTCGTCGGGGGATTGCTGTATGGACCGTTGATCTCGCGGTTCGCCCGGGAGGCTCGCGGTCACGGCGTCCCGGAAGTCATGATCGCGGTCGCGGAGAACGGTGGTCGCATCCGTCCCCAAGTGACTGTGGTGAAAGCGCTGGCCTCTGCGCTGTGCATCGGCACCGGCGGCTCAGTTGGCCGTGAGGGGCCCATCGTGCAGATCGGCGCAGCGCTCGCATCCGGCTTCGGTCAGTGGGTCCGGATGCCGGAAAACCGGCTGCGGGTGCTGGTGGCGTGTGGCGCCGCGGGCGGCATCTCGGCCACTTTCAATGCCCCCATCACCGGGGTGTTTTTCGCCGTCGAGCTGATCCTGCGGGAACTGTCCGTCAAAGCGATCTTCACCATCATGCTGTCGTCGATGGTTGCCGACGTGGTCGCCCGGGTGTTCTTCGGGTCCGACCCGTTCCTCACCCAGTTGCCCGCCGGCATCGAGCTGGACCACATCGCCAACTACCTTTTGGTCGCGCTCCTCGCGGCGATCGCCGGGCTCATTGGGGTCTTCTTCAAGAACGTCCTCTACAAGACCGAGGATGTCTGCGACCGACTCTGGCGCGGGCGCCCGGATTGGGCCCGGCCAGCGGTCGGCGGGATCGCGCTCGGCCTGCTGTTGCTGGCGGTCCCGCAGCTCTACGGGGTCGGCTACCCGGTGATGTACGCCGCCTTCGCGGGGCACTATGCGCTGTGGTTCCTGGTCGTCCTGGCCGCCGGCAAGATGCTGGCGTGCAGCTTGACCATCGGTATCGGCGGGTCGGGCGGGGTGTTCGCCCCTTCCCTGTTTGTGGGGGCCACCTCCGGCATGGCTTTCGGGTTGTTCGTTCAGCACATCATCGGCACGGCCGTCGGAAATCCCGCCCTCTACGCCATCGTGGGCATGGGCGCAGTGTTCGCATCCGCCTCCAGGGCGCCGCTCACGGCGCTGGCCAGCACGGTCGAGATGACCGGAGACTTCACCTTGACCCTCCCCGTCATGCTGGCCGTGGCCGTCGGGACCACCGTGTCCCGCGGGGTCTCCTACGGCACCATCTACACCACCAAGCTGCTGCACCGTGGCATTGATATCGATCGACCCAAACCCGCCCACGCCTTCGCCGACCTCACCGCAGCCGACGCGATGCACCGGTTCGCTGTTCCCCTGGATCTGACCCGTCCCACCGGCAACGTCGGAGGCGACCTGACCGCCATGCTCGGTCCCGTCACCCGCGTCCGCGAACCGCAGGCACTCTTCGCGAATGACAGCCTCGCTCAGGCCCTGCGTCAGCTCGTCCTATTCGGGCGCGATGGACTGCCGGTCATCGATACCGAAGCCCGGTCCGTTCAGGGCTGGCTGACCAACCAGAACGTGTTACGCGCGGTGGGGGCGTCCTTCACCGACATGGCACCCGACGTCTCGGCGGGCCACCAGGCCGCGGACTGGGCCGACGCCCAACCCTCGACCCCGGAACATGACCCGCACAGCGAACTCGACGGCTACCGCATCATCGAGCACACGCTGGCCGGAGATTCGTCGGCCGCCGGCCAGGTGCTCGGCGACATCGACTTCCCGACCGGCCACCTGCCCGTGTCCGTCCTGCGCAACCGGCAGCTCGTCGACGCCGACGCCACGTTACGACTCGCGGCAGGCGACCGGATAAACATCCTCGCGCCCAAAAACGGTCCCGTGCAGTAAAACTGATTGTCACCCCGCTACGAACTGCGAGCGGTACTCGCCGCGTCCTTCTCGGTGGTCGAGCCCTCGTGGGTCAACTTCCCGCCCGCGCTCTCCAGATGCGCGCGCACGAACCACTGGAACTTCTCCAGGTTGCCGGCCTGATCGATCAGCAGGTCCTGCGTGACCGGGTCGAGCTCCTCGGTCTCCTCGATGTACTTGCGGGTGTCCTCGATGACGCCGGTGTAGACGAGGTCGAGCGCCGCGAGATGGGCCTGGACGGTGTCGCGGCCGACCGAATAGTCGTCCCAGGTGCGGTCCTTGATGATGGCCCCCGGCGTGCCCTGCGGCGACCCGCCCAGGGCCGCGATGCGCTCCGCGACGTCATCGGCGAACCCGCGGACCGCGTCCACCTGCGGATCGATCATCTCGTGCACGCCAATGAAGTTGGGCCCCACCACGTTCCAGTGCACGTGTTTGAGCGTCAGGTGAAGATCGTTGTAGGTGCTCAGTTGTTTTTGCAGCAGTTCGGTCAGCCGCACTCCCTGTTTGTCGGTGAGCCCCGGGATGGTGAACTGTGTCATCGATTTCCTCCGTTTCGCACACGGTCACGTCTTCGGGGTTGGTTACCCGATGGGCATTGCTGAAAACCCGCGGCCGACGAGGCGATGGCCACGTTTAGAGATTGCTGATGTGCTGCACCGGCAGCCTGGCGCCCCGCCGCGGCTCGTAGGCCAATCCGCTGACCTCGAGCAGCCGGACCACCCGGTGGCGGTGTGGTCGCATGGGCTCGAGCAACTCGAGCATGCCGGCGTCGTCGACCGCGCGGCCGATCAGCGTCCAGCCGATCATCTTCGGAATGTGATAGTCGCCCACCGAGAGCGCATCGGCGTCACCGAACGCCCGTTGCGCCGTCTCGGCGGCGGTCCATTCGCCCACGCCCGGTAACGACGTCAGCGCCGCGCGGGCCTGCGCGGCCGGTCGGGATGCCAGCCGTTCCAGGGAGGCGGCCCGCTGCGCGCACGTCACCACCGTCCGCGCCCGTCCGGGATCGACATTGGCGCGATGGAACTCCCACGACGGGATGTAGCGCCACGCCTCGGCCGACGGCGGCACCCGCATCCTGGCCGGCGCCGGCCCCGGGGCGGGCGACCCGTACCTGGACACCAGCAGGCGCCACGACCGGAACGCGTCGGCGCCGGGCACCCGCTGCTCGATGATCGCGGGGATCAGCGCCTCGAGCACCCGGCCGCTGCGCCCCAGGCGCAGGTGCGGGACCCGACGATGCGCGGCCGCGACGGTCGGGTGGTGGGGCGTGAAATCCGAGGCATCGTCCTCGACGCCGAGAAGCGCGGGCAGCTCCTCCAAGAACTCCGGCGCCCCCTCACCCCACGCGACGCAGTGAGCGGCGTTGGCGGCGGCCCGGCTGATCCGGGCGGTCACGGGTCCGGTGGGCAGCAGGCTGGTTCGCCAGATCGCGCCGTCGCCGGACACCTGGAAACAGGGGTCCCCGGGCCCCCGGCGAAGCGGCGCCAACGTATACCCGTAGCTGACCGCCCCGGGGAAGGTGACAGTGCGCGCGCTCTCCACCGACCGACTCTCCGATTGACCGTTAACGATGTGCCAAGTCAATATTGCGATGTGATGACGCCGTTCGATGACCCACAGGGCGAACTGGCTTGGATGTTCCTACAGAGTACGAGCGACGGGGGCGACCTCGACGAGGGCTTCGCGCTGCTCAGCGACGACTTCACCTATTGGACGCTGTTCACGCGCACCGCGTGCGACAAGCAAACGTTCCGCCGGGCGATCGAGCGGCGCAAACAGCAACTCGAGCTGACGATCGACCTGGTGCGATGTGTTAACGAGGGAGAGACGGTCGTCGTCGAGGCGCATGCCAACGGCACCACCACCGGCGGCGTCGAATACGACAGCCCCTTCGTCTGCATCTTCGACACCCGCGACGGCTTGATCGTCTCGATGCGCTTGTACAGCGACACCCGGGCACACGAGGCCGCGCTTCCCGGGTGGACTTACTAGGACGCCGACACGCTGATTTCGGCCTTGTTGGGGTAGAAGGCGACGTGCCCGGCGATCGCCGCGACCGCGGGATAGGGCTGCTCGTAGGTCCAGATGACATCCTCGACGGTGTCGCCGGCCGAGCCAGTCACGCTGTAATAGCTGGCCTCACCCTTAAACGGGCAGTAGGTGCTGGTGTCCGTGCGGGTCAGGCGGTCCTGCACCACGTCACTGATCGGAATGTATTGCACCGCAGGCAAACTGGCTTCCCGTAATTCCAGGGCGGCCGTCGTGTCGGCTACCAGCTCGCCGTTGACGCGAACCTGTACCCGCCCCTTCGTCGGCTCGATGGTGATCGGGTGGCCAGCGCTGGGCTCTTTGATTTCGGGGTGGCTCATGGTTTCCTCCTAGACGCCGATGAGCTGTGCAACGCGAGCCGGGTCCCGAGGCTTCCCGATCAAGCCGGCCCGAATGCGTAGCGGTGGTATTGGGACAGGTTGGCCATGGCTGGCAGCAGCGACATCGCCCGGCCCATCGCCCGGTAGGCGCGCGGCAGTCGCTCGAAGGTGTCAGATTCAAACCACCGAACCCAGGACAGCAGTCGGGTGCCGGGCACCGCCGGGAGGATGTCACCCGGCCCGTCGATGCCCCAACTCAACTTCGATCCGGACCGGCGCACCACCGCATTCATCCACTGCGCCTTGATTCCCATCCGATTGAACGCGTCGAATTGCAATTCCCCGCGGTCGAAGCGATCGACGACCCGCCGCAGCAGCGCGATGCCGTCCTGTCCGCCCAGATACATGGTCAGGCCCTCGGCGATCATCAGCGTGGGCCGGCCGGTGGGTATCTCCGTCAGCCACGCCGGATCGGTTACCGACGCGGCGACGACGTGGCAGTGCTCGGCGGCCGGATAGAGCCGGGTGCGCAGTTCGGCGACGTCCGGGTAGTCAACGTCGTACCACTGGACTTGCGGGCTCGGTCGGAGCCGGAAATATCGGCCGTCCAGCCCGCACCCGATGTGCAGGACGACAGCGCTCGGATGCGCGTCAAGGAATTGGCGGACCCAGATGTCGAAGTGCGCGGTGCGGGTCGTCACCGACGACGAATTGCGGGCGGTGATAGTGGTCTGCGCCCAGTCGTATTCGATCCGATCGACGACCTCCTTGGCATAACGGTCGCCCAGGACCGGGTTCGGCAGGTCGGCGTCCACAGCCTTGGCGTACAGCGTCGCCAGCATGGTCTGCGGCGGCCCGTTGAGATCGACGCGTGTCCGGTCCACGATCGGGCCTATTCGGGCGAGGCTGCCGGGCTGGCCGTTCGCGGGGCGCGCATGGCGGCCCAGAACCGCGCCGCCTCGCGGATCGATTGCTCGACCGGGCGCGGTTGCCAGCCCAGTTCCCGTTTCGCCTTGCTGCAGTCCACGTCGGCTTCGGCGCGCATCATCCGCACGGAGGCCAGGCTGAGTTCGGCGTCCTTGCCGGTGAGCCGCGCCTTGAGCGTGCCGGCCGCGGCCAGGGCATAGAGCATCGGGACGGAAATCGAGCGCCGCGGCGGCGGCACTCCGGCCTCGTCGGCCGCGATGCGGACCACGTCGTTCAATGCGATCATCCGCTCGGAGATCAGGTATCGCTCGCCGATGCGCCCGCGCTCGGCCGCCAGGATCATGGCCCGCGCCGCATCGTCGACGCCCACAGCTTCCAGCGCAATGCCGTTCATTCCGAAGGGCAGCTTGCCGAATACCGCGCCGGCGATGAACGCGCCGTGCGGAGTGCCGCCCCAGTCGCCGCTGCCGTAGGTCGTCGACACGCACATCGCGACGGCGGGCAAGCCGGCCTCGGCCACGTACCGCAGCACCAGATTCTCGGCCTCCAACCGTGATTGGACGTAGGGAGTCAGCCGGCGGGACCGGATCACGTCGTCCTCGGTCGCCACGTGGCCGTGTCGTCGGCCCACCGTCGCGTAGGTGCTCGTGAAGATGAACCTGCGCAGGTCGGGTTGGTCGACGGCGACGTCGAGAACGTGGTGCAGGCCTTCGACATTGGTACGGAACAGCGGCGTCGGGTCGCGCAACCATGCGCGGGTGTCGACGACGCAGTAATAGACGTCGTCCACGCCGTCCATCGCCTCCCGCAGCGTGGCGTCGTCGAACACGTCCCCGTGGAACCGGGTCAGCTCGAGGTCGTCGATGGAGCGGGTGTTGGCGTTCGGGCGCACCATCGCCCGCACTCCGAACCCGTCGGCCACGAGCTGGCGGGTCACATGCGAACCGAGAAAGCCGTTGGCGCCGATGACGAGTTTGGGTCTGGTGCTCAACTGGCCCCTCCGTTCTCCCGCATCCACCGCGCGGCGTCCTCGTCGAGCGTGCCCAGCGCTTTGGCCTTACGGCACCACTTCATCCCGGCCCGCAGGAAGCGCAGCGGGTTATAGATGTCTTCCTGGCGGCGCCACAGGCCGTCCCCCGCGTACGTGACGATGGAGATGTTGGTCGCGCTGATGACACTCCCGTCGCCCGGGTCGCGCATGGGGTTGTCCAGTTCGCAGATGATCCGGCCGGTGGGCTCGTCGATGACGGACCACAACGAGGGGAACGCCACCATGTGGCTGCCGGGATACGTTGTCATCGTCCGCTTGATCCACTGGTGGACCTCGTCGCGGCCATGCATGGTGCCGGCCGCGTGCTCGATGTACTCGACGTCGGGGGTGTACTGCTCGACCCAGGCGTCCCAGTCGTGCGTTTCGGCGGCCCGGGCCACCGTCTGCTCGAACTTCTCGAAGGCGGCGGACAGTTCGCTGCGGGAGAACGTAGGAGTCGTCATGCTGCGGCACTTCGGAAAATCGTCGCGACGTTGCGGCTCATCGGCGGAGTGTAGCCTGGGCGACATCGTGGCTGGTTAGGAGGATGAGCAATGGCAACCGAAAAAGCGATACTTGCCGGCGGCTGTTTCTGGGGGATGCAAGAACTCATCCGCAAACAGCCGGGCGTGGTGTCGACGCGGGTCGGTTACACCGGCGGCGACGTCCCCAATGCGACCTACCGCAACCACGGGACGCACGCCGAGGCCATCGAGATCGTCTACGACCCGGCGGTCACCGACTACCGCACCATGCTGGAGTTCTTCTTCCAGATCCACGATCCGACGACGAAGGACCGACAGGGCAACGACCGTGGACCCAGTTACCGGTCGGCCATCTTCTACCTCGACGAGGAGCAGAAGCGCATCGCGCTGGACACCATCGCCGATGTCGACGCGTCCGGGTTGTGGCCCGGCAAGGTCGTGACCGAGGTCAGCCCGGCCGGTGATTTCTGGGAGGCCGAGCCCGAACACCAGGACTACCTGCAGCACTACCCGAACGGGTACACCTGCCACTACATCCGCCCGGGCTGGAAACTGCCGCGGCGGGCCACCGCGGACCAGTAGGCGCAACCGGCTCAGCGCCGGCGCACCACGATGCGGCCACCGTCTTTCGGCGTGTAGGCAACGCCACGGCCGTGCCACCGCTCCCCGGGCTCAGACGTGGTCTCGATAGTGAAGTGCCGCAACACCGTTCGCAGCACGACATCCATCTCCATGTTGGCGAACGCCGCTCCCACGCAGCGGCGGGTGCCACCGCCAAACGGGATCCACGCGAACGCCGACGGCTTGCCCCCGACGTACCGTTGCGGGTCGAAGCGCGCCGGATCTCCGAAGACGTCGGGGTTTTCGTGAATCTGCGCGATGCTCACCAGGATCGACTTGCCGCCGGGAATGACCCACTCCCCGAGCTGATAACGCGGGGGGTACACGCGCCGGGCGGCGAAATCGATCACCGTCCGCACCCGCTGGACTTCCAGGATGGTCGCCTGACGCAACTCCTGTCCGTCGCCGTCGGCCTCTTCGGCCAAAGCGGCCAGCACGTCCGGGTGCCGGGTCAGGCGCTCGAATGCCCAGCCCAGCGTGGACGCCGTCGTTTCATGACCGGCGGCCAGCAGCGTGAGCAGTTCGTCGCCAATGTCCTTGCGCGACATCACCGAACCGTCGTCGTAGGTGCTGCGCAGCATCAGCGCGAGCACGTCGCTGCGCTCGTCGAAGTTCGGGTCGGCCCGCTCGGCTTCGATCAGCCTGTCGATGACGGCGTCGTACCGTCGGCGCCACTCGTCCAGGCGCCCCCATGGGGTGAAGCGCCCGTAATTGCGCCGGGGTTTGGGCATCGTCGCCATCCGGGAGCCCAGCGTGACCCACGGCGGGATGAGTCGGCGCAGCTCGTCGAGCTCGGCGCCTTCGGCCCCGAAGACCGCGCGCAGGATGGCGTTGAGCGTGATGCGCATCATCGACGGTAGCGTCGGGAACACCTGGCCCTCCGGCCAGCCGGCGGTCTCCCGAAGGGTCTCTTCTTCGATGATCGACTCGTATTTCTTCATGCCCTTGCCGTGGAACGGCGGCGCCAACAATCGGCGGCGCCGGCGGTGGTCTTCGCCATCGAGCGCGAACACCGAACCCGAGCCGAACAGCCGGCTCAGGTTGGGCTGGATGTTGCCCAGCTCGTCGGGGCTGGTGGTGAAGATCTGCTTGGCCAGTTGCGGGTCGGCGACCACCACGACCTCGCCGTACATCGGCAGGTTCAGCGCGAAAACGTCGCCGTACCGGCGGGCCAGGCGTTGCATCATTCCCCGCCGCGAAACCGCAAAGCCCAGACCTTGCAACAGCTTTGGTAGTCGAGCCGCCGGGGGCAGCCTGACGGCGACGGAGGCCGCGGGGGCGGTGACGACTTCGCTCATGGCGGCTGCTCCCCATCATCTTCCCCGAAAACCGGGGTGGTACCGCGGTGTACCAAAACCTTTCCCGATACGGTACTCTGTAGTACCAACCTCTGACAAGAGGGGCGTTCCAGACGGAAGGGGCCGGCCGTGACCCCAGCGGCGACAGCGACGGCTGACGACGCGGTCCTTGACGACCCGTTCCGGCTGAGGCTGCTCGACGGCCTCGCCGCCTCCATCGCCGAGCGCGGTTACCGCGCCAGCACGGTCGCCGACGTGGTCCGTCACGCCCGCACGTCCAAGCGCACCTTCTACGACCAGTTCGCCAGCAAGGAAGAGTGTTTCCTCGAACTGCTGGGGTCGGATAACGAACGGCTCGGCGAGTGCATCGCGGCGGCCGTCGACCCCGAGGCCGACTGGCACGAACAGATACGCCAGGCGGTCGAGGCCTACGTCGGCCACATCGAGTCGCGCCCGGCCATCACGCTCAGCTGGATCCGGGAGCTTCCCTCGCTCGGCGCCGCCGCCCGCCCTGTGCAGCGCCGCGGGCTGCAGTTGCTGTCCAGCCTGCTGATCGACCTCAGCGCCAGCCCTGGCTTCCAACGGGCCGCGCTGCCCCCGCTAACCGCCCCGTTGGCGGTCATCCTGCTCGGCGGTCTGCGCGAACTGACCGCGCTGGCCGTCGAAGACGGGAAGCCGGTGCGGGGCATCGTGGAGCCGGCCGTCGATGCCTCCATAGCCCTGCTCGGCCCCCGACAGTAGGGTCGATCGCAGAGCACACCGAACAAAGGACCTTGCGATGCGGTTGTCGACCCGGAACCAGCTCAAGGGGACCATCACCGAAGTCGACCTCGGCAGCGTGATGGCCATCGTGAAGGTCAAGCTGGACGGCGGTGAGCAGATCGTCACGTCATCCGTCACCAAGGACGCCGCGGTCGATCTCGGGCTCAAGGTCGGACAACCGGCGACCGTATTCATCAAGTCCACGGAAGTCACCATCGGGGTCGACTAGCCGATGGCATCCACGATGCGCGCCGAGCGCTTCTACGCGGACACCAAAACGGTTGCGCTCGAAGATGTTCCGATTCCCGAACCGGGGCCCGGCGAGGTTCTGGTGAAGGTGGCCTTCTGCGGCATCTGCCACTCGGACCTGAGCCTCATCAACGGCACCTTCCCGGCCCAGCAGCCCGTGGTGACCCAGGGCCACGAGGCATCGGGCACGATCGCCAAACTGGGACCGGAGGTGGCCGGCTGGGACGAGGGCGATCGTGTGGTGGTTCCCGCGGGCCGGCCGTGTCAACGCTGCGCGAACTGTCGCCGCGGCGATGTGGTGAACTGCCTACGGATCCAGTTGATGGCGTTCGCCTACGACGGCGCGTGGGCCGAATACACCGTCGCGCAAGCGACCGGCCTGACGCGGGTGCCCGACAACGTTCCGCTGGAGCAGGCCGCGATCCTGGCCGACGCGGTGTCCACGCCGTTCGGGGCCGTCGTCCGCACGGGGAAGGTCGCGGTCGGTGAGTCGGTCGGCGTGTGGGGCGTGGGCGGGGTCGGCACCCACATCGTCCAGCTCGCGCGCCTCGTCGGCGCCGCACCCATCATCGCCGTCGACATCAATCCCGCGGTGCTCGAGCGGGCGTTGACCCTCGGTGCGGACTACGCGTTCGACTCGCGCGACGACGGGCTCAGGGACAGTCTCGCAGAGGTCACCGGTGGGCGGCTGCTGGATGTGGCCTTCGACGCCGTCGGGCTGAAGGCGACATTCGAGCAGGGGCTCGACTGCCTGACGCCCGGCGGCCGGCTGGTGGGCGTCGGGATGAGCGCCGAGGCACCCACCGTCGGCCCCACCTCCCTGTTCGGGTTGACCCACAAGCAGGTGCTCGGGCATCTGGGCTATCAGAACATCGACATCGAGACGTTGGCGAAATTGGTTTCTGCTGGGCGCCTTGACCTTTCAAGGTCGATCAGCGAGATCGTCGCTCTGGAGGACTTGACGGACGGCATCGAGAAGCTCGAGCGGCAGGACGGCAATCCCATCCGGATCCTGGTGCGGCCCTGAGGCTTATCCTTCGCCGCGAAGGAAGGTCCGAACCCGGTCGAGCACCAGCTCCGGGCGCTGGTCGATGATCCAGTGGCCGACGCCGTCGACCAGCTCCACTTTGAAATCGCTGATGTGGTCGGCATATCCGTCGGTGAGGTCGGGCGTGATCACCGGGTCTTGGGTGCCGGTCAGCCACCGCACCGGCACCTCGACGCGCGCGCCGTCGTACTCGCCGCGCATCCAGCGCAGCATCTCCCCGGTCTGGAAGCTGCGATACCAGCGAGAACCGGCTTCCGCGTGGCCGGGCTGGCGCATGCATTCGGCGTAGATGCGCAGCTCGTCCTCGGGCAGCGCGAAGCCGCCCCCCACCCATGACCCGAGCAGGCGGCTCGTCCTCGAGCTGAGATTGCCGATCATCCGCGGCCCGACGACCGGCAACGAAATCGGGATCTGATACCAGAGCCGCCAAATGTTGAGCACCGCACGCAAATCGCGCTTCACCCAGGGCGCCACGGTGTTGAACCCGAAGAACCCGCTCACTTTTTCGGGGTGGCGCAGCATCATGATGAACGCGGCCGGCCCGCCCCAGTCGTGGGCGACGAGCTTGACCGTCGCGACGCCCAGGCGATCGAGGACGGCGGCCAGATCGTCGGCCATCTCGGTCTTGGTGTAACTCGAGCGGGGCGCCGAGCTCCAGCCGGCACCGCGCAGGTCGGGGCACAGCACGCGATAGCCGTCGGCGGCCAGCGGCCCGATCAGGTTGTGCCATTCCCACCAGTTCTGCGGGAAGCCGTGCACCAGCATCACCGCGGGACCTTCGGCCGGGCCCGCGTCCGCGACGTGGATCGTCACACCGTCTCCGAGCTCCACATACCTGTGTTCGACACCGTCCAGTTCGGGCATAGTGACCATGAATTGAGAAGGTAGCCGCCTGCTGCGGGTTAGGCCAGAAACCGTTCGACATACGGAGCGAAGCGGCCGCGCAGATCCGCCTCGTCCAGCCCGAACATCGCGCAGGACGTCGCGACGCTCCCCAGCCGCCCGCGCCGATGACCCGCCAGGTATTCGCCGATCGCCGTCTTGGCTTCGTCGCTGAACGGCTCGCCGGCCAGTGCATACACCCGCTCGGCGACGCCGTTTTCGTCGGCCATGAAATCGTCGAACCGGACGTCGATCGAGCGTTCCGGGCCGATGGTGTCGCGATCGCGGACGAGCGCGGTCAGCATGTCGTCCAGGCGGTCGATCCACGATGCCGCGATCAACTCCACCGGGACCGGCGAGCGGTGCATGCGGGCCGAGTAGGTGATCATCGCGATCATCGACAGCGCCACCGGCACCGGGTCGCGGTGGGTGAAAACCACGACGCTGCCGGGGAAGACGTTATCGAGCACCGGCACCTGCTCGAGATGCTGGGGCGACTTGAGCAGCCAGCGCCTGCCGCCGCGCAGGAACTGCATGGCCTTGAGTTGCCGGGCGAGGTATTCGTAGTGCGGCGTCTGGTCGTGGGCCTGGTAGTAGTCGCGCCAGCGCGGCACGTGGGCCAGCGTCTCGAAGAGCATGGTCGAGAAGTCGTTGGCCAGCAGCTGGATCTCTTCGTGTACGTGGTCGGTGGTCATCTCGTGCATCAGCGGGAAATAGGGCATCACGGTGTTCATGACGCCGACCGCGACGGCCATCCGCGCCCGCCGCGGATCCGGCTCGATCCCGGCCTCGGCCGGCAGCGGGAATGGTTCGACGCTCTCCCAGTACGGCATCGTGCGGAAAGTGGGCGGCGCCGCCAGCAGGTTGTGCAGGTGGGTGGTGCCGGTGCGTGGCAGCCCGGCGATCACCACCGGTGGCTGCAACTCGATGGCGTTGATTTCGGGATGCCGCCGCAACAGGTCGGTCAACAACAGCCGGTTCTTGAGCAGCTGCAGCAGTTGCCCGTAGAAATTGACCGCGCCCGCGTCGTGGCGGCCGTCGATGTCACGCAGCGCGGCGAGGTAGGCATCGAGCCGCTCCCGGTAGTCCGGCGGACCGAAATCGTCCAGGCCGGTGTCGGCGGCGGCCCTGGCATGCAGCGTGTCGGCGTCCAGGGGGCAGGCCGGTGCCAGCGAGGCCATCAGGTCGAGGATTTGCCGGGCCTCCGGGCTGAAGCGGGGGCGGGCGAGGTCATCGAGGCGAACGGCGTCGGTCACGGCGACTTATGTTACTTTTGGTTTCGTAATGGTAGTGGATTTTGGCCGACCCCGTGACCCCCGCATCGACGGCGCCGTGCTCAGCGCGACCGTGGAACTGCTCGCCGAGACCGGCTACGCCAGGCTGTTGGTCTCCGCGATCGCCGAACGCGCCGGCACCAGCAAGCCCGCGATCTACCGCCGCTGGCCCAGCAAAGCGCACCTGGTCCACGAGGCGGTGTTCCCCATCGGCGCCGCCACCGAGCTGCCCGACACCGGGTCGCTGCCCGCAGACCTGCGCGAAATGGTCCGTCGGGCAATGGTTTTCCTGACGACTCCGGCCGCCAGGTCCGCCCTGCCCGGGCTGGTGGGCGAGATGGCCGCCGACCCGACCCTGCATTCGGCGCTGCTGGAGCGGTTCGCCGGCGTCATCGGCGGCGGCCTCGCCGACCTGCTGCAACGGGCGGCGCGGCGCGGCGAGGTCCGGCCCGACGTGAACGCCACCGAACTCGCCGATGCCATCGCCGGCATCACGCTGATGGGCCTGCTCACCCGCGTCGCCGAACTCGACGACGGGTGGGTGGATCGCACAACCACGTTGCTCCTGAAGGGAATCCGCGCATGACGCACGAAACGACGGTCGCGTGGCAGGAGCTACTCGGCACGCTGGGTACCCTTGACCGCTCTTTTTTGGAGGGCGACCGCGCGGTGATCGACGACCGGCACGTCGCCGACGGTTACCGCATGCTTGCCAGCACACTCGGCGTCGCCTTCGACACCTACCTGTTCACCGAACCCGGCCGGCCGCAGTTCGTCGCCGTGAACACGCCGTTCCGTCGGGACCGGCGCTGGGGCGGTGACAACACCGACGCCTACTACCACATCTGCCCGGTCGATCCGCGGCGCCGCTATCGCATCAGCGGCAACAAGGGTGACAGCGCGTACTTTTCGGTGACGGCCTACAACGAGCCGTCGCGGGGCGCCTGGTCGGACCGGGTGGTCGCGATCGTGCGTGACAGCGACCTGGATATCGACGCCGATGGCAACTTCAGCTTCGAACTCGGCCCCACGCCCGACGCCGCCGTACTGATGACCCGCGACTACCAGGCCGACCCGCTGACCGGCCGCCCCGTCACCTGGCGGGTCGAGGCGCTCGACGAGCCGGAGCAGATTCGGCACGGCGATGCCGAAACGGCCGCGCGCTTGCGGGCGGTCACGACCTGGTTGCGCACCATGTTCGCCATCGTGCCGCTGGCCGTCGGGACGCGCGTACAGGACCAACATGCCCTTGGGCACGAAACCGCGCACGCCGCAAATGAATTCGCCGATCCATACCAGGTGCCCGACGCCAACTTCGGTTGGTCGGCGCGCGACGCCTGCTACTCCTACGGAAGCTTCGTCCTCGACGAGGACGAAGCGCTGGTCATCACGCACCGCCCTCCGTCATGCAGGTTCTGGAACCTGGTGGTGTGGAATCAATTCATGGCCACGTTCGGCGCGGCAGATGCACGCTGCTCGATCAACGGCCACAGCGCCGCGCTCAACAGCGACGGCACGGTGACCGTGGTCCTGTCCCGCGCAATGACGGCGCACCCGAATTCGCTGACCACGCTGGACTATCCGCGCGGCAACCTCGCCTTCCGGTGGTTCCTGGCCGACGGTGTACCGGCCCGTCCGCGGGTGCGGCTGGTGCAGGTCGCACAGGCACCGACCGACGTGTCCTAGACCTTGCCGAGGGTGGGCCCTGGGCACGTAAACCGCGTTGCATCCGTGCGTGGGGCCCGCACTCGGCGCTCAGATTTCGCGCACCAGCTCGATGGCCCGGCCGAGCGTGCGAAGCTTCGCCTCCAGCGTGTCGCCGGCCGGATACAGCCGCACGGTGTTCACCCCGGCATCCCGCCACACGTTAAGCCGAGCGCGGACCATCTCCTCGGTGCCGATCAGCGTGGTGGCCAGCACCATCTCGTCGGTGATCAGCGCCGCCGCGGCGTCCCGGTCGCCGCGCTGCCAGCGCTCGCGCACCTCGGCGGCGATCTCGGCCCAGCCTTGCCGGCTGTAGGCCTGGTTGTAGTAGTTCGTGCTCGAGGAACCCATGCCGCCCAGGCTGAACGCGAGTTCCCTCTTGCGGCCCGCGACCATACCGCGCAGTTCCTCCTCGTCGGAGGCGAAGGCGACTTCGGCGCCCTGGCAGACGTCGACGTCGGCGCGGGTGCGGCCGGCGACGGCCAAGCCCGCGTCCAGGTGCGAAAAGTACGCGTCGCCGGCGCCCTCCGGCACGAAGCTGGTGCCCAGCCAGCCGTCGGCGGTCCCACCGGTCAGCCGCAGCATCGCCGGTGACAGGGCGGCGAGGTAGATCGGGATGGGGTGCTCGGGCCGCGTCGACAGCCGCATTGGCGCGCCCTCGCCGCCGGGCAGCGGAATGCGGAATTGATTGCCGGCGTAGGACACTTTGCCTCCGGCGAAGACCTGCCGCACGATGTCGACCGTTTCGGCGATGCGCTCCAGGGGCCGGCTGAACGAGACGCCGTGCAGGCCCTCGATCACCTGCGGGCCGGACGCGCCCAGGCCGAGCAGGAATCGACCGGCCGATAGATTGGACAGCGTGATGGCGGTCTGGGCGACCATGACCGGCGAGCGAACGCCGACCTGCAGGACACCCGAGCCCAGTAGGACCCGCTCGGTCCGCGCCGCCAGGTAGCCCAGTGCCGAGGGCGCGTCGGAGCCCCAGGCCTCGGCCACCCAGCAGACATCGAGGCCCAGCTTCTCCGCTTCGACGACGAAGGCCGCGGTTTCACCCGCGGCGCTGGACAATTCGACCGTTGTCGCGGTGAGCATCAGCGCACCCCGTGCTCGGCCAGCCTCTTGATGGCGGCGAGTGTCTTGCCGATCGCGGCCTCGAACTCGCGCATCCGCACGAACACGATCTTCTGCTCCTTGTCGGGCATCGACTCGATGGCCACCGACAGCCCCGATCGGCCCGGGCCCATCTGCATCCAGTAGCTCAGCGCAGTGCCGCCATCGCGGGGCGTCAGCCTGAACCGCCACATTGCTGCGGGGTTGTCGGGTCCGCCGACGGCCCAGGCGAATTCACGCGGCTCGTCGCACGCGACAATCTGGGAGATGGTGCTCCATTGCCCGAACGCGTCGTGCTCGTTGTGTCCGATGAAGCGGGCGCCCACCCGCGGGATGTCGGCACCCTCTGCCCATTCCACGGCCTGCAGCTCATTGCTCAGCGTCGGCATCAGCTTGATGTCGGAAACCAGGCTCCAGACCCGGGTCGGATCCGCATCGATCCATGTCGATGCCTCCACCGTCGGTTTGTCCGCGTAGCGCGCGCCGGTCCATTCCACGCAGCCCATTGTCCCCCGCGCGCAAGGCCCGTTTTGCGCGTGGGGAACTGGGCTGCCGTCAGGCGGCCGCGGGCACCGGATCGACCGAGCGGTCGGCGGTAACCGTACGCAGCACGGAGTCGGGGAACGTCAGCCGAACGATCTTGCGGACGACGGTCCCAAACTGCCGCAGCAGCGGGCCGCGGTTGTAGGGGATGCCATAGCGTTCGCAGATCGCCTGCACCTCGGGCGCGATCTCGGCGTACCGGCGCGCCGGCATGTCCGGGAACAGGTGGTGCTCGATCTGGTGCGAGAGGTTGCCCGACAGCAAGTGGAACAGCTTGCCGCCGGTGAGATTCGCTGAACCGAGAACCTGGCGGAAGTACCACATGCCGCGGGACTCGTCCTTGGTCTGCTCGACGGTGAATTCCTGTGTGCCGTCCGGGAAATGGCCGCAGAAGATGATCATGTACGACCACACGTTGCGCATCAGGTTGGCCGACAGGTTGCCCGCGAAGACGAACGGCGCGAAGGGGCCGGCCAGCAACGGGAAGGCCACGTAGTCCTTGAGTGTCTGCCGGCGTGTCTTGCGCCAGATGGCGCGCAGCACCTCGCGCTTGTCGGCGAGCTCGATCTCGCCGGAGCGGATCCGCTCGGTCTCCAGTTCGTGCAGCGCGACGCCGTACTGGAACAGCACCATCAACAGGAAGGCGTAGAGCGGGTTGCCCAGAAAGTAGGGTTCCCAGCGCTGATCTTCGCTCATCCGCAGGATGCCGTAGCCGATGTCGCGGTCCATCCCCACGATGTTGGTGTGGGTGTGGTGCATGTAGTTGTGCGAATGCCGCCATTGATCCGCCGGGCATGCGGTGTCCCATTCGAAGGACCGGCCGGAGATGGTCGGGTCACGCATCCAGTCGTATTGACCGTGCATGATGTTGTGACCGATCTCCATGTTGTCCAGGATCTTTGACAATCCCAGCATCGTGGTTCCCAGCAGCCAGGCCGGCGGCAGGAAGAGCAGCGCGCGGCCGCCGACCTCCAGCGCGCGCTGGGCCTTGATGACGCGACGGATGTAGTCGGCGTCCTCGGCGCCCAGGCTGGCCATCACGCGCTCCCTGATGGTGTCCAGCTCGCGGCCGAATTCGTCGGCCTGTTCGGGGGTCAGGGTGATCTTGTTCTGTGTCATGGCTTTTCCTCTCGGAACTTTGGTGGGCTCAGAGCGATAGGTCGACGTCGCCGACGGGGACGGACACGCAGATCTGCACATCTTCGTCGGGACCGGTCGAGACGGCGCCGGTGATCAGGTTGCGCACCGTGCCGGCTGTCTTCCGCCGGGTGCAGGTGTGGCAGATGCCCATCCGGCAGCCGTTTTCCGGTGACAGGCCGGCCGATTCCGCCTGTTCCAGCAGCGAGCGTCCGTCGTCGACGACATCAACCCCGCTGTCGGCGAAGGTGACGCGGCCGCCCGACGGGTTGGCGGGCGCCTCGAACGTCGGAGGTACGAAGCTTTCGGTGTAGACGTTGTCGCAGTGGTTCCGTACGGCTTCGACCAAAGGTGTTGGACCGCAGACGAACACCGCATCGGGTGATGACATGGCGGCTTTCAGGTGGGTGGCGTCGAACCGGCCGAAAAGATCGCCGCGCCCGGAGCGGGTGTAGCCGTGCAGCACGCGGACGCCGGGCAGGGTCGCCAATTCGTCGCGGTAGCAGGCCTCGGCCGGGGTGCGAGCGTAGTGGATGAACGCGATCTCGCCCGGGTGTTTCTCAGCGACCAGCGTACGCAGCATCGCCATGACCGGCGTGATGCCGCTTCCACCGGAGACGAAGAGGATCCGGCGCGGCCGCTGGGCCGGCAACACGAAGTCGCCGCCGGTGCCGTCCAAGCCGACCACCATGCCGCGGCGGGCATGCTCGTACAGGTAGTTGGAGACCAGGCCGCCGTCGTGTCGGCCGATGGTCAGCTCGAGATGGGCGGCGCCTTCGGCGTTGGCCGGGGAATAGCAGCGGGTGTGCCGGCGGCCGTCGATCTCGACGGCAACGTTGACGTACTGGCCGGCCTGGACGGTCCAGGCGGAGGTGAAGCGCTCGTTGGGCGCGAGGGTGAGGGTGAGACTGCGCGCGGTGCTGCGGCGCACGTCGATCACCTTGGCGCGGGCCTGGCCCAGCGTCCAGGTCGGCGCGACCAATTCGGTGTAACGGTCGACACCGTGCGGGCCGGTGAGCAGGTCGATGAGGTCCGAACCCAACACTCGCTTCCGAAGAGTCCGAGCGAGGGCCCGACTAGAAGTCGTTTGAGTGAACATATGTACACCGTGCTGCCACGCCACCGGGTCAGTCAAGGGTTAACTGCGTGTCTGTGGTAGGGTTCACATAGTGAACAGCCGTACTCCTAGCTCACGGGTGCGCGGTTCTGGTCGCGAGCGCGTGCGCGAAAGCCGGTCGCGTGAGGAGCGCAAAGAGGCGACCCGGCGCGCCATCATCGCCGCGGCCCTCAAGCTGCTGCAGGACCGCAGCTTTTCCAGCCTGAGCCTGCGGGAGGTGACCCGCGAGGTCGGTATCGTGCCGGCGGCGTTCTACCGCCACTTCGAGTCGATGGAGGCCCTGGGGCTGGTCCTGATCGACGAGTCGTTCCGCAGCCTGCGCGACACCCTGCGTGAAGCGCGTGCCGGCAAGCTCGATCCGAACCGGGTCATCGAGTCGTCCGTGGAGATACTGGTCGCCAGCGTCGCGCAGCGGCGCGAACATTGGCGGTTCATCGCGCGCGAACGCAACAGCGGGCTGAGCGTTTTGCGCTACGCCATCCGCACCGAGATCAGGCTGATCACCTCGGAGCTCGCCACCGACCTGGCGCGCTTCCCGCGGCTGCACGAGTGGACCACCGAGGATCTCAACGTGCTGGCCACCCTGTTCGTCAACGCGATGATCGTCATCGCGGAGGCGATCGAGGACGCGCAGAGCGCCGAGGCGCTGGAAGACATTCGGCGGATCGCCGTCAAGCAACTCCGGATGATCGCGACCGGCATCGCCGGCTGGGAGAGCACCCCCTAGCGAGCGTCCAGCCGTCGCACGAGCAGTGAACAGTCGAACACTGGCCGCGTCACTCCGTCGTCTGGGTGAAGTCCGGCGCCCCGTTCTCGTCGACCACCTCGTACAGCGACTCACCGTCCTCGGGCGCCCCGTCGATCTGGCCCCGATGAGCGCGTCCGGGCGGACCGTCGGCGGGCACGCCCGCGCGCGGCGTGTCGGGCGAGACGTCGGGCTCCTCCTCGGCGAGCCGCGCATCCAGGGATTCGCCTTCCCGCTCTTCGCGCGCCGTCATACCGAAGCGGTTGGCCTCGCTCCAGCCCTCGGGCGGGTCGACCACGATGTCACCGTCGTCGTTGTGGAGTTCGTCGGAGTCGGTGCCTTCACTCGCGTTCAGGGTGTCACCGGGCCCGCCTTCCTCGGGGAAGTCCGCGGGGTCGACTTCGGCTTGCGGATTTTCGCTCATGGCCGAACGGTTGCCCGCCGGCTAGGGGGGCTAAACGCTACCGCGGCGAGCGCCACATCGCCCACATGGTGGGGCCACCGTCGGGCATCACCAGCTCGCGGGTCACGGTGAAACCGAAACGCTCGTAGTACGGCACGTTTTCGAGCTTGCTCGACTCGAGATAGGCCGGACAGTATTCGGCGTCGCAACGGTCCAGCCGGGACCGCATCAGGGCCTGGCCGAAGCCCCGCCCGCGGACCGACGGGTCGCTCCCGATCGCGGCCAGATACCAGTGCGGCTCTTCGGGATGCGTGCGCTTCATCAATTCCTGTACGCCGCGTGCCCTCGTCGCGCGCATGCCGAACACGCGCAGGAAGGTCGGGGTCATCGCCAGTTCACCCAGCCGCGTCTCCCGCCACCGATTGGGCGGATCCCAGAGTGCCGCGGCGCCGATACCCGGGCCGTCGCATGCCACCTCGACACCACCGCAGCCCAGATGGTGGTGGCGTGTCATCGTGGCGAAGACCCGGTGCAGGTTCGCGGTGCGCGACCTGTCGTCGGGCAGTAGCCACGTCATCACCGGGTCGTCGTAGAAGGCACGCGCCAGGGTGCGTGACAGCTCGCGGACGTCGGCCTTCCGCGCCGGGCGCGCCTGGGGAGTCACCCGAGTCAGGTTAGCGGGTGGCCCGTATTCGGGGTGTCATCGCGGCAGCGGTGGGTACGTTATTTCGGTGACCGGCGTTTCGCGTCGCGGGTTCGGGCAGGTGGCTGCCGGTGTCGGCATGCTCGGCGCCGCCGGGCTTGGTGCGGGGTGCGGGCGGGTGGGCACGGACCACGCGGAGCCCGCTGCCCCGCCACCGTCTCCGGTCAAGCCGGTGGGTTTTGTGCTCTCGCACGAGCAGTTCCGCACCGACCAGCTCGTGGCGCAAGCCCAGGCGGCCGAACAGGCCGGTTTTCAGCAGGTGTGGGCCAGCGACCATATCCAGCCGTGGCAGGACAACGAGGGTCATTCGATGTTCCCGTGGCTGACCCTGGCGCTGGTCGGCAACGCCACCAGCCGCATCTCATTCGGTACCGGGGTGACCTGCCCCACCTACCGTTACCACCCGGCCGCGGTGGCCCAGGCCTTCGCCTCGCTGGCGATCCTGTATCCCGGACGGGTGTTCCTGGGAGTAGGGACCGGGGAACGGTTGAACGAACAGGCCGCCACCGACGCGTTCGGCAACTACACCGAGCGCCACGACCGGCTGATCGAAGCGATCAGCCTGATCCGCCAGTTGTGGAGCGGATCGCGAATCTCCTTCGCCGGCCGCTATTTTCACACCAACGCGCTGAGGTTATACGACACGCCTACCACCCCAACGCCGATCTTCGTGGCGGCCAGCGGGCCCAAGAGCGCGACAATGGCCGGTCAATACGGCGACGGCTGGATCGGTCAGGCGCGCGACGTCACGAACCCGGCGCTGCTGGCGGCGTTCGGTGCGGGCGCGCGGGCCGCCGGCCGCGACCCGGGCGGCCTGGGCAAGCGCGCCGAGCTGTTCGCGGTCGTCGGCGACGCCGCCGAGGCCACGGTCGCCGCAGGCCGGTGGCGCTTCACCGCCGGAGCCGTCGACCAGCCGAATCCGGTCGAAATCCAGCGCGCCGCCCAAGCCAACCCCATCGACAAAGTGCTGGCCAACTGGACGGTTGGAACCGATCCGGTAACCCACATCAAGGCGGTGCAGGCGATCCTGGACGCCGGCGCCGTGCCCTTTTTGCACTTCCCGCAAAGCAATCCGCTGACGGCGATCGAGTTCTACCGCACCAACGTCTTGCCGAAGTTGCGCTAGTTCGACGTGGGCTCGACCTCGGGCTGAATGTAGACGACGCGAACCGTGGGCACCGTTTCCCGAATGCGCGCCTCCGCGCTGCGGACCACATCGGCTGCGGCCGCGAATTCCTTCTCGGGCCCGAACACCACCTTGGCGGCCACCACCAGCTGATCCGGGGCGAGGTACTGGGTGCGCAGATCCACGACGGAATCGACGTGCTCAGCCCGTTGCAGGGCGGCCCGAATCATCATGCATTGGCTCGTCGTGGCTCCCTCGCCGATCAACAGGCTGTGCGTCTCGACGATCAACACCACGGCGATGACGGCCAGCAGCACACCGATGCCAAGCGTGCTGACCGCGTCCCGCAACGGATTTCCCGTCACGGCGGTCAGCGTGACGCCGGTGAAGGCCACACCCAGACCGAGCAGGGCGGCGCCGTCTTCGAGCAGCACCACGGGCGGCTCGGGTACCCGGGAATTGCGGACGAACTGCCACCAACTCTCGGAACCCTTCAGCAGCTTGGACTCCCTTCGCACGGTACGCAGGCTGAAGCCCTCCAAGATCGCGGCGACGACAAGAATCGCGATGGCAACGCCGGGCGCGGTCAGCGGCGCCGGATGCGAAAGCTTGCGATACCCCTCGAACGCCGCGACGACCGCTCCGAGCACGACCACCAGCAGGGCCACGACGAAAGAATAGAAGTACCGGCTTCGGCCATAGCCGAACTGATGCAGGGCGTCAGGACGCCTGAGCGCCGCATGTTTGCCGACCAGCAGCAGCACTTCGTTGATCGAATCGGCAAGAGAATGCACCGATTCCGCGAGCATCGCCGAACTTCCCGTCACCAGGAAACCGACGAATTTAGCCGCCGCGATCCCCGCGTTGGCGGCGAACGCCACCACGACAGACTTCGTTGTGCCATCGCCCGCCATCGCCCGCCATCGCGTAGAGCTACCCCCGACTGGACGCGGCGAAACTATCGATGTTTTGCCACAACGACACTCGGGGTTCAGCGCGGGCCGGCTCGTTTCAAGGGCGTCGCCCCGGGTATCCGCAGGCCACTTCGAGTCATAAGCCCAACTGGAAGGCAAGGCATGGACGCAATCACTTTTCTTCGCCAGGACCACAAAAGCGTGCTCGGCCTGTTCGAGACTCTCGACGGGGCGCCGTCGGGCTCGGGCGCCGAGGCGAGCGGCCTGGAGACCGTCGTGAACAACCTCATCATCGCGGAGTCGCAGCACGAAGCCGTTGAGGAGCAGTTCTTTTGGCCGGCGGTGCGCGAGGCGATCGGCGACGGAATCGTCGACAAGGCGATCGAGCAAGAGCAGGCCGGCAAGCAGCTGTTGCAGCGGCTCGAGGACGGCAAGCCCGGCGAACCCGACTATCACGAAGCGCTGCAGGAGTTGGTCAAGGCGGGCCGCGAACACATCGCCTACGAGCAGGACGTGGTGTGGCCGCAGGTCGAGCTGGCGATCAGCCGCGAAGATCTGGAGAAGATCGGCGAAAAGCTGGAGCAGGCAAAGAAAATAGCTCCGACCCGCCCCCACCCGGACACTCCACCGAATCCGACGGTGCTGAAGACCATGGGAATGGGGGCGGCGGTGGTCGACCACGTCCGCGACGCGCTCACCGGACGCGCGCAGGACAACCCGCCGGACCCTCAGGTCAAGTAGCGATCAGACGCGAAGGCCGGGCGCTGGATCGCCAGCGCCCGGCCTTCTTGTCTTTAATTAGCTTGTGGGCGTGTGTTGTTCGTGCGTGAAGGGCTTTTCGGCCTTGATCGCCGGTGAGCCCTGGGGGTTCTGCTGTGCGCCCTGGTTCTGGCGCGTGCTGCCCCCCAGCCACTGCTGTTCGGGCTTTTCCACGTACTCCCATTCCACGCCCTCCGGCCACGGCCCCTGGCCCTGGTTCCACGGACCGCGGATCGATTCGCCGTTGCCGTTAGACATGTTGAACGCGACGTTTTGGAAGCGCGGGTCGCCCGGCAGCTGCCCAGGCGGGAAGTTCACCGGAAGCTCGTTGAGCGCCGCGGTGAACTGCTGGTAGTGCGCGACCTCGCGCGTCATCAGGAAGCTGAGGGTGTCTTGCACGCCGGGATCGTCGGTGTACTGCTTGAGGTACTCGTACACGACCTTGGCGCGCGACTCGGCCGCGATGTTGTTGCGCAGGTCGACAGTCGGGTCGCCGTTGGCGTCGATGAAGGCGCCGGTCCAGTTGTTTCCCCCGGAGTCCTTGACGTCCGGCCCACCACCGCTGAGCACCAGGAACAGCGGACTGACCGACACCGAATGGATGATGCTGTCACGTCCGTCGCCGCTGGCCACCGCCGGCATCCAGTCGCATTTCTCGTGCGCGATCTTCAAGTTGTCGTTGAGACCGTCTAGCAACATCGTGATCATCGAGCCGACCATCTCGAGATGACTGAGCTCCTCGGTGGCGATGTCCATGAACAGGTCGTACATCTTCGGGTTCTTCTGCCGCAGCACGAAGGCCTGAGTGAAGTACTGCAACGCGGCGGTGAGTTCCCCGTTGGCGCCGCCGAACTGATCCATCAGCAACGTCGCGAACCGTGGGTCGGGCCGGTCGACACGGACCTCGAATTGAAGATCTTTGTTATGAACAAACACTGGGGCTCCCTACGCTTGTCGAGAAGGTTATGGTTTCGCCGGGTACCCCCGGCCTTTGCCGCCAAACGGCGGTGGTAGCAACTTCTCGGCCGCGCGCCGCGGACCGTTGCCCAAGGGTGCGCGAGTGACGGTTCCGGTGACATGGTGGACAATCCGCTGTTATGGAGTTATCGGACCCGAATTCCCGGCACCAGCTGGCGATGCGGATGGCCGAGCTGGCCCGCGACATTGCCGCGCCCCGCTCGTTGGGCGACGTCCTCACCGACGTCACCGCCGCCGCGGTGAACCTGATACCGGCGGCGGACGTCGCGGGGGTGCTGCTGGTGAAGGCCGGCGGTGACTTCGAGTCGCTCGCCGACACCGACAGCCTGGTGGCCCAGCTCGACAAGTTGCAGAACGACTTCAGTGAGGGGCCCTGTCACGACGCCGCCCTCAATCAAACGATCGTGCGGACCGACGACCTTCGCGAGGAGCCGCGCTGGCCGCAATACGCACCGGCCGCGGTGGAACGCGGCGTGCTGAGCAGTCTTTCGTTCAAGCTGTACACGGCCGACCGGACAGCGGGCGCACTGAACCTGTTCAGCTTCCGGCCCGACGTGTGGGACACCGAAGCCGAGACCATCGGCTCGGTGTTAGCCGCGCACGCCGCGTCGGCGATCATGGCGAGTCGCCACGGGCAGCAGATGGAATCGGCCCTGTCGACGCGTGACCGAATCGGCCAGGCCAAGGGCATCATCATGGAGCGCTACGGGGTGGATGAACTGCGCGCGTTCGACCTGTTGCGGCGCCTGTCCCAGGAGAGTCAGGTCAAGCTCGTCGACATCGCCCAGCGCGTCGTCGACACTCGCCGCAAGGACTAGATCCTCTACCGCCGCCATCTACGATGGGGTGGCTTCATCGACGAGGCCGGCGCGGCGCCGCGCTGGGGAACGGGTGGCCACCGTGTGGGATTTCGAAACAGACCCGGACTACCAGACAAAGTTGGACTGGGTCGAAAAGTTCATGGTTGACGAGCTCGAACCGCTCGATCTGGTCGCTCTCGACCCCTACGACAAGAAGAACGCCGAGATGCTGGCCATCCTGCGTCCGCTGCAGCAGCAGGTGAAGGACCAGGGGCTGTGGGCGGCACACCTGCGGCCGGAGCTTGGCGGCCAGGGGTTCGGTCAGGTCAAGCTGGCGCTGCTCAACGAGATCCTGGGCCGCTCCCGTTGGGCGCCATCGGTGTTCGGCTGCCAGGCGCCGGACTCCGGCAACGCGGAGATCCTGGCCATGTTCGGTACCGACGAACAGAAGGCCCGCTACCTGCAACCGCTGCTCGACGGCGAGATCACCTCGTGCTATTCGATGACCGAGCCGCAGGGTGGTTCGGATCCCGGACAATTCGTCACCGCCGCGACCCGCGACGGCGACTGCTGGGTGATCAACGGCGAGAAGTGGTTCTCCACCAACGCCAAGCACGCGTCGTTCTTCATCGTCATGGCGGTCACAAACGCCGATGCGCGCACGTACGACAAGATGTCGCTGTTCATCGTGCCGGCCGAGACACCGGGCATCGAGATCGTACGCAACGTCGGCGTGGGCGCCGAGTCCTCGGCGCGCGCCAGCCACGGTTATGTCCGCTACACCGATGTCCGCGTCCCGTCCGATCACGTGCTGGGGGGCGAGGGCCAGGCGTTCATGATCGCGCAAACGCGGCTCGGCGGCGGCCGCATCCACCATGCGATGCGCACAATCGCCTTGGCGCGCAGCGCCTTTGACATGATGTGCGAGCGGGCGGTATCGCGCAAGACGCGGCACGGGCGGCTTTCCGATTTTCAGATGACCCAGGAGAAGATCGCCGACAGCTGGATCCAGATCGAACAGTTCCGGTTGCTGGTGCTGCGCACCGCGTGGCTGATCGACAAGCACCACGACTATCAGAAGGTCCGCCGGGATATCGCCGCGGTGAAGGTCGCGATGCCTCAAGTCCTGCATGACGTCGTGCAGCGGGCCATGCACCTGCACGGCGCGCTCGGGGTTTCCGACGAGATGCCGTTCGTCAAGATGATGGTCGCCGCCGAGTCGCTGGGCATCGCCGACGGCGCCACCGAACTGCACAAGATGACGGTGGCGCGCCGCACCTTGCGTGAATATCAGTCGGTGACAACGCCGTTCCCGTCGGCGCACATCCCCACCCGCCGCGCCGAGGCTCAGGCCCGGCTGGCTGAACGCCTCGAGCATTCCGTCGCGGAGTTCTAAAAGCGGCTCCACCCGCGACACGTAAACCTTGGCGACGACACGACCCGCAAAACACCGCCGTCGTTTAAGTCTCGCGGTGGCGCCGCGGCAACTCCAAGCGGTCAGCTGATGTAGCGGACGATGCTTTCGGCCACACAGGCCGGCTTGGGTGCACCCTCAATCTCGACGGTTGTCGACATGGTGGCCTGCACGGCGCCGTTTCCGACGTCCTCGACGCTGACCAGCGATGTCTGCGCACGCACCCGGGAACCGACCGGAACGGGAGCGGGAAAGCGAACCTTGTTGAGGCCGTAGTTGATTGCGAGCTTGATGCCGTTGACGGTGTAGATCTGGTGCTGCAGGCGGGGCAGCAGCGCCAGCGTCATGAAACCGTGGGCGATCGTCCCACCAAACGGCCCCGCGGCGGCGCGCTCCGGATCCACGTGGATCCACTGATGGTCGCCGGTCGCGTCGGCGAAGAGGTTGACGTCCTCTTGGGTGATGGTCACCCAATCGCTGTGCCCGATCGCTTCACCGGCGGCGGCCGCGAGATCGGCTACTGATTCGAAGGTGCGCATGAGTTTCTCCTTGACCTCGGGTCGTAACAATAGCGCGCACGTTCGCCGGGGACGGCGCGGGTAGACGCTGCTCGAGGACACCAGCACCACGCGCTTTTCAAGGGACCCGCCGGCACCCCGACGAAGCGGCCGCCCTGGCGGCGATCCGCATCCTCGACGGTGCCGTTGCTGGGTGTCGGGCAGGCACTGGCCGAAAGCCAACACAGCCGCGTCGCGCAGGGGTTCGGCGACGCCTTGAGCGACGCCTGATCGATTCCCGCTGCCGCAAGCGGATTGGATTTACTTCATTCCTGCGCATGCGCTATCGCGGCGGCGGAGTCGGTGAATCTCGTGCTCAGGCCTCGTTCGAGTTTGGCGGCGCGGAAGGGGGGAACCCGTCAGGGGTTACCGAGCCCCACCGGAAGGAAATGAATGGCTGAGAACAAGGGCCACAAAGCCGAGTCGGACGTGGAACCTGAGACCCACGAGTCCCGGTCGCGTGCCGCGGCCGGAGAGGCCGACGGTTCGTATGTCGGTGCGGCCGGCTCCGATGACTCCTTCGACGCCGGGGAAACGGGTGCTGAAGCGCGGAGCCAGGAAGGCTGATCCGCTGCGCCACAGGGTAATCCGAGGCCCCGGGGCACCGTTATCGGAGCGCGCCGATTGCGGCTTGCAGTTTGGCGGTGGCCTGGTCGGCCACCTCTTGCAACGCCCCCGGCTCGCCCGTTACCTTGACCATGAGTTGTGGATCCATCGCCTCGACGAGAACCGCATCGCCCTGGGGGTCGGCTCGCACCACCACGTTGCACGGGAGAAGCTGGCCGATCTGGCGGTGAACGCCGAGCGCGCGGTGCGCCAGGGTCGGGTTGCACGCCCCCAGGATGAGGTAATCCTCCATGTCCTCGCCGAGCTTCTGCTTCAGCGTGGCTTTGACGTCGATGGTGGTCAATACGCCGAAACCCTGCTCGGCCAGGGCCTCCGTGGTTCGTTTCACCGCGTCGTCGAACGAGGTGTGCAAAGTGGTGCTCAATCCTGCTGTCATTTCTTCTCCTCTGCTAGACGACGGACCGCGGGCGTTGCAGCTGGGCAAATTGGGGAATCGCGGCCAACGTGGCGACCGCGTCAAACAGTGCGACCGTTGCTTGGGCCTCCGGCGGAGCGGTCAGAACCGGGCCGAAGAAGGCGTGGCCGTCGATCCGGATGATCGGGCTGCCCCCGGTTTCGCCCAACGCGTCCTGGGCCGCCTGGTGCGCACTACGCACGGGTTCGTCCAACGACGCCTCGGCGATCACACCGGCGGTGGTTTCGCGGGCGCCCGCCGCGGACAGCAGGTGGCCGATGAGGCCCTCGTCGAGGGGCTCGGAGCGATCGAAGTACCGCTCCCCGAACGCGAAATACGCGGCGGTCCAGCCGGCTACGCCGCGCTCCCGCGCGATGGCGGCCATCAGCCGGCCGACGCGTTGCGAGTCACGCATACGGGCCTCTTGGTGGGGTGGGAGTTCCCGTCCCTCGTTGAGCACCGCCAGGCTCATCCGCTGCCAATCGACAACCACGCCGGTCTTCTCGGCGACGGCGCGTAGCCAACGCGCGGTATTCCAGGAGAACGGGCACACCGGGTCCAACCACAGCGTGACTTCGGGTCCGGCTCGACCTCCGTCGGAGGGGTTCATCGCGCTTCGCCTTTCGTAGATGCCAGCCGTCAGGCCAGGCTCAGGAACAGCTTTTCCAGCTCGTCGATCGACACGGCCGGCCCGTCAGTGGGACTACCCTCCGTCCGGACGATGCACTCGCGCAGGCCCGAGGCGATGATCTTGAAGCCTGCGCGGTCCAGCGCCCGCGACACCGCGGCCAGCTGCGTGACGACGTCCCTGCAACTGCGACCTTGCTCAATCATCGCGATGACGCCACCGAGCTGACCCTGCGCTCGCCGCAACCGGGCGAGGACCGCGTCCATGTCGTTCGGGTTGTGCCTGACGACGTCGGCCTTGGGCGACGCGTTGCCGCTCACTTCGTTTGCCATGGCTCCTTCATACCATACCCCGCCGGGTATATGCCTCGCCCGTTGAAATACCCTGGGGGGTATGGTATACCTGACGGCGGATCGAGGCTGGGCGCGCGGGCGCCGCGTCACGCGGTGGCGTGCCAGAGGTCTGCCGGCAGTCGACCGCGGGCCGAACGGCCCTATCGGGGCCAGGCGCGGCGGGCGTAATCCGTACCGAGAGATCGAGTGAAAGGAAACGTCAGTGTCCACGTTTCTGAGGCGGGTTTGGGTGCCGGTCGTCGTCGTGGGGGCGGTCGCCCTCGGCGGCGTAGCCGTCGACCGGCTCCGCGGCGTTTTCGGCTCGGACGCGATCTTCACCGCGACGGGGACCAGCGCCGAACCGCTGGAGCCCTCGCACATCAAGCGGGTCACCTACGAGGTATACGGGCCCAGCGGCACAACGGGAAGCGTGAGCTATTTGGACAAGAACGCGCAGCCGGAACAGGTGGACTTCACCAACCTGCCGTGGACCCTCACGGTCACCACGACGGTGCCCGCCGTCATTGCCAGCCTGGTGGCGCAAGGCAGCAGTGACGACATCGGGTGCCGCATCACCGTCAACGGTGAGGTCAAGGACGAGCGGTCGTCGGCCGGGCGCCATGCCCAAACTTCCTGTCTGGTCAAAGCCGGATGAACGCCGAAACCGAAGTACGCCCAAGGTTCATGCGGTTCGTCCGCAGGTTCGCCGTACCGATCCTGCTGGCATGGCTGCTGCTGACCGTCGCCCTCAACGTGCTTGTGCCGCCGATCGAGTCGGTGGCCCGCAACCACGCGGTGACGATGTCGCCGCAGGACGCGCCGGCGATGATCGCCGCCAAGCGCATCGGTGCGACCTTCCACGAATCGGATTCCGACAGCATCGCGATGATCGTCCTGGAGAGCGACAAACAACTCGGTGACGACGCGCGGCGCTATTACGACGGCCTGGTGCGCAAGCTGCAGGCCGACCCCAAGCACGTCCAGCATGTTCAGAACATCTGGGGCGATCCGCTGACCGCCGCCGGTGTCCAGAGCCGCGACGGCAAGGCCGCCTACGTCCAGCTCAACCTGGCCGGCAACCAGGGCAGCACGCTGGGGAACAAGTCGGTCGACGCGGTGCGGGAAATCGTTGACAAGTCGGAACCCCCCCACGGGCTCAAGGTCTATGTCACCGGCCCCGCCCCGCTCACCACGGACATGAACGAGGCCGCCGACAAGAGCATGTTCAAGATGATGGGTGTCACGGGTGTGGTCATCATGATCATGCTGTTCATCGCCTATCGCTCGATCAGCACGGTGATGCTGGTGCTCGTCATGGTCGGCTTCGAGATGGGCACGGCCAGGGGGCTTGTCGCGCTGTTGGGGAACTCCGGCCTGTTGGGCTTCTCGACGTTCGTCGTCGCCATGTTGTCCTCCTTGGCGATCGCGGCCGGAACCGACTACGCGATCTTCCTCATCGGCCGGTATCAGGAGGCGCGTCAGGCCGGTCAGGATCGAGAAGCCGCCTATTACACGATGTTTCGCGGAACGTCGCACATCATCCTGGGCTCGGGACTGACCATCGCCGGCGCCACTTTCTGCCTGCACCTGGCGCGGCTGTCCTACTTCAAGGCGCTGGGGATACCTTCGGCTTTGGGGCTGCTCGTCGTCGTCGCGGGAGCGATGACCGCCGCGCCGGCCGTTGTGGCGGTCGCCAGCCGGTTCGGCCTGCTCGATCCGAGGCGGATGATCAAGACGCGCGGCTGGCGGCGTATCGGCACCGCCAGCGTGCGCTGGCCCGGTCCGGTTTTCGCGGCCTCACTGGTCATCGCGATCGTGGGCATCCTGATCATGCCGAGCATGAAGGTCAGCTACAACGACCGCTATTACATACCCGGCAGCCTGCCGTCGAACGTCGGATACGCCGCCGCGGAGCGCCACTTCGGCGCCGCCACAATGAATCCCGATATCCTGATGATCGAAAGCGATCACGACATGCGGAACAGCGGCGACATGATCATCCTGGATCGGCTCGCCAAAGAAGTCTTCGCCTCCCCCGGCATCGCGATGGTGCAAAGCATCACCCGGCCGCTGGGTGGCCCGATAGAGCACACGTCCATTCCGTTCCAGATCAGCGCCCAGTCCATACCGATCCGGCAGAACCTGCAATTCATGAAGGACCGCACGGACGACATGCTCAAGATGAGCGACGACCTGGGCGCAATGATCGCCTCGATGCAACGGATGCAGGGCCTGATCGGACAGATGAGTGGCGCGACTCATCAGATGGTCGGCGATATGCACCAAATGCAGGCCACCCTCGACGAGATGCGCGACCACCTCGCGGACTTCGACGACTTCGCGCGGCCCTTCCGAAGCTATTTATATTGGGAGCCACACTGTTTCAACATCCCCGCGTGTTGGGCTTCCAGATCGGTGTTCGAGGCGATCGACGGCGTGGACAAGTTCAGCGAGAACATGAAGACGTTGATCAAAGACGTGAGCAACGTCGACGCCGTCTTGCCGCAGCTGCTCGCCCAATTCCCGCCGATCATCGTCGTCGCCAAATCGATGCAGGGGACGCTGCTCACGATGCACAGCAGTTTCTCCGGCCTGGTCACGCAGATGTCGCAGATGACCGACACGGCCAGCGCGATGGGTCAGGCCTTTGACGCCTCCCGTAGCGGCGACTACTTCTACCTGCCGCCAGAAGCGTTCCAGAATCCCGACTTTCAGCGGGGTCTCCAGCTTTTCCTTTCGCCGGACGGTAAGGCCGCTCGCTTCATCATCACCCACGACGCGGATCCGGCAACGCCGGCGGGCATCTCGGCGGTGCTGCCGGAGCTGGCCGCGGCGCATCATGCGGTGAAGGGGACGAACCTCACCGGCGCCAAGTTCTACCTCGCCGGGACGGCGGCGATCTATCGCGACATCCAGTCGGGCTCGCACTACGACCTGCTGATCGTGGGGCTGGCGGCGCTCACCCTGATCTTCGTCGTCATGCTGATCATCACCCGCGCGCTGGTCGCCTCGCTGGTGATCGTCGGCACGGTCCTGCTGTCGCTCGGCGCCGCCTTCGGGCTCTCGGTGTTGGTGTGGCAGCACCTGCTCGGCCTTGAATTGAACTGGATCGCACCGGTGTTCGGATTGATCATCCTGCTGGCCGTGGGCTCCGACTACAACCTGTTGCTGGTGTCGCGCTTCCAGGAGGAGATCGGCGCCGGGCTGAAAACCGGCATCATTCGGTCGATGGGCGAGACCGGTGGCGTCGTCACCTCGGCAGGTCTGGTCTTCGCCTTCACGATGATGTCGATGGTCGCCAGCGACCTGCGCTCGATCGGCCAGGCGGGCAGCACGATGGGTCTCGGGCTGCTGTTCGACACGTTGATCGTGCGCTCGTTGATGACACCGTCGGTCGCGGCGCTGTTGGGTCGGTGGTTCTGGTGGCCGATCCGCGTGCGGCCCCGCCCGGCCAGCTCCATGCTCCGGCCCTTCGGCCCGCGCCGCGTGGTTCGCTCCCTTCTCCTCGGTGAGCAGCCCGATGCGCCCACCGCCCAACCCGCTAAGGCCATGGCCTCGACGTCCGGGTGAAGACCGCGGGCAAGATGGGGCTGTGCGGCTGCTGCTGATTTCGGACACCCACGTCCCGAAGCGCGCCCGCGACCTGCCCGCGCGGGTATGGGACGAGGTAGACGCGGCCGACGTGGTCGTGCACGCCGGCGACTGGGTGGCGCCCGAACTGCTCGACGAGCTCGAACGCAAGTCGGCCCAGCTGGTGGCGTGCTGGGGGAACAACGACGGTCCCGAGCTGCGGGCTCGGCTGCCCGAGCGGGCGGACGCGACCCTGGCGGGTGTGCGGTTCACCATCGTGCACGAAACCGGCGCGGCGGACGGGCGGGAAACCCGGATGTCGCGGCTATATCCCGACAGCGACGTCCTGGTGTTCGGGCACAGCCACATCCCCTGGGACAGCCGCACTGACAGCGGGCTGCGCCTGCTCAACCCCGGTTCGCCGACCGATCGCCGCCGGCAGCCGTACTGCACCTACATGACCGCCCACGTCGATGACGGGGCGCTGACCGACGTGGTCCTGCATCGCCTCCCCAGGTAACGGGTACATACCTTCTGCACAGCTTCCCCACATAAATAGCTCGCCTACAGAGGTATTATGGAACAGGTGCAGTCAACGACGGATGTGGTCACCGACGTGTTCCGCGTAGTCGGCAGGTTCCGCCGGCAGCTGCGGCGCACGGCCGGGCGTGGCTTCGACTCGTCGGCGCTGACCGAGTCGCAGTCCGAGCTGCTGTGGCTGGTCGCCCGGCGGCCGGGCATCTCGGTCAACGCGGCCGCCGGCGAGCTCGGGCTGGCCCCCAACACGGCGTCGACCCTGGTGTCGAAGTTGGTCTCCGGGGGGCTGCTCGTCCGGACCGTCGGCGACCCGGATCGCAGAGTCGGCCGGCTGCACCTGGCCGAACCGGCCCAGGAGATCGTCGACGCGTCTCGGGCCGCGCGGCGAGCGGTACTGGCCGACGTGCTCGCCGAACTCGACGACGACCAAATCGCGTCGTTGACAAGAGGATTGGAGGTTATCGAGATGATGACCCAGACATTGCAGGAGCGACGATGAGCGGTTCATTTCCGATGGCGGTCGACGCCAGGCACCTGACCTACCGGTATGGCCAGTTCACCGCCGTCAACGACGTCACGTTGCAGGTGCGAACCGGTGAGACCATGGGCCTGCTCGGCCCGAACGGTGCCGGGAAGACCACCCTGGTCCGGATGCTCACCACGCTGGCCCCGGTGCAGCAGGGCCAATTACGGATCTTCGGGCTCGACGCCCGGCGCCAGACCACGGACATTCGCAGCAATATCGGCTATGTGCCGCAACAACTCTCGATCGAGCCCGCATTGACGGGCCGGCAGAACGTCGAGTGGTGCGGGCGGCTCTACGGAGTGCCCCGGGCCGAGCGTTCCGAGCGCGCCGAACAGGCCTTGGCCGCGATGGATCTGCTCGAGGTGGCCGACCGGTTGGCGGCGGGCTATTCCGGCGGCATGGTCCGCCGCCTCGAGGTGGCGCAGGCGCTCGTCAACCGCCCGTCGCTGTTGATTCTCGACGAACCGACCGTCGGGCTCGATCCGATCGCGCGCGACAGCGTCTGGACGCAGGTGCAGAAGATGCAGGCGCAGTTCGGGATGACCGTGCTGCTGACCACCCACTACATGGAGGAGGCCGACGCGTTGTGCGATCGGGTCGCCCTGATGCACCGCGGGGAGCTGCAGGCGGTGGGTACACCCGCCAAGTTGAAGTCGACGGTGTCGCCGGGCGCGACCCTCGAGGACGTGTTCCGTCACTACGCGGCGTCGGACTTGGCCGACGGTGAATCCTCCGAGCCGGAAGGCTCATTCCGCGAAATTCGTTCCGCCAGAAAGGTTGCCCGCCGTGTCGGTTGACGGCGCCTTGCCAGGGACCCTCGTCCGCGCGCCACGCGGATGGCAACGCGTGGGCGCCGTGTCCAGCCGGATCGGCGCGTTCGCGATCGTCGAGATGCAGAAGTTGCAGCATGACCGGACCGAACTCGTCACCCGAATGGTGCAGCCGGCGCTGTGGCTGCTCATCTTCGGGACCACCTTCAGCCACCTGCACGTCATACAGACCGGCTCGGTGTCCTACCTGGCCTTCCTGGCGCCGGGGATCATCGCCCAGTCCGCGCTGTTCATCTCGATTTTCTATGGGATACAGATCATTTGGGATCGCGACGCCGGTGTCCTGGCCAAGCTGATGGTGACGCCCGCGCCCGCATCGGCGTTGATCACCGGTAAGGCGTTCGCGGCCGGCGTGCGCTCTGTCGCCCAGGTGGTCGGCGTGATGGCGTTGGCGTACCTGATGAACGTCGGCCTGACGGTCAACCCGCTGCGGATCGTGGCGGCGATGGCCGTCGTCATGTTGGGTGCCGCGTTCTTCGCGTGCCTGTCGATGACGCTGGCCGGCCTGGTGCGCAACCGTGATCGCCTGATGGGAATAGGCCAGGCCATCACGATGCCGTTGTTCTTCGCCTCCAACGCGTTGTACCCGGTCGACGTCATGCCGGCGTGGCTGCACGTGTTGAGCCGGGTGAACCCGCTCAGCTACGAGGTCGACGCGTTGCGCGGCCTGCTCATCGGCACGCCCTTCAACGCGATGGACGTCATCGTGTTGGTGGTGGCGGCTGTGCTCGGAATCGCCGCGGCCTCAACACTATTGCGCCGCCTCGTCGCCTAGCGCCGATCGGCGTTAGGCGACGAGCAGACGGTTGGGAAGTACGGCGCACGGTTTGATAGCTAATCGTGACCGTAACGCAACGATTCCCCGCCGACTCCCAATCGTTAGCCAACCGCGATCTGAAGCTGCGGCCCTGACAGGCGATTCGTCCCCTCCCCACGTGTTTCACTGCCCAGCGAAGGGATTCGACCGCGGCACGCGGCAAACGAAAGTTGGGATGGGTAGAGAGCTATGAAGTTCTTCGGAGAGTTGCGGAAGTTGCGTGGCGCCGCGGCAGCCATGCCGCGCCAACTGGCGGTCGCGGCTGTGGGGGCTGCCCTGATGTCCGGCCTCGTCACTGCCGTCGGCGTTTCGGCCACCGCGGGGGCGTTCTCGAAGCCGGGCCTACCGGTGGAATACCTGGAGGTGCCGTCACCGTCGATGGGCCGCAACATCAAGGTCCAGTTCGAGGGCGGCGGGCCCCACGCGGTCTACCTGCTCGACGGCTTGCGCGCGCAGGACGACTACAACGGCTGGGACATCAACACCCCGGCCTTCGAGGAGTTCTACCAGTCCGGCCTGTCGGTGGTGATGCCGGTCGGCGGCCAGTCCAGCTTCTACAGCAACTGGTACCAGCCGTCGTCGGGCAACGGTCAGAACTACACCTACAAGTGGGAGACATTCCTGACCCAGGAGATGCCGCTGTGGCTGCAGGCCAACAAGCAAATCTCCCCGGCCGGTAACGCCGCGGTGGGGCTGTCGATGTCCGGCGGCTCGGCCCTGATCCTGGCCGCCTACTACCCGCAACAGTTCCCTTACGCCGCTTCGCTTTCGGGCTTCCTCAACCCGTCCGAGGGTTGGTGGCCGACGCTGATCGGGCTGGCGATGAACGACTCGGGCGGCTACAACGCCAACAGCATGTGGGGGCCGTCCACCGACCCGGCGTGGAAGCGTAACGACCCGATGGTCCAGATTCCGCGACTGGTCGCCAACAACACCCGGATCTGGGTCTACTGCGGCAACGGCACTCCGAGCGACCTGGGCGGCGACAACATGCCTGCCAAGTTCCTGGAAGGACTCACGCTGCGCACCAACCAGCAGTTCCAGAACAGCTACGTGGCCGCCGGCGGGCGCAACGGAACGTTCAACTTCCCGGCCAACGGGACGCACTCGTGGCCGTACTGGAACCAGCAGTTGGTCGCGATGAAGCCCGACATCCAGCAGGTGTTGCTGGCCAGTAACACCGCGGCCCAACCGGCGCAGCCCGCACAGCCGGCTCAACCGGCCGCCTGAAACCCTCCGAGCCAGCATCGGCAGTAGCGCACCGGTCAGCGCTACTGCCGATGCTTTTGGGTTCGGTCGAGCAAGGCGCGGCGATCCTGGTGAAAGTACGTGTAGGCAGTTGTCAACGCGCACACCGATGAAGCGACCACCAGCATCCACGTGCCGTTGACCGCCAAGCTGATCAACCCGCCGACCGTGGCGCCCAGCACGAAGCTGGCGAACAGCAGAAAGTAGCCGAGCCAGTCGGCCAGCGTTCCACCGGCCATGTGGCGTTCGATGCCCTGGCCCATTTTGACGAGCGTCCCGGTCACGTAACTCAGCGGAACCGACACCTCACCGTCTTTGACGAATGACGTGTTCAATGCGCCAATGCCGAACGCCACCAACGTGATCGGCGCGAAATCGAGGAAGTTCTCCTCCCATCCCTCGTCCAAAACGTCCACCACGGTGGCGGCCAACAGGCTGAAGGTCGTCAGCACGGTGGGGCCGTGCGGATGCGCCACCCAGAAATGGCGCCGGCACACCGACGCGACGACAACGCCACCTACGAAGCACACGATCAGCAGTCCCGCGCTGACGGAGAGCAGGGCATCGCCCCGGAAGTAGCCGAGAGCGGCGCGCTGCGCGTTGCCGGTCATGAAGGTCACGAAGTAGCCGGCGGAGTGCGTGAAAGCCGTTGCCCCCAGCACACCGGCCAGCGCCGCCAGCACCCAGGACAGCCGCGCCTCGCTGTCGAAGATCTCCTTTGTCACACGGACATGGTTCCAGACGCCTGCATTCCGCGCAGATCAGAGTTTGCTATGAGCGGTGAGCCGGGCGATGGAGCGCAGCGGGATCGGCAGCCAGCCGGGCCGGTGCCGCGCCTCGTAGCCGGCCTCGTACACGGCCTTGTCGAGCTCGTAGGCGGCCAGCACGTCAGCCGCGTCCCGCGGGTCGGTTCCCGAAGCGGCGGCGTAACCCTCGCAGAACGCGGTCCTGTTGCGTTCGACCCACTCCCGGGCGCGGGCTGCCAGTTGTTTGTCGTCGGCCTGGTCCACCAACGGCCCGTACGCGGCGTACTCGAAGGACCGCAGTACGCCCGCCACGTCGCGCAACGGTGAATCCGGTGCCCGGCGCTCGTCGAGCGGTTGCCCCGGTTCGCCCTCGAAGTCGATCAGCAGCCAGCTCTCGGGGGTGCGCAGCACCTGACCGAGGTGCAGGTCACCATGCACCCGCTGGACGGTGATCGTCTGGTCGGCGAGCTTGGCGAACCGCTCCTCGATAATCGCCGCGTACTCCTGCAGCTCGGGCACCTTCGCCACGGTCGACGCCAGCCGCGCCAGCACGCTGTCGACCGGGAACGCCGACTCCGCCGTTCCGAGGGACTCGGCCAGCGTGGCATGCACCGACGCCACGGCCTCCCCGAGCCGGCAGGACTCCCCCGCGAAGTCGCCGCCGACCTCGTGGGCGTACAGGTCACCCTCCGCGAACAGATCGCGGACGCTGGCGGTCGCCATGGCCCACCCTTCGGCGGCGTTGGACGCGAACTCGGTCACCATGCCGAGCGGCCACGGCTCGTCCGGGCCGGCCAGCTCGTAGGTTCCGAGCAGCCGGGCCACGTGCGGGTTGCCGGCGCGGCCCAGCACCCGGTTCAGTTCGATGTCCGGGTTGATCCCGCTGCTGACCCGCCGGAATGCCTTGAAGATCGCGGCCCGGTCGAAGATCACGCTGGTATTGCTCTGCTCGGCGTCCGAGACGTGTGGCCTCGCCTCCAGCGGCAGCTCGACGTCGGGCTCCTTGACGAACCTCACCTCGGTGCCCGCCCCCGGCAGTACGGCCGACGAATCGATCAGCGACAACAGAAACCGCGGCGCATCGGTGTCGTAGAGGGCGTCGAAGCCCGTGCGGTCGCCGGCGGCGCCGATGGTGGCCACGGTGCTGTACTCGGAGACCGGACCGGCGTCCCACTGCACCATGACCTGGTAACGCTCGGACGAGCCGTCGGCGTACTGCGCGTCGACCAGCACCAGGTCCAGGTCGTCGCGGAGCGGCACGACGACCGCCGCGTCGGCGGAGGTCAGCTCCCGGTTACGGCCGGCGTACCACCGTTGCTGAGGGAGCCAATCTGACCAGGGCAGCTTGGCAGGATCACTCATGTGCGCCGCCCTCCCCCTGCCCGCTTCGCGGGTGGGGCGACCCCCACCTCATCACGTCGTTCTGCATCGTCGCCGGCGCGGTCATGCGTCCTCCTCACATGCAGTCAGCTGGAACCAGTAGAAACCGTGTCCCGGCAACGTCAGCAGGTAGGGCAGGTGCCCGATCCGCGGAAATTCGACGTGCCCGGTCAGCTCCACCGGCGTGCAACCGCTCCAGTGCTGCAGGTTCAGTTCGATCGGCTGTGGGAATCGCGACAGGTTGTTGACGCACAACACCGTGTCGCCGCCGTCCGGCACCTGGCGCACAAACGCCAGCACCGACGGGTTGGAGCCCCCCAATTCCTCGAAACTGCCGATGGCGAAGGCCTCGTGGCGGCGCCGCACGGCCAGCATCACCCGGGTGAAGTTCAGCAGCGACGTCGAGGTGTCGCGTTGGGCCTCGACGTTGACGGCCTGGTAGCCGTAGACGGAGTCTTGGCTGGCTGGCAGGTAGAGCCGGCCGGGGTTGGCCTTGGAGAACCCGGCGTTGCGGTCCGGTGTCCACTGCATCGGGGTGCGCACGCCGTCGCGATCACCCAACCAGATGACGTCACCCATGCCGATCTCGTCACCGTAGTACAGCACCGGCGAGCCGGGCAGCGACATCAGCAGGGCGGTGAACAGCTCGATCTGATTGCGGTCGTTGTCCAGCAGGGGCGCCAGGCGACGCCGGATACCGACGTTGGCCTTCATCCGCGGATCCTTGGCGTACTCGGAGTACATGTAGTCACGCTCTTCGTCGGTGACCATCTCCAGCGTCAGCTCGTCATGGTTGCGCAGGAAGATTCCCCATTGCGCCAGGTCCGGAATCTCCGGCGTCTGCGCCAGGATCTCCGAGATCGGAATGCGTGACTCGCGACGCACCGCCATGAAGATGCGTGGCATCAGCGGGAAGTGGAACGCCATATGGCACTCGTCGCCGCCGGTGGTGGGGTCGCCGAAGTACTCGACCACGTCGGCCGGCCACTGGTTGGCCTCGGCGAGCAGCACCCGTCCGGGAAACTCGTCATCGACCACCTTGCGGACCCGCTTGAGGAAGGCGTGCGTCTCGGGCAGGTTCTCGCAGTTGGTGCCCTCCCGCTCGAACAGGTAGGGCACGGCGTCCAGCCGGAACCCGTCGATGCCCAGGCCGAGCCAGAAGCGCAGCACGTCGATCATGGCTTCCTGGACGGCAGGGTTTTCGTAGTTCAGGTCCGGCTGATGCGAGAAGAACCGGTGCCAGTAGAACTGTTTGCGCACGGGGTCGAAGGTCCAGTTGGACTCCTCGGTGTCGACGAAGATGATCCGGGCGTCGGTGTACTTCTCGCTGGTGTCACTCCACACGTAGAAGTCGCCGTACGGGCCGTCGGGGTCATGCCGCGACTCCTGAAACCAGGGGTGCGAATCCGATGTGTGGTTCATCACGAGGTCGGTGATGACCCGGATGCCCCGCTCGTGCGCCGCGTTGAGCAGCGCCACGAAGTCGTCGACCGTCCCGAACTCGGGCAACACTTTGTAGAAATCCCGGATGTCGTACCCGCCGTCGCGAAGCGGCGAGTCGTAGAAGGGCGGCAGCCAGATGCAGTCGATGCCGAGCCACTGCAGGTAGTCCAGTCGCCCCAGCAATCCGCGCAGGTCACCGGACCCGTCCGCGTTGGCGTCGAAGAACGCGCGGACCAGCACCTCGTAGAACACGGCACGCTTGAACCACGTCGGATCGGTGGGCAGCGCGGCGGCGTTGTCGAAGTCGTCGGAGTCGGGGTGCTCGACGACACCCCCCTCGACGTGACTTCCCCCCGCGGGATGGTGCTCGACAGCGTCTCGTGCGTCGTTCATCAAATCCACGATGCCACGGATACCCGAGGTGCGACATTCGGAATCACTCTGGTCGACATGTGACGAAAAACCCATCGCACCAATGGAATTGAGCGCCGGTCGGGCACCATCCGCGCGGGCGTCAGGCCGGAGGCCCTTCCGCCAGCGTCACGTTGGCGGTGAGATCGCCGCCCGCCGCGGCGCGGTAGTGCACCGCGATCGTGTCGCCGGGATGGTGCGGGATGAGCACGTCCGTCATCGAGGTCGCCCCGGCGATCGGGACACTGTCGATCCCGGTGATGACGTCACCGGGGCCGATGCCCGCCGCAGCCGCGGGGCCGGTGTTGACCACCCGTTCGACGCGCGCGCCGTTGCCGTTGTCGGTCACGCCGAGCCCGAGGAAGGCGGTCGGGCCGATGTGCACGGTGTTGGAGCCGGCACCCGACCTGATCTGGCCGGCCACGCCCATCGCCCGCCCGATCGGGATGGCGAAGCCCTGCCCGCCGCCCGACATCTTGTAGTTCTCGGTGGCGGCGGTGTTCACGCCGACGACCTGTCCGGCGTTGTTCACCAGCGGGCCGCCCGAGTCTCCGGGCCGGATCGGCGTGTCGGCCTGGATCAGGCCGCCCAGCGACTCGTTGGCGCCGGTCAGAGTGTCGGTCGCGGAGACCGATTGGTTGAGCGCGATGACCTTGCCGGATACCGCGCTGGGCGTTCCGCCCTGGCCGCCGGCGTTGCCCATCGCGACGACGGGCTCGCCCACGGAGACCCCGCCGCCGATCGCGGCGGTCGGCAGGCCGGCCGCCCCGCGCAGCTGCAGCACCGCGACGTCCTGGCTGCGGTCGTAGCCGACCACGTCGACGGCGTAGGTCTGCCCGTTGCCGACGTCGAAGGCGCTGATGTCGGTCGCGCCGGAGATGACGTGATTGTTGGTCAGCACGACACCGTTGGGATCGATGACGATGCCGGTGCCGGCGCCCACCGCGTTGTTGTAGCCGAACTTCGTGTTGATGTTGACCACCTGCGGCCCCACCTGGCCGGCCAACGCCGCCGGGTCGAGGGGGGCTTGTGGCGCGGTGAACGGCGATGCGGCCGCCGGCACGGTGCCCAAACCGACGCCCAGTCCGACCACAGCCAGCACGCTGATCATCCATGACCACCAGACCGAGCGGTGGTGCGATTTGCTCATCCCGTCACCCTTCCTGCTTCGCGGTATACACAAACCGTCCCGGCCTTGTGGTTCTGGGCGGCACACCTGTGTGTGTATAACCGTAATGCAGGTAGCTATTCATGGCAGTCGCAAGGTTGGGTTCGGCGCCTAGGCTGACACGGTGGGCGAATTCGACCCGAAGGCCAGGTTGACGCGGTCGCAGGTGGCCCGGCTGGCCACGGTCACACCCGATGGTCTCCCCCACCTGGTGCCGGTGGTCTTCGCCGTGCCCGACGGCGAAGACATGGTGTACACCGCCGTCGATGCGAAACCCAAGGCGACGCGGCGGCTGCGGCGGTTGGCCAACATCGAACGGAACCCCCAGGTGAGCCTGCTGGTCGACCAGTACGCCGACGATTGGACGCAGTTGTGGTGGGTTCGGGTCGACGGCACCGCCACCATCCACGCCGACGGGCCCGCGATGGAGTCCGCATACCGGCTGCTGCGCGCCAAATACCCGCAGTATCAGTCAGTTTCGCTGAACGGGCCGGTGATCGCGATCGCGGTGCTCCGCTGGTCGAGCTGGCACGCCTGAGCGCCGACGCAATTGAGGCCGGCCCGTGGCCTTGTGTTGGGCCGCCGTTGGGGGAAAAGTTGCTTCTGGATCCTGTGAGCCAGGACACACCGCACTGGGCGCACCCCTCGGCGACGCAGCCGGGGAGAACTGGAGGAACGTCATGGCGGACAAGGCGAATGCTTCCCAGGGCGCAGCGGCCGCCCCTACCGCGAACGGTCCGGGCGATGTGCGCAACATCGTCCTGGTGGGGCCGTCCGGCGGCGGCAAGACCACCCTGGTCGAGGCGCTGCTGGTCGCCGGGGGCGTGCTGAGCAGAACCGGCTCCGTCACCGACGGCAACACGGTCTGCGACTACGACGACGCCGAGATCCGCCAGCAGCGGTCCGTCGGCGTTGCCGTCGCCTCCCTGGCCCACGACCGCATCAAGGTCAACCTGGTCGACACGCCCGGATACGCCGACTTCGTCGGCGAGCTGCGGGCCGGGTTGCGCGCCGCGGATTGCGCGCTGTTCGTGATCGCGGCCAACGAGGGCGTCGACGAACCCACCAAATCGCTGTGGCAGGAATGCGACCAAGTCGGCATGCCCCGCGCGGTGGTGATCACCAAGCTCGACCACACCCGGGCCAATTACTCCGAGGCGCTGGCCGCCGCGCAGAACGCGTTCGGCGACAAGGTATTACCGCTCTACCTCCCGATCGGGCTGCCGTCCTGCTCGGGCCTGATCGGCTTGCTGTCGCAGACGCGTTACCACTATTGCGACGGCAAGCGGACCGTGCAACCGGCCGACCCGTCCGACGCCGAGGGAATCGAGGAGGCGCGCGGAACCCTGATCGAGGGCATCATCGAGGAATCCGAGGACGAGTCGCTGATGGATCGCTATCTGGGTGGGGAGTCCATCGACGAGGCGGTGCTGATCGAGGACCTGGAGCGGGCGGTCGCCCGCGGTTCGTTCTTCCCGGTGATCCCGGTATGCAGCAGCACCGGCGTCGGCACGCTGGAACTGCTGGAGGTCGCCACGCGCGGCTTCCCATCCCCGATGGAACACCCACTGCCGGAGGTGTTTACGCCGCAGGGCGCCCCGCACGCGACGCTGACTTGTGACCCCGACGCTCCCCTGCTTGCGGAGGTGGTGAAGACGACGTCGGACCCCTACGTCGGAAGGCTAAGCCTGGTCCGGGTGTTCTCCGGGACCATCAGGCCCGACACGACGGTCCATGTGTCGGGCCATTTTGCGTCCTTCTTCGGCGCGGTCAACGGGAACGGCAGCACGCACCCCGACCACGACGAAGACGAACGCGTCGGGGCCTTGTCGTTCCCGCTCGGCAAGCAGCAGCGCCCCGCCACCGCCGTGGTGGCGGGCGACATCTGCGCCATCGGCAAGTTGAGCCGGGCCGAGACCGGCGACACCCTCTCGGACAAGGCGGAACCGCTCGTCCTGAAACCGTGGACGATGCCCGAGCCGTTACTGCCGGTGGCGATCCAGGCGCACGCCAAGACCGACGAGGACAAACTGTCGGTCGGGCTGGGCCGGCTGGCCGCCGAGGACCCGACGCTGCGGATCGAGCAGAACTCCGAAACCCACCAGATCGTGTTGTGGTGCATGGGCGAAGCCCACGCCGGCGTCATCCTTGACGCGCTGGCCAACCGGTACGGCGTCACCGTCGACACCGTGGAGCTTCGCGTGCCGCTTCGAGAGACCTTCGGCAGCAAGGCAAAAGGGCACGGCCGCCACGTCAAGCAGTCGGGCGGGCACGGCCAATACGCGGTGTGCGACATCGAAGTGGAGCCGCTGCCGGAGGGGTGCGGATTCGAGTTCGTCGACAAGGTGGTGGGCGGGGCGGTGCCTCGGCAATTCATCCCGAGCGTGGAGAAGGGCGTGCGCGCGCAGATGGAAAAGGGCGTGCACGCCGGCTATCCCGTCGTCGATATCCGGGTGACCCTGCTCGACGGCAAGGCCCACAGCGTGGACTCGTCGGACTTCGCGTTCCAGGCGGCGGGCGCCTTGGCGCTGCGTGAGGCGGCCGCGGCGACGAAGGTCAGCCTGCTCGAGCCCATCGACGAAATCTCGGTACTGGTGCCCGACGACTTCGTCGGCGCGGTGATGGGCGACCTGGCGGGGCGGCGCGGTCGGGTCCTCGGCACCGACACCGCGGGCCACGAACGCACGCTGGTCAAAGCCGAGGTGCCCCAGGTGGAGTTGACGCGCTACGCGATCGACCTGCGCTCGCTGGACCGCCGCGCCGTCGCCGAGCAGTTCGGCGGCCGGGCATGACGGTTCAGACGCTGGCCTTGACCCGGGTGGCCGCGGTCTCGGGCATGGGCTCGTAACGGGCGAAGGCGCGGGTGAACGACGCGGCTCCGTGAGCCAGCGAGCGCAGGTCGATCGCGTAGCGCGTCAACTCCACCTGGGGCACCTCGGCTTTGACCAGCGTGCGTTCGTGG
>NZ_LZJI01000052.1 GCF_001667775.1 Mycobacterium sp. E1747
CCCCCCACGACGCGGGCCCGCTCGTCTTCACCACCGGCTCGGACCTGCCGTCCTCGGCGCAGCTGCCGGTCTGGCTGGAGCGGGCGCGGACCACGCCGACGCTCATGGTGCCCGTCCCGCCGCCGTTCGGATCCAGGTCCGCGTCGTAGTTCGCGCAATCCAGCTGGACCCCCGCGGGGGGCGGGACCGCGGCGTCGCCGAACACGCGCGACGTGCAGTCATGCCACGGCAGGTCATTCTTGGGTGCGGCGATGGGCGGCGGCCCGCTGGGCGGTGGGTTGGTGGTGGCCGCGCCCTGCGGCCGGGCGCCGGAGTTGGTGGCGAAGCGCGGGTCGGCGGCCAGACCTGGGACGCAGCCGGCGACCACGGTGGTCGCCGCAATCAAGACCGTGGCGAGCGTGATCTGCCGACTCATGTCGACCACAGTAGCTAGCGGCGATCGCAAGCGCGGCGAAGCCGGGCGCTGGGGGTACCCCGCGAAGCTAGGCCTTGACGTAACGGGTGTACAGGTAACCGGCGTCGTCGCTCAGAACGTGGGCGCACCGCATCCGCGTCAGCAGCTGACTGGGTCCCGTCGCGATGCGGCGGGCCAGGCCGCCGACGAGGTAGGGCGCAATGGTCAGGCAGAGCTCGTCGAGCATGTCGCGCCGGATCAACGAATCGAGCAGCATCGGCCCGCCCTCGGTCAGGATGCGGCGCATTCCGCGAGCGGCGAGGACCGCCAGCATGACGGCCTCGTCGACCTGGCCGGGGTCGTCGCCGGAGCAGTCGATCACCTCGCACAGGTCGGTGAGCAGCCGGCGCGTCGGCGCCGTCGCCGCCGCACAGGTGAGGACCAGCGGCGGGACCTCGGTCCGGGTGAACACTCCCATGTCGCGGTCCAGCCGGCCCGACTTGGTGACGATCGCCAGTTGCGGGATCTCGCTCTGCCCCCGGGCCTGCCGCTGCTGGCGCTGGGTGACGCTCAGTTGCGCCCCGGAATAGCCCTCGACCCGCACGGTGCCCGCGCCGACCACGATGACGTCGGCGAGCTCCCGCAGCAGGTTGAACACGAACCGGTCGCCGGGACCACCCATCGTTCCGCTGCTGCCGCCGGAGGTGGCACCGCCGTCCACGCTGGCGATGAAGTTGGCCCGCACCCATGTCCCGTCGCGTTCGGGGTAGCCGTAGAGGCGCGGGAGTTCGGCGTCGCCGAGCTCGCGCACCGATGCGAGCAGCGACAGCGGCGTCTCGGGAAGGCCCATGGGGTTGATTGCAGCACGCCGGTAGGGTTCTGCGGATGCATGGGTCCACTTGCGGGGGAGTGGCGCACCTGGTGGATCGGCATCCGAGCGTGTCGCCGGAGCGGCTGATCGCTCAATTGCGGCCGCCCCCAACGTTCGCCGACGTGAGCTTCGCGACGTATGAGCCCGACCCGGCCGAGCCGACGCAGGCGGCCGCCGTCGTGGCGTGCCAAGAGTTCTGCCGGCAGGCGGTGCAGCGGCGCGCGGGCCGACGAACGTTGTTGGGCCGGCGGGCGGTGCTTCCCGGCGTCGGGCTATATCTGGACGGCGGATTCGGCGTGGGCAAGACGCACCTGCTGGCGTCGGCCTACTACGCGCTGCCCGGTGACGGCCCGGAATCGTCAACTCCCAAGGCGTTCGCGACGTTTGGGGAGCTGACCCAGTTGGCGGGGGTGTTCGGCTTCTCCGAATGCATTGACCTGCTGGCCGATTACACGGTGGTGTGCATCGACGAGTTCGAGCTGGATGACCCGGGAAACACCACGCTGATATCGCGGCTGCTTTCGTCGCTGGTCGAGCGGGGAGTGTCGGTGGCCGCCACCTCCAACACGCTGCCCGAGCAGCTGGGCGAGGGGCGGTTCGCCGCCCAGGATTTTCTGCGCGAGATCAACACGCTGGCAAGTATTTTCACCACCGTGCGGATCGAGGGGCCCGACTATCGGCACCGCGGCCTGCCGCCTGCGCCGCAGCCGCTCTCGGACGAAGAGGTGGTCGCGCGCGCCGCGCGGATCGACGGGGCGACGCTCGACGATTTCGACGCGCTGTGCGCGCACCTGGCCACCATGCACCCGTCGCGGTATCTGACCCTCATCGAGGGGGTGACCGCCGTGTTCCTGACCGGGGTGCACGGCATCGACGACCAGAACGTCGCGCTGCGGCTGGTGGCGCTGACCGACCGGTTGTATGACGCCGGCATTGCGGTGGTCGCCTCGGGTGACAAGCTGGACACCATCTTCAGCGACGAGATGCTGGCGGGCGGCTACCGAAAGAAGTACCTGCGGGCCATGTCTCGGCTCCTGGCGCTGACGGTCAACGAAGCGGGCGGGTCATGACGAAGTCGTTCTCGCGCCCGGCGCCGACCTGAAAGGTCCGGGTGCCGCTGACCTCGAACCCACTCTTGGCATAGAAGCGTTGCGCGCGTTCGTTCGCCTGGTTGACGCCCAGCCACACGCGGCCCACTCCCCATTCGCCGGCCGTGGTCAGCGCGAGGTCCATCAGCGCGGTCGCGACGCCGGTGCCGTGGTGTTCCGGCGCGACGTACATCTTGGACAGCTCGGCGGCGTCATCGTCACGGACGAGCATGGCGTAACCGATGATTCGGTCGCCCCCAGTGGCCGTCATGATCGCACGCTGCGGATCGGCCAGGTATTCGGCGAAGCGTGCGGCCGTCAGGTTGGCCTTGACGAACGCGGCGATGTTCACGGGTGCCATCGTGGCCGGACACGCCAGCGGGAAGGTGCGCGCGGCGACGTCGGCAAGCTGTTGAACATCAACGGAATCCGTCGTGGCAACGCTTACGGTGTGTGTCAGAGGTTCCACTGCGCGAGGTGGTAGCCCGTCTTCTTGTCCAACAGGACCACGGTGGAGACGGGATCACGGTAGGCGTCCCAATACACTTCGCCGCGCACGATCGCCCCGTTCGGCGCGTTGGTGAGCACGTTGTCCAGCGCGTCGGGGGCGTCGGAGGCTCGCGGCTTGTAGGCGTCGGCGAACTGGGTCACGCCGTCGAAGCTGAAGGTGGTCGCCATGACGAACGGGTTGGGCACCCGGACCGCGCGAACGACGACGTCGGCCCGCTCTACCGAGCTGCCCGGGAAACCCCGGAAGGTTCCCTCACGCGTGTAGCCGAAGCCGGGAGGCGGGTCGCAGGGCGCCACGCCGGTGACGGTCACGTCCGCGACGTAAGTGCCGGTGTCCACCCGCAGCGTGTCGCCGATGTGACCGATCGGGGCGTCACCGGCCCACGCGCGGGGGGCGGGAAGCACGGCGGCCGCGGTGACGCTTCCCGCGGCGACGACCAACGCGGACAGGGCGACCAGCCAGCGCTGCGTCTTCGCCATGTCTTCGCCTCCTAGGGGACCCGGGAAGGGAACCTTCGAATGATCGCACACGCGGTCATGCGTACGGGAGGGGTCGACCACCACCGGTCACCGAACGCCGGTGCCGCCGCCAAGCGATTCCAGCGCCTTGATCAGATCGGCCTCGACACGGCCCTTGTCCACGCCGCACCGGCGCAGCGGTCCTTCGTCGGACGAGGCGTCCTCCAGCTCGAGCAGCGCCAACAGCAGGTGCTCGGTGCCAATGTAGTTGTGCCCCAGCCGAAGTGCTTCACGGAAGGTCAGCTCGAGGGCCTTGCGCGCGGGTCCGCTGAACGGGATGAGGTCGGGGGTTTCGCTGCCGGCCGGAGGCAGCTCCACGGTCGCGCGCAACGACTCGGTGTCGACCTGCTGCAGGCGTAGCAACACAGTGGCCAGCGCGGCCGGATCGCTGAGCGCACCGAGCAGCAGGTGGGCGGGCGTGATCTCGTCGTTGGCCGCCTCGTGGGCGGCGTTCTGGGCCGCCAGCACAGCGCTGCGCGCCCGCGGGGTGAAGCGGCCGAAGCCCTGTTCGGGGTCCAGGGCGGGCGCCTCGGCGCGCGGCACGAATCGCTTCTGGGCCGCTTGTTTGGTGACGCCCATGCTTTTGCCGATGTCGGTCCACGACGCCCCGGACCGTCGGGCCTGGTCCACGAAGTGCCCGATCAGGTGGTCGGCGACCTCGCCCAGATGCTCGGCCGCCAGCACCGCGTCGGCCAGCTGATCGAGCGCGTCGGCGTGCACCGATTTGATGGCGTTGATCAGCTCGTCGAGGCGAATCGGGTAGGCGATGCGGGTCGGATCGGCCATGCCGTCAACAATAGGTTGACGCGCCTAATGGTGTCAACCCGGGGTTGACGATTGTTAAAAATTGTTTCGTCATCCGCGGAGCCCGCGCACGTCTGGAACGATTTCGAATTTATGAAGCTTGTTCTGACGATTTCCAGCGTTGCTGTCATGATCGGCCTGGCCGCGCCGGCATACGCCGATGACACCGACGGAGCGTTTCTCGCCTCCCTGGATGCGGCGGGTTTCACCTACACGGACCCGGGGCAGGCCATTCAGGCGGCCCATTACGTGTGCTCGGCCGCCGGTAGCGGCACCGCCATCGCGGACATCGCGACGGCGGTGCAAAAGGGCGACAGCGCGTTGAGCGCCGACAAGGCCACCAAGTTCACCGCGATCGCGGCGAACGCCTACTGCCCGGACGCGCTCTCGTCATCCACGCCGACGACCACGACCGCCAGCTCCTAACCAGCTGATTCGCTGCACGAGATGCGCGGCGGTGGCACCTCTGGAACGATCAGTGAGCCGTGAGGCTATTTCTCATTTCGCTCGGCCTTGCGGTTGCGATCGGCCTGGCCGGTCTCGCGCGCGCCGATGGCAGCGACGACGCGTTCCTCGCCACGGTCCACGCCGCCGGCCTGACCTATTCCGATCCAGACCAGGCGATCACCTCGGGCAAGTCGGTGTGCAAGTTGGTCAGCGAGGGCTCGAACCTCACGGATGTTGTCCGGATGCTGCAGATGCTCAATCGTGGACTGCAGGGGGACGACGCCACCCGATTCGCGGCGATCGCCGCCAATTCGTATTGCCCCCAAGCGCTCTCGAAGCCGGACGCCGCCTCGTAACCGGTAGGGCGGTGAGCGCGCCGTGAAATGTGACGTGCTGTTTACATAACCGACCATTGACGGCGGGTTAACGAAACCTGTAATCAACAATTCGTCCATACCATTTCGGCGACGGACAGCGGTCTAGCCGAAAGGAAGCGTGGGCTTGGACTTCCTTCAGCAGCAGTTGGTCGAGCCCGTTAGCAACATCCTCAATACGCACATCCTCATTTATTTGCTGATCGGCGGCGGCATCTATTTCACCGTGCGCACCCGATTCATCCAGATCCGCTACTTCGGGCGCATGGTTCGCCAGCTTCGACGGGCTCATCGCCAGGACGGTGGGATCTCGTCCTTCCAGGCGTTCTGCGTGGGCCTTGCGTCTCGTGTGGGTACCGGGAACATCGCCGGCGTCGCAATCGCCCTGACGGTCGGGGGGCCCGGCGCCGTCTTCTGGATGTGGGTGGTGGCCGCCGTGGGCATGGCCACCGCGGTGATCGAGGCCACCCTGGCCCAAATCTTCAAAGTCCACTCGGACGACGGCGCCTTCCGCGGCGGTCCCGCGTTCTACATTCAGCGGGGACTGCGGTCGCGCGCGGGCGGCGTCATCTTCGCCATGCTGCTGGTGGTCACGTTCTCCACCGCGTTCAACATGGTGGAGACAAACGCGATCAGTGGGGTCTTGCAGTCGTCGCACGGCATCGGGGTCGGTTGGACCACAGTCGTTTTGGCGGTGCTGGCGGCGCCGGTGCTCTTTGGTGGCGTGCGGCGCGTCGCCCAATTCGCCGGATCGGTCCTTCCGGTGGTCGCGCTGGCGTACACGTTGCTCGCGCTGGGGATCGTGGCCGTCAACATCACCGAGCTGCCGACGGTGATCAGGGAGATCATCGGCGGTGCGTTCGGAATGCGGCAAATGGCGGGCGGTTTCGCGGGCGGGGCGCTCGCGGCGATGTTCACCGGCGTCAAGCGAGGCCTGTTCGCCTGTGAAGCCGGGATGGGCAGTTCGCCCAACATCGCGGGCGCGGCAACCGTGGCACATCCGGTGGAGCAGGGCCTGATTCAGTCGCTCGCGGTGTTCGTCGACACGATGGTGATATGCACGGCGACGGCATTCATCGTGTTGTTGTCCGGCCCGGAAACTTACAACCCGTCTCGAGTGGGGTCACTCGCTGGGGCGAGCCTCACGGAGTCCGCGATCGCCGCGGATCTCGGGTCGTGGACCACGGTGTTGATGACCTCGGTGGTGTTCGTCTTCGCGTTCGCATCGGTGCTGAGCAACTACGTGGTCGCCGAGGCCAATCTGTTCTACCTGGGCGGCCGGCGTTTGGCGGCCAACGTGCTGAAGGTGGTCACGTTGCTGTCTATCATCTTCGGGGCCCTGGCCAAGCTGACCCTGGTGTGGGCGCTTGCCGATCTGACGATGGCGGTGATGGCCATCGCCAACCTGATCACCATCTGTCTGCTGGGCAAGTGGGCGTTCGCGGCCCTCACGGATTACCACCGCCAATTCGTGCAGGGCGTGGCACCGGTTTTCATTGCCAGCGAGGCCGGCCTGCCCGGCGTCCTGGACGGCGACATCTGGGAGCCCGCGGAGCGCCGGCAGGTCGGCGCGCTGCCCGAGTCGTTGAGGCTGCGCCGCCCGGTGCTGCGACCCTCCCGCGCGCCGGCGGCCTAACCGGGCGCGAGGGTTCACCCGCCGTTTTCCCGGCGAGGTGCCATTCCCCAGCAGGTCTGCGACAATCGCTGCGTTATGCGATTCCTACTCGTTCTGGCCGGCGTGGCCGCCGCGATCGGCCTGGCCGCGCCCGCATCCGCAGATGTGAACAACGACCAAGACTTTCTGACCGACCTGCGCGACGCCGGCATCACCTACCAGGACGGCGGCAATGCCATCACCATCGGCAAGTCGGTGTGCGACCTGCTCGACGACGGCCAGTCCACCGCGGAGATCGTGACCCAACTCCGCAACCAGAACCCGGCATTCCAGGGCGCCAGCGCGGCCAAGTTCACGTATCTTTCGGCGGCCCACTACTGCCCGAAGTACGTCACCGGCGAGGACCGCGGCCCGAAGCCCGAAGGTACTCCCGGCAACTGACCGCTAGGCGGCGCGTGCCGTCCACGTGAAGTTGTGCATTTCGGGTATCCGCGGGACCAGCGCGGCGGCGACGAGGCGACCGATTCTGTCGGCCGCGGCCAATGGGGTGTCGGGGTCGAGAAAGCCTTCCACTTCCACCCGCAATGTCCGCCCGGTCCATCGGGCCCGGGCGTGCGCGTGGGTGACGCCCGGCACCGTGGCGGCGACGGCCTCGGCGGTCGTGATGATTTCGGGGTCGACGCCGTCCAGCAGGCGGTGAGCGATGTCCGAGGTCACCTCCCAGCCGACGTGGCAGATGAACCCCGTCACCACGATCCCGGCCACCGCGTCGGCCCAGCCCCAGCCGAGCGCCACACCGATCAGCCCCAGCATCGCCCCCGCGGACGACAACGCGTCCAGCCACGAATGCTTGGCGTCGGCCACCATGGTCGCCGAGCGAATCCGCTTGCCCACCAGCAACTTATAGCGCGCCACCAGCTGGTTGCCCGCGATTCCCACCAGCGCGGCCGCGATACCCCAACCCACATATCCGGTGCCGCCGTGCCCGAGCAGTTTGTGGACGCTTTCGAAGGCGGCCACGGCCGCGCTGCCCCAAATCACCAGCGCGACACCGATTCCGGCGAGGTCTTCGGCGCGTTCGTAACCGTAGGGGTAGCGCTCGGTGGGAATTTTGCGCGACGCTCGAAACCCGACGAACACCAGCACGCTGGTCGAGACGTCCGACAGGTTGTGCAACGCGTCGCCGAGCAGGGCCACCGAGCCGGACAGTAGCGCGATCGCCAGTTCGACGAGCCCGGTCAGCGCCAGTCCGATCGCGCTGAGGGCGACGGCCCGGTTGGCCTGCCGACGCTCGGCCGCATCGTCGGTGACGGTGTCGAGGGGAAAACTTGTCGCGGGGTCGCGGACGCCGTTCACGAGGTGCATAGGCCAAGCATGCCGGAACTCCCGCCGGCGCCCAACCCCGGTCAGGGGCGCATGGGCCGTCGAGCGGGCGCGGCTGTGCCGGAATGGATATCCGCCCGGGCCGGTACCATCGCGTCGTTTTGCGGCCATTGCTGCCGGGCTGCCAATAACCGGCCGTGGATGCCGCTTTCGTCAATTAATGCGGAGTTTGCCAATTGCCGCGCGCGGAAGCGGCGGGTGTGCGAAAGTATCGAGTGGCAGAACCATTAACCGATCGCCGCGTACACAGATACTGACGGCTAGAAGTTGATCCCACCCCGAGGAGCCACCATGACGAACTTCGCACGTTTGACCAGCCTCGTTGTCGCCGGTTTGGCGAGCCTGGCTGTTATCGCCGCACCCATGGCGAATGCGGACGCGACGGACGACATTTTCCTGCAGGCGCTCGGACAGCAGGGCATCACGTTCTCCAGCCTGTCGAACCAAACCATCGTGAACGCCGGACACGGAGTTTGCCAGGACTGGACGAATGGCGCGACTCTGGCGCAGACATTGTCCGACGTAAAAGGCGCGCTCGCATTAACCGACACTAATTCGGGTTACTTCATCGGCGCGGCGACGCAGTCGTACTGCCCGCAGTACGTCAGCAACGCCACGCAGAGCTAATCAGCGCTCCGCGGTAACTTCTTCTGGTCGGGCCGCGGGGTGCGCTGGGGCGACGAGCCGAAACGCCTCGGCAGCAGCATGAACATCACCGGGAACCGCAGTCGCGCGTCGTGGTGAGAGAGTTCGAGGAACACGGTCTCAATCTCGATGTTCCGGATCGGTTGTCGCTCCATCATCAAACGCGTGCGCAGGTGATGCGGGCTTTTCAGCCACTCGACCAAATTCATGCCCGCGACTCTACCCTTCTGACGAAAGTCATTGCGGGGCCCAATGTTTTCCGTAGTCCACGTCAGCGGGCGTTCAGCTCGCTGGTGATGTTCGTGGTGTTCGTCTTGCCGTCGTGGTGGTGATCGGTGGTGTTGCGGCATTCCCCGTAGAGCATGATCTGGCCGTAACTGTGATCGGAGGGCAAGTAGCTCATATTCGCGGTCACCCCATCCTTGTTCAGCGTGGTGCCGAAGTAATGCTGTCCCGGCGGAGCGCCGTCGTTCCATCCATGAGCCACCATCGCGGTCCGCACTTGCTCGAAGTACGCCTCGTGGTCGCCCTGCAACAGGAAACTCATGGTGACGGTGCCCATGTAGGGCGGATCACCTTGGTCGTTGCAGGAGGCGAACGAGAAACCCCCGCTAACCCCTTGCAGATTCGCCACGGCCGCAATCTGTTTGGCCGGATCGACCACCTGAGCCATGGCCTGGTCGTCGGTCAGAGGGTGCGCGGAATCATCCACCGGATGAGACGAACCGGGGGAGTGTTGGTTGGGCGACACGGAACCGCATCCTCCTATCAACAGCGTGAGGACGGCCGCCAGCGCGGCTAGCGCTGCTTGCCGCGACCGTCGGCGCCGATGCTCAATGATGGTGCTGGCCATCGAAGAAGTGATTGTCTGTGACAGATCCCGGCGGGCGGTTCCACTCCGGGTCGACGACCGCCGGGGTGTGTGGGCCCACCGTGACCGGCGGCAGCCCCGGAATCCTGATTTGGATGCCGCCTATCTGGTAGCGATGTCCGGCAGTCAGGCCGTCGGCTTCCAACGCGTCGCCGTGGCCCGAAACGATGTCGGCCATGCTGTGCAACGCCTCGCTTCCGGGATAGTAGTAGTGCGAATGGTCTTGGGGATTAATGCCGTTCGCGCCGGGCACCTCGGCACGGAACCGCGTCGATCCGAAGCCGTCGGCGGCGGGGTCGGCGCCCAGGCCGGGGTCGCTACCCATCACCTGCCCGACGATGTCGTCGCCGAAGAAGTGCTTACTCAAGCCGTTTAGCTGGCCGAGCATCCCCACCGGATCGGTCGAGGCGTCCCCGACGAACACGTGGCCGCCGTCCAGGTGGAAATCGGCAGCGCTCTTGGCCACGTCGGTGCCCGGACAGCCAAGCAGCACAGCGTCATTGGCGTGCATGCCGTGCATCGCGAAGGCGTCGGCCACCGTCGTCGAACCGTAGGAGTGACCCAGCACCGTGACGTGCTGCCCACCCCCGAGATGCGTCACCCACAATCCGTTGACATCTTGCGCCAGCGCCGCACTACCGGTCCGTGCGAGTTCGGGTGTGGAGATGCGCTGGACGTCGGAGAAGTTGTTGGGGGCGTCGTACCCCATCCACGCGATCACGGCGGTCGGGTTGTTGGGGTCGGCGGCGTTGGCCTGAGCGAACAGGTTGATGGCGTCGTTGTGACCGTCGTGCAGCCAGCCGCCCTTCACACTGCTGCTGGTCCCCGGCACGATCACCGCGGTGTTCTTCGCGGTGTCCGGGTTACCGATGGCGATCGCCGCGCGGCCCTTGCCCCCGAACGCCAACGGGTCGTAGGCGAACAGGTAGGTCGGATTGGGGTGCAGCGGGTCGTTGCCCGCGTCGTGGTCAAGGCCCTGCTTGGTCTCGTTGGCGTTCTGGTAGCGGGTGACGTCGGTGGCCGACAGGCCGTATTTCGCCGGGTCGCGCAGCACGTCGTCGACGGATACGCCGCTGCGGGAGGCGATGTCGCGCACCCGGTTGAGGTCGCGTGTCATCACGGCGATGTTGGCCTCGCTGCGGCCAAGAATCGGGACGCCGTTCAGATTGCCGATCTGGTCCGGGTTTTCGGCGATGAAGCGCTGCCGCTGCTCGGGTGTCAGTGACGTCCACCAGCGATGTACGTCCTCGGCACTGGTGTCCGGCGTCGGGATTTGCGTGTCGGCGTCGACCTGGCGCAGCGACTCCGGGTCGTACCCGTCGGCGCGCAGACTGCCCAGCGACTTGTGCAACGTGGCCGAGTAGCCGTTGCGCAGCGCCTGCAGCTGCGCCAGCGCGGCCTTGGTGTCGCTGATGGCGTCGTCTTCGCAGGCGTGGATGAGGGCGTCGAGCGCCTGCCTGTCGGCCGCGCTGAGCTGGGTGTCCCTCTCCATCTCGACCGCCTGACCGATCAGGTTGTCGAGCTTCTGCAGCTGGCCTACCAGCGTGGCGATCTCGCTAGCCGCGGCCTTTTGCGCTTCGGCCAGGGCGGCGGCGATGTTTTCCAGGTCGGCGCCGATCTTGGGCAGCTGAAGGGATTGGGCGCCCAGCGCTTTGGTGACGCGCTGCACTTCGGCGGAGCCGTTGATCGGATGATCGCCGTTCTGATGATTCCAGGCCGCGTCGAAGCGCTTGCGGGCTTGTTCGAAACTCTCGTTCGCTTCCTGGGTGCAGCGGCCCGCCTGGTGAAAAGCCTCGGCGAGATTCGAAATCTGAAAGGGGCTACCGGCCTGCAGGCTCTGGTTGATCGCCCACGGATCGCCGCCTGCCTCGGCGATCAGCGCCGGGACGCTTATGTACCGGAGCTGCATCGCACCGCCCGCTGTTCTGCGGCGTCGCCGCCTCGCATGTCGGTGAACTTTACTATCGAACGCTCTCCTGCACGCTTCACCCCGAGCGCTGTCTGGGGGCGGCCGCACGGTGTGCACAGCGCACCGCCGCACGGCCGATTGTCAGGAATCCTCCAGGTCATCAGCAGTTCGGGCAACTAGCATTCGAGGCGTGAACACGCGGGCCGAAAGCTAGCGACTCGCTCTGGTGGTTCCCCTTTCACCGGAATCGCGATGAGGAAGTCGGCAGCGATACTTGTGGCCGTTGGGGCTTTGATGCTCAGCGGAGCTGCCGCTCAAGCCGGCTCGCCGCCGCCGAGCCCCACGCCGCCGCCGGGCGGTGGGCCTTGAGTTTCGCGCGATGCCGAATATTCAGCTTGTCATAAGCTGCCTTTTCCCTGCCTTTCCTATTCTTCCTTTTCTCGCCGTGTTGGCAGCCGTCGACTGACGGCTGCGCCGCCGGCACCAGAAAAGGAAGTGCATCGAATGCCCTCACGTCGCCGGCTCACCCGACTGGCCGTTTTCGTCACGGCTGGCGCCGCCCTACTCGCCAGCGCCGGCACCGCGGCCGCCGATCCCCTGGACGACGCCTACCTGGCCCAGCTGCGCGCCCAGGGCTTCAATTGGCCGCCGGAACACGACGCCGCCCTCACGGGGATGGGGCGCCTCATCTGCGATGACCTCGGGTGGGGTTGGACATACGACCAGATCGCTCAGAGCGTCCACGCCAACCTGGATCCGCGGAACGTGACGTTCGGGGACGTGCATTCCATGGTGAGCCTCGCGCATTCCACGTACTGCCCCCTGCAGCGGTGTTGGACCGACCACTGCTGAGATCGGCGGGCGCCGGTTTTTTCGTTGACTAACTAATGGGTCGATAAGACCTTTTACGAATCACTCATCGAGTTCTTGCCACCATTTCAATCACCCGGGCTTCTGTGGCGGTGTAGCGTCCCGATCAATTTCATATGGGCGTGGCAGAAAGACCAAGCGATGAGATCAGCAATCGCGGCCGCAACGGCAGCCGTATTTGCCCTCGGTCTGAGTAGTGCCGCGCCCGCTCACGCTGAAACGACTGCGACCGTCAAAGCGCCGACCACCAATCGCATGACGGGCCCCAACTTGAAGTCGGGTCAGGAGGGCGTGTACAGCGCCGGCCAGGTACTGACTCTGGTTTGCCATATCGCGGGCGAGCCCGTGACGGGCTTCTTCAGCTACCAGATCTCCAATGGAGGTTGGGACAGCCTCTGGTACAAGACAACTGACGGTCACTACGTCGCCGATGTCGACATTGATACGCGCACCCTCGACGCACTTGGGCCCGACTGCGCGGGCGGGGGTGGCGCGGCGGCGGCCGCGTCGAACGCCGGCGAGGACAACGCGGCACACGCCCTGGCGTGGGCGCGCGACCAGATGGCCAGCGACCCGAACAACACCGTGCAATGCGAGGCCTTCGTCGAGCAGGCCTACAACCACGCGTTCCGGTACCCCTCGGCGATGGATGCGTTCAACGACTTCAACCGCAAAGGCCAGGTCCACACCAGCCCCGACAACATCCCGGAAGGGGCGCTCGTTTTTACGAGCAACCCCGGGTTCGACCACGGCACCGGGCACGTGATGCTCAGCGAGGGCGACGGGCAATACCTGACCGCCAATTACGTCACCCCGCCGCACATCCGGGAAATACGGCCGAGCCCCTACGACACGCAGAACATCTTCCTCGGTTGGGCGTACGCGCCGTAGCTGCTGAGGCCGGCACCGCCTGTGGTACTCACGACCACATGGACAATCCTTCACCGGGCCCCGGATGGTGGCTGGCCTCAGACGGCAAGTGGTATCCGCAGCAGTGGGAATACACGTGGGATTACCGCGAGGGCGACACTGCGATGGACGAGATGAAGTTAAGGGCGGACGAGCTCGGACGCCTCGGCTGGGAGATGGTCGGCCTCGACGCTGACCACCGCGGGTCGTTTTCCGTCGCATGCTTCTTCAAGCGGCCGATCGCGCCGTAAGCCGCGCGCACGGCCCTTCGGTGAGGCGGCACCGGCACAAGTGGGTAAACAACGCGGTAACGCGCCAGCCGCGTCGGTTGTGCAATCAGCTCACTAGTTGAAAGGCGGCATCAGATGACTCGCGACGAGGGAGGCCGGTGGGACGTCGGGATCAAGGACGACGCGGTTTTTGTTCAACGCGTCTCGGATGCCGACGAGCAGCTGTTCATCGATTCGTTGGATTCGGATGAGGCCCGCAAACTGGCCGACCTCCTGACGAAATTCGCGGACAAGCTGGACAACTCCGACAGAGCGACGGACTCGGAGAAGTCCAAGAAGTCCAAGAAGTCCGCTAAGGACAAGGACAAGCACGACGAGGACGAGGACGACGAGGACGAGGACGATTCCGACGAGCACGACGAGGATTCCGACGAGTCGTCTGACTGAATCCAGAGCCTTGTCCGCGGCGAATCGGCGGATGACTATTGAAAGGGGTACGGCCGCAGAGGAGAAAACCATGGCATCGGACCTTTGGAAATTCTTCGTCGGTGTATGCGCCGCGTCGCTGCCGATCGCCCTGTCACTGTCTCCGAATGCCTTGGCCGACAACCCGTCGTGGAATGGCCGGTACGCCATTACGTTCATGGTCGGCCCGAAGGCGGGGACGAGCATGGCGGTCGGCAATCCCGAGGTCCAGCACACCGAGACCTACGGTATCCGCTCGAGCTGCACCAGCGGAAAGTGCGTCGCCACGATCGTCAGCGGTCCTCCGCCGACCAACCCGACGGTGCCACAGCCCATCCAGTTCACGTGGGACGGAAAGTCTTGGTCGCAAACCAACGATTTCCAGTGGGACTGTATGATGCCCGACACGTCGATCCAATGGAATCCGGCGCGAGCCACGGTGACCTACACGCCCCAACCCGACGGATCGCTCGACGGCCTGATGCACACCGACATCTTGAGCGGCGCCTGTCAAGGAACCATCGACATGGACATGAAGGCTGAGCGGGTCTGATTTCGCCCTGACGCCGCCACCGCTCAAATTCCTCAAACGCCAGACACTTTCTGGCCGCCCGAATAGCGTCCGCCCAAAATCCGCACTCCGAATCGGGGATCTGCAACCAAACCGCCGTCCCGCGCGGCGCCCCGGCACCGCCGAGGAGATCGCCACCCAGCGGCGCGCCGAGGCCATCCGAGAGCTCTACGACTTCCGCATGCGGCTGGGCCTCGACGATGGGGTGGCCGAGCTGATGGTCTACGCCGCACCCCCGGTGCGCGAGGCGGTGAGTCTCCTGCTTGACGAATGGGACCGTCAGTTCCGCGAGCACGGCTACTCGCTGACCCAATTGGATTCGTGCAAGCGGCAATTGGCGCAAACCACCTCGTGCGCTGCCCCGCAGGAAGATGTGACGGTGTACTACGAGGGCGAACTCAAGTGGTCCGAGCTGAGGAGGGTGGAGATGGGCTGGCTGGACCGGTTGGGCCGGGAATCGGATCTCGACCTTGAGGCGCTCGTGGAGCTGTGCGACCGCACGCTGGAGGCCGCGCACAAGGACTTGCGCGGCGGCTACGGGTTCGACTTCTGATTGCTGACATCGCCGGGATCAACCCACCACTCCGCCGGCATTTGCCGATTATTTGCCGTTTTGGCTGGGTATCCTTAGAACCGTGCGGTTCATTCCCGTTGCTGCCGCGGTCGGCGTAGCCGTCGCGATGCTGGCGCCCCCGCTTGCCCGTGCCGACTCGGCCGGTTACGGAAATTGCGTGGGGAGCATTACGGAAATCCCGCTGTGGGAACACGACTACCAGAACCAGCAGCTCATCGGGGGCATTGAGCAGGATCTCAATTCCGGTGTTTCTCCGGCCGCTGAAGCGCAGAAGGTATCGCACATGGGATTCGACCCGCGCTTGGCCAATCGGATTGTGGAGTGCGTGATTCAGGAGCATCCGTAATGGCCGCACGGTCGCGTGCTTCTCTCAGGGTGTGGCTAGCCACCAAGACGTGGGCCGCCACCGCATTGTCACGGTGACGGCTTCAGTCTGGTTGCGGGGCTTACATCTTGCGGGTCAGCACCGGCAGGTGATTGGGCGGTGAGGCCGGCGGACGGGGGTGCGTGCGCGCCGGCGCGTCGGTGACGACCGTCTTGCCGTTGGTGCACGTGACGAGCTTGCCGGCGACGATCACGCCCTGGCCTTCGTCGATCGGGATGTCATAGCCGTCCGGGTCGGTGTAGTGGCATCCGCCACCGCCGCCGGTGGGCCCGTTGGGCTCGGCGTAAGCGGTGGCAGGCGCCAACGCGACGATGGCCAGCGCGCCGAACAGCGTGGCGCCGTAGCGGAAACGACTCGATTTGCCGGTGGTGTTCTTCATGATGCTCTCCTGTAGGTCGTCGCGGCCCGTCGTTCGGGCTGCGTTCATCGACTTGGAGCAACCGGCAACACCGATAGGGACACTTTCCTTTGGGGAGGGGGACGGAGCGTCAGATCCGCTAGGGGCGATGAGATTCGCAACGTCGGACGAGACGAGCGCTGTGATTGCGAGGGGCAGCTGGGATTCGGGATCGGCCGTGCGTAAGACCTAGGTTCTCACTCTCGGAGGCGCGTCGCGGCCCGCGAAGAATCACCAGCTGGGGCACGCCGGATGATAAAGCGGCTCATGGCCGTACTCAACGTCGTTGATGCTTTCACCGTTCGACAGAAACCTTGACGGCGCAACTTAAGCACAATGTCCTCCGCGGAATGCCGCTTACGGCCAGCCAGGCGTTTCATCGTCACTTCCGGCCCCACCTCGGGCTATACGGACTCCAAACCTCCTGGTCTCAATCACGGGGACACGCCAACGCGCACGGCCTCCTGTTTCAGCTACCGGAGCTCAACGACAGCTCACTCAACTAATGCGCGGCCCCGCGTCTGATGTGCATCGATTCCACCGAATAGATGATCTGGCCACGCTTGATAATCGGTGGTTTGCTAGGCACGAGGCTGTAATTCGGCATGCGCCTATGGATTTCCTCCAGTGCCACGGTGAGCTCCATCCGCGCCAGGTGTGAGCCCACGCACCGGTGTGGGCCCATTCCGAAAGCCATGTGCCGGTTGGGGAGGCGATGCAAGTCGATCGTGTCGGCGTCGGGAAAGGTATCCGGGTCGCGGCTGGCAGACCCGAGGGCGAGCATGAGCCGGTCGCCGGGCTTGAAGGTGATGCCCTTGTACTCCACCTCGCGAGTGGCCGTGCGAGACGGCGCCGTCGGGCTGCGCCAGCGGAGGAGTTCTTCGACGGCGGCGGCCTCGAGCTTGGGGCTGGAGGCGATCTGATGGCGCAGCTCGTCGTTTTGGGCGAGGTCGGACATGGTGATGGCGATCATGCTCGGCGTGGTGTGGGTGCCCCCGAGAATGAGGTCGAACAGGATGTCGACGATCTCGTCGTCAGACAGCGGTCGCTCCCCGTTGTATACGGCACGGCACAGGTCGCCGGTGATGCCTTCAAGGTCGGGGTTAGCTCGATGCTCTGCGACCCGTTCACCGAGGTAGCCGTAAAACCCCGCCGCTGCCTTCATCCGAGATTGCAGAACCTCGGCGTCCGAACTTCCGCCGAACAGAAAGTCGTCGGTGAAGCCATGGACCATGCCGGCATCGCTCATCGGCCAGCCCATGAGGTCCATGAACACCTGACTCTGCATGGGCAAGGCGAACTGCGACATCACCTCGAATTCGTCGGAGCCGTCGAGTGAATCGAGGAGACTCCTGACGATCTTGCGCACCTCCGGCTCAAGGCTTTTGGCTTGGCTGGGTGAGAAGAGCGGCTGCAGGATCTGCCGGTAGTGAGTATGCGCCGGAGGATCGGACTCCTGCGGTATCACGGGTCGCTGTTGTTGACCCTCTATCGCGGGAATCGTCGCTGGGTGATTAGAGAACAGGTTGGGGTTCTTCATCACCCATTCGACGTCGTCGTACTTGGTCAGCACCCAGTGGCCACCGTGGTGCGAGGTGTACGCGATGGGGTGTGTGCCGCGCATCGCGGCGTACTCCTCTTCGATGGCCGCGGGCTGCGGATACGCCAGAAGGTCGAAATCGACGATGAGCTCGGCAGGAACGTGGTCACTCTTGGGCATCTGGACGTCTCATTTCCGAGTTGGGGCTAAGCGCAATTTCTTGTTGTCCGGTTCGGCCCGGTATTTCGCCGGCTTGATTCTTCGTCGTTGACCCACCGACGAACCGATGCGACGGGATGAATCCGTCGTGCGGAAAACGTGCGGCCACGTCGCGACATGGCCAAGCGTGACGACCCGCTGCGCGCCGGCGGAGACCAGCGCGTCGCGGAGTTGGGCCTTCCGACCGGCCGGATAGACACCGACGGTCTGCGTAGCCGCGCTCGCCAAGCTCACAGCCTCGGCAGGTTCGTCGCCGGCCCGACGCTGTTGTTCTGATCAATACAATTTGTGGCCATACATTAGGCACATTAGATGTCGATCGAAACTGTGTCTAGACTCACTTCTCGGCCTTAGCTGAATATGCGGCAAAGCTTTTCGCGACTTATCCGTGCGCTTGTCCCCGGCACTATCGCCGCTCTCGGGCTAACAAGCAGGCCGGTCGTGACTACCGGGTGTAACAGCAGGCGCCACGAGTTCGTCGACGTAGCCGTCCGTCAGCAGCCGGTTGCGTTCGCTCAGCCGAAGCTCACTCGGTCCATGGCGGGTCGAGCGACAGCTTAACTGCGCACTGTCGACCCAGACCACGCCGTCGACGCGTTGAAAGCATTCCCCGAACGCCCGCGCGTAGCGGGAATTGCGTGTCACCAAGCAGGCAGAGGTGGCTCCGGCAGTACCTGTATCGCCGGGGTCTCCCGGACGTCCAACGAGCCTGTCACTCTGGTTGAGCCGGCGCCTAGCTACGAGGAGAAGTAATGGATCAAGAACCAACGGCTGATATCCAATTCACCACTCACGCAGAACGTTTCGATCTGAGTGGGAAGTACGCCCTTGTCACTGGCGGCACCAGGGGCATCGGGCTGATGATCGCGCGAGGCCTGCTCCAGGCGGGCGCCCGCCTCGTCATCAGCTCACGCAACGCAGACGCGTGCGCGGAGGCGCGGCGCCTACTGTCCGAATTCGGTGACGTTCAAGCAATTCCCGCCGACCTGTCCAGGCACGACGAATGCCGGCGCCTCGCCGACCTTGTCATCACCGACGCGGAACGCCTGGACATCCTCGTCAACAACGCGGGAGCGATGTGGCGCCAACCGCTCGCGACGTTCCCGGACGAGGCCTGGGACACCGTGATCGACCTCAACCTCAAGTCACCGTTCTGGCTGGCGCAGGCCCTGCTGCCCGCACTTTGCAAGGCGGGCACCGCCGATGATCCCGCTCGGATCATCAACATCGGCAGTATCGCCGCCATCCACGTCGCCCAGTCGCCCAACTACTCGTACGCCAGCAGCAAAGCGGCACTCCATCAACTCACCAGGGTGCTCGCCAGGGAGCTGGGCCCACAGCACATCACGGTGAACGCGGTAGCACCGGGAGTGTTCCCATCACAGATGATGGCGTCCACGCTCGATGCCATCGGCGACACGATCGTGGCGGCGGCACCGCTGCGCCGGCTCGGCCGCGACGACGACATGGCGGGTATCGCCGTGTTTCTCGCCAGCCGGGCCGGGTCCTACCTCACGGGCGCCATCATCCCGGTAGACGGCGGCATCGCGACGACCGCGACGGGTACGCCCTAGGCGTCGGCGCGCGGCCTCGGCAGTCGTCGACGCTCCCTCCGGGACACGGCGAGGAGGGGCAATGGAGTCGTCGGGGTACCAGCAGTGCCTCCCTTTGCCTGCGCGGCGCGCCTACGGTGAAGGGATGCCCAAGATGGATCCACGCACCGAGATCCGGGAGTTTCTCCACTCGCGTCGCGCCCGCATCGCACCCGAGCAGGCGGGCCTGCCCGCCTACGGCGGCAACCGTCGGGTCAAAGGTCTGCGTCGGGAAGAGGTAGCGCTGCTGGCGGGGGTATCGGTCGACTACTACGTGCGCATGGAGCGCGGCAGCCTCGGTGGCGCCTCCGACGGCGTGCTCGACGCGTTGGCCTCTGCCCTGCAACTCGACGAGGCCGAGCGCGACCACCTGTTCCACCTCGCACGCCAATCCGGTGGGCTCAGCCGCCCACGTCGGCACAAGCCGGCCGTGACGGTGCGCTCGACACTGCAGCAGGTGATCGGCGCCATCTCCGATGCGCCGGCCTGTATCCATAACAGCCGTTATGACGTGCTCGCCATGAATCAACTTGCCCGCGCGCTGTATTCACCGGTGCTGGTCGACCCGCGACGGCCCGCGAACACGGCGCGGTTCGTCTATCTGCACCCCGAGGCGGCCCGAGAATTTTTTGTCGACTACGACCAAATCGTCAGGGACGCGGCCGCGAAGCTACGCATGGAAGCCGGCCGCAATCCGCACGACGAGGAGCTGATCGCCCTAGTCGGCGAATTGTCAACGTGCAGTGGGCGATTTCGGCAACGGTGGGCATCTCAGGATGTGCGGCTGCACCGGTCCGGACGCAAGCGGTTGCACCATCCGATCGTGGGCCAGCTCGACTTGGACGTCGAGTCGATGGAGCTGACCGCCGAACCCGGGCTGCATCTCACCGTCTACACCGCACCCGCGGGCACGCCGACCGCTGACAATTTAGCGCTCCTGGCGTCGTGGGCGGCCAGCCAACAGACGGTGGCGACCGAACTCTAAGCACCCGAAATCGCTACTCCCACGGCGAGGCAGCGAAAGCGTCGACGTGCCGGAAGCTCGGGTGATTTCACATGCAGGCCCGGCGGTGCACGGAGTTCTTCGAGTACGCATATCCTGAGCACTTCGAGCGGATGTGTAAGCCACAGAAGCGGATTCAAGCGGTATTTCGTGACTCTGTTACAGGGCTGCTCGCCGCGCGGGCGGTGCACCTGAACGGTTACTCAGCGGGGTATTCCCAAATGTTCGTATGGTTCAACTCGTGGTGATGTACACACACCATCGTCTTGCCCTGCCCATCCGTCGTAGGAGGTGCCCCCAACGGACACTGATCCCCCGGCGCGGGCGATAACGGCGCCAAGACCAACGCCGCAGCAATAAATGCGGATATCATCGTCGCGCTCCTTTCGCTGGCCGCTGCTCATAGCACGATGTCAACACCAGCAGCGTTCAACGAACATGTTTGCCGTGGTCGCGGCGGCACCTGAGTCTTGTTTAACCCGTGCCCGTGAACACTCGGCCTGGCCCTCACCAGGCATGGCCGTCCCTGACGATCTGGGGAAGCTAGTCTGCGTCGAAAAGGGGAAAGTCGTTGAAGCGACGCCCGCACGGACGAACGTTGCCATCTTCGACAAGGCGCAGGTAGAGCAAGTACTTAGCCTTGATATTGCGATAATCCGATGCCGACACCCCGTATCGGTCTGACGGAAGGAAAGAGTCTAGTGGTGGGAGGATAGCTAGGCCATCCCATGCAATCAGGCCTTCGCCAGCTTTACTCATGCCACTGGCAAAGGGAGAAACGAGTTCGCGGACTGCAGCGCAGTGAAAACTCAAGTCGGGATTTCTGCCGAGAGGTTGTTAGTGAGAGGCGAGTGCCCGGCCCTCGTCTTGGCAGCCGGCGATGAAGTCTGCCGGCGAGTCGACCCGTGGCATAACCCCGCTCTTAGTCACGTTGCCCAGCTCTTCTTGACAATAGGCCTGCCAATCCGTCGTGGCAGGAAACACCACGTGATGCTGATTGACCTGTATGTCAATGGCTTGCTTGCCCTGAAGGTACGACGGGGATCCTGGGTCGCTTGAGGCAATGGGCGCCGCGACCAAACCCACAGCACAGACAACCGCGCCCAAAAGCCAAAACCATCCCCTGTTACTCCCCATGGGAAATCACTTTACGCAAGTTCGCTATGCGCCACCTGTGCATTGGCTGCATCGCATCCATTCAGAAGGTCCACGAGCCCGAAGGCTGCAGCACGAACCCGCGATTGAGCCCGGGGTCGATGCACGCGGTCAACCGGTCGGCTCCCACCAGGCAGGTGGTGTTTGCGGCGGTGAGCTTCTGGCCGACGTTCAGCACCGGCGCCGTGATCGCCGGGCACCCGCCATCGTGGAAGCCGTAGGGGCCGAGGTCCGTCGGTTTCGTGCTCGCGACACCGACTTGTTGGCAGCCGTCTCGCCCCGGGGGAGCCCCGTCGGGCAGGCCGGGAATCGGCCCGTCGCACACCGCGCTGACATGATCGTCTGGCCCGTTGGCTAGCGAAGCCCACCCGCACTGCAGCCCGTCGGGGGTGGAGAAGAAGACTCCGCCACCGCCGCGGCCGAACTGCATTGTGTACGGGGCGGGGTCGACCGCTTGGAAGGCGTTGAGGTCGGGGAATTTCGGTGGTGTCGCTGTAGCCACGCCGGGGGTTGCGCGGGAACACCCGATTGCCATTACCGTTAAGGCTGCGCCGACGACGGCTGTTGTCATCCTCCCTAACACGCTGTGCCGCCTTTCTTAGTGTTGGACATTGAATGTCGTGGTCCAGGTGTTGGGGTCGTAGGCGGCGCCCGTCCATGTGCTGAGTCGCAGATTAATTGTCTCGAGCCCAGTTTGGGGGTTCAGCGATGTGCCGGTGATGGTCGGTCCGTACACCGATGGCATCCGGCCTTGGTCCATGATCGTGACCGGCGCCGCGCTCATCAAGCCCTGCGGTGTGGCAGCAGAAATCGCTTGTACTGGACCATCTTTCGTCGCTCCGACAAGCATGAACCCACCCCCCTGCAGCTTAATCACCTGGCTTTCGCGGTCACCTGGGAGGTTGACATTGCCCACGCGTTGCAAATTATTGATCCAGCCATTGGGGTTGCGGGGGTCGATCGGCCCCGACACCCACATCCCGCGCTGGAGGTCGCCTTCCCGGTTGCTCGTGTTCCCGATGACGACCATCTGGTTCGTGGCAGGGTCGTACACCCCCGAGGCTTGGTAGATGCCGGGCAGGTCGCCGACTTTGACGGGGTGGTTGGGGTCGCTGTAATCCCACACGTCTCCGTTGGTCGCGAATTGGTTGTAGCCGGGAATGTGGGTGCCGTCGGGGTGGGAGAAGAACGCGTAGCGGTGGCCGTCAGGTCCGATCGCGGTCCCTGTTGGCAACGGCCGGGATCCGGGCGGACCTTGTGCCAGCTCCGAGGCGGGGCTGCGGGGGAAGCCGTCTCGCGGGTCGCCGCCGAACGTGGGTCCTTGGCCATCGGAGAATTGGTCCTGTAGGTCGTATGTGTTCTGCTCGTGTCGAGGGTCGCCTGCGGGACCGGTGATTCTGGGGTCGCTGGGAGGAGGGCCTTGCCCGTCCCCGAAGCCGGCCGGCTTGAACTCGCTCACCGCCTGGGCGTCCTGCGGGGTTAGGTTGCCGTTGGCCTGGGCCTGATGCAGCGACCTCGTGTAAACGTCGCGGATAGAATTCATCTGCTTCAAGGCGTCGCGCGTGTCGTCGTCCGCGTCCGCGTGCGCGTCTCGGATCAACGCCTCCAGCTGAGCCCGACTTTTCGCGTCGAGTGGCTCCTGCAGATCCTTTTTCGCCGCAGTTATGAGCTTGTCCAGAAGCCGTAGCTGCCGCTCCAGTAAGGCGATCTCCGCGGCGCCCTCCTTCTGCGCCGCAGCCAGCACTCCCGCGATGTTCTCCAAGTCGTCGCCTATCTTTGGCAACTGCTCCGTCTGCAGCCCAAGCGATTTGGTGAGTCGCTCAACCTCAGCGGAGCCATTGATCGGGTGGTCGCCGTCCTGGTGATTCCACGCCGCATCGAACCGCTTGCGGGCTTGCTCGAATGAGTGCTCGGCCTCCGCGGAGCATCGGCCCGCGGCGTGGAATGCCTCCGCGAGCTGAGAAATCTGAAACGGGCTGCCCGCTTGCAAGCTCTGATTGACCGCCCACGGATCACCACCTGCGGCGCCGACAAGCTCCCCAAAGCTCAGATTCTCAAACTGCATCGCACCATGAAACGGCTCGCGGCCAACACCGACGAAATCGCCACACCCTTCATACGCCGGTGTAGCACCGTGAGCGAGTAGCAGTCAACCAGCAGATCGCGGCCACCAAGCAAGGCATAGTGCGCTCGAAACGGTCGCGTTGCGCTACGGCGGCGCAACCCTGTACCCGACCCCCACCGCCAGCGCCGACCTGCTCACCGTGTTCTGGCCCGGCGGCTTCCGCGCCTTCGCCACCCCACTGGCGTCCGGGGTGGTCGCCGACCCCAAGACCGGCGGCCAAACCTTCGGCCAATGGCAGATATTCGGCATCGGCCAGTCCCTCGTCGGGGCCGCGGCCTCGGTGTCGCTCGGGTCCTAAACCGCGGTGCCCGGACAGCCCCGCACCGACCGCTCAGCCCCACCACCGGGCTGTCGTGCGCGTCGAGGGCGAGTTCCGAATCGGGACACCGAAATCTGAAGCCGGGCAACGTAATGTTCACATTCCGTCGCACATTTCACCTATGGTCAAGAACCACATCATTGACCGCGTCGCGCCGGGCAAGGAGGCGTTGTTGTTCCCGGCGGCCACGGGGGAGAACCGGCACCTGGCGACCGCAACGCTGCACAGGCACTTCAAGAAGGCCGCAGCCGCCGCCGGTCAACCAGACCTCCGTTTCCATGACACGCGCCACGCTGGCGCGACGCTGGCCGCGCAGTCCGGCGCGACGCTCGCGGAGCTGATGGGCCGCCTTGGGCACTCGACCCCGGCTGCCGCGATGAGGTACCAGCACGCCGCCGCTGACCGTGACCGGGCGCTCGCGGCGGCGCTGTCGAAGCTCGCGCAGAACGGCGGCAAGCTGCACCAAGCGGAAGGTGCAGACCCTTTAGGTAGCGTCACGGAGAACGAGCCGGAACCTAGTCCGGCCCCTCCTGAATAGCCGCGAGCCGTCAGCTCGGCAGGCACTCCCACTATCGAGGTTTCAGGAGCCCGCTGTGCCCAAGAAGTCCACCGCGCCCAAGACGACCGACCGATTCATCACCATCGCTGAGGCCGCAAGCTATCTCGGCGTGACCGACCGCACAGTGCGAAATATGTTGTACGACCACAGACTTCGCGCGCACAAGCTTGGCGCGCGTATCGTTCGCCTTCGGCTATCCGAGGTCGACGCCGCTCTAGAGCCGTACGGCGAGGCCGTGCGATGACCACGCCAGATGCCTTGTCGGTGCCGCCGTGGCCACCGCAGACATGGCGGTCTCGCCGGGCGTCGCGAATGCGCCCCCAGGGCAGAGCTGCACTCGGGCAGGCCGGGGGCGGTCAACGTTTCGACCAGAACGGTAAGGCCCGGTACGCCGCCGTTAGCCCTCGTGGCAGACCTGTTTAGTAAGCTGCCAACTCGACGGCCTGAACGCGGAATGCGCGCCGTCGAACCGAATCTCCGCATACACCGGATTCTCCGCACTCTCCGCAATCACCTCGGGTCACAAGGTCGCAAAGGCTTTGTGACCTTCCTTGTCTTGGAAGGACGTTCACTATGACCGCAGCAATATCACGCCCGACGACGACGTGGTGATGTAGCAACCCGCTCACATACCAAGGAAGGCCCGCAGGCGATGACGACTCGCCTGCGGGGCTTCCTTCGTTCAGCGGCGAGCCGTTAGTCAATACCTGAAGCTGCTGAAGTAACTCAGCGCGTAACCAACCCCCATGACGAACGCACCACCCGCCGCATAGCGCAGGTCGACCGCCTGCAGCTCGTTAAGTCGGGCACCGAAGCGCTGAACCTCGGCTTTGGCGTCGGCGAGCGCCTGCGCGGCCACCGTGTTGGCGTGCTTCTTGGCCTCCTCGATTGCCTTGTCGATTCTGTTGATAGCGGCATTGATTGGGCCGAACATGGCGCGCAGCTCCCGAAGGTAACCCTGCACCTGGGCGAGCTTCTCGTCTGTCGTTGCGTTTTCGTCCAGCGTGAACGCGATATGCACATCGCCCGACATGCTCACACCGATGCCCCCGAGGGAAGCGTCGATGGTTATGTTTTGCGGTTTGCGGCGAATACGTGCCCACCACTGGCGCAACCGGGCGGGTAGCGCCGTGGCGCGCCCGTAGGCGTAAAGAAGACCAATCCCGGTGACGACAGTGCCGACGAGCTGAACTGTTGTCGACAGCCAATGCATCAGTGCGATTTCTGGCCGGGTGTCGCGCCGCCATCGGGTGCTGGTGACTGCGGAGCAGTCGTCACATTGATGTTGACCGGAGCATTCGTCACGTTGACATTGACCGTGACTTGTTGGGTTTGCCCTGGCGGCGGCGGGTTATGTAATGCGTTGGACAACTGCGTCATCCACACGATGATGGCGGTTAGCAGGTTGATGTACGCGGCAATAGCGTCGGGGCTTTGCAACGACCGAATGTGTTGGGCAACCTTCGGCGCGGTCTGCTCAATCGCTTCCGCCAGCTTTTCTGGCGATTCGTAATCCTCGCTGTTTTGCAGCACGTAGAGCACCGCGTCGAGCAGAGCATCGACTTCTTGTGAGTCGGCGGTATGCCCGGCCTCGAACTTGTCGATGAGCTGGTCGAACAACGCGGACATGATTGTCTCTGTCTCCGCAGCCGGCAATGCGGCTGAGACGGAGATTTCGTTGTCCGGTGCGCTCACTATCCACCTCTCGTTAGCGGACTGTGCTTCAAGTCAACGGTAGACGCCGCGCCGCAAGAAATAGAGGCAAGTTGTCGGTGTCGTGGGTGACGATGATGCCATGACAACACCGAATCAGTCCCAGGTGCGGCACGGCACTATCCGGTGGCCGAACGGAGGAAACCCGACCGCGAGATGGCTGGCAGCCGAGCGGGCGGCGTGGGAAGACGCGCAAGCGACAATCGCGGACGGGGAACGAGTCGTTGACCTGCGAATTGAGGGCGGACGGTCAGAACAAGGCAACGACAGCATCATGGTCTACTCGTACAGCTACCAGGTGCTTAAGCCAGGCGCGACCAGCTGGTCAGAGAGGCTGCGCTGAGTCAGGCCCCCGGTGGTAGGTAATGGCCTGCGGGTTTCCTCGCGTTTGTGTTGGTACTGACAGCGGCGAGTTGCGCGACGTACGCGGAACACAGACACTACGTTTGACCGTTGTGTTAGCAGTGCAGCCGCATCGAGCGCGGTGACCAGCGTTGCCGCGACCGAAGCACCAGAACAAGGAACTTGAGCAAGTCCTGCGCGAGGCGGAAGCGAAGGGCTGGCGCATCGAAAAGCGCCCGAACAGGTATTTCAAGATGAAATGTCCCTGTGACAAGGCGCACATAAAAACGGTTAAGCTGACCCCATCGAACCCATACTATGAGAAGCAGCTACGGGGACAGCTATCCCGCGCGACCTGCTGGGACGATTGAGAGGGGAGTGAAGATGTACGAGATTTTCCTGCAATTCACCCCTGGCGACAACGACCCCAACGACTACGACGGCTTCGAGGCGTTTCTCGACTCCGTTACGGACGAGTTGGCTCGCCTGGGGGTCGACGCCGACTACACGGCGTCCGCTGCCGACCTGACGGCAAGCTGGACGATTGATGTTCCGGACGCATCCGAGGCGTCCCTCATTAAGGCTTTGAACGTCCTGCAGGAGGCGCTAGTCGCAGCCGGGGCCGAGGTCGCACCGGAGGCCGGACGACACGAAGTCTTGGGAGCACGACACCTCGCAATGGCTTGAGCACGAGCAAAAGCCCCCTTCGCTGTGAGTGGCGAAGGGGCTTTTGCGTTGAGCGGCTGGGGCGTTGAGGGCTGCTTGAGACGGGCCGCCGTGGCTTGCCGGTGCTCATGTACCCGTTTCAGCGTCCAGTCGCACAGACGCCAGGTCTCGACCACGATGAACTTCACTAGATGTGCGGTCAATTCGATTGCGGCCACGGCCAGCCCCGCGATAGCAGGGCGTGTCCGAGTCCCCGGTGGCCGGGTCGGCGTGCGCGATGCCAGCCTCGAATGTGGCCGCCGTGAGGAGCACCAGGGCGATAACGGCGCGCTTCACAGCTCGTCCCGCCCGTTCATGTCGGCGGCCTCGTCAGCGGCGGCCATCAGCGCGCGGGCGAGTTCGCGGGCCTGGCCGATGGTCAGCTCGTCGTCCAGGCGCTCCACGAGGATGCCGCGCTCGGTGCTGCGGTCGGCGTGCTGTGTGCCGACGATGACCACCGTTGTGTCGTGCTCGCGTTCGGGCTGGCCGACGACCCAGGACGAACCCGTGAAACAGCGGTAGGCGCTGTCAGGGCCGCCAGGGTCGATGACCCATTCCTCGATACGGACGGCGTCGGCTGGTTGGGGAAAAGCGTTGGCAGTGAGGGGCATTTCTTCCTTCGGGTTGCTGACCCAAGGAAAACAGGGAGTTCACGAGGAGTTCACGACCTGCGCCGCTTGGCTCAAAAACTACCTTTGAACTGCTGTGGAGCTGGTGCGCGATACTGGGATTGAACCAGTGACCTCTTCCGTGTCAGGGAAGCGCTCTCCCGCTGAGCTAATCGCGCCGGGGTCCAAAGCTGGAGGTGGAGACGGGAATCGAACCCGTGTGCACGGCTTTGCAGGCCGTTGCCTCACCACTCGGCCACTCCACCGCTGGATTGATGCCACTTGCACCTTCGAGCGGATGACGGGATTCGAACCCGCGACCCTCACCTTGGCAAGGTGATGCGCTACCAACTGCGCTACATCCGCGCGCCTCGGGCGAGATCGTCGCCCGGTGCGAAGCACGACGATAGTCCACGTGAGCGGGCACATACAAATTTCTTGGTACGAGCCGCGTCCAGGCTAGCGCACACCTCGATCGGTGCACGCGGCCCATACTGGGGGAGCCGGTCCGTGCTAGTCTTCGACGTCGTTCGCCTCTCGGCGCCGGTCCCGTGGCTCAGTGGGAGAGCGTCCGCTTCACACGCGGAAGGTCGCTGGTTCGATCCCAGCCGGGACCACCACAAGTTCGCAGTTCAAGCGCCTCGGCGGTATTGCTTCAGGCGTAAATTTCCCGCCATCGCCCCAGGTCATTCCGCGATATGGTGTCACGACCAGTGCAAGGCGCACCGGCCTGACTCGCGAGGACAGTGACCGTCGATGGCCGACGTGGATGCAGAGGCGATCCAGCAGGATCTGATCGCCGGGGTCGCCGCGGAACTCGACTTCGAGGGTGTCGAGGAGATCGGGCGCGGTGGATTCGGGGTGGTCTACCGCTGTGCCCAGCCCGAACTGGACCGCATGGTGGCGGTCAAGGTGCTGACCAACGACCTTGACCCCGAGAACCTCGACCGGTTCCTGCGCGAACAGCGGGCGATGGGCCGGCTCTCGGGGCACCCGCACATCGTCACCGTCCTGCAGGTCGGCACCACCCGCGGTGGTCGGCCGTTCATCGTGATGCCCTACCACGCCAAGGGCTCGCTGTGGGGGCGGGTCAGCGGTCGGGGGCCCCTCGGCTGGCGCGAGACCCTGAGCATCGGCGTGAAGCTCGCCGGCGCGCTGGAAGCCGCGCACCGGGCCGGCATCCTGCACCGTGACGTCAAGCCGGGAAACGTCCTGCTGACCGACTACGGCGAACCGCAGCTGACCGACTTCGGCCTGGCCCGCGTCGCCGGCGGGTTCGAAACCCGCGCCGGGGTGGTCATCGGCTCACCGGCGTTCATCGCACCCGAACTCCTCGAAGGTGCAACGCCCACAACTGGTTCCGACGTCTACTCGCTGGGTGCCACGCTGTTTAGCGCGCTGACCGGCCGCCCGCCGATGGGCCGGTCGATTCCCGAAATGCTGAGCGAGAGGGGCGTGCCCGACGACGTCACCGCCGTCATCGAAACCGCGATGACCCGCGATCCCACCCGGCGCCCGAAGACCGCGCTCGAATACGGCGAGCAGCTCCGCGAGGCGCAACGCCGGCGCGGGCGGCGTCGGCGCGGTTTTCTCGTCGGACTTTGCGACGGTCGATCCCGCGCCGATGCCGTCGACCGGCACGATCATGCTGTCGACGGGGACCCCGCGCCGGCGTTGCGCCTCGCGGAGCTGCTCGCCGTATTCGAGCGCGGTCTTCGGGCGCCGGCGGCTGATCGTCCTGCACGCGCCGTCGGGATACGGCAAGACGACGCTGGTGGCCCAGTGGCGCGCCGAACTGACGGCCTCCGGCGTGACGGTGGCCTGG